>JBPYFL010000070.1:0-11807 GCA_051986485.1 Streptosporangiaceae bacterium | reverse complement strand
TGCTGGCCGATCGCGCAACCGGAGTACGGCGCGAGGTACTTGAACACTGCCTCGTCGGAGGCCGGCGCGCTCACGACCACCGTGTACTCGAGCGCGCCGTGCTCGCGCAGCGTTTCGACGGTCTGCGCGACGGTCGATCCCTTCTGACCGATCGCGACGTAGATGCACTTCACGCCCTGACCCCTCTGGTTCAGGATCGTGTCGACTGCAACGGTGGTCTTGCCGGTCTTGCGGTCGCCGATGATCAGCTCGCGCTGGCCGCGGCCGATCGGCGTCATCGCGTCGATGGCCTTGATGCCGGTCTGCATCGGCTCCTTGACCTTCTGCCGCGACACCACCGACGGCGCCTGCTCCTCCAGCGGCCGCATCGCCTCGGCGGTGATCTCGCCCTTGCCGTCCAGCGGCTTGCCGAGCGGGTCGATCATCCGGCCGAGGAAGTCGTCGCCGACCGGCACCGACAGCACCTCGCCGGTACGGCGGACCTGCTGGCCTTCCTCGATCTGCGCGAAGTCGCCGAGGATGACCACGCCGATCTCGCGCTCGTCCAGGTTCTGCGCGAGGCCCTGGGTGCCGTCCGGGAACTCCAGCAGTTCGTTGTACATCGCCGAGGGCAGGCCCTCGACCCGGGCGATCCCGTCACCGGCCTCGGTGACGGTGCCGACCTCTTCACGGGACGCGGCGCCCGGCTCATATGTCTGGACGAAACGCTCCAGAGCGTCCCGGATCTCCTCCGGCCGGATCGTCAGTTCCGCCATCTTCCCTGGTCTCTCCGTGTGTCTGGTAAGTGTTCGCCTGGGTGTCGGGTAAGTCTGTGGGCCCGGTGAGCGCTACGCCCCGAGGAGCCGGCGGCGCACCGTCTCCAGCCGTCCCGCGACGGTACCGTCGATGACGTCGTCGGCAATCCGCACCGACAGGCCGCCGATCACCGCGGGGTCGAGCACCACGTTGAGGTGCACCTCGCGGCCGTACATCCGGGCGAGCGCCGCCGCTAGCCGGTCGCGCTGCGCCGGGCCGAGCTCGGTCGCGGTCCGGACCACCGCCACGAGGCGCTCCCGCTGCTGTGCCGCGAGCCGCCCGTATACATCAAGGTTCGCTTCAAGGCTACGTCCCCGCGGATACAGTGCGGCCTCGGTGACCAGCTGCAGCGTCGGCCGGGTGACCTTGCCCTCGAGCAGCGCGGCGAGCAGGCCACCCTTGCGGTCCCGGGGCAGCCCGGGGTCGGCGAGCGCGGCCCGCAGCGGCGGGCTCGCCTCCACCACCCGGCCGAACCGGAACAGCTCGTCCTCCAGGTCATCGAGGTGACCGTCCGCGTCCGCGCCGATGATTGCCGCCCGTACCGCGGTCTCCTCCAGCGCGTCCGGCAGGTCCCGTGGCCGGGACCAGCGCCGGCTGGCGGCTTCCGCGGCGAGGGTCACGGCCTCGGCCGGGACCTTTCCGGTCAGCAGCGCCTCGGCGACCGCGGCCTTCTCCCCGGCCGGCTTCGCCGGGTCCGAGAGCGCCCGCCGCAGCCCGTGCTCACGGTCGAACAGGTGCACGACGGCGAACAGCCCGTCGGCCACCTCCCCGGCCCTGGTGCGGGCCTCCGGGGCAGCGAGCACCTGCCGCAGCCGCTCGGTGAGCTCGGCGAGCGAAGCCCGGCTGGCTCCCCTCACCGGCCCGCCTCACCGGGAGCTGACGGCACCGCGGCAGCCCCGGCCTCAAGGTCGTCCAGGAAGCGGTCGACGACCCGCCGCTGCCGTGCATCGTCGGTGAGCGACTCGCCGACCACCCGGCTGGCCAGCTCGGTGGCGAGCTGGCCCATCTCGGTGCGCAGCGAGGTGATCGCCTGCTGGCGATCGGCCTCGATCTGGGTGTGCGCGGCATCGACAAGCCGCCGGTACTCGGCCTGCGCCTGTTCGCGCATCTCCGCGATGATCTGGGTTCCCTGCTCCCGGGCCTCTTCGCGGAGCCGGGCCGCCTCCTGGCGTGCGTCGGCTAGCTGCGCCCGGTACCGCTCCAGCGTCTGCTGCGCCTCGGCCTGTGCCGCCTCGGCGCGCTCGATGCCGCCTTCGATGGTGTCGGTGCGGTCAGCGAGGGTCTTCTGGATCCGGGGCATCAGGATCTTGCCGAGGCCACCGAACACGATCAGGAAGCCGATCGTGCCGATGATCAGCTCGACCCCGTCCGGGATCAGCGGGTTCGTGGACCCGCCGGCCGACGCGAGATACCACACGGTTTACTGCCTTCCCTCAGGAGGTGAAAATGAACGGGACCACGAGCCCGATCAGCGCCAGCGCCTCGGCCAGCGCGAAGCCGACCCACATGTTGGCGCGGATCAATCCCGCGGCCTCTGGCTGCCGGGCCATCGCCTCCGTCGCGTGCCCGAAGATCAGCCCGATGCCAACCCCCGGTCCGATGGCGGCCAGGCCGTAAGCGACGGCGCCGAGCCGGCCACCGACGCTGGCGGCTGCGAGTACGTGCGTTGGGTCAATCATCCTTCCGTTCCTTTTGTGTAGGGACCGGCATTGTGCCGGTGAGGTCGGTCGCGGTCAGTGGGCCTCCGACATCGAGTCGCCGATGTAGAAGGCCGTCAGGATGGTGAAGATGAATGCTTGCAGAAACTGGATCAGCGCCTCAAACGCGGTGATGACGATCACCATCACCAGCGAGCCGGCCGCGAACGCGAGACCGATGCTCATGCTGACGAAATACCAGGTCGCGAGGTAGAAGACGAGCAGCAGGATGTGCCCGGCGAACATGTTCGCGAACAGCCGGACGCCGAGGGTGAATGGCCGCAGGAGGATGTCGGAGATCAGCACGATCGGGGCGAGCAGCGGCAGGATCCACCAGGGCACGCCGCTGGGGATCAGGAACTTGAAGAAGCCGATCGGCCCGTGCGTCCGCATGCCGACGTACATGTACGTCACCCAGGTGATCAGGACCAGGTTCCAGACGAAGCCGATCCGCGACGGCACCGGGAACTGGAAGAACGGGATGATCTCCATCAGGTTCATCAGCCAGATGAAGAAGAACAGCGACACCAGGTACGGAAGGTACTTGTCGCCCTTCTTGCCGGTCATCGGCCGGAGGATCTGGTCCCGGACAAACAGGATGCCCATCTCGCCGACGTTCTGCGCGCCGCGTGGCACCAGCTTGGGCTTGCCGAACGCAAACCAGAAAAAGCCCACCACCACCAGCGCGATGAGCAGGCAGATCATCATCGGCTTGGTGAAGCCGAAACTGCCGATCTTGAAAATGGGCTGGAAGTCGAAGCTGCCCAGGCCGGGAGCCGGGTAGCCGCACCCGGAGAAGATATGGCAGCCGGACGCCACCGGGTGCCCCGTGTGCGCTCCGTTGACAGCGCCACCCACGGACCCCGCCACCGCCAGGGCGTCACTCACCGCATACTCCCTCTACCTCGGACATTGGATGCAGACGATTACGCCACGGGCAAGAGTGGCCGGGCGGCAACGTTACCGGGATTCTCCGCTCCTGCCATAGCGGTAGATGATCCAGCCGGTCGAGACCGCGAGCCCGAACAGCATCCCGGCCGGCAGCAGAATATGAGTCAGGCCGGTCCACCGGCCGATCAGCCAGCCGATTCCGCCGTAGGCGATGAGCCCGCCGAGCAGGTAGCTGACCACCGTGTACCCGGTGCCGATCCCGCCGCTGTGCTCGCGCATCTGCGGGATGAGCAGGGCCCGCCAGCCGCGCCGCTGGGCCGGCTGCGGCGCCTCCTGCTGCCGGGCCTCCGGCTGCCGGGCCTGTTGCTGACGGGAGGGTCCGCCGGTGCTGGTCATCGGGTCGCGGAACGGGCCGGGCCGCCGCCGGATGGGGTGTGTGGCGCATGCGTCACCGATCCCCGCCCATGTTCACGGAGTGCTCCTCTGTTACTGCGCCCGGTACTGCCGGGGATCCGGCGCCTGAGTCATGATCGGCGCCGCCAGTCCCGCGCGCCGGATCCACGCTCGCGACCGGCTCAACGTAGGGCATCCGCCGTGCGAGCGAGGCTACTTGCCCGCCGGTCCACACCAGCACGCAGGCGATGGCGGTGAAGCCGAAGACCTTGGTGTTGAACGCCGTTGTCCCCTTGAGCGCGGCGATCACGACAAGCAGCAGCAGGATCTTCGCCAGGAAGGTGCCGACCGCGGCCGGCATCAGGGCGCTGGGCTTGACCCGGCTGACCCATCCGACGATGACCATGCTGGCGGTGAAGAAGACAGCGACGAGCAACAGGCCGAGCAGCGCTCCGATGGCGCCTTTCCCCCCGGCGACGAGAGCGCTGATGACGAGCGCGACGGCTCCGGCGATCGCGGTGGGCACCGCTGACCGCACCAGGAGCCGGGCATCGTTACCCGCGATACCAAACACGAGGCTCTCTCAGTTCTTGGTGGGTTGCATGTAACTGTCGGAGTCTTGTTCGTGAAAGCTATCACAAGCTCTTTGTCATACCTTTGCCGAGGGTCCCGCCGCTGGTCGCTCGGTCTGGGAGTCGCCAGGCGGGCGGGATGATGCCGGTGCCCGGTGTGAACTCGCCCTCGCCGAACCGCGCACGCCGCGCCGGTAGCGGGATCCCCGCCCGCCCAGCCAGGACGGCCGCAGCCGCGGCATCGAGACCAGCAGCAGCGCCAGGACGGCCACCAGGGTGACGCCGGAGAAGACGATGAACGGTGACCGGACGACGCCCAGCATCACCACGGCGAACGCGAACAGGGCGGCCCAGCCGTACATGATCAGCACGCTCTGCCGGTGCGAGTGGCCGATGGCCAGCAGCCGGTGATGCAGGTGCTTCTTGTCGGCCGCGTTCCACGGCAGGCCGGCCCGGGTGCGCCGGACGACGGCGAGAAGCAGGTCCACGTACGGGATCAGCAGGACCAGGATCGGGATCAGCAGCGGCAGGATGGTGGGGAACCGGTTGACGTGCGTCAGCGTGGACGGGTCCAGGTTGTCGCTGCTCGCGACCGGCCCGTAGGCCAGCACCAGTCCGATCAGCATCGCGCCGGTGTCGCCCATGAAAATCCGGGCCGGGAAGAAGTTGTGCGGCAGGAAACCGGCGCACATCCCGGTGAGCACCGCCGACGACAGCGCCGGCAGGGTGAGGTGGGACTGGAAGCCGACCATCCGGGTGATCTCGTAGGAGTAGATGAAGAACGCGAACGCGGAGATCCCGACGATGCCGGCCGCGAGGCCGTCCAGCCCGTCGATGAAGTTGACCGCGTTGATCGTCACCACGACGAGCAGGATGGTCAGTACCGCGCCCTCGTCCGGGCTCAGTACCACGGTGCTCTTCGGCACCGGCAGCCACGCGAGTTCCACGCCGCCCCAGACCAGGATGCCGGCCGCGGCGACCTGGGCGGCGAGTTTGCTGGTGGCGTTCATCCCCCAGCGGTCGTCGACGATCCCGGCGGCGACCACCAGCAACCCCGCGAGCAGCAGGCTGACCGTCGACTTCCCGGCCAGCACGCCCCGCATGATCGGCAGCTGGCTGGCGACCAGCAGGCCCGCGGCCAGCCCGCCGTACATCGCGATGCCGCCGAGCGTGGGCGTCGGGACGGCATGCACGTCCCGGTCACGCACCTCCGGCACCGCGTTCAAGCGGATCGCGGCCCGGCGCACCAGCGGCGTCAGCAGATAGCTGACCGCTGCGGCGACCAGCAGCGTGAGGAGGTACTCGCGCACGCAGACACCTTAGTGCTGCTGGTTGCCCGGCGCGCCACCCTCGGTGCCGTTTCCGGCGCCGTTTTCCGAACTGGCGGCCGGCATATCCGGAGTGTCCGGAGTATCCGGCGCCCTGCTTTCCGTGCTTTCCGGTGTTTCGTCCGTCTCTGGCCCGGTTATCGGGACCACGGCGTTCAGCCGGTCGAGCGGGATCGCGCCGTCACGCAGCACGCGCGGAATCGGGCCGGTGAGGTCCACGATCGTCGACGGCACGTCGGATGCGCACGGCCCGCCGTCGAGGTACACCGAGACGGCGCCGCCGAGCTGCTTCTCCGCGTCCGCGGCCGTGGTGGCCGGCGGCATCCCGGACCGGTTCGCGCTGCTCACCGCCATCGGCCCGGTCTGCTTCAGCAGCTCGAGCGCGACCGTGTGCAGCGGCATCCGGACCGCGACGGTTCCCTGCGTGTCGCCGAGGTCCCAGCTCAGCGTGCGGCTCGCCCGGCACACCAGGGTGAGCGCGCCCGGCCAGAACTCGTCCATCATGTCCTGCCCGTACGGCCCAAGCTCCTCGATCAGCGCGGAGGCGGCCCGGACCGAGCCGACCAGCACCGGCGGCGGCATGTCCCGGCCGCGTCCCTTGGCGCTGAGCAGCGCGGCCACCGCGGACGGCTTGAACGCGTCCGCCCCGATCCCGTACACGGTGTCGGTCGGCAGCACGACAAGCTCGCCCCGCCGGACGGCGTCGGTCGCCGCCTCGATCCCGGCCGACCGCTGCGCCACATCCGCACAGTCATATCGCTGCGTCGTCACGTCCACGTCCGCTTATCCTGCCACGCCCCGGGTGGTGCATCTCACCGGCCGTAGGCCCGCCGGCCCGCGTCGCGGTGACGAAACGGTCCCGTTCGGCGAGGTCGGTGTGGGTGACGATCTCCTCCCAGGCTCCGGTGCGGGCGAAAACCCGGCGGGCATCCGCTCCCTGCGGGGCGCCGTGCTCCACCACGGCGACGCCGCCGGGCCGCAGCAGCCGGCCCGCCGTGCGCTCGGTGGCGCGGATCGCGTCCAGCCCGTCCGGGCCGCTCCACAGCGCCTCCGGCGGGTCGTAATCCCCGACCTCCGGCGCCACCCACGACCCGTCTGGGATATACGGGGGGTTGCTGATCACCAGGTCCACGGCGCCGTCCAGTTCCGGCAACGCGGAAGCGAGGTCCGCGTGGTGCAGGGTGACCCTGCTCGCGGCGGGGCTTCCGGCGATGTTGCGCTCGGCCCATGCCAGCGCGAGCCGCTGCGCCTCGACCGCGTGCAGCTCCGCTCGCGGCACCTCCTCGGCGATCGCGATCGCGATCGCCCCGGATCCGGTGCCCAGGTCCACCGCCACTGGGCGGTCCGCAGCCGCATCCCGGCCATCGCCGAGGGCGCGCAGCCAGCCGACCGCCCACCCGGTGACCACCTCGGTCTCCGGCCGCGGGATGAAGACGCCGGGACCGACGTCCAGCTCCAGGTAGCGGAAGTAGGCGCGGCCGATGATGTGCTGCAGCGGTTCCCCGGCGGCGCGCCGCCGCACCGCCTCCCAGAACCGCTCGCCGGAGCCGCCGCGCACCGCGTGCAACTGGCCGCGCGGCACTCCGTGCACGTGCGCGGCGATCAGCTCCGCATCGGTGCGGGCGGTGTCGATGCCGGCGTCGGCGAGCTGCCGGGCGGCCACGGTTATCTCGTCCAGTACGCCGGTGACGCCGGAGCGGGGAGGCGGGGAGACGGTCACGGCCGTCCGGCACCGACCGCCGCACGCCCGGAGTCGCCCCGGTCGGAGTTGCCTTTGCCGGAGTTGCCTTTGCCGGAGTCGCCCCGGCCCGCGGCGCTGTCCCCCGTGTCGGCGTCCACCAGGGCCTGGATCACCGCGTCGAGGTCGCCGTCGAGAACCTGGTCCAGGTTGTAGGCCTTGAAGCCGACACGGTGATCGGAGATGCGGTTCTCCGGGAAGTTGTAGGTCCGGACGCGTTCCGAACGGTCGACGGTGCGCACCTGGTTCCGGCGTTCCGCGGCCGCCTGCGCGTCGGCCTCCTGCCGCGCCTGAGCGAGCAGCCGGGCCCGCAGGATGCGCAGCGCCTGCTCCCGGTTCTGCAGCTGGCTCTTCTCGTTCTGGCAGGAGACCACGATGCCGGTCGGCAGGTGGGTGATGCGGACCGCCGAGTCGGTGGTGTTGACGCTCTGGCCGCCGGGCCCCGACGAGCGGAACACGTCCACCCGCAGGTCGTTCGGGTCGATCTCGACCTCGACCTCCGCGGCCTCGGGCAGCACCAGCACGCCGGCCGCCGACGTGTGAACCCGGCCTTGGGACTCGGTCACCGGCACCCGCTGCACCCGGTGCACGCCGCCCTCGTACTTCAGCCGCGACCAGACACCCTCGGCGGGCGACCCGGGAGCCTTGACCGCGACCGTCACGGCCTTGAAGCCGCCGAGATCGGACGGGGTCGAGTCGAGGATCTCGGTCTTCCACCCGCGCCGCTCGGCGTACCGCAGGTACATCCGCAGCAGGTCGCCGGAGAACAGGGCGGATTCCTCACCGCCCTCGCCGGC
This sequence comes from Streptosporangiaceae bacterium, assembly GCA_051986485.1. Taxonomy (GTDB): domain Bacteria; phylum Actinomycetota; class Actinomycetes; order Streptosporangiales; family Streptosporangiaceae; genus JBPYFL01. The sequence goes on along the minus strand of JBPYFL010000070.1, from coordinate 3,596 downwards.
CTTGATCTCGAGGATGACGTCCTTGCCGTCCGCCGGATCGCGCGGGCGCAGCAGGTCGCGCAGCCGTTCCTCGAGGTCGTCGCGGCGCTGGTGGAGCTGCGCCGCCTCGGCCGCGAACGATTCGTCTTCGCCTGCCAGCTCGCGCGCGGTCTCCAGGTCGGCGATGGTCTGCCGCCATTGGCGGTATGCCTGCACGACCGGGCCCAGCTCGGCGTAGCGGCGGCCGATTTCGCGCGCTCGCGCGTGGTCGTTGTGGACGCCCGGCTGGGCGAGCTCACGCTCCAGGCGCTCATGCTCGTCGGCGAGTTTTTCAGCCTGCTCGAACACTTTTTCCCCTGGGGGTTCCACTCGCGCACCCATCCAGCCCCGTTGGCATGGAGACGGCGCCGACCCGGGGGGCGCCCCGTTTCCCCGCTGGCCGACGCCGTTGGGCGCGCTACTTCTTGCTCGCGGCCTTCTTGGCCGCGGCCTTACCGAAGCGCCGCTCGAACCGCGCCACGCGCCCACCGGTGTCCAGAATCTTCTGCTTGCCGGTGTAGAACGGGTGGCAATTCGAGCACACGTCGACGTGGATCACACCGCTCTTTTCGGTGCTCCGGGTAGTAAATGTGTTACCGCAGGTACAGGTCACCTCGGTGACGTTGTACTCCGGGTGGATACCAGCCTTCACGACTTCGCTCCTGGTTCTGGCGGTCGCCGGGTCGCCGGGCCGAGGGCCCGCCGGGAACCGGTACCGCGGATCTCGGCTACCAGTGTGCCAGATGTGCAACGCCGAACTGGCGCTGTCAATTCCCGGCGCGTCCGATCATTGGGCCCGTGCCCGACCCGGGCGGGCCGCCGCGCCGTTATGCCGTCTGCTGCGCTACCGCTCGGCGAGGGTCGTCTTCTGCACCTGGAGAAGGAACTCGGCGTTGGTCTTGGTGTCCTTCATCCGGTCCAGCAGCAGCTCCAGCGCCTGCTGCGTCTCCAGGGCGTGCAGCACCCGGCGGAGCTGCCAGACGATCTTCAGCTCCTCGGCGGACATCAGCAGCTCTTCCTTCCGGGTGCCGGACGCGTCCACGTCGATCGCCGGGAAGACCCGCTTGTCGGCGAGCTCGCGGCGCAGCCGCAGCTCCATGTTGCCGGTGCCCTTGAACTCCTCGAAGATGACCTCTTCCATTCGGGAACCGGTTTCGATCAGGGCGGTCGCCAGAATGGTCAGCGACCCGCCGTGCTCGATGTTCCGTGCCGCGCCGAAGAACCGCTTCGGCGGGTACAGCGCGGTGGAGTCCACACCGCCGGACAGGATCCGGCCGCTGGCGGGCGCGGCCAGGTTGTAGGCGCGTCCCAGCCGGGTGATCGAGTCCAGCAGCACGACCACGTCATGGCCCATCTCGACCAGCCGCTTCGCCCGCTCGATCGCCAGCTCGGCGACCGTGGTGTGGTCGTCGGCGGGACGGTCGAAGGTGGAGTGGATCACCTCGCCCTTCACCGACCGCTGCATGTCGGTGACTTCCTCCGGGCGCTCGTCCACCAGGACGACCATCAGGTGGACTTCCGGGTTGTTCTTCGTGACCGCGTTCGCGATCGCCTGCAGGATCATCGTCTTCCCGGCCTTGGACGGGGACACGATGAGCCCGCGCTGGCCCTTGCCGATCGGGCTGACCAGGTCGATGATCCGGGTCGTCATGACGTTCGGCTCGGTCTCCAGCCGCAGCCGGTTCTGCGGGTACAGCGGGACCAGCTTGGAGAACTCCGGCCGGCCCCTCGACTGCTCCGGGTCGAGCCCGTTGATCTTGTCCAGCCGCACCAGCGCGTTGAACTTCTCCCGGCGCTCGCCCTCCCGGGGCTGCCGGACCGCGCCCTCGATGACGTCGCCCTTGCGCAGCCCGTGCTTGCGCACCTGCGACAGCGACACGTACACGTCCTGCGCGCTGGGCAGGTAGCCCGACGTCCGGACGAACCCGTAGTTGTCGAGGACGTCGAGGATGCCCGCGATCGGGATGAGCACGTCATCCTCGGTGACCACCGGCTCGCCGTCCGGGCGCTCGCGGCGGGACCTGTTCCGGTTGCGGAACCGGTCCCGGTCGCGGCGCCGGCCGCCCCGGCCGTCGCCGTCGTCTTGCTGGTCACGGCCCTGGTCGTTGCCGCCGTTGCCGCCGCGGTTCTGGCCCTGCTGGCCCTGGCCCTGGCGCTGGTTGCCGCGCTGCTGGCCGTCGTTCTGGCGGCCGTTGTTGTTGTTGCGCCGCCGCCGCTCACCGCGCTGGCCGTCCGGCGACTGCTCGCCGCCGGGCGCCGACGCCGGGGCGCCGCCCTGCTGGCCATCGGCGGCCGCGCGGGCGCCGTTCTGGGCGTCCTGGGTACCGTCCTGGCCGCTGTCAGCGGCAGCCGGCGCGGAGCCGGTGGAATCCGCGGCAGGCGCGGCATTCCCGGACGTGCCCGGGCCGGAGCCGGGACCCGCACTGTCGGTGCTGGGCCCGCCGGTGCTGGACCCGAAGGCGGCGGCGGGCCTGCCGCCGTCCTGGCCGTAGCTGGACTGGTCGCCGGCGCTCACGGTTTGCGGGCGCCCGCTGGTGTCATCTGCTGACCCGCTGACCCGGCCGGTGTCCTGGCTCTGGGTGTCCCCCGTGGACGTGCCCTGGGCTGTCTCGCGGCTCGGTGTGTCTTCTGGTTGCATAGCGTCCTGCTTGTGGGGACGGGGCTCGCCGGCTCCCGCGGGCGCGCCCCGCTCGGCTGAACTGTCGATGGCGGCATTGCCGGCACTGCCCGGCGACCCGTGCCCCGGGATCCCGGCTGCCTGTGCGCGCGCTTGCGCGCCTTGGTTCTGGTGATCGGAAGAAGCCTGCTGGCCTCGTTCCTCGAGAATCGCCCGTCCCTGGATCGCCTCGATGAGCTGGCTCTTGCGCATCCGGCCGGTCCCGGTAATCCCCAGGGACTGAGCCAGGCGCTGGAGCTGCGGCAGGAGCATCGACGTGAGGCTGGTGTCCCCCCGCTGCGGCCGCGTCGACGGAGCGGGGGAGGAACCCGGTGCCTCCGCGCCATCGGCCTCTGCCGACCGGGGTTCTGAATCAGGCGTCCCTGCCTGCCCGGCGGCAAACTCTGTGGTTTCGCTCACTAAGCGTCCTTCCACGGAACGGGCGCCGGCTTCCTCGTCGGCCGGCCAGCCCGGCTGTGTGGTACGGCCGGCAGGCCGCACCGGTTCCTGCTGTGCCCGAAACACGTGCCGCGTGTGCCGCGGTACGCCTCCCGCGGGCCGTACCGGCGCTGGAACCAGGGCAGAACCGCTGGTCGCGCTGGTTCGGCCTGTGCGCGGCCACTGCAGACGAATGTGTTCCCGACCAGATGACTGGGACGGCTGTCTCGCTCAGATCCGGTGGGACCCCATGGCCTGACCACTCCGGCGGTACGCTTCCGCCCCTCGCGGGAACGGCAGCGGAACGATGGAGCAGAGCGGCTACGGGGTGCCATCTGCACGACCGGCTCGGCTTCATTGCCGGGCGGGCGGTGGATGACGGACAGGCACCCGCCCCGTAGCGGGGCATCTGGTGCAGCACCCAGCCTAACACCACTACAGCCCACGATATTCCTTCACCAGTGATTCCCGCTGTTGTGTCGCC
>JBPYFL010000069.1:0-7519 GCA_051986485.1 Streptosporangiaceae bacterium | reverse complement strand
CTGGTCAACCTGGTGTCGGTGATCCTGCGGTCGCGGCAGATGTGGGGCGGCGGGTTCGGTACGGTCCCGGGGCTGCGGGCGGCGCTGGGCGCCGAGGAAGACGGCTCCGTCAACGCGCGGGCGGGGGTCGATGCGGTGGAGCGGGCCGCCGACGCGCTCCTGCAGTACATGGACAAATCCCACTGGGACCCGGACCGGGCCGAGGATGCCGTCGCGGCGGTGCTGGACGGCCAGTCACTGGACGGGGCCGATCACGGCGAGGTCGCGCGGGTGCTGCGGTTCGCGGCCGCCGAGGTGGTGCCGCGGCTGGCCGCCACCCGGGGCGAGATCGACGCGGTGCTGCACGCGCTGTCGGGGGGGTTCGTGCCGTCCGGGCCGTCCGGATCGCCCACCCGCGGCCTGATCAACGTGCTGCCGACCGGGCGCAACTTCTACTCGGTCGACCCGAAGGCGATCCCGTCGCGCAACTCCTGGGACACCGGCTGCGCGCTGGCGGAGTCGCTGCTGGCGCGGCACCTGGCGGACGAAGGCGGCTACCCGCGCTCGGTCGGCCTGACCGTGTGGGGGACGTCGGCGATGCGCACCCAGGGCGACGACATCGCCGAGGTGCTCGCGCTGATCGGCTGCCGCCCGGTCTGGGACGAGGCGTCGCGGCGGGTCACCGGCTTCGAGGTGGTGCCGCTGGACGAACTCGGCCGGCCCCGCATCGACGTGACGCTGCGCATCTCCGGGTTCTTCCGGGACGCGTTCCCGCACGTGATCTCGCTGATCGATGAGGCGATCACCGAGGTCGCCCGGCTGGACGAGCCCGCGGAGGCGAATTACCTGCGCGCACACGCCCTGGCCGACCACGGCAAGCACGGCGACTGGCGGCGGGCGACCACCCGCATCTTCGGCTCGAAGCCCGGTGCCTACGGCGCCGGGCTGCTGCCGCTGATCGACGCGAGGAACTGGCGGAACGACGCCGACCTCGCCGAGGTGTACGCCGTCTGGGGAGGCTTCGCCTACGGCCACGGGCTGGACGGCCGGGACGCGCGGCCCGACATGGAGACCGCGTACCGGCGGATCGCCGTCGCCGCCAAGAACACCGACACCCGTGAGCACGACATCGCCGACTCCGACGACTACTTCCAGTACCACGGCGGCATGGTCGCGATGGTCCGGTCGCTCACCGGGCGGGACCCGGCCGCCTACATCGGGGACTCGGTGCAGCCCGCGGCGGTGCGGACCCGGACGCTGGGGGAGGAGACGCTGCGGGTGTTCCGCTCCCGGGTGGTGAACCCGCGGTGGATCGCCGCGATGCGCCGGCACGGCTACAAGGGCGCGTTCGAGCTGGCCGCGACCGTGGACTACCTGTTCGGGTATGACGCGACGGCCGGCGTGGTCGCTGACTGGATGTACGAAGGGCTCGCGGCCGCGTACGTGTTCGACGCCGAAACCCGGCAGTTCATCACCAAGTCGAACCCGTGGGCGCTGCGGGGTATCGCCGAACGGCTGCTCGAAGCGGCCGATCGCGGCATGTGGGAAAACCCGGACCCGGCCACCCTGGACCAGCTCCGCCAGGCCTACCTCGAGCTGGAAGGCGACCTCGAAGACTGATCGTGGCCGTCCCGCACGGTCAGGTTCCGTGCAGAACGGCCACGATCATCGCAAGGGGCGCGCCGGGGTCCGGCGCGCGGCCGGGTCAGTCCGGCCGCCGGCGGCTGTTACGCCTCCTGCTCGGAGCCGGGCTTGCGCCAGTGCACCGTCGGGCGCATGGCTTCCACCCGCGCGCGGTGCGCGTACCGCTTGGTGATCTCGAACAGCGACTCGATCAGCGTGTCCGACAGCAGATGCGGCTGCAGCCCCAGCTCAACCAGCCTGGTGTGCTTCACGTTGTAGTAGTGCTGCTCGGCCTCGACCCGCGGGTTGTCCAGGTACTCCACCGTCGCCGCGTCCGGGCTGCACCCGGCGACCGTCCGCGCGATCTCCGCGATCGACAGCGACTCCGTCATCTGGTTGAACACCCGGAACTCACCGCGCTCAGCCGGGGACTCACAGGCCAGCTGGATACAGCGGACGGTGTCGCGGATGTCGATCAGGCCGCGGGTCTGGCCGCCCGTCCCGTACACGGTCAGCGGGTGCCCGAGGACGGCCTGGATGCAGAAGCGGTTCAGCACCGTGCCGAACACCGCGTCGTAGTCGAACCGGGTGGCCAGCCGCTCGTCGCGGGCCGTCTCCTCGGTCTGCTGGCCGTACACGACGCCCTGGTTCAGGTCCGTCGCCCGCAGCCCCCAGATCCGGCAGGCGAACTCGATGTTGTGGCTGTCGTGCACCTTCGACAGGTGGTAGAAGGAGCCGGGCCGCTTCGGGAACATCACCCGGTCCTTGCGGCCGTTGTGCTCGACCTCGAGCCAGCCTTCCTCGATGTCGATGTTCGGCGTGCCGTACTCGCCCATGGTGCCGAGCTTGACCAGGTGGATGTCCGGGTCGATCTCGGCGATCGCGAACAGCAGGTTCAGGTTGCCGATCACGTTGTTCTGCTGGGTGTACACCGCGTGCTTGCGGTCGATCATCGAGTACGGCGCCGCCCGCTGCTCGGCGAAGTGCACCACCGCATCCGGCCGGAAGTCCTGGATCATCTGGTAGGTGAACTCAGCGTCCGTCAGGTCGCCGACGAAGCAGCGGATCTTCTCACCCGTCAGCTCGCGCCACGTGTTCACCCTCGTGCGCAGCGTCTCGATCGGGACCAGGCTCTCCACCCCGAGCTCATGGTCGTACTGCCTGCGCACGAAGTTGTCCGCCACAGCGACGTCGTGGCCTTGGCGCGACAGGTGCAGCGCGGTCGGCCAGCCAAGGTACCCGTCGCCACCCAGCACCAGGGTCTTCATTTCGTCGGCTCCTGCCTCATCGTTTGGTTTCTATTATTCAAGCCTTGCCGTGGCCCCACGGACGTCCAGCCTGGTCCACTATTGTCGGACGCTGCGGCATCGTAATCTGAGGAGAACATGACATTGGTCCTGCGGAGCGTAACCAGAGCCATCCGCGCTAATGCCACGGTCCGGGCAGTGTACCGGTATGGCGTCCGCACCGTGGGGCGGCGCTTTACCCGCTTCGCGTTCGGTTCCGTATTGGCGCTGGCGGCGAGCGAGGCGACGCTCGAACTTTGCCTGATCGCGCATGTGTGGCCCACAGTGGCCGGTGCGACGGGCTGGTTCGCGGGCGCCCTGGTGAGTTACGTTCTGAGCCGCTGGGCCTGGGAACGCCGTGGACGCCCGCACCTGATCAAGGAGACGCTGCCGTTCTGGCTGATATCGGCCGGCACCGTCATCGTCCTCTCCGCGGCGACCAGCCTCGGGCAGCACCTCGCCCTGTGGTGGCGCCTGCCCCCGGTCGAGCGGCTGGCTTTCGTCGGTTTCGTCTACCTGGCGGCCAACGCCCTGACGTTCCTGACCCGGTTCCTGATATTTCACTATTTCCTCTTCGCCGACCGCGGATCCGAGGAGCCCGGGGAGCCATCGGCGGATCCGGCGTCCGGGCCGGACGTGGCGCCTGGGCCGGCCGATTCCGCCCGCGGGCCGGCCGGCTCACCGTCCGCTGCCGCCCCGGCGGCCAGTCCGTCCCCAGACGGGGCCGGCCCGGTCCCGGCGGGCGGTTCGGACGCGTTCTCCCCGGCGCCCGGCCGCGGCTGACCGTCCGGCGGCGGCTCGCTCGCCGCGGAGCCTGCCGGGCGGCCCCGCTCCCGCCACCAGGTGCGCCCCACCACCCCGGCGAAACGCAGCCCGTAGAAGAAGTTGTGGCCCTTCTTGCTCTGGCCGATCTGCCGCCGGTGGATCGTCGCCGGGCGCTCGATGACCCGGAAACCGCGGGAGATGGCCCCGATCAGCAGCTCGGACGCCTGGTACTGCGGCTGATCCAGCTGAACGGCGCCGGTGACCTCGGCGCGCATCGCCCGCAGGCCGAACGTCGTGTCGGTTATCCGCTGCCCGGTCAGCACGCTGATGCTGGTGGCGAAGAACAGCACCCCGAGCTTGCGGATCGGGTCCTTCGTCTCCTGGCTCCCGAGCTTGCGTGATCCGGTCACGAAGTCGGCCTCGCCCGCCAGGATCGGCTCCAGCAATTTCTCGATCTCGGCCGGGTTGTACTGCCCATCGGCGTCGGTCGTGACGATGTATTCAGCGCCGCCCCGGCGCGCGGCGCGGTAGCCGAGCCGCAGCGCCGCGCCTTGCCCGCGGTTCACCGCGACGTCGCAGACCACCGCGCCGGCGGCCCGGGCCGTCTCGGCGGTGCGGTCGGTCGAGCCGTCCACGACGACCAGTGCCACGGTCCGCAGGCCGCACACCGTGCGGGGGAGGGCACGGACCACATCGCCGATGGGGCCTTCTTCGTTGTAAGCGGCGATCACGATCGCCACCGGCGGCATGCTGAGCGCCCGCTCGCCGAATTCCGCGTCCATGCCGGCGAGCGCCTGATCGTCCGCGCTGTCTCCGTTGCGGACCGTGCCGGCCGTGGTGCCGGTCGCGGTACGGGTGCTCACCGGGCCGCCCCGGGGACGGCGCCGGCGACAGCGGCGGAGCCGTTGCCGCCATCGGCGGCGGTGCCGTTCGCCCCGTCCGGGCTGAACTCGGGCCAGACGGTGGCGAGGCCGGAATCCAGGTCGTAGCGCGGCTGGTAGCCGAGGGCCTTCGCGCCGGAGATGTCCACGATCACGGCGGGCATCTCACCGGCCTTGGGTTCCACGTGCTCCGCCCGGATGGGCCGGCCGGTCACCCGTCGCGCGGCCTCGACCATGTCGTTCACCGAGACGCTGCTGCCGGAGCCGAGGATCAGCGGCCCGTTGTGACCGGCCTCCCAGGCGGCCAGCACTCCGGCCACCACGTCGTCCACGTGCACGACGTCACGGAGCATGGTGCCGTCGCCGCGCACCTGGACGCCCGTGCCGTCGCGCGCCGCCCGCATCAGCCGCGGGATGAAGCTGTCCTTGGCCTCCATGCCGGGTCCGTACACGTTGGAGAACCGCAGCGGGCACGTCTTCAGGCCGTAGCAGGCCGCGTAGGCGCTGAGCATCATCTCGGCGGCCGCCTTCGTCGCCCCGTACGGGGTCAGCGGGCGCAGCGGGAGCCGTTCGCTGATCACCCCGCGCCCGACATCGCCGGTCACGGCGTTGGTCGAGGCGAAGATAAAGGTGCCGGTGCCCTGCTCCCGGGCCCGCTCGAGCAGGCCCTGGGTCATCGCGACATTGACGTCATAGGTGCCCGCCGGATCCTCCACCGACTCCAGCACGGACGTCACCGCAGCCAGGTGCATGACCACATCGGTCCCGCTTGGCAGAGCGCACTCCACCACGCCGGGATCGCGCAGGTCTCCGAGAACGGGGGTGATTGATCCCTTCCCGTCTTCGGCCGCGCCGCCTGGAAATGGCCGCTTGTCCGCGACGATGACGTCATGTCCGCGCGCGGCGAGCGCACGGACGAGCCGACGGCCGATGAAGCCCGCGCCCCCGGTCACTAGGACCCGTGAACGCTGTGGACCAGCCATGACACTCCATTCATTCCTGGTTTCACCAGCCTCGCGCTGGCCGCCCGGTTTCTGTCGCGCTTGCCCTCGTGTTTTGCCTGGTTATTACTAGCAATAATGTCTGAATGTTCCCTGGCAGCCAGCTGAGGATCCTGCCAGGATCACCGAAGATCCAGTGCGCACGGGCCGCACGCCAGGCTATCGGGACAGCGACGGCCGCGCCACGGATGTGCCATGCTGGGGATCGGCGGTACCAGCGGAGGAACCCGGTGTGAGTCCGGGGCTGTCGCGCAACTGTTACCGGGGAGCGAACCCCAGCTATGCCACTGCCGCTCACGGCGGCGGGAAGGCGGGGCGAGCGAAGATCCAGGAGCCAGGACACTCCGGCCGCCGGCTTCGTCACCTGCGGGCGCGGAACCCGGGGAAGGATGAGATGGCATGCATGACCGCTTGGCGGTAGCGGGAGATCCAGGCGGTGAGGTCCCAGCGGATGCCGGCCGGGCCGCACGGCCCGGGCCTGAGCGCGGGGCCCGCGAGCATGACAGCTCCGGCGGCGGGCCGGCGAGGGCCGGAACCCCGCCGTACCCGCTCGCAGCCGTGGTGGGCATGGACGACCTCAAACTCGCGCTGCTGCTGAACGCCGTGTCCCCGGCCATTGGCGGCGTCCTGGTCCGCGGCGAGAAGGGAACCGCGAAATCCACGGTCGTGCGAGCGCTGGCCGAACTGCTTCCCCCGGTCAACGTCGTCGCCGGCTGCCGGTTCTCCTGCGACCCGGCGGCCCCGGACACCAGCTGCCCGGACGGGCCGCACCCGCCGGACGCGGCCGCGGCGACCCGTCCCGCGCGGCTGGCTGAGCTTCCGGTGGGGGCCACCGAGGACCGCCTGGCCGGCTCGCTCGACATCGAGCGGGCGCTGAGCGAGGGGGCGGCCGTCTTCCAGCCCGGGCTGCTGGCCGCCGCCCATCGCGGGCTGCTGTACGTGGACGAGGTGAACCTGCTGCATGATCACCTCGTCGACCTGCTTCTCGACGCGGCCGCCCTGGGCACCAGCTACGTGGAGCGAGACGGCGTCTCGGTGGTGCATGCGGCGCGGTTCCTGCTGGTCGGCACGATGAACCCGGAGGAAGGGGAACTGCGGCCGCAGCTTCTCGACCGGTTCGGGCTGACCGTCGCGGTGGCGGCAACGCGGGACCCGGCCGAGCGCGCCGAGGTTGTCCGCCGGCGCCTTGGCTACGAGGAAGACCCGGCCGGGTTCGCCGCGCGCTGGGCGGAAGAGACGGGGCGGCTGTCCCGCGGGGTCGCCGAGGCACGGCGCCGCCTACCTGGGGTTCGGCTGCCCGGGCACGCGCTGGAGCAGGTGTGCGCCGTGTGCGGGGCGTTCGGCGTGGACGGGTTGCGCGCCGACCTGGTCACCGCCCGGGCGGCGATCGCGCTGGCGGCCTGGCACGGCCGCGACGAGGTGACGACCGACGACATCCGTGCCGCGGCCCGGCTGGCGCTGCCGCACCGCCGCCGCCGCGACCCGTTCGACGCCCCCGGCCTTGACCCGGAGGCACTCGACGATGCCCTGGAATCCGCCGGCGCGGGCACGGGATCGCCCGGCGACGGCTCCGGCCCGCGGGGCGGCTCCGGCGAACACGGCCCGGGCCGGCCTGGTGATCCAGGCGATGGCCCGGACGGCGGCCCGGACGGGCCCGCGGGCGGCGGCCAGTCCCTTCCCGGCGGGCCGCAGGGCCCGGCCGGCCTCGACGGTACGGACGGCGGTGCTCCGGCGGACGCCGGTCCGGGTGGGACCGGCGATGACGCCGCCGCTGCGCCCGATCCGGCCTCCAGTGCCGCGGACGGGCGGGGCGCGCGCCCCGGAAGCGGTTCTGGCCATCGGCCGGGCGCGGACGCGCCCGGCAACGGCGAAGCGGCGGCCCAGCGGGTCGCGGCCGCCGGACGGCCGTTCCGCCCCAAGCTGTTCACCGTGCCGGGCGTGGGCGCGGGCGCTCCCGGCCGGCGCAGCGCCGCGCGCGGCGCCC
>JBPYFL010000068.1:0-46077 GCA_051986485.1 Streptosporangiaceae bacterium | reverse complement strand
CGGCGAGCACGCCGGGCGGGATCGCGCCGGACTCGCCGAACCAGGCGAGGCCGTCGCTGTCCACGCCGATCTCGGCCAGGTCGGCGCAGAGCGCCATCAGGTCGTGCGCCACCAGGCCGGCGACGGCAGCGGCCGCGGGGCCCGGCGCTCCCAGGCCCGGCGCTCCCAGGCCCGGCGCTCCCAGGCCCGGCGCTCCCAGGCCCGGCGCTCCCAGGCCCGGCGCTCCGGGGCCGAGCGCTCCGGGGCCGAGCGAGAAGAGCACCACGGCCCGGTCGCGCACGATCTGGTCCAGGTCGATCGATCTCTCGGTCCTTCCCTCCGCGGTCCGCAGCCACGGACCCACGGCCGACGAGCGCACGTCGGTCAGCGGTCCCGCCAGGGCCGCACCGACCTGGGGGTCGCTGTCCAGGGTGCCGGCCGAGACCCGCACCCGCTCGACGAGCGCGTCGCGGCCGGGATGGTGGGGAGGTATGCGCTGCGCGCGCGCCCGCAGCGCAGCCGGGTTGAGCAGGTGCAGCACCTCGTCCAGGACCGGTGTCGCTGGCGCGCCCGGTGCCGCGTCCAGCACGGCGAACACGTCGGCCAGGTACGTGCGGCAGCTCCCGCGGTACCGGCCGGGGGCGCCGGACCAGTCGATCATCCCCATCACCAGCGCGGCCCGCCTGCCCGGACCGCCGCCGTGCAGCGCCTCGTAACAGCCCGGCCCGCCGGGGCCGAAAACCCGCAGCGGCGCGGCCGCCGCGGCGCACACGGCGGCGAACCACCGGGAAACGGCCGGGTCGCCGGCCAGGTCGACCGCGATCACCGGTTTACGGCGGCGGATCGCGGCGTGCACCAGCTGGAGGCTCGTGGTGGCGGTGCCGGATCCCGGGGAACCGGCGCACAACACGCTTGAGCGCGCCTCCGCCCACGACACCGCCGCTCGCTTGCCGGTGCGGACCTCCACGCCCAGGCACCCGCCGTCCCTGGTCACCACGCGCCCCGACCGGAGCGCGCGGGTGGTGAGCACCCGCCGCAGGGCACTCAGCAGCCCCGGCCGGGACGGGGGGATCCGCCATTCGTCGGTGTGCAGCCAGCTCAGGCCGGCGGCGAGCGCGGCCTCGGCCGCCCCGGTGATCAGCGCGAGCGGCAGCTGGTGCGGCAGCCAGCCGCCGATCCCGTGCATCGCGACCGACAGGTGGAGCAGGCGTGCCGGGTCGCCTGCCACTCCGCCCAGGTACGCCGCGACCTGGCGCGGGCCTTCGAGCAGCCCGCTGAGCGCGCGGCCCGGACCGGTGGCCACCGCCCAGCCGAGACCGCCCGCCGCCGGTACCAGCAGCCATTCGGGGCGCCACCGGGTGGCCCTGGTCACGCCGTTGAAGATCACCGCGACGACGATGGTGAGCTGGGCGAACAGCAGGTGCGCGATGACCGTGGCCGCAACGAGGGCAGCAACCAGCTCGGCTCGCCGGGGGGTGGTCCGTGGAAGCAGATAGCGGCCGCGCCGCGGCACGCGTTCCGCTGCGGTTGTTGTCTCCGCTGCCATCTCGGCACAAGGTTCCCAGTACGCCGTGCCGCGTGTCCAGAAACCGCGGATTCCCCGCCGCTATCGGCGTGCCCGCGCGGCTACGGCTTCTCGTTGTCGAGCACGATCCGGAACCGGTCGGGGCGCAGCGCCACCACGGTGAGCGCCATCGGGTCGCCGTGTTCCCGGTCCTCGTAGAGCGCGGTCACGGTGACGGCGGGAACGCCGGCCGGGAGCCGCAGCCGGCGGGCGGCAGCGCGGTCCGGGGGCTGCATCTCCACCCGCAGCATGTTCAGCCGGGCCGTCCAGCTGGGCGCGGCGAGCATCGCGCCGGGCCCGGCCTGCTCCGGCTGCTGGCCGGTCAGCAGATGCGCCAGCCGGTCCGGGACGTAGGTCGCGGCGGAGGCGGCCGGCTCGCCGTCCGCCGCCCACAGGCTGCGGCAGACGCAGACCTCCGAGCCTGCGGCCACGCTGAGCGCCCCGGCGATATCGGCCGCGGCGCGCAGCCGCGACACCCGGCGTGCGCGGCAGGAGACGTGGTTTCCCATCGGGTCGATGACCGCCGAGGAGGTGGGAAGGCCGTCGGGGATCACCAGGTACTCGGCCGGCCCGGCGCGGTACGCCTCGCCGCTGGGCAGCAGCCGTACCAGGTGCCGCTGCGCGAGCGCCGCGAGAGCGGCGTCGATATCGGCGACGCCGACCTGGTAACGCCGCGCCAGCGCGCTACGGCGAGGCAGCTGGTATCCGGGCTCGCGCGGCACCAGTGCGGCGGCCAGGCGCTCGGTGAGAACGCCCGCCGAGGGCCGGCCGGACTGCGGCCGGGTACCGGGGGCTAGTTGGACCGCCTCGGCGGCCCAGCTTGGGTCCCCCGCCTGGCCGGCCGTCATTCTGCGTGGCGCCTCGACATGGCGGAGATGATCCGCCCGATGATGATCAGGATCAGCACGAAGATGAGCAGCAGCAGCGCGGCATCGTACGACAGGTTCACCGCGGACTGGGACGGCTCGTCGAAGAAGGACCAGATCGGGTACGTCAGGTACGCGACCGGGTTGTGGGTGAGCGGGAGCGACGGATTGTTGTCCGACCAGTTCGCGGTAAACAGCAGCGGCGCGGTCTCGCCGACCGCGATCGCGATCGCCACCAGCAGGCCGGTGATGATGCCCGGCAGCGCGGACTTCAGCACGATCTTGCGCAGCGTCCAGCTCACCGGAAGGCCGAGCGCCTCGGCTCCCTCCCGGTACGAGGTCGGCACCTGGGCGAGCGCGGTCTCGGTCGCCTTGGTGATGTAGGGGATCGCCAGCACCGATAGCACCAGCGTGGCGGGGAGCAGCCCGTAGCCCCAGTGGAAATGCACCACCAGCGCGATGTACCCGACGTAGCCGAGCACGATGGACGGGATGCCGGCCAGCACCTCGTAACCGCCGCGAAGCAGCGAGCGGTGCCGGCCCTTGGCGAACTCGGCCAGGTAGAGCGCGGTGAGGATGCTCACGGTGCCGCCGACGATCAGGACGCCGATGGCGAGCGCGACGGTGCCGACGATCGCGTTTTCCAGCCCGCCCCCGGCGCCCGCCGACTTCGTGGTGAGCACGCTCATCTGGAAATTCGGCACGGCGCGCACCACGATTCCCACCGCCAGCCACACGGTGGGCACGACCACCACGGCGAGGGACGCGAAGCACAGCGCCCAGAAGGTCATGTTCGAGACCTTGCGCCGAGGCGAGATACGCGGGACGCGCGGCGCGGGCCGCCGCTCGCCAACCTCCATCTGCGGCCCCGGTGGATTCATCATCTGTTCATCACCTCAGATACCGCGGCCGACGGGCAGCGCGGTGCCCGTAACGCGGCGGACCATGTAGCGGGCGACGATGTTCGTGAGGAGCGTGATGACCATCAGCACCAGGCTCAGCTCGGCCAGCGTCTTCACCGCGAAGCCGGTGGAGTCGGTCAGCGCCGAGTCGAGAGTGTTCACGATCGTCGCCGCGATCGTGGTGAACGTGTCGTAGATGTTGCTCGGGATGGTGCCGAGCGCCGCCCCGGAGATCATCGCGACCGCCATCGTCTCGCCGAGCGCCCGGCCGAGGCCGAGCACCACCGCGCCGATGATGCCGCCGCTGACCCACGGCAGCGTCACCTTGCGCGCGGCCTCCATGTCGGACATGCCGAGGGCGACGGCTCCCTCCCGCGGCAGCAGCGGCACCTGCCGGATCAGGTCGCGGGTCGTCGCGGCGACGATGGGGATCACCATTACCGCGAGGATCAGGCTGGAGGTGAGCATCCCCTCGCCGGTGCCGGTGTTGCCGGTGAAGTAGCTGAACGGCGGGACGTTCGGCATGATGCTCGCGATCCACGGATACACGTGCTTCGCCAGGACCGGGCCGAAGGTGAGCACCCCCCACAGGCCGATGATCACGCTGGGGATGCCGGCCAGCAGTTCGAGGAACATCCCGACCGCCGACGCCAGCCGCTTCGGCAGCCGCTCGACGACCACCAGCGCCGCCCCGATCGACACCGGCACGGCGATCACCAGGGCGATTGCCGATGAGACCAGGGTGCCGAAGATGAGCGGCCACGCCCCGTAGGAGGCGCCCGGCGGGTGAGCCACCCCGCCCTGGCTGGGACCACCCGTTCCGTAGCTGTAGAGGTTGCCCGGCTTCCACGCGCTGGCGCTGAAGAAGTGCCAGCCGTTGAAACTCAGCGCGGGAAACGCCTCCAGCACCAGCGTCACGAGAATGAACGCCAGCGCGAGCACCGGGAGCAGGGCTCCGACGCCGCCGATCCACTGGACGAACTGCCCGTTGCGCACCCACGCGCGCAGCGGCCCGCCCACCCGCCGGGGGAGCGGGCCTGGGCCCGCCCCCCGGTCAGGTGTGCCGGCAGATGCCGATGTAGTCACGAGTATTCCTCGGTTACCTGATTCGTCAGCCCTTGATCTGGGCGATCTGCGCGTTGGACTGGGTTACCACTGATGGCGGCAGCGGCTGGAACTGCACCGGGTTCAGGTACGACGCGGCGTTGCCGTCAGTGATCGCCCAGTGCAGGAACGCCTGGATCGTCTGGGCCTTGGCGGCGGCGGTCTGCTTGGCGTTCACGATCCCGTACTCGTAGTTGACGATCGGGTACGCGCCCGACGCGGTGCTGTTGATCATCGAGATCGCGCCGTTCGCCGGGGTCTTCGAGGTGAACGAGTCGGCGGCGGTCTTGATCGATCCCGGGTTGGGCAGCTCGTAAGCGCCGGACCCGTTGGCGAGCTGTGCCTCGCCGAGGTTGGCGGCGTTGGTCTTGTCCAGGTAGCTGATGCCGATGTAGGCGAGGCAGCCCGGCGTGTTCTTGCAGCCGGTCACCATGCCGCTGTTGCCCTTCTCGGCCGGCGCCCCGGCCACCGACGGGAACGACACCGAGGTGCCGAAGCCCACCGAGCTGGACCAGGCGGGGTCCTGCTTGGACAGGTAGCTGGTGAACAGGAAGGTGTCACCCGAGCTGTCCGAGCGGTGGATCGGGACAACCTTCGTGGCCGGCAGGTTCACCCCGGGGTTCAAGGCCTTGATCGACGGGTCGTCCCAGGTCTTGACCTTGCCCTGGTACATGTTCGCCAGCACCGTGCCGTTCAGCTTGAGGTGCGTGGACGGGCTCAGCCCGGGCACGTTGTAGTTGACCTGCTGCGCCGAGATGGCCAGCGGGATGTTCTTCAGGGTGGGCGTCTTCTGCATGTCGCCGGGCGACAGGTAGGCGTCGGATGCGCCGATGTCCACCGTCCCCGCGGTCGCGCCGGAGATGCCGGCGCCGGAACCGGTGGAGGCGGTCGTGATGGTGACGTTCGGGAAAGCCTTGTGGTAGCCGGTCGCCCAGTTGCCGAACAGCGGGAACAGCAGCGAGCTTCCGGTCTCTGACAGCGTCTGGCTACCCTTCGCGGGCGCGGTCGCTACCGTCGCGGGCTTCGCCGGCGCGGCGCTGGACGTCGAGCCCGATGACGTGCTCCCGCTGCTGCTGCCGCAGCCCGCCGCCACAACCGCGGCAGAACCCACGGCAGCCGCAGCAAAGAGCATGCGTGATCGTGATGCCACCGAGATATACTCCTTCTCGTGCTGGCACGCATTGTGCGTGCGTGTGTGCACATCGGGGAGGCGGTCGCCTCCCTGCCTTGCCGCGCGGCCGGAGATGAGGGTCTACTGCCGCGCGGCAATCCTTTTTGGTCCTGCGGCTCAGCCGAAGCTGCCCGCCACGTAACGTGCGGTCTCGTCCTTCGCTGGGTTCTCGAATACCTGCTTGGTCTCGCCGTGCTCGACCAGCCTCCCTTGGTGGAAGAAGGCGGTCCGGTCGGCGACCCGGCGCGCCTGCGCCAGGTTGTGCGTGACGACCACGATGGT
Organism: Streptosporangiaceae bacterium; assembly: GCA_051986485.1. Taxonomy (GTDB): domain Bacteria; phylum Actinomycetota; class Actinomycetes; order Streptosporangiales; family Streptosporangiaceae; genus JBPYFL01. The sequence continues at coordinate 40,209 of JBPYFL010000068.1, read as the reverse complement.
CAGCCGCGGCGTCAGGTCGCGGATCAGCGTCTCGATCGACTCGGTCGCGAGCGGGTCCAGCGAGGATGTCGGCTCGTCGAGCAGGAGGACTTCCGGATTCACCGCGAGGGTCCGGGCCAGGCACAGCAGCTGCTGCTGCCCGCCGGACAGCCGGAACGGCGAGTCCTTGAACCGCTTCGACACATGGTCGAGCAGGCCGACCTCGGACAGCCGCTGCTCGGCGATCGACTTCAGCTCCGACCGGGGCGCCATCCGGTGGGCGCGGACCCCGGCCACCACATTGTCCATGATGGACATCGGGAACGGGTTCGGCCGCTGGAAGAGCATGCCGACCCGGCGCCGAAGCGCCATCGGGTCGGTGCCGCCGTTGAAGATGCTCGATCCGTCCAGCAAGACGTCCCCGCGTCGCCGGTAGCCGCTGACCCGGTCGTTCATCCGGTTCAGGGTGCGGAGGAACGTGGTCTTCCCGGAGCCGGTCGGCCCGAGCAGTGCCGTCACGGCGCCGCGCTTGAAGCTCAGCGAGATCTCGTTCAGGACGGTCAACGACCCGAAACCCAGGGTCAGGTCCACCGTCCGGATGGCGGGGTCGTTCACCTGCGACGCCGCACCGCTGGACCCCGTTCCCGCCGGGGTTTCGGTCGCGACCGAGGGACGGCCGTCCGGCCCTGCCGAGCCAGCACTAAGGGACACGGATACGCCTCTCCGGTTTATCGCATGCGGGCTGTTTGCGGATGCTGCCATTCATATGCAGCGCAGGTGACCGGGAGGTTAACTGCGACGAAACCAGGGGTTGTCCTCGTGATGTCGGAACGGTAAACGGCCGCGGGTCCTGGCAGGACCCGCGGCCGTTTAGTACCAGATCGGCGGCGCCTTACGATTAGGTCACGATCGCGCCTGGAGCCCAGGTCATACCGCGATCTCCAGTTCCGCGACCCGTCCGTAACCGGCGGTGACGGGCTGGCTCTGGGTGACCCCGCCCGGGGCGAGGACGCGCACGGTCCAGTCACCGGGCGCGGCGTAGAAGCGGAACGAGCCGTCCTCGCCGAGCGGCACCTCGGCCACGAACTCGCCATCGCCGTTGAGCAACCGCGCGTACCCGGGTGCCACCGCAGCGCCGTTGTGCAGCACTCTGCCCTGCACCACCGCCTGGCTTTCGATAACGGACTCGGCCAGGGCCGTCTGCGCGCCCTCGGATGGCGCTCCGCAGCCGTCAGTCACTTGCCCTCCCCCAGCTCGATCGGGACCCCGACCAGCGAGCCGTACTCGGTCCAGGAACCGTCGTAGTTCTTCACGTTGTCCAGGCCGAGCAGCTCGTGCAGCGCGAACCAGGTGTGCGCGGAACGCTCGCCGATCCGGCAGTAGGCGATCGTGTCCTTGCCCAGATCCACCCCGGCCTCGTCGGCGTAGAGCTTGCGCAGGTCGTCGTCCGACTTGAAGGTGCCGTCCTCGTTGGCGGCCTTGGACCAGGGCACGTTCTTCGCGGTCGGGATGTGCCCGCCCCGCTGCGCGCTCTCCTGCGGCAGGTGAGCCGGGGCGAGCAGGCGGCCGGCGAACTCGTCCGGCGACCGGACATCCACCAGGTTCCGGTTGCCGATGGCGGCCACGACCTCGTCCCGGAAGGCGCGGAGCGAGGTGTCCGGCTCGCTGGCGGAGTAGCTGGTCTTCGCCCGCGACGGGACCTCGGTCACCAGCTCGCGGGAGGTCAGCTCCCACTTCTTCCGGCCGCCGTCGAGCAGCTTGGTGTTCCGGTGCCCGTACAGCCGGAAGTACCAGTAGGCGTAGGCGGCGAACCAGTTGTTGTTCCCGCCGTAGAGGATGACCGTGTCGTCGTTCGAGATCCCGCGCTCGGACATCAGCGCCTCGAAACCCGTCCGGTCGATGAAGTCCCGCCGGACGGGGTCCTGCAGGTCCTTCTTCCAGTCGATCTTTACAGCGTTACGGATATGGCCCTTGTCGTAGGCGGAGGTGTCCTCGTCCACCTCGACGAGGACCACACCCGGGTCGGACAGATGGGCTTCCACCCAGTCCGCGTCCACCAGGACGTCGGAACGGCTCATGCGGCAACCTCCTTGTCGGAGTCAGCCAGCCCGGATGCCGCCCGGGCCGGCCAGAATCGGCGGATTATCAGGTACATCTCGCAGCCCAGGCAGAAGCCGAAGGCCGCGTTGAGGAAAGCGGCGGCGAGCGCCGCGGCGGTTGCGACGATGCCCAGCACCGTCACGCCGGAGGCGTACCCGGCTACCCCCACGACTGCGAACACCAGCCCGACCGCCTGCGCGAACCGGGGCGGCGCCCCGGCCTCCAGCTCGGACGGTGGCCCGAGCCGCGGCTTGACCAGCCACCGGTAGATCAGACCATAGGGGGCATAGCGGATGCCGAAAACCGCGCCGACGGCGAACACGGCCGCCTGCGCGGCCAGCAGCGCGGTGCTGCCGGTGATCAGGACGATGGCCAGGACAATGGTCGTGACGGCCGCGCCGAAGCGCGGTCCGCGCGGGTCGATCATGGGGTGCTCCTCTGCCGGGGTCCGGCCGCGGCCACCGGCCGTGTTACCGGCCAATGGCGCCTGGGGGCTGCGCTACCGGACGCGACGTGTCGGGAGGGGGTAGCCGGCTAGGGACAGAGCGCGGTGGCGACGCGGCAGAAGTCCACTGCCCGCCGCTTGGTGAGCATCTGCTCTGCCCGGGGATGCACCTTTCTGATGCTATGTGCCGGCAAGCTGGCTGTCACCTCTGGGCCACGCCCTCCGCATCGCCGAGAGCGGCGATCACGTCGGCCTTGCGCGGCTGGCCGCTGCCGCGGCGGACGATCTCACCGCGGCGGCCGAGCACCAGCACGGTGGGCGTGCGGTGGATGCCGAGTTCCCGCACCAGGTCCAGGTGGGCCTCGGCGTCGATCTCCACGTGCGTGACGCCGTCCACCATCTCCGCGACATCGGACAGGATCCGCCGGGTCGCCCGGCACGGCGCGCAGAACGCGGACGAGAACTGCACCAGCGTTGCCCGGCTGCCGAGCGGCTCGCCGAGGTCCGCCGGGCTGAGCGCGCCGGCCGGTTGCACCGCAGCGTCCTCCGCGCTCTCCCCGTTCTCCTGCGCCGTCGCGGGCTGGCCGCGGTTCTCCGGCGCCGGCGCGGGCTGGGCGCGCAGCACGCCGTTGCGGCGGCGCCAGATCAGGCCGAACGCGCTCGCCGCCGCCAGCACGGCCACGCAGACGATCAATCCGGCAATCACGATGACGAAAGCACGCTCCCCGGGCGGTCCATTCCCGGCCCGGTCAGGAAACGGGGACGGTCACCAGGGTACGGCTGCCGGCCGTGATAGCGAAGCTGGTGACGGCGGACGCCCTGATCGACGACGAGCCCGGGTACCAGGAGCCCTCGGTGGCATAGGTCCAGCTGGCGACCTCGACGTGCCGGCCGGAGGCGTCCGTCGCCCACAGCACGCAGCGGGTTCCGTAGGGGACGCCGCCCACCGAGGCGACCACGGCGGTTCCCCAGCTTTTCGCGCTGTACCGCACGGTCGCAGTGACCTTCGTGCCCGGATCGGTGGCGGTTGCCTGCCGCTGCCATCCGCTGCTCGCCGCCGCCGGCGGCCGCGGCGCGGCGGGACCCGCCTGCCCGGAGAAGAAGGCTCTGGCGGCGGTTCCCGCTCCGGCCAGCAGGACGACTGCCGCGGCGACGGCCAGCACCGCGGCGCGGCGGCGGTGAGCGCGCCTGCGGGCCGCCTCGCCGAGGATCGACCGGAGCAGTGCGGGCGGCGGTTCGGCCGGGATACCGGTGCCGGAATGGTCCGCACCGCCCGGCGCCTCGGAAGGTGCCGCGCCACTGCGCGCGGCGGACCATTCGATCTGCGTCTCCGGGCGCTGGCCGGACTGCCCGGTACCGGTTGCGTTGCCGGCGCCCAGGCTTTCCACCTCTTCCAGGGTGAGCCGGCCGAGCAGGGCCGGCAGCCCGGCGAGACCGGCCAGTTCGTCACGGCAAGCCGGGCAGGTGGCGATGTGCCGGTCGACGACGGCCCGCTCGGCCGGATCGATCGCGCCGAGCACGTACGCGCCGAGCGCGTGCCGGATCTCGTCGCAGCCGTACCGGCCCGGCGACATCTCCCCTCCCGGGGGTCCAGATGGGGTACGGGGCGTCATGGGGCCAACCCCCGTTCTTCCAGTGCCAGCTTGAGCGCGCGGAGCGCGTAGTAGGTACGGGACTTGACCGTGCCCGCGGGTATCCCGAGCGCGGCAGCGGCCTCGGACACCGACCTCCCGAGGTAGTACGTCTGGACCAGCACCTGCCGGTGGTCGGGCCGCAACGTGGTCATGGCGTCGGCGACCGTCCACGACTCCAGCGCCCGGTCGGCGTCGTCCCCGGTCGCCCACGCTGCGGCCAGCCGTTCCGGGTCGCCGACCTCCACCGGTCGGGCCCGGCGCGCGCGGTAGGTGTCGACCACCAGATTCCGGGCCACGGTGAACAGCCACGGCCGGACGGGCCGTCCCGCCAGCGCTCCCGGGTTGCGCCACGCGCGCAGCAGCGTCTCCTGGACGATGTCTTCGGCGCTCTGCCGGTCACCACTGGTCAGCCGCTGGACATAGCCGAGCAGCGGCCCGCCGTGCTCCGCGTACAGCGCCCGTATCAGCTGCTCATCGGCGACCGCGCCCCGGCTGGCCTCGCCGCGGCCCATCATGCCGGCCTCATAACCGGTAACACGCAGCGGGAAGCTGAATGGTTCACACCGGCGCGCCTCGGCGCTGAGCCTCTAGGGGGCTTCCACCTGGACGTTCTGCGCGGACACCCCGATCTGGAGCCCGTTCGCGGTGGGCTGGGCCGAATTCACCGACAAGTGCATCGGCAGGTCGCGCACCGGCAGGTTGATGCTCATCGGCCCGACCGCACTGGCTGGTACGCCCGTCTGCCCATCGACCGTCACGTGCCGCGGCGCAATGGTGATCCCGCCTCCGTTGGCCGTAACGGCCGCGGACGCCGAGAACGGAACCTGTCGGCCCAGCACGCTGGTGGTGCCCGACATCTTCAGGTCGCTGCCGTTCCCGCTGACCGTCACCCCGGAGGGAAGCTGCTGGTTGACCGCGGAGTACGGGACCGTCGCGGTCCCGTTGGCCTGATCAGCGGAGACGGTCGAGGGTCCCGATCCGCCGAACAGCATCTGCCGGAACGGCGCGTGTACGGCGGTGAACTGGGTGTCCAGGTCCTGCACCGGCACGCCGTTGCTCGTCAGCGAGTTCACCGTCACGTCGACCTGCTGGTACTGGCCCGCGGCGACTTCGGTGAGGAATGGGAAACCGTGGATGCTCACCCCCGGCTGCTGCTGGAGATTGAACGTGGCGGCGATCGTCTTGCTCGCCTGGTGCTCGGCGACCAGCAAGGCGATCCTGTCGACGGCAACGAGGAGGCCAATCAGGACAACGACGGTAATCAGCAGCTTTCGCATCGCCGGCCACCCTACCGGGAGCCCGGATCGGGCCTGGGACGTTCGCTGCAAAAAAGCCCGCAGCCACCGGGCAAATGGGCGGTCCGGAACTCATCCGCCGGCGAACGGCGGAAGAACCTCGATCACCGAGCCGTCCGCGAGCGGGACGTCCGCCGCCGCGCGCCGGCCGACCGGAGCGCTGTCGACGAGGAACGACGAGCGCTCCAGCAGTTCGGCGAACCGGCGGTCCCCGGGCCGGCGCGCCGCGGCATCCGCCAGCGCCGCCGCGAGGGTGCCCGCGTCGAACGGTTCCTCGGCAGCGCCGGCCGCCTGCTTCGCGGCCGCCCAGTACCGGATGGTCCCTCGGCTCATGTGAGTTATTCTTGCTCATGAGGGTCCGGGCAAAGCTGCCAGGCGATCCAGCCGCTCCATTGCCCCGGATCCTTGCGCATATCAGGGCCTCAACGATGCGGCATCTGGCTGGATGGGCGCTCGCCCCGGCGCCGCGGATTGAGGCGGAGGTGACAACCCTTGAGCGACATTCTTCTGCTCACTGGGACTCTCGAACAGCCTGCCGATGTGCTGCCCGCGCTCGGCCTGCTGCTGCATCCGGTCAGGGTGGCGCCTGCGGAGGCGTCTGCGCTGGTTGACGCGCCGCCGGCCGACCTGGTGCTGGTCGACGCACGGCGCGACCTGGTGCAGGTGAAGAGCCTGTGCCGGCTGCTGCAGACGACCGGCCTTGACTGCCCGATGATCGTGATCGTCACCGAGGGCGGACTCGCCGCGGTGACCGCGGAGTGGGGGATGGACGACGTCGTCCTCAGCACCGCGGGACCGGCCGAGGTGGAGGCGCGGCTGCGGCTCGCGATCGGCCGCCGCGCCGGGCAGGCCGTGGCGTCGCCGGACGAGATCCGGTCCGGGGAGCTGACCATCGACGAGGCGACCTACACGGCACGGCTCCGCGGCAAGATGCTCGACCTGACCTTCAAGGAGTTCGAGCTGCTGAAGTTCCTGGCACAGCATCCGGGCCGGGTGTTCACCCGCGCCCAGCTGCTGCAGGAAGTCTGGGGCTACGACTACTTCGGCGGGACCCGGACGGTCGACGTGCATGTCCGGCGGCTGCGGGCGAAGCTCGGCGGCGAGTACGAGACGCTGATCGGTACCGTGCGCAACGTCGGGTACCGGTTCGTCCCGGTCAAGATCAGCGACGACAGGGATCCGAGCCCCGCGCCGGCGCGCGTGTGACGTTCCCCGGCGCGGCAGCCGAGGCCGGCGGGACGGACCGCGTGGCCGTCCGCGGCAGCCTTTCCACCCAGGAATCCACGGCGGTCGCACGGCTCGCGGCCGAAGCGGCCGCCGCTGACGGGGTCCAGCCCCTCTCCGAGCAGGTGCTGCTGCACGTCCGTGGCGGCGGCGCGGCGAGTGCGGTGAACCTGCTGCTCTCGGCGGACGGCACGCTGGCCGGGTTCGCCCACCTCGATTCCGCCGGGTCGGCCGAGCTGATGGTCGGGCCGGCTTTCCGGCGGCAGGGCCGGGGACGGATGCTCGCGGTCGCGCTGACCGAGGCCGCAGCGGGGCGCGCGCTGCGGATCTGGGCGCACGGCGACCTGCCCGCCGCAGGCCGGCTGGCCGCTGCCGCCGGCTTCACCCGGGACCGCGCGCTGTGGCAGATGCGGCGCCGGCTGGACGGCGGCCCTCCCGAAACGGCAGAGCCCGGACCAGCCCTGCCGGAGCCGGTCCTGCCGGACGGGGTGACGGTCCGCACCTTCGTCCCGGGCCAGGACGAGCAGCCGTGGCTGGAACTCAACCGCCGCGCCTTCGCCGAACATCCCGAGCAGGGTTCGTGGACCGCCGATGACCTGGACCAGCGCGAAGGCGAGCCCTGGTTCGATCCGGCCGGGTTTTTCCTGGCAGAACGGCGGGGCAGGCTGGCCGGGTTCCACTGGACCAAGATCCACCCGCCGGGGGAAACGGGCGGCCAGGGCACCGCGATCGGGGAGGTCTACGTCGTCGGGGTGGACCCGTCCGAGCGCGGCACCGGCCTCGGCCGCGCGCTCACCCTTACCGGCCTCGCCTACCTGCGCGGACGCGGGCTGCCCGAGGTCCTGCTGTACGTGGACGAATCCAACACGGCCGCGGTCCGGCTGTATGAGTCCCTCGGCTTCAGCCGGTACAGCACGGACGTCATGTATCGGTGGCAGCCCCCACGGTGACCGCATCCACCGGCACCGGTTCGCCGGCGGACTCGGCGACGTCCGCGATGACGACGGTGACGTTGTCCGGGCCGCCGCCTTCGATGGCCAGGTCGATCAGGCGGGTCACCGCGGCGGCGGGGTCCGCCTCCGCCCGGAGCACTTCGCCGATGGCGTGATCGTCGGCAGCCCCGGTCAGGCCGTCCGAGCACAGCAGGTACCGGTCGCCGGCCAGGAGCTCCCGCACCGCGATGTCCGGCGGCTGGTCCGGCCGCCCGTCCAGGAAACGCACCAGCATCGGTGCCAGCCAGGCCGAGGCCTCCACGTCGTCCAGCACGTTCCCGGCCGAGTGGTCCTCAGTGATCTGGCACATGTCGCCCTGGCGCAGCAGGTAGCCACGGGAATCGCCGATGTGGGCAATGGCGGCGCGGTTACCGGACCACAGGATCGCCGTCAGGGTCGTCCCCATGCCCTGGAGTTCCGGGTCGTCGTCCACCGCCTGCCGGATCCGCGAATTGGCCTCGCCGACGGCCTTCTCCAGTGTGCCGGCCAGCTCGTCCTCGCCAACGTCGGTGTCGCAGGACCGCAGCGACCGGATCACGGCCGCGCTGGCGACCTCGCCGGCGACGTGGCCGCCCAGGCCATCGGCGACCGCGAACAGCCACCGTCCCGCGTACGCGGAGTCCTCGTTGTTCTCCCGCACCAGGCCAACGCTGGAACCGGCGGCGCCCCGGACACTGGTCTTCATAGCTATCCGACCCTAGCGCTCCCGCGAGCCGTGCTGCTGTGCTGCCTACGCCTGGCCGATGCCGCGCACGATCCAGTACACGACCGCGGCGACCGCGCCAGCTGCAGGGATCGTCAGCAGCCACGCGGCGACGATATTCCCGGCCACCCCCCAGCGCACCGCGGACAGCCGCTTGGTCGCGCCCACCCCCATGATCGCCGACGTGATCGTGTGGGTGGTGGAGACCGGCGCGCTCCAGCCGAACGCGGTCACGTACAGCACCGCGGACGCGGTGATCTCCGCGGCGAAACCCTTCGGCGGGTCGAGTTCGATCACCCGGCGGCCGAGCGTCCGCATGATCCTCCAGCCACCGGCCCAGGTGCCGACACCCATCGTCGCGGCGCAGAGCAGGATCACCCACAACGGCACCGCGGTGCCGGAGTAGTGCCCGGTGACCAGCAGCGCCAGGACGATGACCCCCATCGTCTTCTGCGCGTCCTGCAGGCCGTGGCCGAGGCCCATGCTCGCCGCTGACAGCGACTGGGCCAGCCGGAACCCGCGCCCGGCCGGCCCCGGGCGCGCCCGCCGGAACAGCCACAGGATGGCCACCATGACCAGGTAGCCGAGCACTCCCCCGACGATGGGCGAGACCACCATCGGGATCACCACCTTCACCAGCACCCCGGACCAGAAGACCGTGGTCGAGGCCGCGAGCCCGGCACCGACCAGGCCGCCGATCAGCGAGTGCGACGACGACGCCGGAAGGCCGAAGAACCAGGTGATGACGTTCCAGCCGATCGCTCCGATCACCGCTGCGAACAGCACGGCCAGCCCGGCCATGCCGCTCGGCGCCTTGATGATCCCCTTGCTGACGGTCTGGGCCACGCCGGTACCGAGCAGCGCGCCCAGCAGGTTCATCACCGCCGCCATCAGCACCGCGGCGCGTGGCGTCAGCGCCCGGGTGGACACGGATGTGGCGATGGCATTGGCCGCATCGTGAAAACCGTTTGTGTAAGCGAATATCAGCGCGACGCAGATGAAGCCTGCCAGCGCGGCGACCTGCACCTTACGCTTCCTTGATCGCCATCGACTCCACCGTGTTGGCGACGTGCTCGAAGGCGTCCGCCGCGTTTTCCAGCTGGTCGACGACCTCCTTCAGCTTCAGCACGGTGAGCGCGTCGTACTCCCCGTTGAACAGGTGCGCCAGCAGCCTCCGGTACACCTGGTCCGCCTGGTTCTCCAGCCGGTTGATCTCGATCCAGTACTCCGCGAGGTTCTTCATCGACCGCAGCCGCGGCATCGCCTCGGCGGTGAGCTCGGCGGCGCGCTCCAGCACCTCGACCTGGCGGATGACCTCCTTCGGGAGCTGGTCCACCTGATAGAGCACGACCAGGTCGGCGGCCGCGTCCATGTAATCCATCACATCGTCGAGGTTGGAGGCGAGCTTGTAGATGTCCTCCCGGTCGAACGGCGTGATGAAGCTCTCACTCAACCGCCGCATGATGGCGTGCGTCCGGTCGTCGCCCACATGCTCGCAGGCACGCATCTGCTCGGCGACGTGCTCCCGCGCGCTTCCCTCGCTGATCAGGTCGACGAGTAGCCGGGACGCCGTGACAAGGTTGCTCGCCGACTCCGCGAACAACTGGTAGTAGCTGTCTTCCCGTGGCGTGATACGCAGGCGCACGTGGCCACACTCCCGAACTGCAGAACCTGTGCGCTGGGGCTTTACGGGCATCGGGCCCGTGAACGCGCAGCTGCGGTCCTGGTAATGCCGCGTGACAGCTTATCGGTGTATGCGAAGGCCCGTGCATCTGCGCAGCCAGAACGCGTTCCGGCCGGTACCACACCGGCCGGGAACGCCGGCCATCAGTCGGCGCAACCGTTGTCAGCCGATGACGCGCGCACCGCCGCTCGCCCGGCCGACCGCACGCCGAGCACCTCGTCGAGCTGCTCCGCTGTTAGCGGCCGGTCCGCTCCCGCGACCGCACTGAGTACCTCGCCATAAAGCTCGATCTCATCGAGCGCAATGCGATCGTGGACGCGAAGATCGAGATGCTCCGGAATCGCGTCCACCTCCCTGGTCCACGTTGCTCCGTTGCTAAGTGGTCCCGCAGGATCCGGTAACCAGGCTACGTCGCTTGAGCCTGCCCCCGCATGACCCGTGCGGGCCATTCACGCACCCTCCGCGCGTGACCCTTCTGTGCGTATTCCCGCTCCGGCCATAACGATTCCACGAAGCCGTCAACATGTCGCGCGAAACTCCGGTATTTACGGTCAGCGGCGCAGCGGCCGATATTCGCGGTCAGCGGCGCAGGGGCCGCCACTGCGCGCCGCGGTGCCGGGCCGCCCGCCGCACGTACCGGGCCGCGGTGCCGTCCACCGGCTCCCGATCGGCATCGGTCAGCTCGCGGCGGACCCGGGCCGGGACCCCGGCGGCGAGCACGCCAGGCGGAATCCGCACGCCGGGGGTGACAACAGCGCCGGCCGCGATCAGCGCCCCGGCCCCGACGCGGGCGCCGTTCAGCACCACGGCGCCGATCCCGATCAGGGCCCCGGTCTCCACGTGCGCCCCGTGCACCACCGCGCGGTGGCCCAGGCTGACCCGGTCCTCCAGGACAACCGGCTCGCCCGGATCGACATGCAGGCAGCACAGGTCCTGCACGTTGCATTCCGCTCCCACGATGATCTCGTCCTCGTCGGCGCGGAGCACCGAGCCGTACCACACGCTGGCCCGCGGGCCCAGGCTGACCCGGCCGACGATGATCGCCCCGGGCGCGACCCACGCCTCCGGGTGAATCTCCGGCGCGGCATCGTCCAGCGCGCCCGCCAGGCCGGCACCCGCGGCGTCGTTCGCCGGCGGGCCGCCAGTAACATCCTCAGTGCCGTCCGACCGGCCACCAGCATCGTCATCCATGCAGCCCATAATTGCGGCAAAACCATCCGCAGTACGCCGTTCCGGTTGCGCGCCGGGGTGGTTTCGGGCAAGAGTCGTGGTCGTCCGTCCGCCCACAAACATTCCGAGATGCGATGAATGAGCACAGTGAACTGCTGCCGAACCTCCTGAGCGAAGACGCCTTCGAGGTGCAGATGCGCGGCTATAGCCGCCGCCAGGTAGACGAGTACGTCGCCCGCACCCGCAGCCAGACGCGCGATCTCGAGGAGCGCCTGGCGCGGTCTCTCGACGAAGCGGAGCGGCTCCGCTCGGAGATCCACCTCGCCAATCAGCAGGCCGGGGCCGCCAAGGCACCGCACGAAGAGGTCAGCGAGCGGATGGCGCAGATCCTCAACCTCGCCCACGAAGAGGCCAGAGCGCAGAAGGCCCGGGCGGACGACGACATCGACCAGCTCCGGGACGATGCCCAGCGCAAGGCGGACGCTCTGCAGAAGGAGGCGCGCGAGCAGGCGGAGAGGACGCTGAACTCCGCGCAGGAGCAGTCGGAGCAGCTGGTCGCCGGGGCGCGCGCGGAGGCGGACAAGACCCGGCAGACCGCCAGGGCGGAGGTCGAGCGGGCGACCGCAACCGTCCGCAAGGAGGCGGACGAGGTGCGGGCGAACGCGAACGCCAAGGCCGAGCGCATGCTCGCCGAGGCGACGGCGCGGGCGGACGCGATCAACGACGGGGCGACCCGCCGCCTGGAACTGCTGTCCGGCACCCACGGTGAGGCGGCGCGCCGCCTCACCGAGATCCGCGATGTGGTGACCGACCTGCTCCGGCAGGACTCGGCGCGCGGATCCCTGGAGGACGAGGTCGCCGAGACGGTCAACACCGCGCTGCGCGAGCCTTCCGCGTCCGCCGTCGCCCATGGCAGCGGTCGTGAGGCCCCCCGCTCTGGCATTCCCGGCGGATCCGCGGACGGGGGCAGTGCCCTGGACGGCGACGGCTCGCGCCGCGCCCCGAGCAGCGGCCCCTATGCCGGTCCGGCCGGCGTCCCCGGTCCGGGCGGGGCTCCCGCCCCGGTGGGCGCACCCGGCGCCGCGAGGGGACCAGCCGCGGTAGCCGGTACCGGTGCACAGAATCCGCTCGCCACGCCCGTTGCGGGGACGGCCAGTCGCGCCCCGGGACCGCGGCCCTATGCCCTCGGCGCCCACGCGGCCGCGGACCGTACGCCCGGTGGCCCTACGGTCGCCGCTGGCACCGGGCCAGGCGCCGAGTCGCTGCCCTCCGCGGGCGGCCCCGGCGGGACGGAAGCCCGGACCCTCGGTGACCGCGCCCTTGGCGACCGCGCCCCGGGCGACCGCGCCCCGGGCGACCACGTCACGGGCGACCACGGCCCCGGTGACCACGGCCCCCGTGACGGCGCCCTCGGTGAGCATGTCGCCGGTGACGCCGCCCTCGGTGACCGTGGCCCCGCTGACCATCTCGCCGGTGACCAGCTCGCCGGTGACCAGCAGAGCCAATCCGCGGCACCCGGCCGGGGCACTCACGGCGCTGACTCAGCCAGCGGTTCCGAGCCCGCCAGCGAGTAACGGGGGCACCCGGGCTCACTCGCGGGCGGATCGCGCGCACCGCGCACGATGATGACCGCATGATGACGGTCCGGCCGGTTCCCGATCCGGGAACCATGGCCGGGCCCGGCCACCGTTGAGGCCAGCTGCCAGGCCAAGATCCGATAAACCCCTGCTTCGCGCGCCGCGGCCGTCCAGGTCCGCCAGTCCACGCCGTCCTCGCCGTCGCGCGGGAGTCCCAGGCGTGCTGGATGGCGGTCTTCCGCCGATGCCGGTAATGGCCCCCCGGCCTTCACCATCCGGCCTACGCTGACAAGGTCCCGGCGAAAGGCTTCGATTCAGCGGGCATCCACAGGCTGGACGCAACGGCGCTTTGCCGCTCACGATCCGGGCGCGGCAGCAGGCGCACGTGGTGCGCAGCATCCGGCAGGCGGGCAGGAGCACGATGATCAACGTTGCCGTAATCGGCGCTGGCGCGATCTCCGGATTCCACATCGAGGGTTATCTCGCGTTCCCCGAGCGCTGCCGCATCTCGCGGGTCATGGATATCGACCGGGCGAAGGCCGAGGAGCAGATCTCCCGGTACCGCCTGGACGCGGTGGCGACCGACGACATCGCCGGCATCCTGAACGGTGACAGCGCCGACCTGGCATCGGTGTGCACCCCGCCAGGCACGCACGCCGAGATCGCGGGCGGGTTACTGGACGCCGGGGTACACACGCTGTGCGAGAAGCCGATGGCTCCGTCGCTACAGGAATGCGACGCCCTTCTGGCGGCCGCGCGGCGCAGCGGCGCGGTGCTGTCGGTGGTCGCCCAGAACCGCTTCACCACGCCGATGGCGCGGCTGAAACAGGTGATTGACTCCGGCCTCGCAGGGCGGGTGCTGCATGCCCAGGCCGACTCGCACTGGTGGCGCGGACCGGGTTATTACGACCTCGGGTGGCGCGGAAGGTGGGAAACCGAGGGAGGCGGCTGCACCCTCAACCACGCCGTCCACCACATCGACGCCGTGGCGTGGATGGTCGGCCTGCCGGTCCAGGTCCAGGCCATATTCGGCAACCTCGCCCACCCCGGAGCCGAGGTCGAGGACCTTTCCCTGGCGATCATGCGCTTCGCATCCGGGGCGCTCGGCCAGATCACCAGCTCGCTAGTGCACCACGGACAGGACCAGCGGCTGATCTTCCAAGCGGAGAAGGCCAGCGTGGCGGTGCCCTGGGCGGTCTCCGCGTCCGCTGCCCGACCGGACGGCTTTGCCGAGCGCGATGAAGCCACCGAACGCGGGCTCACCGATTTCTACGCACAGCTCCCCGCGTTGCCGCACGAAGGCCACGCCGGCCAGATCGGCGACGTGCTCACGGCGATCGAGAACCCGGGAACGGCGGTGCTGATAGACGGGCACCAGGGCCGCCGCACGCTGGAAGTCATCACCGCGATCTACAAGTCGGCGATCACCGGGGGCCCGGTGACGCTCCCACTGGAGCGCAGCGACCCCTTCCGGACGCGGGAGGGACTGCTGGCGGCTGCGCCGCGCTTCGACCCGAGCACGGTTCCGCTCGCCGGCTTCGCCGACGGCGCGATCAGCGCCGCCGGCGGCCAGGGCTGAGTTCACCAGCGGCCACAGCTGAGTTCACGAGAGGAGTACTAGAATTGACACGCCAGGACGGGATGAACTACGCGCCGCGCGGGCGCCCCGATCCGGTCTGCTCGCCCGGCGAGTTCGTGTTCGCGGCCGTCGGCCTGGACCACGGCCACATCCTCGGCATGTGCAACGGGCTGATCGAGGCGGGCGGTCAACTCCGGTGGGTCTACGACAGCGACCCGGAGAAGGCGGCCGGGCTCGCGCGTCTCTATCCGGGCTCCCAGGTGGCGCCGACGGAGGAGACCGTGCTGGCCGACGACCGTGTCCACCTCGTCGCGGGCGCTGCGATCCCGGCGCGGCGCGCGGAGCTCGGCATCCGCGTGATGGCTCACGGCAAGCATTACTTCACCGACAAGCCGCCGATGACCACGGTGGGCCAGCTCGCCTCGGCGAGGGCCACCGCGGCCGAGACGGGCAAGAAGTACGCCGTCTACTACAGCGAACGGCTGCACGTGGAAAGCGCCGTCTTCGCGGGGCAGCTGATCGGCGATGGCGCCATCGGACGCGTCGTCCAGGTGCTCGGCACCGGCCCGCACCGGATGAACGCGCCCTCCCGGCCCGCCTGGTTCTTCGATCACGACTCCTACGGCGGGATCCTCTGCGACATCGGCAGCCACCAGCTGGAGCAGGTCCTGTACTACGGAGGCTGCGACGACGCGGCCATCACCTCCTCGCGGGTGGCCAACTACGCGCACAAGGACCACCCGGGGATCGAGGACTTCGGTGACGTGACGGTCATGCTCGGCAACGGCGTCACCGGCTATTGCCGGGTCGACTGGTTCACCCCGGACGGCCTCAGCACGTGGGGTGACGGCCGCACGTTCATCCTGGGCACCGACGGCTACATCGAACTGCGCAAGTACGTCGACGTCGCCCGCGATCCCGGGGGCGATCACGTGTACCTGGTCGACTCCGACGGCGAGCACCACATCCCGGTGGCCGGCAAGGTGGGATACCCGTTCTTCGGTGAGCTGATCCTCGACTGCCTCGAAGGGACCGAGCGGGCAATGACCCAGGAGCACGCGTTCCGTGCCGCGGAACTGTGCCTGCTCGCGCAAGAGCAAGCCGTGCGCGTCGAGGGATGACGCGTCGTTGGGTGCAGCCGACGACACGTTGAGTCGCCATGAGGCCCGCGACAACGCACTCATGCCTCGAAGCCGTTTCAGCGGCGGAGTACTGCGGCTATCTGGGGTAGGGGTGGGTCCGATCGTTGGAGGCTGTCGAGGACGTCGTTAAATGTTCCAGGCGGATTGGACCAGTTGTCGGCGACCGACTGGACAGCTTGATGCACTCTGATCGCGTCGAGGTGGAACTGATCGATGAGAAAGTCGTCAGGGTGCTTTGCCTCGATGTCCCACTCCGCCAGCTTGTCGGCCGGGGAAGTCGTCTTGGTCGCACGTGACGATGACCTGGGCTCGCGCCCTGATCGCGGCCGCCAGGACGTGCCGGTCGTCGGGATCGGGCAGCTTCAGCGCGTCGATGAGGGGCGTATGGCCGCTCACCATGCAGTCGGGTACTGCATCTCTCATGAGCCGACGTGTCCGCTCGAGTTTCGCGGGATTGAGGTCTGGCCTGTTGTGCTTGAGGTTGCGGAAGACCTCGTCCAGGATCTCTTCTGTCCATTTGGCCTGGACGAGGTCGGTCAGCGCGACGTGGATGAGGACGTCGCGCAGGGTCGACGGATAGAGGACGTTGGCGTCGTAGACGACAACGAACGCCATCAGTCGAACCCCAGCTCCCGCGTCATCGCCGCCAACTCGCCGGCGGCCTTCCGCCGTTTCGCGTCGTCGCGAGCCTTGTAGGCCATTAGCGATGACGCCAAGATCCGGCGATGTGTGCCGACTGTCCGGTAGTCGATCTCTTGTTCGTCGAGAAGCTTGATGAGATACGGGCGGGACACGTTCAACAGGTCGGCCGCCTGCTGGGTTGTTAGCTCGGCATGAGCTGGCACCACTGCGACGGCCTGGCCGGCCGCCAGGTTGGCCAGCACGCTCACCAGTAGATCCAGCACCACGTGCGGCACCGTAACGGTTTGCTGGCCGCTTTCGAGGGTCAAGTGGACCGGCTCGTCCTCGCGCGGGCGCTCATTCCGCACGCGGCGGATTGCGACAAGCGCCTCACGGGCAAGCCTCGACTCGTCCGCATGAGGCTCGTTGGTGTAGAGCGACGATGTCAACTGCGCTGCAGCATCCGACCCCCCAGATAGTAATCGCAACAATCGAATTCTATGTAATAAGCGAAGCAGTCGCAACGGTCGGTCGCGCCTGCCGTCGTCGAGCGCCGGGTTCAGCGCCGTATCAGCGCCGGGAAGGGGCTGGCGGCACCGGCCGGCCGGAGCGGGCTGACTCGTAGATGGCGCAGGCCACCGCAACGCATCCGCGGGCCTGTTCCCCGGTGACCAGTGGCTGCCTGCCCTCCTCGAGCGCGGCGAGGAAGTCCGCGAGCTGAGCCCGGTGCGCGTCGGCGGTGTTCGCGGCGGGATCCGCGGCGGCCGTCGCCGCCGATCCGGGCGCAGATGGCCGGGACTTGCTCCCGTAGGCGCCGACCTCTCCTTTCTCGTCGGCCAGCTCGGCGGCCGCGAGGCCGCCGGACTCGATGACCACCGACCCGCCGGTACCGGAGATCTCCAGCCGTTCCGGGAATCCGGGGTACGCGGCCGTGGTGGCCTGCACGGTGCCGACGGCGCCGGAGTGGAACCGCAGCAGCGCCAGGGCGACGTCCTCCACCTCGATCGAATGCGCCTGCGTCGCGCACAGGGCGGTGACCTCCTGGACGGGCCCCGCGATCCAGCACAGCAGGTCCAGGTAGTGGATTCCCTGATTCATCAGCGCGCCGCCGCCGTCCAGCGCCCACGTCCCGCGCCAGTCGCCGCTGTCGTAGTAACCCTGGCTCCGGTACCACTTGATCACCGCGTCGCCGAGGATCAAGCGGCCCAGCCGTCCGTCGTCGACAAGTTCCCGCAGCCGGCGGACGCCGGGGTCGAAGCGGTGCTGGGAGATGACGGTGAGCCCCACACAAGCGGCTTCAACGGCGTCGAGCAGCCGGTCCGCCGCCGCCACGGTAACGTCGATCGGTTTCTCCACCACCAGATGCTTGCCGGCCCGGGCCGCCCGGACCCCGATCTCCGCGTGCAGCCCGCTCGGCACGCAGACGCTGACGACATCGATATCCGGCCGGGCGAGCAGCGCGTCCAGGTCGGCCTCCCATAGCGCCCCGTGTTCCGCGGCGAGCGCCTTGGCCCGTTCCGGCGCGATGTCGGTGACGGCGACGAGGTGCGCGTTGGGCAGCTCAGCGATGGCGTCGGCGTGCGTTGGGCCGATGACGCCGCATCCGATGATCCCGAAACCGTAGCTGCGCGCGGTGTTCACCACGCGCCGCATCATTTCACCCCCGCCCCGTGGCCCGCGCAAGCACCGACGCCTGGCGCTCAGTTGCGGGTGAGCCAGACCGACACGTGCGCCGGCTCGACCGCGCGCTGCACCGCGTCCACCAGGTCGTCGCGCACCGCATCGATGTCGATCGCGTCGTGCAGGTCCGCGGCGAATCGCGCGACGATGGCGTCGCCGTCGTAACGGGCGCGGTTGAACCGCCGGTCGACGATCCGCTGCACGCGGTGGCGCAGCGGGTTGAACAGCACGGCTGCGGCTAGGGTGGCGACGGCGACGGCTTCCGGGGAGCTGAACGGCAGCACCTGGGTGGTCACGGTGACCAGGCCGGCATAGACGCCCGCGAGCAGAGCGGTGACGATCGCGTACGACACGGTGCGGCTGAACAGCCGTTCGATCTCGTACAGCCCGTACTTCAAGATCCCCACGGCGATGCTGACCGGCAGCGCTGCGACCCCGACAATCGCCACCTCCCACAGACCCGAGGTCGTGTTGAACGCCCAGATCCCGAAGGCCCCGGAGATCAGCGCGCCGCTCATCAGCCACTTCAGTTGCTGGCGCTGCTCGCCGGTGGACCGGCGCCAGCACAGCGCCTGATGGGCCAGCGCGGCGAGCCAGCACCCGATCACCGTGACGTAGAACGCGATGTAGACACCGGACAGGAATGCCGTGCCCCCGGCCGGGTGATCGACCCCCGGCAGGTCCCCGTCCGAGAGCACATACGGTGTTGGGCCGCTGACCACGGCGGCAGTGACGGCGACCACGCACAGCACCAGGGCCGTCGTGACGGCCAGGTAGCCGATCAGCACCCATCTCCACGCTGCCGATGGCAGCCGACCATCCGGGAACAGCAGGACAATCACCGGGAACGGGATGACCGCGGCGAAGAACAGCTGACTGAGCGCCAGGGCGACCGGGGCGAGCTGCGGCACGCCGGGATGCCCGAGCTGGTAGACGTACGTCGTGTAGAGGCTCGCCACCTCAACGGCGAGCAGGAACAGGGCCGTACCGGAGATCAGCCAGCCGATCGGGTTGCTCCGCTGATGCCCCACCAGCAGCGCCCCGAGCGCAGCGAGCAGCACGGTGACCGCGAGCAGTCCGGCGTTCGACCAGACCAGATGGACCGTAAGCTGACCGGTCGCGGCGGCGACCAGGAACACCGCTCCCAGCAGGATCACCGCCAGCGCCAGCAGCACGGCGGGCACCGGCGGGCGCCGCCATCCGATGCCCAGCCGGTCGTCCAGCCACCCGATCATGAGGCGGCCTCCGCAGCGTGGGCGGCCCCAGCTCGCCGGGCACTGGTGACCCCGATCTCCGGGGCCTCCCGGATGCCGAACACGTCGCGGAGCGCGGTGAGCGCCGCCAGCTCGCCGCAGCGGCCGTGCACGCCCGGTCCCGGCGGCGTGGCCGACGAGCACAGGTAGAGGCCCCGGACCGGCGTCCGGTAGGGATTGAACCGCGGAACCGGCCGGAACAGGAGCTGGCGGACCGTCTGCGCGCCGCTGGCGATGTCGCCGCCCACGTAGTTCGGGTTGGCCGCCTCCTCGCCCGCCGCGGTGATGGTGCGCTGCGCGAGCACCACATCGCCGAACCCCGGAGCGAAATGCTCGATCTGCGCACGGATGCGCGCGGTCATGTCCACGTCCGATCCGGCCGGGACGTGACAGTACGCCCACAGCGTCTGGTTGCCGTCCGGAGCGCGGGACGAATCGGCCGCACCCGGCTGCACGACGATGACGAACGGCCACTGCGGGTGCTGGCCGGACGCCACCGCCGCCTGGCTGGCGGCCACCTCCGCGAAGGTCCCGCCGAGGTGCACGGTGCCCGCACGGCGGCAGGCCTCGCTGGTCCACGGCACCGGCCCGGAGAGGGCGAAATCCACTTTGCAGACGCCGGGGCCATACCGGTACCGGTGCAGCGCCTCGCGGTACCGGTCCGGCAGCCGGTCGCCGGCGATCGCCGCGAGCGACCGCGGGCTGACGTCGAGCAAGACGGCGCGCGCGGCCGGCAGGGCGTCCAGCGACCGTACCCACCGGCCGGTCTCCACCTCGCCTCCGGCGGCGCGGACGGCCGCCACCATCGCGTCGGCGATCCGGGCGCTTCCACCCACGGCCACCGGCCAGCCGTCGGCGTGCGCGAGCGCGCCGAACAGCAGCCCCACGCCCCCGGTGGCCGGGGCTGTGAGCGGCTGCATCGCGTGTGCTGCGCAGCCCGCCAGCAGCGCGCGCGCCTCCTCGGTGCGGAACCGCCGTGCGAGGACGGACACCGGCCACAGGCCGTAGGCGCCGAGGGCGGCGACGGTTCGGGGATGCTGCGGCAAGCGCAGCAGCGGCGACAGGAACACGCTGCCGAGCGCGTCGCCGCCCGCGGCGAGCACGCCGACGGTCTGCCGGTACGCGGCGGCGTCCGGGCCCAGCCCCGCCGCCGTATCCGGCAGCGACCGGGTGACGACGGCACCCCGGCCGTCGTCACCCCGGGCGCCGTCGAGCGGATGCGCGAACTGCACGTGCGGGAAGGCGAGCCTGACCCCGCGCCCCGGCAGGTCGAACCGGCGGAAGAACGGCGACGCCACCGCCAGCGGGTGCGCGGCCGAGCACACGTCATGGTGGAAGCCCGGGATCGTCAGCTCCTCGGTCCGGCAGCCGCCACCGGCGGTGGCAGCTCCCTCGACCACCAGGACCTTCAGTCCCGCGGCGCTCAGCGTCACCGCCGCCGCCAGGCCGTTGGGCCCGCTTCCGACGATGATCGCATCGGGGTCAGCGGTCATGATGCTCCGCCGTTATGCCGGGAAATCCTGGCTTGGGTCAGACGGCGGCCCAGCGTCGCGAGCGCCGAAGCGGACGCCTGCGCCATCGTGCGCACCAGCGCGTTGTGCCGGGCATTGCGCGCGTTGCGCCACTGCCGCCTCGGGTCGATGAGGACCCTGCGGGCCGTGACGGGGGCGCCTGCCGCTCCGAGGCGGGCCGCGAGATTGGTGAGCGTGGCGGCCCAGAACTGGTCTTCTTTGCGATGCCCGCCGGCCATCATCGCCAGCTCATACAGCGGGTCGTTGGCACGGAACAGCACCTGGGCGGCCACCATCGTGTCCGGGCCGGAACGCTCCGCCGAGAAGGTGATCCAGCCGGCGAACATGTGGCCCTCGGGAGTCATCAAGGTGAAGGACTCCTCGTCCGCGTACAGCACGAACACCCCGGTCGACAGCTTGACATGGCCGCTGACGGCCAGGTCCAGCAAGGCCACGTCGCCCGGGCTGATCCCGGTGAGGGCGCCGCCGAAACGGCTTCCCCGCGGCCAGAACTCGGGGAAGTGCTCCTTCCAGGTGCCGATCGCCTCCTGCGGCGAGGGCCCGGGTCCGACGTTCACGGTGTAGGTCTTCTGCCACATCTTTCCGAAACCCTGAACCGGCCCGGTCAGCCGCCGGCCCGCCACGTTCGTCCCGCGCATGCCCGGCCGCTGCTCCACGGTCAGGCGCTCCACCCGGGACGCCCAGCTTCCGGCGTCCCGCGGCGTCCGCGGCGGGTCACCCATCGCGGGTCCCGGACGCGGAACGGCGGCCCGGTCCGGCCAGCGCCGCCGCCTCGGTGTCGAAGATGGCGATCGCCTCGTCCAGCCGGGTGAGGCTGAAGATCTCCCGGTAGTGGTCGCTTAGCCCGTAGGCCGACAGCTGCTGGCGATTGCGGTTGGCGCGCACCAGCAGCGTCACCAGCATCCCGATCCCCCCGCTGTTCATGTATTCCAGCCCGGTGAAGTTGAGCACCAGGCGCGCGGCGGCCGGACCGCCGGCGGCGTCGTACGCCGACATCAGGACCGGCTCGCTGGCCGATGTGACCTCGCCGCTGATGTCCACGACGGCGACCCCGTCGGCGACCTGCCGGACGCCCATGCTGACCAGGGGTGCGCCCATGTCTGCGCCCATGTCACTGCCTCGCCTTCGCGTTCATCTCAGTCCATCCCCGTCGCGATTTTCAGTCCCTGCCGGTCGCGATGGACCGGTCTCCGCCGCCTCCCGGCTCGCAGGGTCGCCCGCCCGCATCGTGAGCCGGACGGTGCGCCGCTGGCCGTCGCTCGTCACCTCCATCGCGTCCACCATGTGCCGGATCAGGAACAGGCCCCAGCCGCGGGCTTCCTGCTCCCCGGCGAGCTTCGCGGCGAGGTCGGGCTCGGAGTCCGGCAGGGCTTTGACCCGGCCGCCGCCGGAGTCGGTGACCGTGACCACCACGTCGGGGCCGTCCCGCAGCACCTCGATGTCCGCGGCGGTCGCGGGATCGAAGCCGTTGCCGTGCTCGATGGCGTTCAACGTGGCCTCGGCAACCGCGGTCTTCAGCCGGTCGATCTGCCGCGCGGACATGCCCTCGCCGGCGACGGCGTCGGCGACCCGGGTGAACGCCAGCCGCTCGTTGCCCGGCACGCTGGGCACCCGGAACGTGGCCAGCGTCCTGAGCCCGGGGCCGCCGGGGTAACTCATCACGAGTCCCTCCCGGCCCGGGCTGCCGACCGCGTCACGGTGACCAGCGTGATGTCGTCCTCCTGCTCATACCCGGGGCCGGTGAACGCGGCGAGCGCGGTGAGGCTTGCCTCGATCAGCTCCTCGCCGGACGGGCCGGCCGCGACCAGGGCCGCCACCCGGGGGAAACCGAACATCTCCCGGTCGGGCGCGTGCGCCTCGGCGAGGCCGTCGCTGTGCAGCAGGGCGCAGTCACCGGTCCGGAGGCGGTAGCGCTTCTGCTCGTAGCTGCTGCCGGCCATCAGCCCGAGCGGCATGCCGCGGGCACGAAGTTCGGCGACGCCACCGACGGTGCGCACGTAGGGCACGTCGTGGCCGGCGTTGGCGAACTCGGCCCAGCCAGTGGAAGGGTCGAGCGCCATCGCGAAACAGGTGACGAACATGTGCGCCGGGATGTCGCTATACAGCTGGTCGTTGACGCGGGCGAGGACGCTGGAGGGGCTGCCCAGCCGGGGCGCGGCGTCGCGCAGCAGCGCGTGCGTGCTCGCCATCACCAGCGCGGCCGGGATCCCCTTGTCGGTCACATCGCCGATCACGAACATCACCCGCCCGTCCGGCAGCGCGATGAAGTCGTAGAAATCGCCTCCGACGCTGCGGGCCGGGCGGTAGCAGGCGGCGACCCGCCACCCCGCCAACTCGGGAAGCGACAGCGGCAGGAACTGCTGCTGGATATGGCGGGCGAGCCTCAGTTCCTGCTCGATCCGCTGCCGGGCGAGAGCCTCGGCCTGCTGCTCGCGTACCAGCTGGCCGACGCGCATCGCGGGGGCGGCGTAATCGGCGAGCAGGTCGAGGACGCGCCGGTCCTCCGAGGAGTAGCCGCGCTCGGACAGCCGCGGGCCGAGGTTCAGCAGGCCGATCAGGGTGCCGGACGATATCAGCGGAACGACCAGCTCGACACGAGCCTCGCGGAGCGCGGCCAGCGCCGGCGACGCCAGGTCCAGCCCGGTGATGTCCACCGCCCCCGCCTGTTCCAGCAGGAAGGCCCGGAGCGGGTCGTCCGGCGCGAGCTCGAATCCGGGCTGGCCGTCCACCGGGGGGGACACCAGGCCACCGGGCGCGGCTTCGGCCGGGCGGCGGCCGCGGCGGCCGTTGTGCCGCTCGATGCCGGCCCCCCGGACCGCGGCAGCGGTGGGAGCAGGACCGGCCGCGGGCACGCCGCTGCCCGGCGATGCGCTGCCCGGCGATGCGCCGCCGGCCGACGCGCTGCCGACCGATGCGCTGCCAGCCGATGCGCTGCCCACCCGTTGCCGCATGTGTCGCTCCGAACCCCCGGTTACCTCCCATCATGCATGCCCCGTCCTCGCCCCCGCGAGACGAAGCGCGCACCACGCGGCCAAAGCCGCAGCAGGTCAGGCCAGGTCCGCCTGGCGGCGGGGAAGATAGCTCGCGCCGCCGGATTCTCGCGCCGCCAGCGCGGCCGGCACCCGCGGGGCGACGTTCGGCGGCAGGTAGCCGCTGACGTCCGCGGGATCGATGAACAGATAGTCGTCGAGTTCCTCGTACTGGAGCGTGATCCCGTCCCCGCTGGCCAGCATGCCGCCGTCGAAGATCATGCAGACGATCGGCCGTGGCCGCTCGCCGGCCGGCGCCACCCAGTCGGCGACGAGCAGCGGGCCGATCGGGAGATCCAGCCCGATTTCCTCGCGGACCTCGCGCACGCACCCGTCGTAGGGGTCCTCGCCGTGTTCGATGATCCCGCCGGGCAGGTTCCAGTAGTCGCGGTAGTTCGGCTTGACGAGCAGGATCTGGCCGCCGGGGTTGGTGATAACCGCCGCGGCGGCCAGGTACACGGTGGGCAGCTGCGCGTACCACTCGGCCGCATCGAGGTAGCTGTTTCCAGTCACCGTCGCATCCTTGCATTCGGGGCTCCGGCCGGCGCGCGGCGGGCAAACGGCCGTGGCAGACTGCCGTTGCGTGAGCAGCGGCACAGACCGGGTGGTGGTGACCCATTGGGTGCATCCGGAGGTCACCGCGTTCCTGCAGAGCTTCTGCGATCCGGTGGCGCCCGGCGGGGACGGGGAGGTCTGGCCCCGGGAGAAGGTGGCCGGCCTGGCGGGCGGCGCGGCCGGCCTGATCACCTGCATGGCCGACAGCGTCGACGAGGAGTTCCTGGCGGGCTGCCCCGGGCTGCGGGTGATCAGTGCAACGCTCAAGGGCTACGACAACTTCGACGCCGGAGCCTGCGCCCGGCACGGGGTCTGGCTCGCGATCCTGCCGGACATGCTGACCGTGCCCACCGCCGAGCTCGCGATCGGCCTGATGATCGGGGTGATCCGGCACGTCGGCGCCGCGGACCGCGAGGTGCGCGGCGGGTACGCCGGATGGCGCCCGCGCTTCTACGGCCTCGGCCTGGCCGGCTCATGCGTCGGGATCGTCGGCATGGGTCGGATCGGCCAGGCGGTGGCCGCGCGGCTGCGCCCGTTCGGGTGCCGGGTCGTCTACCACGATCTGCGCGGGCTTCCGGCCGAAGCCGAGCGCGCGCTGGCCGCGGAACGGCTCGGCCTGGCTGAACTGCTCGCAGCCAGCGACGTCGTGCTGGCGCTGCTGCCGCTGACCGCCGGAACCCGTCACCTCCTGGACGCTGCGGCCCTGGCGCTGATGCGGCCCGGGGCGTTCCTGGTCAACGTCGGCCGCGGGTCGGTGGTGGACGAGGACGCCGTCGCCAGCGCGCTGGCCGACGGGCGGCTCGGCGGCTACGCGGCCGACGTGTTCGCGATGGAGGACTACGCCGCGGGCGGCCACCCGGCGTCCATCCCGGACGGCCTGCTGAGGCACCCCCGGACGCTGTTCACCCCGCACCTCGGGTCCGCCGTGGACGCGGTGCGCCGGGAGATGTCGATGGAGGCCGCCCGCCAGGTCCGGCAGGTGCTCGACGGCGGCCGCCCCGACCACGCCGTCAACGAACCGGACGGTGTTTAACGAGCGCGGTGGCCGGAGGAGGAGTCAGGCCCGGCCTTCGCGCTGGGCGCGGCCTTTGAGCCGGGCGCGCGCGTAGCCGACGAACGAATCCAGTGCCTGCGGGTTGGCCATCGCGTTCCGGTTGGCGGCCTCGTCCGGTGCCGTGCCCAGCAGGATCCTGCGGACCGGCACCTCCATTTTCTTGCCGGTCAGCGTGACCGGGATCTCCGGCACCTGGACGATGTCGTCCGGCACGTGCCGTGGCGTGTACTCGCGGCGCAGCCGCTCGCGGATCTGCCGCCGCAGCGCGTCGTCCAGCACCCGGTCCCCGCTCAGCGTGACGAACAGCGGCATGAAGAAGCCGCCGCCGTCCAGGTCCAGGTTGACGATCAGCGCATCGTCGATCCCGTCGATCCCGGCGAGCACCGCGTACACCTCGGCGGTGCCGATCCGCACGCCGTGCCGGTTCAGCGTGGCGTCGCTGCGCCCGAGCACGAAGCAGCCGCCGCGCTCGTTCACCCGGAAGAAGTCCCCCTGCCGCCAGATCCCGGGGAACGTCGAGAAGTAGGACTCGGTGTAACGGCTGCCGTTCTCGTCGCCCCACAGCCGCACCGGCATCGACGGCATCGGCCTGGTGATCACCATCTCGCCGACCTGGTTCACGACGCTGTTGCCGCGCTCGTCGAACGCTGCCACGGCGACGCCGAGATGCGGCGCCTGCAGCTCGCCGGCGTAGACCGGGAGGGTGGGCGTCCCGCCGACCAGGCCGCAGCAGGTGTCGGTGCCGCCGCTGCCGGCCGCGAGCCACAGGTCGCGCTTGACGTTGCGGTAGAACCAGGCGCTGCACTCGGGGGACACCGGCGAGCCCGCCAGGGTGACAGTCCGCAGCGCCGCAAGGTCGTACAGCTTCCCCGGCACCACGTCGGCCTTGGACAGCGCGTCGACGTAGGACGGGCTGGCACCGAACAGCGTCACCCGCGCCTCGTCGGCCATCCGCCACAGGATGTCGGGCCCGGGATGGGCCGGGTTCCCGTCGTAGAGCACTGGGCACACGTCGTTAAGCAGCGTGCTGACCAGGAAGTTCCACATCATCCAGCCGGTCGTGGTGAAGAAGAAGGCGCGGTCGCCGCTGCGCAGGTCGAAGTGGAACCGCTGAAGCTTGAGCTGCTCGAGCAGGATGCCGCCGTGGCCGTGCACGATCGCCTTCGGCAGGCCGGTCGTCCCCGACGAGAACAGGATCCACAGCGGATGGTCGAACGGCACCTGCTCGAAGGTGAAGTCGCTGGCCGGCACCGGCGGATGGTCGAGCAGGTCATCCCAGCTGACCGCGCGCGCCGCGGACCCGGGGCGCACCGGCGGCTCCGTGCTGCCGGGATGCAGGTTCCGAAGGTGAATAACGGCCTCGAGGCTGGGCAGGTCGCCGATGATCTGCCGGAGCTCGGGGCGGCGGTCGTATTCCCTGCCGCCGTAGGTGTAGCCGTCCACGCAGAACAGCACCCGCGGCCGGAGCTGGGCGAACCTGTCGAGCACGCCGCGCCACCCGAAATCCGGGGAACAGCTCGTCCAGGTCGCCCCGATGCTGGTGGTGGCCAGCATCGCGATCAGCGCCTGCGGGATGTTGGGCAGGTAGGAGGCGACACGGTCGCCCGGCCGGATCCCCATCGCGCGCAGCCGGGTGGCGAGGATGCGCACCTGGCCCGCGAGCGTCTCCCAGCCCACGCCGGTCAGGCCGGTGGTCTCGCTGAGGTGCAGCAGCGCGTCGGTGCCGGGCCGCTCGTGGCGGAGCATGTGCTCGGCGAAGTTCAGCCGGGCGCCGGGAAACCACCGCGCGCCGGGCATCGCCTCGCTGGCCAGCACCCGGTCCGGCGCCGCCGAGGATTCGACGTCGAAATAGTCCCAGATAGCCTGCCAGAAGCCCTCGATGTCGCCGGTCGACCAGCGCCAGAGGTCCCGGTAACCGGCGAACGCCAGGCCGCGCTCCGCGCGCAGCCAGCGGATGAACGCGGTCAGGTTCGCCTCTTCGAGGAGGTCCGGCCCAGGGGTCCACAGCAGGTCGCCCTCGCGGACCTCCGCGGGGATCTCCGGCAGGACCCGGTTGGCTGGCGGGCGGGGCTGTGTACCGGGGTTCACACCGGCGACGTTCGCATACCGTGACGATCGACGGCAACGGAGATCGGCGGCGTTTCACCCTGGGTAGCGGTTCGTGTGCGGAACAAAATCGGGCGATAGTGCTGCATCTCCAGCCACGATGACGGAGCCTGGAGAGGCGGCCGGGTACCGGCGACAACGGCCGATACGCTACCGCGCGTACGGTCTCACGTCGCCGAAGGAGCACGCGATGACCGACCAGGCGCACGACACGGCCGATTTCTTCTCTCTCACCGACGACTCGCCCGTGCGGGCGCTGCACCGGCTCACCGACCTGGCCCTGCAGCGTGTTCCCGGCTGCTCCGGAGCTACCGCCACGCTCTGGGAGCCCGGCGACGTGATGGCGATGGCGGCCACCCACCCGGACACCGCGGTGCTGGCGGAGCGGCAGTTCAGCAACGGCGACGGCCCGATCATTGACGCGCTGCGCAGCGGCGAGCCGTCGGTGACACCGGACACGCTGCACGAGCAGCGGTGGCCGGACTTCGCCCGGGCCGCCCTCGCGTCCGGGGTCCGGTCCTCGACCACGACGGTGCACGGGTACGGCTCGAACAGCCTGACGCTGTCGCTGTACGGGGTGCGCCCCCGGGCCCTGGATCGCTCTGATCTGCATCTGGCGTCGCTGCTGGCCACCTTCGGCGCCGTGTCGATGGCCGACGCCGCCGAGTACGTCACCGCGCAGCGCACCGCCGCGCAGTTGCAGGAGGCGATCAGCTCCCGCGCCGTGGTCGATCAGGCCAAGGGGATCTTGATGCAGCTGCTCGGCTGCGCCGGCGACCAGGCCTTCGAACGGCTGCGGCACATCTCGCAGACACAGCACGTCAAGCTGACCGAGGTGGCGCGCCAGGTCGTCCAGACCCGGGCGGAGCCACAGTAGCGCCGCCCCTGGGCCGGCGGGCGAATCCGGACGGATTACCAGGAATTTGCCTGGCCCAGGTTTCGCGCCCGCCCCGCTGGACACCCCAGACGTAGCCACGACGTGCCGGGCTGAGGGCGCGCGTATCCGGGGGGTGCGATGGCCGGGAAGACAGCCGCGGGCTCGGGCGGGAGCTGACCGATGCCGCAGCCTTCGTGGGTGGAACCGGCGCTGGCCACCCTGACCGCCGAGCGGTTCTCCCGGCCCGGATGGATTTTCGAACGGAAGTTCGACGGCGAGCGGTGCCTGACCTTCCGCGACGGGGATCGGGTCCGGCTGATGACCCGCAACCAGAAGCAGGTCGCCCGCACATACCCGGAGATCGCAGTGGCGATCGCCGACCTGGAAGCCAGCGACTTCATCGTCGATGGGGAGGTCGTGGCTTTCGAGGGCGACGAGACGAGCTTCTCCCGGCTGCAGCAGCGCATCGGCCTGACCGATCCGGATCGGGCGCTGCGCACCGGCGTGGCGGTCTTCTACTACCTGTTTGACGTGATGTACGCCGACGGCCGGGACACCACCGGGCTGCCGCTGCTCGAACGCAAGCGCATCCTGTCCGGGCTGCTCCGCCTCTCCGGGGATGCGGCCGGCCCGCTCCGCTTCACCGATCACATCGACACCGAGGGCGAGGCGTACTGGCGGGAGGCGTGCCGCCGGGGATGGGAAGGCGTCATCGCCAAGAGGGCCGACGCACCGTACCGGCACGGGCGCACCCGTGACTGGCTGAAGTTCAAGTGCGAGAACTCCCAGGAGTTCGTGATCGGCGGCTACACCGACCCGGAGCGTTCCCGCGTCGGGTTCGGCGCGCTTCTCCTCGGCTACCACGACGGCGACGGGCACCTGGTGTACGCGGGGAAGGTCGGCACCGGCTTCAGCAACGCTCTGCTGCGGGATCTGCACCGCGAGATGGCCCGGATGGAGCGCGACCAGCCGCCGTTCACCCGCGGCCCGGCCGGCGGCTCCCGGCCAGGCCGGGCACTGCCGCGATCCGGCGCGCACTGGATCGAGCCGCGGTTGGTCTGCCAGGTCGCATTCAGCGAATGGACGACGGACGGCCAGCTGCGCCATCCCCGGTTCCGCGGGCTGCGCCGGGACAAGGACCCCGTGGACGTCGTCCGCGAAACGCCATCCGCCGCGGCGTCACCGTCGCCCGCGTCAGCGTCTTGAGGATCAGCGTCTTGAGGAGGAGCCGTGGCCGACCAGATGACCATCGGCGGCGTTACCGTCCGGCTGTCCAACACCGGCAAGGTCCTTTTCCCCGATGACGGGATAACCAAGGGCGACCTGATCACCTATTACCGGGACGTCGCCGGCCGGATGCTCCCGTTCCTCCGCGACCGGCCGCTGGCGATGGCCCGCCATCCGGACGGGATCGACGGCGAGCGGATCTTCCAGAAGAATGCGCCGGGCTACTTCCCGGACTGGATCCGGCGGGCCGAGGTGAAGAAGCAGGGCGGCGTGCTGCATCACGTCGTCTGCGACAAACCCGCGACCCTGGTGTACCTGGCCAACCAGGCCTGCATCGAGCTGCATGTGTTCCTCAGCCGGATCGACACCCTGGGGCAGCCGGACCAGCTCGTCTTCGACCTGGACCCGCCGGGCGCGCAGCGGTTCGATCTGGCCCGGCGCGGGGCGCTGCTGCTGCGGGAACTGCTCGAGGGCCAGGCCGGCGCCACCGCCTACGTGAAGACCACCGGCGGCAAGGGCCTGCACGTGCACGTCGCCCTGAACCGCGGCGGCAGCTTCGACGACGTGCGCCGCTTCGCCCGCGAGGTGGCCGAACTGCTGGTGTCCCGCCATCCGGACTGGATGACCATCGAGCAGCGGAAGGAAAACCGCGGCGACCGCCTGTACCTGGACATCATGCGCAACGCGTACGCGCAGACCGTCGTCGCGCCCTATTCGGTGCGGGCCCGGCCCGGCGCGCAGGTGGCCACCCCGGTCCACTGGCGGGACGTGCAGGACGACGGCCTTACGCCAGCGCGGTTCACGCTCAGATCGATCCGGGAGATGCCGGAGCTTACCGCCGATCCGTGGGCGGGCATGACCAGGCGCCGGTACAGCATCGGGGCCATGCGGCGGAGGCTCGGGCCGGTTCTCACCGGGTGATAAGACCCGCTGAGCGCCTACCCCGGGAGCGCTACAGACGCCGCGGCGGCCCCGGAATCGCCTGCCGCTCGGACCTGCGGTGGCGGGAGCGCTCCGCGCGGCGCTCTTCCTCGGTCATGCCTCCCCAGATCCCGCAGTCTTGGCCGCTCTCGATGGCATAGGCCAGGCAATCGGGACGTACTTCGCAGCGCCCGCACACCGTTTTGGCCGCGGCGATCTGCGCGAGCGCCGGCCCGGTGGACGCGATCGGGAAGAACAGGTCAGGATCCTCTTGCCGGCAGGCGCCCCGTGACGCCCACTCGACCGAAGGGGTCCTGGTCGTCGTGGTAACACCCATGATCAATTCCTGAGTCGGTCGGCTGCCCCGTCGTGCTCCGCGGCTGGTTACCGCGCTGTGGAATCTCCCCTTGCCCTTTTGACGAACGCGCACACACGGATATCGCAACAAATTCCTGCGGGTCCGGCCGTCTCAACCTGCGGCAGCCTGGAGGACTTCGTCAGCCGGGCATGTTCCACGGGAAACCCGGATCAGTGCGGCCGCCAGCTGCGCCAGCCGCGCGGCGGAACCGGCCAGCTCCGCCAGCTCACCGCCGCCCGCCGGCAAGCCGACCTTGCGCGCGCCGTCCAGCACCTTTTTGTCCAGGTACGGGGCCACCTCGGGCCAGACGGCCTGCGCCTCGCGGAGGAAAATGCCGGCTCCGGACGGGCCGATCCCGGGAAACTCGGTGAGCAGCTCGCTGATCCGCCGAGTGTCGCCGCGCGCCTCGGACCTCAGCTTCCTCAGGTCCCCATCCCACCGGTCGATCAGCAACGCTGCGCCGCGGCCGAGCATCGTCGCGGTCCGCTCGTCGTATCGCCGGTAACGGCCACGGCCCAGCGCATCCACCCGCGCCTGCCAGCTCGCGTCGCGCATCGCCTGCGGCGTGCGGTACCCGGCCGCGAACAGCTCCCGGGCGGCGGCCACCGCGATGTCCGCGCCGATCGGCGCGCTCAGCAGGTTGGCCAGCACCAGCAGCTGGTAGAGCGGGCCCGGTTTGTCGGCGAGCGCGATGTCCGCCTCGTCGGCGATTGTCCGGCCGTAACGGTCCAGCAGGACGCCGACCACGGCCTGGCTGTCGGCAGCTTTGCCGGAAGACATGCGTTAGCGTTACCCCCGCGCCGGCTGGGTATGCGCCGGGTCATGAGAGCCACCACGGTCACCGTTCGGGTCCCGGTCGGCGGGGCCGAGCTCACCGGCGACGTGACGCTGCCGGAACGGCCGTTTGGCATGATCCTCTTCGCGCACGGCAGCGGCAGCTCACGCCGCAGCCCCCGGAACCGGATGGTCGCCGGGACCTTGAACCAGGCCGGCTTCGCCACCCTGCTGATGGACCTGCTAACCGGGGACGAGGAGCGGGCCGACGCGCAAACCGGTCACCTGCGGTTCGACATCGGGCTGCTCGCCGGACGGCTCACCGGCGCGGTCGACTGGCTGGCCGGGGGCGCCGTGCCCGAGGTCTCGGGTGCGGGGTTGGGCCTGTTCGGCGCGAGCACCGGGGCGGCCGCGGCGCTGGTGACCGCCGCCCAGCGGCCGGAACGGATAGCGGCGGTGGTCTCCCGGGGCGGACGGCCCGACCTCGCTGGAGACGCGCTCGCCTCGGTCCGCGCGCCGGCACTGCTGATCGTCGGCGACCGGGACCGCCAGGTCCTCGCCCTGAACGAGTCGGCGGCCCGCACGCTCGACGGCCCGAACCGGCTGGTGACGGTGCCGGGAGCAACCCACCTGTTCGAGGAACCCGGGACGCTGGACGAGGTCGCCACGCTCGCGGCCGGGTGGTTCAGCCAGCACCTCGCGCCAGCGGACCACTGATAACACCCAGCGCGGGCACCACGGTCCGGCGGCGCCGCTCACCAGCTGCCGCGGTCGTCTCCCCAGGCCTGGGTGCGCGGGTAGTCCTGGTAGTGGCCCTGGCCGTACTGCCCCTGGCCGTACTGGCCCTGGCCGTACTGACCCTGGCCGGGGTACTGCGACGGCGGGTACTGGGATGGCGGGTACACCGGGTACCTGATCGCGCGGGCGCAGACACCGCTCAGCAGCGAGCCGATGGCGATGCCGATCGCGAGGTCCACGACGGCGGTGGCCGCCTTCTGCTGCAGCGGCGCGGACGTGCTGAACGGGTAGATCACGATGATCAGCGTGGCGAGGCCGATGATCCAGCCGAGGAAGGCCGCGGGCCGCGGCACGCTCACCAGCAGCAGGTGGGCCAGCGCGGTGGCGACGAGCGCTCCCGCCGCCGCAGCCAGCACGAATGTCGTGGTGGCGATGTTGCCGTACGTCCCGTACCGCTGCGGCGCGAGGATCGGGATGTTCAGCAACCACCGGCAGATCAGCACGCCAGCGAGGGCGACCAGGCCGGCCACCACGGCCGTCGCGACGCCACCCCCCCATACCTGCTTGGCATCAACCTTCGGCCGGGGCCTGCTGTTGCGGTACTCCGGCATTTGTCTGGTCATGGTTTTCCGGCCTCGCGTTCTGCTTCGCGGCTGCGTGCTGGCGGTTAGCAGCAACGTACTGGTCTTTACCGCAGCCTAGTGCGCCAAACGGGCTCGCGGGAGCAAGCGATGCCGGAATGAAATCCGTGCCGTGGGTAGCCCCACAGGGCGTGGGAAAAAACGTCGCGCAACAGCTAATTGAACGTCACCTGGTGAGCGGCGACATGGTCCCCGGCCACGAGATCGGGCTGCGTATCGACCAGACACTCACCCAGGACGCGACCGGCACCATGGTCATGCTCGAACTGGAGGCGCTGGACCTGGACCGGACGCGAACCTCCGCCTCGGTGCAGTACGTGGACCACAACCTGCTGCAGGCAGATGAGCGCAACATGGCCGACCATCTGTTCCTGCGGTCGGCCTGCCAGCGGTACGGGCTGTGGTATTCCAAGCCGGGCAACGGCGTCTCCCATCCGGTTCACATGCAGCGGTTCGGCGTCCCCGGCGACACGCTGGCCGGCTCCGACTCGCACACCTGCGCCGCGGGCTCACTGGGCATGCTGGCCATCGGCACCGGCGGGCTCGAGGTCGCGATGGCGATGGCCGGCGAACCGCTGCACGTGCGGATGCCCCGGGTCTGGGGAGTCCGGCTGACCGGCGCGCTGCCGCCGTGGGTGAGCGCCAAGGACGTGATCCTGGAGATGCTCCGCCGCCACGGCACCGACGGCGGCCTGCAGCGGATCATCGAGTACCACGGCCCGGGCCTGGCGTCGCTGACCGCGATGGACCGGCATGTGATCGCGAACATGGGCGCCGAGCTAGGTGCCACCACGACCGTCTTCCCCGCCGACGACGCGGTCCGCCGGTTCCTGCGCTGCGAGGGGCGCGAGGACGCCTTCAAGCCGCTGATCGCCGACGGCGACGCCCGTTATGACGTGGAAGACGAGATCGACCTGTCAGCGATAGAACCGTTGATCGCCAAGCCGGGATCGCCGGGCAACGTCGTGCCGGTCCGGGAGGTCTCCGGCGAGCCGGTTCACCAGGTGGTCGTCGGCTCGTCGGCCAACCCGGGGATGCGGGATTTCGCGGTCGTGGCCGCGATCCTGTCCGGACAGCAGGCGCACGGGCAGGTGTCGGTGGACGTCAACCCGACGTCCCGGCAGATCCTGGCCGAGCTGACCAGGCTGGGCTCGACGACGAGCCTGATCGAGTCCGGGGCGCGGATCCACCAGGCCGGCTGCCTCGGCTGCATCGGCATGGGGCAGGCCCCGGCGGTCGGCCGCAACAGCCTGCGAACCTTCCCGCGCAACTTCCCCGGACGCTCCGGAACCACCGATGACCTGGTCTGGCTCTGCTCCCCGGAAACGGCCTCGGCGGCGGCACTCACCGGCCAGATCACCGATCCACGCGAACTGCCCCGCCTGCTCGGCATCGACCCGCCGGCCGTTCATCTGCCGGCGGGCCCGGCCGTCACCGTCGCCGACCTGGAGCCGCCGCTGCCGCCCGAACAGGCACGCCAGGCCGAACTGGTCAAGGCACCGAGCATCGGGACGCTGCCGGACCTGGATCCGCTGCCGGAGGCGATCAAGCTCCCGGTCGCCATTAAGGTCGGCGACAGCATCTCGACCGACGAGATCCTTCCGGCGGGTGCGCGGGCGCTTCCTTACCGGAGCAACATCGCCAAGCTCGCCGAGTTCACCTTCAGCCAGGTCGATCCCGGGTACCTGGAGCGGGCACGGCAAGCGGGCCAGCATGCGGTGATCGGCGGCGACAACTACGGCCAGGGCTCATCACGGGAGCACGCCGCCATCGCGCCGCGTTACCTCGGGCTGCGGGTCGTCATCGCCCGCTCGTTCGCCCGCATCCACTGGCAGAACCTCGCCAACTTCGGCGTCCTGCCGCTGGAGTTCGCCGATCCCGCGGACTACGACCGCGCGGCCCAAGGCGATGAGCTGGTCATCGATAACCTGCGCGAGCAGCTCGGCGCGGGCACCGAGATCACCGTGTCCGACGCCACCGGCAGCACGTTCAGCACGCGCCATCAGCTGTCCCCGCGCCAGGTAGAGATGGTCCTGGCCGGCGGTCAGATACCGCTGCTGCGCGATCAGCCCCGCCGCTAACCCCGCGGGCTGAGCAGCCGCCACGCTGCGACTGCCCGGCCCAGCGGCGCGTTACCACCGATACCAGCGTCCTCGGTGGCCGCCGCGGAAGACGAATCCGAGCAGCCACACAACCAGGACGATCAGCGCAATCCACCACAGTGCGTGGATCGCAAAGCCGACGCCGCCGAGTATTAAGGCCAGCAGCAGAACAGCGATGATCAGGGCCATACTTTTACCTCCCTTCAGGGCTAGGCGATCCTCCGCTCCCGGTCTCCGGTCCGGGGCGGAAGCTCTTCGTCGGTTCCGGACTGCCGCTGCGGGCCGGGGCCCTCCGCGCCCGGAACCTCATCGCCGCTGCTCTGCGCCCCGGCATCGCTCCGGAGAGCGCCGCCGGCGCGCCAGCGGCCTCCGGGGGCGATGCGCTGCACCTCCTGCCGCTGGGCGTGGTCGGCGATGTAGACCGAGGCGATGAGAACCGCCACGCAGCCGAAGGCCACGAGCGGCACCGCCCACGAACACCAGGTCGGACCGGACATTTAGCTGTCACCCCCTTTGCTCCGGGCCGGTCCGCCGCTCAGCGGGAAGCGGCGGCGGACTGGCCGGCGATGACCTTCACCATCGCGTCGCAGAACGCGGGCAGGTCCGTCGGTTTACGGCTGGACACCAGCACGTTGGTCCCGTTCGTGCACTCGACGACCTCCTCGTCGACCCAGGTGCCGCCCGCGTTGCGGATGTCGGTCTGCAGGCTCGGCCACGAGGTGAGAGTGCGGCCACGGACCCGGTCGGCCTCCACGATGGTCCAGGGCCCGTGACAGATCACCGCGACCGGCTTGCCGGCATCGAAGAAGCTGCGGACGAAGTCCACCGACGCAGGGTCGGTGCGCAGCTGGTCCGGGTTCGCCACCC
Organism: Streptosporangiaceae bacterium; assembly: GCA_051986485.1. GTDB lineage: Bacteria > Actinomycetota > Actinomycetes > Streptosporangiales > Streptosporangiaceae > JBPYFL01. The sequence goes on along the minus strand of JBPYFL010000068.1, from coordinate 4,350 downwards.
CGCCGGGCAGCACCAGCGCGGCGAAGTCTGGCTCCCGGGCGCTGCGGACCGGCACGTCGACTTTCATCCGGCCGTCATGGTCGAGATGGTTGAACATCTCGATCTCGCCGGGCGCGGGCGAGACCAGGACGGGGCTCCCCGCCTCGGCGGTGACCCGTTCCCAGGGGCGGGTCAGTTCCACTTGCTCAGTCCCCTCGGCGGCGGCGAGAAATGCCACCGCCGTGGACTGCAATGCCGTTCCCATTCCTGAATCTCCTTTCTTCTCTGCAGCGGGGCTGGGTCCCGGGTTCGTTCGGGTGGCTGCGCGCCCCCGTGGCGCACGGGGTCCCGCCGGCGCCTCCCGGGCCCCGCACGTGACTGCACTACCCGCGGCGCGTGATCAAAACGTGCAATTGTGATCGCCACTCCACGGCGCCCGGCGTTTCGCGCCGGAGGCCGGGGTAGTAGGGACCTGCCGATCATGGTTCGCGAACGAGCAGGGAGGTCCGATGCGGCCGGCGCGGCTTGAGGTGAGTGTTTTCACGGTTCCGGCGGAGCGCCCGGAATCGGACGGGACCCTGGAGTGGGACGCGACGACCGTCGTGGTGGTCGAGGCGCAGGCGGACGCCGGACCTGGTGCGGGCACGGCCACCGGCGTCGGTTACAGCTACGGTCATCCGGCGATCGGCGTGGTCGCGCGCGAGACGCTGCTTCCGATCGCCTCCGACAGCGATGTCATGGATCCACCGGCCTGCTGGCGGCGGATGGTGGCCGCGGTGCGCAACGCCGGGCTGCCGGGCATCTCGGCGCATGCGATCTCGGCGGTGGACACCGCCCTGTGGGACCTGAAGGCACGCCTGCTCGGCGTGCCGCTCGCGACCGCGCTGGGTGCGTACCACGACACGGTGCCGGTGTACGGCAGCGGCGGGTTCACCTCCCTGACCAACGACGAACTGGTGGCGCAGCTGACCGGCTGGGCGGGCGAGGGCATCCCGGCCGTGAAGATGAAGGTCGGCCGGGAGCCGTCGCGCGACGTGGACCGTGTCGCGGCGGCCCGGCGGGCGCTCGGCGACAAGGTCGATCTCTTCGTTGACGCCAATGGCGCCTATACCGAGGCGGAGGCGGCGCGGCTGTCCGCCGGGTTCGGCGAATACGGGGTGACCTGGCTGGAGGAGCCGGTGAGCTCTGATGACCTCGCCGGCCTCGCCCGGTTGCGGGATGCTGTTCCGGGCGGGATGGAGATCGCCGCCGGCGAGTACGGCTACACGCCCTGGTATTTCGCCCGGATGCTGCAGGCCGGCGCGGTGGACTGCCTGCAGGCCGACGTCACCAGGTGCGGCGGCATCACCGGATTCCTCGAGGTCGCGGGCTTGTGCGCGGCCCATGGGACGGATCTGTCCGCGCATTGCGCGCCGCAGCTGAGCGCACACGCGTGCGCGGCGGCGCGGCGGCTGCGGCACCTCGAGTACTTCCACGACCACGCCAGGCTGGAACCGCTGATCTTCGACGGCTGCCTCGAGGTGACCGGCGGGGTGCTCCGGCCAGAACGCAGCGACGCGGGAAACGGCCTGACGCTCCGGCGCCCTGATGCCGATCGCTACCGGGTAGCCTGACGCCCGGCCCGGCGCACCAGCCAATGACCGCGTGACGGACGCAGAGCCCGGTTCACCGACATAGGATGCCAATCCGGGTGCGAACCGGACGCCGTGCGCCGGAACCTTGGACTGATATGGCCGCAGACAACGAAACCGCCGCGCTGGAGAGCCAGATCGCTGATCTGGCGGAGCGGGCGGCGGCTCTTCGTCATGCCACGTCGAGCCCCGGCGCGAAACCCGGCGCGAACCTCGAGGCGGCGCTGTCCGAACTCGACCTGGCCCTGGAACTGATCGCCAGGATGCGCGACCAGATCCAGTCGCCGCCCCATGCCGCGCCGGACCGCGGCACGCGGACGGCGGACCTGGAGCGGCGGCTGCTGCGCACCGTGTTCCAGGCGGCGCCGACCCCGATGTTCCTGCTGGGAACCGACGGCATGGTGCGCCGGGTGAACGGGCAGGCGGCGAACCTGCTGGGAATGCCGCGCGGGTACGCCACCGGCAAGCCGCTGCCCGCGTTTGTCGATCTGAGCACGCGCGCCGCGCTGCGCAGCCAGCTCAACGCGGTCGTCCACACCCGACGGCCGCGCCGGGTGCGATGCAACCTGCTCAGCACCCGCGGGCGGGTGGACATCGTCCTGACCGTCGACCTGATCGAGGTAGCGGGCGAGGCCGAGCCGGTCCTCGTCGCCGTCGCGGGTGCCGCGGAACTTGCCACCGCACCGGCTGAACGGCCGTCCGCGCCGGCGGACCGCGGCGGCGGCGGAACCGGGAACGGGGACCGGAAAGGCAACGGGAGCCCGAAAGGCGAGGGGAACCGGGACGGCAACGGGAACCGGAACGGGGACGGCGACGCCGGAGCGGGGACCGACCGCGCCATCGCCGCGGTGACCCAGCGGTTCGACATGATGACCGCGGCCACCCGGCTGCTGCTGGACAACGCCACCTCGGACGAAGCGCTGACGCTGCGGCGGTGCGCGAGGCTGCTCGCGGCTGAGATGAACGCGTGGGTGATCACCGACGTTCAGCGCGGCGGGCGGCTGCGCCGCGAGATCGCCGTCGCGCCGGGAGACCAGCCGCCGTCGGAGCTGAGCCGGACGGTCGAACAGGCGGCCCCGCCGCCGGGATCGCTGCCGGCTCACGTGTACGCATCCGGGCAGTCGCGGTTGCTGTCGCACGTCGAGGACACCGGGATACTCGGTAGCGCTCCGTCCGGCGTGCCCGTCCTCACCCTGCTCGGCGTGACCTCAGTGCTGTGCGTCCCGTTGCTGGACGGAGACGACATCTACGGCACGATGACCTTGGCCCGGCGCGCCGACGACGGCCCGTTGGAGGTCGCCGAGCTCGGCGTGGTCGAGGAACTCGGTGAGCAGCTCGCGCTGACCGTCAAGGTGGACCGGATGTTCCTGCGCCGCAGCGAGGTCGCGGACGTGCTGCAGGCGAGCTTGCTGCCGCGGAAGCTGCCGTCCATCCCGGGGATCGAGCTGGCCGCGACCTGCGTCCCGGCCACCGAAGGGGTCGACGTTGGCGGCGACTTTTACGACGTGTACCGCAGCCCAGACGGCTGGGGGGCCTCGATCGGCGACGTCCGCGGCAAGGGGGAGGAAGCCGCCGCCGTGGCGGCGATGGCGCGGCACACGATCCGGACGCTCGCGCACTGGGAGGCCGATCCGGTACAGGTGCTGATCAACGCCAATGAGGCCATGCGCGCTCAACCGGACAGCGACCGCTTCGTTACCGCGTGTGCCGTCCATCTGCGGCAGCGGGGCAAGTCCGTGGCCATCAGCGTGGGCAGCGCGGGTCACCCCGGAGCGATTCTGGTGGGCCGGGACGGCCGCACCCGGATGCTCGGCGGGGGCGGGTTCCCGCTCGGGCTGTTCGAGGACGCCGACCCTGCCGGGGAGAAGCTGCGCCTGCAGCCCGGCGGCACGCTCGTTCTCTACAGCGACGGGGTCACCGACGCACGGAACGTGGACGGCAACTACTTCGGCGACCGTCTCTCCAGCGAACTCAAGGTCCTGGCCGGAAAGCCCGTCTCCCGGATCGTCTCCTCGCTGAAGGAGGTCATCCTGGACTTCAGCCACGGCAACCTGCGTGATGACATGACACTGCTCGCCATCCGCGCGACCGGAGAGCGGGACTAGCGCGGCCGATTATCTGGGGTCGCGGCGGAGCGGGTGGTCGCCGGGGACCTCGACCAGGACAATCGGCGTCCCGTCCGGGTCCTCGATCCACATCTCGATCAGGCCCCACGGCTCCCGTTCCGGCGCGCGCAGGATGAGCGTCCCTGCCGCCGCGAGACGCTCGTGCTCGGCGGCCACGTCCCGGACCTGCAGCCAGATCGCCGGGCGGGCGCCGTCGCGTTCCGGTCCGCTGCCGGGTGACACCTCGAGGAACCCGGGCCCGGCGAAGAACACCACGCCGGGGTTGGCCGCCGGCCCGAACTCCCGGTATACGGCGAGCCCCAGCACATCGCGGTAGAACCGGCGGGCGCGATCCGGGTCCGGGGACCGGATCAGCAGCCGGCTGCTCAGCACCTCCATGCCGCCGATGCTGGCATACCCCGGGGGGTGGCGGGACGCCGTTACGGCGCTGATCCCATGAGCTGGAAGTCGATGCCGAGGAAGTCGCAGACGGTGCGCAGCTCGGCGGTGTGGTGGCCGGGGACGGCGTGGATGTGGTTGGCGCCGAAGCGGGAGAGGAATTCGCCGGCTGTGGTGGTGAAGCGGGCGAAGGCGTGTGGCCATTCGTAGGTGGACTGGCGCATCATCGCGTCGTT
>JBPYFL010000067.1:0-168980 GCA_051986485.1 Streptosporangiaceae bacterium | reverse complement strand
AACGACGCGATGATGCGCCAGTCCACCTACGAATGGCCACACGCCTTCGCCCGCTTCACCACCACAGCCGGCGAATTCCTCTCCCGCTTCGGCGCCAACCACATCCACGCCGTCCCCGGCCACCACATTGCCGAACTGCGCACCGTCTGCGACTTCCTCGGCATCGACTTCCAGCTCATGGGATCAGCGCCGTAACGGCGCGAAAGGAGCGAGCGTGAACGACACCCCCCAGCCTGCCGCGCGGAGCCGGCGGGATTTCCTGTCCACCGGGATCAAGGCCGCCGCCGCCTCGGCGTTCGCCGCGGGCGCGGCACCAGCCCTCGCCGCCTGCGGCGGAGGCTCGTCATCGAGCAGCTCCGGACCGCTGACGTTCTGGAACTTCTACGGGCCCGCGACCGGCCCGGGCACGGTTCCGGCGCAGAGCCAGTGGTTCGTCAACACGGTCAACGACTGGAACAAGACGCAGAAGACGAAGGTCCAGCTGCGCTATATACCGGTCGTCGACTACGTGAACGGCTCGAAGCTGCAGACGGCGTTCGCGGCCGGCAGCGGGCCGGACATCTTCCTGCTCAGCCCCGGTGACTTCCTGCGCTATTACAACGGCGGGGTGCTGGAGGACCTGACCCCCTACATGACCGCGCAGGCCCGCAGCGACTTCTTCCCCAGCGTGATGCAGACCCGCACCGTCGGCGGCAAGATCTACGGTCTGCCGATGGAGGTCGAGCCGATGGCCTTCTACTACAGCCAGAAGGCCTGGGAGGCGGCGCACCTGTCCGAAGGTGACATCCCGCAGACGTGGGATCAGTTGCTGAACGTGGCCGCCAAGCTCAAGCAGGGCAAGCAGTTCGGCCTCGCGTTCGAGGTCGCTCCCGGCTACTACCAGAACTTCACCTGGTACCCGTACCTGTGGCAGGGGCACGGGGACGCCGTCAGCGGCGGGAAGGGCACCTTCAACTCGCCGGCCGCGGTGAACGCCCTGTCGCTGTGGCAGCAGCCGATCAAGGAGGGCCTGGCCCCGCGCAAGCTGCTGGGAACCGGCGGCAACGACGTGACGGCGAACCTGGTGTCCGGATACACGGCGATCTTCAACTCCGGCATCTGGGGCGTGGCGATGCTCCGCAGCGCCCCGAACTTCCCGGCCGGCGTGTTCAAGCTGCCGCTGCCGCCGGGCGGCTCGTACACCACGACGCTCGGCGGGTGGGCGTTCGTGGTCAACGCCAAGGGCAAGAACCCCGAGGCGGCCGCCAAGTTCGTGACCTGGGCACTCGGCTCGATGAGCCCGGACTCGGTTGGCCGCGTGGTGGACTGGTGCATCAAGGCGAAGAGCGACATCGCCCCGCGCCAGTCGGCCCTGACGCAGGCGGAGCAGCAGGGCGGCTACGACTCGACGCTGATGAAGTACTTCAAGGACGAGGTCTTCCCCGGCGGCCGCGGCGAGCCCCGCTACCCGCCGCAGGTCTACCAGGCGATCTCCAACGCGATCCAGGCCTGCCAGCTAGGGGGCGCCAGCCCGTCATCCCAGGCGGCCTCGGCGGGCTCCCAGATCAGCAGCTTTCTCAAGGGCTACACCGGAGCGCAGATCCGTTGAGTGCGCAGCCGGGCACCGCGGCCCGCCCGGAGGCGGTGACGGCGGCCGGACCGCCGTCACCGCGCCGCCGCCGGCTCAGCCGGCGGCACGCCGAGGCGCTCGCGGGCTACCTCTTCGTCGCACCGGACTGCATCGGGCTGCTGGTCTTCGTCGCGATCCCGATGATCTTCGCACTGGTCATCGGCTTCTTCACGGCCAGCGGCTTCGGCGGGTACACGTTCGCGGGACTCGCCAACTACCGGCGGATGTTCGGCGACCCCATCTTCCTGAAGAGCGTCACGGTCACGGTCATCTACGTCGCCCTGTTCGTGCCGATCCTGTTCGCCGTCAGCCTGGGCCTGGCGCTGCTGGTGCAGCGCAAACGGCGGCTCGTCGGGCTGTTCCGCAGCATGTTCTTCGCGCCGAACGTGGTCAGCCTGGTGGTCGTCGGCCTGGTGTGGCAGTTCCTGCTGATCGACAAGATCGGGGTCGTCAACCGGATCCTCGAGGCTATCGGCGGCCCGAGCGAATCGTGGCTCGGCGTCCCCGCGCTGGCCCTGGGCGCGGTGCTGGTCGTCAGCGTCTGGTTCTTCATGGGCTTCTACATGACGATCTTCCTCGCCGCGCTGCAGGACATCCCGGGCACGTACTACGAGGCGGCGAGGATCGACGGCGCCGGGCGCTGGGCGGTGTTCCGCAACATCACCTGGCCGCTGCTCAAGCCGACCAGCCTGTTCGTGCTGATGCTGTCCACGATCACCGGCGTCGGCGGGCTCCAGGCGTTCGACCTGATCTACATCATGACCAAGGGCGGCCCGGACAACGGGACCTCGCTGGCGATCTTCTACATCTACCAGCAGGCGTTCCAGGACAGTGACTTCGGCTACGCCGCCGCGATGGCGTCGTTCGTCGTCTTCATCCTGCTGCTGGCGATGCTGCTCATGTTCCGCCTGACACGGGGAGGGCGATTTGACATCCGGTAGCGCCGTGACATCACGCAGAGCCGCCACCACCGGCAGCGGCACCGTCACCGACCTGAAGCGTCGCGCCGCTCCCGGCTCGCTGGCACTATGGCTGGCCATCGCGTTCCTCGCGCTGCTCGCCGTGGCCCCGCTCGCCTGGATGATCTCGACGGCGTTCAAGCAGTCCCAGGACGAGTACACGCTGGGACTGATCCCCGCTCACCCGACGGTGAGCAACTTCGTGACCGTGTTCACCCAGTTCCCGTTCCTCCGGTACATCGCCAACAGCGCCATCGTCGCGATCGCCGTCACCGTGATCGCCTTGTTCTTCCATTCGATGGCGGGGTACGCCCTCGCCCGGCTGCGGTTCCCCGGCCGCGAGTTCATCTTCACGTCGGTGTTCGCGACGCTGCTGGTCTCGGTGCCGGTGATCCTGGTGCCGCTGTTCATGGTGACCAAGGAACTGCACCTGCTGAACAGCTACTGGGGACTGATCGTCCCGTCGATCTTCAACGCGTTCGGGATCTTCTTCCTGCGCCAGTTCTACCTCGGCATCCCGCACGAACTCGAGGAGGCCGCGTTCGCCGACGGCTGCGGCTACTGGCGGGTCTACTGGCACGTGGTCCTGCCGCTGTCGCGCCCCCTGCTCGGCGCCCTCGCCGTCTTCTTCTTCCTGGCCAACTGGAACGCGTTCATCTGGCCGCTGACTATCACCGAGAACCCGAACCTGTGGACCATCCAGGTCGGCATCGCCAGCTTCCAGACCCAGCACTCGCTGGCCTGGAACTACGCGATGGCGGCCTCGACCGTCGCGGCGATACCGACACTGGCGCTGTTCGCCATCTTCCAGCGACAGCTGACCAGCACGATCAAGCTTTCCGGCGGCCGCTGAGCCGCAGGCCAGCACGGCACGGCACGGCACAGCACGCCACGAAGCGGCACGGCACGAAGCAGCACGGCACGGAGCACCACACGGCACGGAGCAGCATGGCGCGCTGCGGCGCCGACCGGGATGGAGGATTGACGTGGAGACCAGCGGATACGGCCCGCACGGCAGCAGCCTGCGTGACCTGCCCCGGCTGAGGAACGCGCGGCGGCGGCGGTTCTCCAGCTGGGACCGCACCGGCGGCAACGACGACCGGGTGACGCTCCGGCCCGGTGCCACCACCACCCTCGCCGAGATCGACGGGGCCGGCTCGGTCAACCACATCTGGGTCACGGTCGCCCCGGAGCAGATGACCATCACACCCGATGAGCTGGAGCCTGACATCCTGCGACGGCTGGTGCTGCGGATGTACTGGGACGGCGAGGAGAACCCGAGCGTGCTGGTGCCGCTCGGCGACTTCTTCGGCACCGGCCACGCCCAGACCGTCAACTTCGCCTCGGCGCCGCTGCAGATGAGCCCGCAGGACGGCAAGGCGATGAACTGCTTCTTCCACATGCCGTTCGCCGACGGCGCGCGGATCGAGGTGGTCAGCGAGCTGTCGCAGGAAGCGGTTTACCTCTATTACTACGTCGACTACGAGGCCTACGACGGCCTGGAGGAGGGACTGGGCCGGTTCCACGCCCAGTGGCGGCGGCAGAACCCCTGCCCGGGTCCCGGCCAGCGACCCGGCGAGCCGAACGACGAGTTCCAGCTGCGCGGCACCAACCTCACCGGCGAGGACAACTACGTCATCCTCGACGCCGAGGGACGCGGCCACTATGTCGGCTGCGTGCTGTCGATCCGCAACCTCCGCGGTACCGACCAGTGGAACTGGTACGGCGAGGGCGACGACATGGTGTTCATCGACGGCGACACCTGGCCGCCGACGCTGCACGGGACCGGCACCGAGGACTACTTCAACACCGCGTGGTGCCCGTCGCAGGCCTACAGCGCCCCCTACCACGGAATCACCCTGCCGGGTTCGGCCAACTGGTCCGGCGAGATCAGCCTCTACCGGTTCCACATCGAAGACCCCATCACCTTCACCCGGGGCATCCGGGTGTCCATCGAGCACGGCCACGCCAACAAGCGCAGCGACGACTACTCGTCGGTCGCCTACTGGTACCAGGAGGAGCCGCATAAGCCGTTTGGCATCCTCCCGGTCTCGCAGCGAAGCCCGCACGCGTCGTAACAACGAGGAGGTCGCACGTGCCGGAACATCATGCGTCAACGGGCGGTAAGCGCGATGGTGAGCACGGGCGCGCGCTGCCGCGGCGGCAGGTTCTCGGCGCCGCGTCGGCGGCCCTCGCGGCCGGGCTGGCCGGCGCCACTGGCGGCGCCGCGTTAACCCGGCGGGCGCGGACCGCTGCCCGGCGGGCCGGGCCGACCTGACGGCGGCGGTGGCCAGCACCGGCGGCGCGCCGGAGTCCACCTTCTTCTCCACCGCGTTCACCGAGTATTACGGCAGCCTCGCCACCGGCAGCAACGGCGACCTGTGGCCGACCTGCTGGGCCGACGACGGCGAGATGTACGGGGCGAACGGCGACGGTACCGGCTTCAGCAGCGCCGCCGAGGCCGACGTGGTGGTCAGCAAGATCACCGGAACCCCGGAAACCGGCATCAGCGGGCAGCGGCTCGCGGCCGGTTCCGACGTCGCGAACGTCTGGGCCGACCCCAGCAACTACAACCGCAAGCCCACCGGCATGACCTGCGCCGGCGGCGTGCTGTACTGCGCGGTGCAGGACCTGCGCACCGGCCAGGGCGCATTCGACGACGCGCCGAACGCGAGCGTCTCCAAGTCCACCGACCACGGCGTGACGTGGCAGAAGACCTCGGCGCCGATGTTCACCAACTGGACCTTCACCACGGTGTTCTTCCTGGACTTCGGAATGGACGGGGAGCAGGCGGCGGCCGCGCTCGGCCCGGATGACGGCCAGTACGTCTACGCCTACGGCCTGGCGGGCAACTGGCGCCAGTCCTATACCAACACCGTGCAGAGCCCGGTCAGCGTGTACCTGGCACGGGTGATGCCGCAACACGTGCAGGACATCTCGGAGTGGCGGTTCTTCACCGGCATGGCCGGCGGGCGGCCGCGCTGGAGCCCGAAGATCAGCGACAAGCAGCCGGTGCTCACCGACATCCGCCGGCTCTACCCGGTGCTGCTGCACAACAACGGCCCGACCGACCTCACCGTGATCTCGCAGGGCGGCGTGGTCTACAACGCGCCACTGCGGCGATACATCTACACGTCCTGGACCGAGTACACCTTCGAGTTCTACGAGGCGCCCGCGCCGTGGGGCCCGTGGAAGCTGTTCTTCCGCCACGACGCCGGCGGTTACCCCTGGTTCGGCACCGGCGGCAACTGCGGCGGGCCGAAGAACGGCGGGTACGCCACGACGATCCCGTCGAAGTTCATCAGCGCCGACGGCCGCAGCATGTGGGTGCAGGCCAACTGGTGGGTCGGCGCGGCGTGCGGCGCGGTCAACTACAACTTCAACCTGCGGCGGATGCGCCTCAACCCGTACCGGCCATCGACGCCCGCCAACCTGCCCGACCCGTCGGACAACATCGCCCGCACCGGAGCCGGCGTGACCCCGGTCGAGAAGAGCGCGCACTACGGGCACTGGCAGTACTACAACGACGGCAACACGGCGCAGAGCGAAGACAGCTACGACAACTCTCCCAAGCCGGCCGATTGGTGGGGTTACACCTTCGACACCAGCTACAACTTCGACCGGGCCGTCTACACCACCGGCAATATGTTCAGCGACGGCGGCTGGTTCTCCGCCTCCGGCGGCGGGCTGCAGGTACAGGTCCGCCAGGACTTCCAGTGGGTCAACGTCACCGGGCTGCGGATATCGCCGGATTACCCGTACGACCAGACCGCCGGCCCGAACAAGACCTACACGATGACCTTCGACAAGACCTGGGGCGACGGGATACGGATCACCGGCGCGCCTGGCGGCGGCTCGAGCTTCACCTCGATCGCGGAGCTGGAGGCCTACTACACGGGTTGATTGATTTTCCTGCCAAACGGTGTCCGGGCCGGCCCGGTAGGTAACGCGGCCGTCGGGCTATCGCGCCCTGGCCGGCGCCGCCTGCTCTGTCGCGAGCGCCGCGGTCCGCCGCGCCAGGTCGGCGATGCTGGAGTTGTCGAATCCGGATATCGCCGAGTGAATCGTGTCGTGCAGCGGCTCGACCCAGGTGGCAGCAAGTGCCGCCGTGCCGTGCAGCGCGCCGAAGACCGAGCCGGCCGTGGCTCCGTCGCAGTCGGTGTCCAGGCCGGCGGCGACGGCGAGCCCGATCGTCGCGCTGAAGTCGCCCTCGCCCCACAGCAGGGCCGCCGCGACCACAGCAGCGTTGTTGATCGTGTGCACCCAGTGGTAGTGGCCGAGCCGCTGCTCGATCTGCTCGATCGCCTCCTCCCAGCTGGCGCCTGCGTGGTAGCTGGCCCGCACGTCGCGGAGCGCCTCCGCTAGCCGTGACTGAGCCGGGACGACGGTGACCGCGATATCCAGCGCATCCCGCGCGGCCGGCACCGCCAGGCTGGCGGCGATCAGCGCTGCCGCCCACATCTCGCCGTAGACACCGTTCCCGGTGTGCGACAGGGCCGCGTCCTGGTAGGCCAACAGCGCCGCACCGCGCGGGTCCCCGGGATAGGCGTAACCGAAGGCGTCGGCCCGGATCGTCGCACCGATCCACTCCCGGTACGGGTTGAACATCCGGGCCGCCTCCGCCGGGTGATGGCCGCGGACCAGATTCCGGTAGGCGGCACGCTCGGCGGTGTAGGTCTGGGTGAACGGCAGGTGCCGCAGCCACTCGGACGCGACGTCCGCGGTGCCGAACCCGGGCCCGTATTTCTCCATCAGATGCAGGCCGAGGATCGTGTAGTCGGTGTCGTCGTCGCGGGCCATCGCGTCGATCCGGCCCCGGGTGGCCTCCCGCCACGATGGATGCAAGGTCATGCCGTCCGGCATCGGGTCGAGCACCGGAAGGTAGTCGGTGATCGGGTACGCGTCCGCCAGTTCCAGGTACCTGCGCAGCTTCAGCCGGTTCCAGCCGTAGCCCTCGACCGGCTTGCCGAGGTTGCAGCCGGCGCAGCGGCCCAGCCAGGCGGCGTGCAGCCGATCCGCGAGCTCGGGCTCGCCGGGAACGGCGAACCGCTGCATCGGGGGCAGCGCCGTTATCTCGGCCTCGGCTTGCGGCTCGGTATACGGCCAGTCCGGCTTGAGATTGGTGGCCTCGAGCGCGCGGAAGGCCTGCTCCAGCTCGGCCGACCACCGGTTTCCGGCTGCCGCCAGGATCTGCCTGACCCGCGGCAGCACCGGGGCGATGTCGTATCCGCTCTCCTCGCGCTGGATGACCTCGTCGGCCAGCAACTCCCGCAGGTCCAGCGCGTCGTGCATCCCAACCCTCTCGTTCGGCGGCCATCGCCACTAGCATCGCAGTGATCACCGGCACGCGTTCCGGTTCAGCGCCGACGTCCTCGAAGGAGGCAGCAGGGTAATGGCCATCCCGCCAGATCCCGCATCATCCGGACGAGCAGCGAGCAGCATGATCCACCCGATGGAGCCTCTCACCTTCAAGTTCGAGACGCGGCAGATCTGGCCGCGCGCCGCGGCTGCGCTGATCCTCGCGATCCTCCTGCTCCTGCATGGGTACAGCGGCATATTCGGAACCATTTCGGTTGTCGTCGCGGTGCTGGCCCTGCTCGCGGTCGTTATCTTCGTCGTGATGTTCCGCAAGTTCGCCGTGACGCTGGCCGGGCCGGGTATCACGCTGCGCGGTTACCGCACCCGGTTCATCCCGTGGCACGAGGTGAAGTGGATCGAGCCGGTCGAGAAGGGATCCACGCGCCGGGCCCAGATCGTGCGCGCCGACGGCTCTACCGTGAAGTGCCCGGTCCCGCTGAGCGACCCGATGTCTGCCGACCGGCAGTTCGCCCCCAAGGTTGCCGCGATGCAGCAGTACCACCAGGCAATCGCCGGTGCCCCACCAGGCTTTCAACCCGCACCGGAACAGCCGGCGCCCGGCGGCTTCGCCGGGCCGGGCCGGGCCGCCCAGCGGCCGGACCCGGCGCAGAACTACCAGACCGGGCCGATGCCGACGCGGCCGTACCGGCAGCCGGGCGCGGGCCAGCCGCCGGTACCGGGAAACGGCGAACCGCCTCCGCCAGGGCGAAACTCCTGGTAAAGCCCGGCACGCGCGAAGCGTGACCGGTGGATTACTTAATGGCAGATGTGATCCGCTGATCCGGTCAGCGGGCTGATCTGCATGTCAGTAGCTTTTTTCTCCAGAGATACCGGCGGGCTGCCGAGTATGCTGCGGCGTGGCTCTCGCTGAAACGGAGAAAAACTGTTTGGTGAAAATCACCGGATGCCATCGTTAAGTCGCCGAGGGTAATGGCGTGCGACGATATTGACTGGTCGTGCCGAAATGCACGGCGGGCGCGCGGCCTGCCGTTTCGGTGACAATTTAGTCGCCTTGAGTTCCGCGGGGATCCCCTTCATCATGATCTTGTCGTCCCGCCCAGTAGCCGGAGGGGGCGCACCAACGGTGCGCTGGGCCCAAGCTGCTCGACTAGGAGGTTCACTTGGCCGGCTACTTCACCACTGAGCGCCACGAGAAGCTGCGGGAGGAGGTCCGGGAGTTCGCGGACACCGAGGTTCGCCCGCTGGTCCCGGAGATGGAAGCGTCCAAAGCCGTCGAGCGGACGCTGTCGCGGCGGATCGCCCGCCAGGGGTGGATTGGGGCCACCATCGGTTCCGAGTACGGCGGCATGGGCCTCGATCACCGTGCCAAGACCGTGATCATCGAGGAACTGTCGCGGGTCAGCGGAGCGATGGGCGCGATGGTCCAGGCGTCGCAACTGGGCGTTGCGAAGATCATGCACTTCGGCACCGACATCCAGAAGAAGACCTGGCTTCCGGCCATCGCGTCCGGGGATTGCCTGCCGACAATCGCGGTGACCGAGCGTGAATCAGGCAGCCATGTGCTGGGCATGCAGGCGACCGCCAAGCGTGCCGGGAATGACTACATCCTCAACGGCAGCAAGGTGCATATCGGCAACAGCCACGTCGGTGACCTGCACGGCGTCGTGGTCCGGACCGGTGCCGGGAGCAAGGGACTGTCGGCGTTCCTGGTGGAGGCCGACCGGCCCGGCGTGACGCTCGGCCCGCACCAGCCCGCGATGGGGCTGCACGGCTTCAGCTTCGGCGAAGTCATCATGGACCGCTGCCGCATTCCCGCGGCGAACCGCCTCGGTGCGGAGGGCGACGGGCTGGCGGTCGCCTACTCGTCGTCGATTCTCTATGGCAGGCCCAACCTGACCGCGGTCTCGCTCGGGATCCACCAGGCGCTGATCGAGGAGACCACAGCGTTCGTAACCGGCAAGCCCCGGCTGCGCGAGCTCGATTCGGTCAAGATGCGCATCGGGCAGATGCAGTCGCGGTGGATGACCGCGCGCCTTGCCGCCTACCATGCCGTGCACCTGCTGGATCAGGGGGTGGCATGTGATTCGGAGCTGCAGAACGCCAAGCTGATCAACGTCGAGTATGCGCTGGATTCCGCGCGGAACGCGATGGAGATCCACGGCGCGGCCGGCCTGTTCCCGGACCGGCCGATCGAGCGGTTCCTGCGCGACGCGCATCACATCTTCGCGCCAGCCGGCACCTCGGACGTACAGCGGCTGCGGCTGGGGGAAGCCGCGCTCGGGATCAGCAAACGGCAGTGGTCCGACCGTTTCGCCGGCCGGGGCACCGCCGTCCTGGACAGTGCAGTCCCGGGCGGCACAGTCCCGGGCGGCACAGTCCCGGGCGGTACAGTCCCGGGCGGTGCAGACCGGGCCGGTGCCGACCCGGGCGGTGCCGTCCCGGTCGGCAGCGCCGAGCGGGGCAGCGGGAAGCAGGCGCGGCCGAGGGACGGCAAGAGGCTGGGATATTTCCTCTCCCGGCCCGGGAGAGGGGATTAATCCCGGCCGTAAATCCCGCGCTCCCGTTCGTGGATGAGGCCGACCAGCTCGGCCGCCCGTGACTTGATGAACTCCAGGCCGGGCCTGCCCCACGGGCGCGGTTCACGGTCGACGACGCAGATCGTCCCGAGGGCCGTCCCGGTGCGGTCGATCAGCGGTGCGCCGATGTAGGAGCGGATCCCGATCTCGTCGACGACCGGGTTCCCGGCGAACCTGGGGTAGGAACAGACGTCGTCGAGGACCAGGGCTTTCCGGCGGACGACGACGTGCGGGCACCAGCCGTGATCGCGGTCCATGGTCCGGGCCGGGTCGTCGGCCGTGTCGCCGCCGCCGGTGCCCGCGGTGACCAGGCTGGGGGCGTAAAGCCCGGCGAAGTACTGGCGGTCCTGGTCGATGAAGTTCACCATCGCCAGCGGGGCTCCGGCCGCGCCGGCGAGGGTCCGGGCGAATTCGTCGAACTCCGGGTCGGGACGGTCTCCGAGACCGAGTTCACGCAGCCGGTGGACGCGCTGCGCCGCGTCCGGGTCGGCGGGGGTGAACAGGCTACCTGCACGTTCGTACATCATCACGGGCTCCGTTTCAGGCGGGTCCGGGGGTCCCCGGGCTGGCGGTCACGGTCACGGTGGTGTCGATCAGGTGCTGGATGAGGCGCACCAGCATCGCGGTCGCCGAGCGGTTGTCGCGGGCGTCGCACACTTCCACTGGCACGTGCGGCTTGAGGTTCAGCGCGGCACGCACCTCGCCGGTGTCGTAGCGGAAAGACCCGTCGAACACGTTGCACGCCACGAGGAACCGGATGCCCCGGTCTTCGAAGAAGTCGATGGCCTCGAAGCAGGCGTCGAGCCGCCTGGTGTCGGCCAGGATGACGGCGCCGACGGCGCCGGCGCTCAGTTCGTCCCACATGTACCAGAACCGCTTCTGGCCGGGGGTGCCGAACAGGTAGAGCACGATCCCCGGGGGAATGGTGATCCGGCCGAAGTCGAACGCCACGGTCGTTGCGGATTTGGTGGGCAGGCCATCGAGGTTGTCGACGCTGGCGCTGGCTGAGGTGATGATCTCCTCGGTTGCCAGCGGCTCGATCTCGCTGACCGAGCCGACGAATGTCGTCTTGCCTGCACCGAACCCGCCCGCAACGAGGACTTTGACGGCGGCCGGCGACGGGTTAGAGCCGTTGCTGAAGGCCATCACGCACCCTTTCCAGCAAGACCCTGCCGGGTAGCGCGCTGTCCGGCCGTGGCGAGGCGACCGTTACGGCGCCGCACTCCAGCAGGTCGGACAGCAGGATCTTGGTGACGACGGCGGGCAGGCGCAGTCGCGCCGCGATCTCGGCCACCGGCAGCGGCTGATGGCAGAGGCTGAGGATATGGATGTGGTCGGCTTCGACCTGGCCACGCGGGGGCGTGCCGGTGGCGGAAATCATCGACAGCAGATCCAGGTTCTGGCTGGGGGTGGTCCGGCCGCCGCTCACCGCATACGGGCGGACGAGCCGCCCGGCGTCTCCGTCGAGCCATCCCTGATCGCCGGGCCCGGTCATCAGTTCCCGGCGGGCCAGCGCGATGGGCCGGCCGTTTGCCGGGCCGGGGTGGCCAGGAAGGGGCGGACGCTTTTTACCAGCTGCGCCATCTCGTAGCCGAGGACGCCGGCGTCGGCCTCGCGGTCGGCGAGCACGGTGAGGACGGAACCGAATCCGGCTGACGTGGTGAACATCAAGGTGTCGTCGAGTTCCGCGACGACCTGGCGCACGCCGTCGCTCCGGCCGAATCTCGCGGCGGCGGTGCGGGCGACGGAAAACAGGCCCGACGCGATGGCCGCGAGGTGGTCCGCGCTGTCGGCGTCGAGGCCATGGGCCGCGGTGGTGATGCCGTCGGCGGACAGCAGCACGGCGCTGCGGGTGCGCGGGACACGTTCGACCAGGTCGCGCAGCAACCAGCCGAGGTCGCCTTCCTGGGCTGGTATTCGATCGCTCGCCATGACCGCTGGTTCCTCCGGTTAGTTTGTCGCGCCGTCGCTGCCGGGCGTGCCCGGCCCGTCTTCCGCCGAGCGGCCGCCGTCCTGGAACATCTTCATCAGGTTCGCCGTCGGCTCGGCCGCTTCCGCACTGTGCCGGGTCGCTGGGCTGTTGCGAAGCTCCGGCACCAGGTTTTCCTTGGGGGTGCGCTTCGGCAGGGCCGGGCGCTGCCCGGCTGGAGCAGCGGGGACCGCGGGCGTGCCGTTGGCCGGCTCCGGCCGGGGGGTGTCGGCGGGCAGTGACGGCCGGGAAGCCGCGGGCGGCGGCAGCGTGCCAGGGGCGGCCGGGGCCACTGCCCCGGCGAGGTCCGCCTCTGGCCGCCGGGTCTCTGCCTGGCCGCCGAGCTGACCCGGGGCCGGCGAGCTGTCCTCGTCATCGGTGGCGAGCAGTGCGCTGGGAAGCACCGCTATCGCCTGGGTGCCGCCGTAGATGTTGTTCTGTAGCTGGACTTTGATGCCGTGCCGGCGTGCCAGCGTGGACACCACGAACAGCCCGATGCGGCCATCGCGGAGCAGTTCGGTGACGTTGATCCGGCTGGGGTCGGCGAGCACCAGGTTCATCCGCTGCCGGTCTCCGGGGGGCATGCCCAGGCCGCGGTCCTCGACCTCAACGGCCAGCCCGGCGGCGACCCTCTGGGCCCGCAACAGGACTGGATGTTGTGGCGGCGAGAACCGGGTGGCGTTCTCGATGAGCTCGGCGACGAGGTGAATGACGTCGCCGATGGCGGCACCTTTGAGCTGGCCTTCGACCGGCGGGACGGCCTTGACCCGCGCGTACTGCTCCACCTCGGAAATTCCCGCGCGCAGCACCTCGTTCATCGACACCTGCCGGGACCACTGCCGCCGCGACGCGGCCCCGCCCAGCACCCCGACGTTCTCCGCCGCCCGGAGGGTCCGGGTGGCGAGGTGGTCGAGCCGGTACAGGTCGTTGAGCAGGTCGGGGTCCTCGACCTTGAATTCCAGCGCGTCGAGGAGCTGGATTTGCCGGTACACCAGGGACTGCATCCGGCGGGCGAGGTTGACGAAGATCTCCACTCGCTGATCGAGCCCGACCGGCATCAGCGCGGCTGCCCGGATGACCGCCTGCTCGGCGATGTACTGCAACTGGTTCAGGTCGAGTTCCAGTCTCCGGAACGGGTCGCTGTAGGCGGTGTGCGCCGGCGCCGGTGTCAGGGCCGTGGGCCGGTGGCCGCCCTGGAGGTCGCGGACCATCTGCCGAAGGTGCGCTTCCGCCTCAGCAGCGTCCGTCTGCACCGCGGTGATGCGGTGCCGTACCTTCCGGGCGGCGGCGGTTCCCGCATACGACGCCGCTGCGACGGCGATCACGAACGCCACAGCGGCGCCCGCCAGGGTCGCGCGGACGGTCGTGGCCGGCATTCCGGTCGCCAGCGTGAACGCCGCGGCGCCGGCAGCGATGACCGCGGCCGCGGTCACGGGCGGGGCGCAGGCCTTCAGGACAAGCGTCCGGAGGCTGGGGGCCAGCCCGGTGCGGCCGCCCTCTGGTCCGGCCTGCCGGTGATCCGCCTGGATCGCATCAGTCATGGGCATCCTTGATTTCCGCAGATGAAGGACGTCAAGCCATTAGGACCGGCCGTAAAGGACCAGCGCGTCCACCGGATGGACGCCAGTGCCGGCGGGCGGGAACGAGCCCTCGGCGGCTGGTTAAGAAAGGGCAGGTCAGCGGGCATCGTGGGCTCAGCTCGTCCCGGGACGCTGGCTGTCGAGTATCACCAACGCCTGAATATAGGTCGCACATCGTGACGGTAGTGGTGGAACCCTAACATTGGCCGCTATTTCACCCAGGGGTCCGGGCGGTAGCGCTTGGTAAGCCAGCCGCAGAGGTCTGCTGCCTGGCTTTCGGTTGCCGCCGCACGCGACGCCAGCGACGGGGGCGGCAGGGGCGCCAGCCGTCGTGGATGCCCGATGACGACTGCGCGGAGGATGCCGATCCGGACCGGTTCGGGGGGCGCGGGCGGCGGAGGCGGCAGGGCGTGCGCTCGGTGGGAGCGACCGCTACTGTTCTTCCTGGCGGGGGCGGTTCATCCCCTCGCCGGGCGATCACCACAATGACAGCGGCGGAAGTGGCGCTGGTGCGCGCGTCTTTCCCGGCGCTGTGGCGGAATCCTCAAGGAGGCAACGGTGCCGCTGTTCTCAAACCAGCAGAGCCAGGATGGCCCGGCATGGGAGCCGCAGGCGGCCGACAGCCGGCTCGCGAAAACCGCCGGCGCCGATTCGTCCGGCGTCTTCACCTCTGATTTGTCGGTATCGGAGTACGCGCTGCTCGGCGAGGCGGGATTCGAGCCGCTCGGTTTCGTGGTGGGCTCATCGATTTACCACGTGGGCCTGCAGGTCGGACGGTGGAACCGCAACCAGGAACTGCAGGTCCTTACCCAGGCTATGTACTATGCGCGGGAAAATGCGATGGCCAGGATGCGAGCCGAAGCCGACCACCTGGCTGCCGACGGCATTGTCGGCGTCGACCTGAAGATGCAGATGTACGCCTGGGGCCAGTCCTGCCTGGAGTTCGTGGCGACCGGCACCGCCGTCCGCCATCTGGACGGTCAGGGCGCGCATCGCGCACCAGACGGCCGCGCATTCACCTCCGACCTGTCCGCCCAGGACTTCTTCCGGCTGCTGGCGGCGGGAGCCGCGCCGGTCGCGTTCGTGCTCGGCACCTGCGTGTACCACGTCGCACACCAGGGCGTGATGCAGTCGCTGCGCCAGGCCGGCCAAAACCAGGAGATGCTGCAGTTCACCCAGGGCGTCTACGAGGCACGCGAACTGGCACTGGCACGAATGCAGGCCGAGGCCGCACAGGCCGGCTCGTCCGGCATCGTCGGCGTGACGGTCGACGTCACGAATCACGTCTGGGGCGAGCACGCGACCGAGTTCCTCGCCACCGGCACCGCGGTGCGGCGGCTCTCCGCCGAGCACAAGCTGCCGGAGACCTCACCCAGGCCGACCTTCACCCTGGGGCTGGACCTGTAACCCCGCCCGCCGTGGCCGTGCCGCGCCGCGGCTTGTTCCGGTTCCGCGACCGCGCCACGGGCGGAGATGACAATTTTCTTTCCGCCAGGTGACCAGATGGCTTTTCGCGCATGTCATGGATTCAACGGACCGCGGGCACATACCGAATGTGCCGTCCGGCGGGCTGCCCAGCGTAGCGACAATGACACCGATGGTAGGCAACGATCCGGCTAACGCGTCCGGTGCATTCGGGCGGTCGCTGTACCCTGGGCCGCAGCGTACCGGTATCCGCACTCGGCCCGGCAGCGCAGCCAGGCCCGTTTCCGCAGTATCTCCTCCGGCCCTCGGGGGAGTTTTCTGCTGCATGCCGCCCCGGGAACGGGGAACAGCACTGGACTTGTTACCGACTTTCACACGCTCCTGATTTTGGATAGCGCGAGCGAGGGAGAAAGCGCCGTGGCGTATCCCGATGATTGGTTCGACCGCCTGACATCCGGGCAGGCCGGACAGGGAGCCGGACAGGCGGCCGGACAGGGAGCCAGCCGTCTGCTGGCGCACAAGTCCGTGCTGATGATGGCGGCAGCGGTGGCGGGGGCCGTCGCGCTGGTCGCCGGGGTCGCCGCGCTGATGGCCGGCCCGGGCAAGACGGCGCCGTCCCCGGCGGCTGGGCCCGGCCACAGCCCGACCGCCCCGGCGAAGCCCACTGTCCAGCCCGCGCCCGCCCTGCAGGTGGTGTCGGTCACCCCGGCCTCCGGCGCGCAGGACGTCAATGGGACCAAGCCGATCACCGTCACGTTCTCCGCCCCGCTGGCGCCCGACTCGCGCCTGCCGGAGCTGTCCCCGTCGGTGTCGGGGTCCTGGAAACGCGAGGGCGACAAGGCCACCTTCACCCCCGCGTCCGGCTTCATCGGCGGCACGTCGGTCACCCTGCACATCAAGGGCGGGAACTCCGGCGTCGTGTCGTCAGCCGGAGAGCAGAAGGGCGCGGGCGGCCGGCTGGCGTCTTCGGTGACCGAGGACTTCACCACCGCCTCATTCTCTGAGCTGCGGCTCCAGCAACTCCTGGCCCAGCTCGGGTACCTGCCCCTCACCTGGTCGCCGACCGGCAGCCAGGTCCCGGCGTCGGACCCCAAGGCCCAGCTGGAAGCCGCCTACAACCCGCCGGACGGCAACTTCAGCTTCCAGGGCGGGTACCCGTCGCAGCTGCAGAGCCTCTGGCAGCAGGGCTCGTCCAATCAAGTCGAGACCGGCGCCATCTGGGCGTTCGAGGCGGACAACGGACTGTCCACCGACGGCCAATCCGGGCCAGCGGTGTGGCAGGCGCTGCTGCAGGACATCGCCGCGAACCACGGCAACACCCACGGCTACACCTACGCCTACATCAGCAAGTCCCTTCCGGAGACCCTGACCATCTGGCACAACGGCCAGCAGGTGCTGCAGACCCCGGGTAACACCGGCATCAAGCAGTCACCCACCGCAGACGGCACCTATCCCGTCTTCGAGAAGTTCGGGTACCAGATCATGAAGGGCCGCAACCCCAACGGCAGCAAGTACAGCGATCCGGTGTACTGGGTCTCGTACTTCAACGGCGGCGACGCCGTGCACTACTACCAGCGCGCCTCCTATGGCTACCCGCAGAGCCTGGGCTGCATGGAGGTGCCCTACGCCGCCGCCAAGACCTCATACGGCTACCTGTACCTGGGCAGCCTGGTCACCGTGCACTGACCGGATAACGCCGGCCCGATCGGAGCGGCAAGGTTACTATCGGGTAATGACGACGCACGCGACGGTCCCGGTCGGCGACAAGGAAGTGCCCTCCTTCGACTTCGACCAGCCGGGCCTCGGCGACGAAGCGTTCCACCACCAGCTGGCCGAACTGCGCAAGCACGGCTGGCTGGCACGGACAGCCCTGGCCTACGTCGTGCTGGACCGCGAGTCCGGCGAGTTCTTCCTGCGGTCCCGGCAGACCGCGTTCCCGGGCCGGGAGATCGCGGACCTGTTCGGTATCACCGGCGGCCGGCTGCGGGAGATGATCGACGCCAACATCCTGAACCTGAACGGCGAGCGGCACCGGCGGCTGCGTTCGCTGGTCGGTCCCGCGTTCACCCCGCGGATGGCGCAGCGCTGGCGGCCGGCGATGCGGGACTTCCTGGTTCAGCTGTGGGACCGGCTCGATGGCGCAGCCGGCTGCGAGTTCGTCGGCTCGTTCGCCAAGCCGTACCCGGCGATGACGATCGCGGCCGTGCTCGGGGCGCCGCAGGCGGACGCGATGCGGCTGCATAACTGGTCGAACTGGGTACAGAAGCAGTTCGACGTCCGTGCGCTGGAAAGCGAGACCGACCAGATCGAGCGCGCGGTCGGCGAGGTCTACGACTACGTCGAGGCGCTGCTGGCGCAGCGCGGCGACCGGTCGGACGACCTGCTGTCGGCGCTGCTCGCGGCCGAGGCGGAGGGTGAGCGGCTGTCGCACGCCGAGTGCGTGAACCTGGTGCTGGACGTGATCGCCGGCGGCGTGGACACCACCCAGGCACAGCTGTCCCATGCGCTGCGGCTGTTCTCCGCCCACCCGCAGCAGTGGGACCTGCTGGCCGAGTCGCCGGAACTGGTGCCCGCCGCGGTCGATGAGGTGCTCCGGTTCGAGCCGATCACGCCGTTCACCGCCAGGATCTGCACCAGCGACATCGAGTACCGCGGGACGCTGTTCCCGGCGGGGACGATCGTCGCGGTCTGCTCCGAGCAAGCCAACCGGGAGCAAGCCGGTGAGCACGCGGACGATTTCGACATCACCGCCGCCCGGGACGGACGGCTGCTGACGTTCGGCGCGGGCGCGCACTTCTGCCTGGGCGCCAACCTGGCCCGGGCGGAACTCGAGGAGGCGCTGACGTTCCTTCCCCGGCGGATAGCGGGCCTGCGCGCAGACGGGCCCGCCCAGCTCGGCGGTGTCGAAGGGATCTACGGGGTCGACTCGCTGCCGCTCGCCTGGACGCCACGGCCCGCCTGACCTGCCCGTCCCCGTCTCCCGCAAGCTTTCGATATAGCTTGCAATATTCAATAGCAACAAATATTCTCAACGGCATGGCGAAGGCATCGCGACCCGCGAAGGCGACGCCCCGCACGGGCAGCCGGAGCTATCGGTCTTCGCTGCGGCAAGAGCGCGCGGAGGACACCCGGGAGCGGATCGTCACCGCCGCGCGGGAACTGTTCGCCGCTCGCGGGATCGACGGGGCGACCGTCGCGGCCATCGCCGCGAAGGCCCGTGTCGCGACGCCGACGGTGTTCGGCGCATTCGGCTCCAAGCAGGAGATCATGGCGGCTCTGCTGGCCCGTACCGAGCACGACGCGCACGCGCCCACCTGGGCCGGCGAGATCGCGGCCGAGGCTCGGCCGGCCCGCAAGCTGGAGCTGTTCGCCGCCTGGAGCCGGGAGTTGTTCACGGCCAGCCGCGACATCCTCGGCGCGGTGCACCGCGGCCCGGCGGTCACCGAGCTGGCCGCCGTCGGCGACCGCCGACGTCGGCAGGCGATCGAGATCCTGGTCGCCGGATTGGCTGAAGCCGGGGCGCTGCGCGACGGGCTCAGCCCGGCGCAAGCCGCCGACCGGGCGTGGATCCTGACCGGCCCCGAGGTTTACCTGCTCGCGGCCTCCTGCGGCTGGACGGCCGAGCAGTACCAGGAATGGCTGGCCAGCCTGCTCGCCGGTCAGCTGCTCCCTGACGGCAGCGGCAGCGCAGGCCAGGGCGTGGAGGAACCATCCGTTACGGAGGTAACCGGGCGATGAGCGTATTCACCGAGCAGCAACTGGAATACCTCGCCGGGCGGCGGCTCGGCAGGCTCGCCACGATCGACGCGGACGGCCTCCCGCATGTCGTGCCGCTGGGCTGGAGCTACAACCCCGCCCTGGACACGATCGACATCGGCGGACGCGACTTCGCCAGGACGAAGAAGTTCCGCAACGTCAAGGCCAATCCCAAAGCGGCCCTGGTGATCGACGACGTGCTGCCGCCATGGCGGCCGCGGTGCGTCATGGTCCGCGGCGACGCCGAGGCCCTGGACGACGCGACAAGCGCCGATGGCCAGCCGACCGGGCCGATCATCCGGCTGCACCCCAGCGACGTCATCAGCTGGGGCCTGGAAGCCGGCGCCGGCTGACAGCGACCGGGACCGCGGGACCGCGGTCAGCGAAACCGTGCGGCGATCGCCAGCGCATCGGTGAAGTTGTCGGTGCTGACGACGCCCGGCGGCAGTGACCCCGGGTCCCAGCCGGGCCCGCAGGCTGCCACCACCGCTGGGCGGGGGCGCGCCCCGGCAGCGGCGGCGAGCTGCTGATAGTCGGCGGTGGCCGGGCCGTGCGCCCAGACGAGGACGGCGGTCGGCCCGGT
Source organism: Streptosporangiaceae bacterium (assembly GCA_051986485.1). Taxonomy (GTDB): domain Bacteria; phylum Actinomycetota; class Actinomycetes; order Streptosporangiales; family Streptosporangiaceae; genus JBPYFL01. The sequence goes on along the minus strand of JBPYFL010000067.1, from coordinate 149,204 downwards.
CCGCACAATGGCGTCGCGCAGCGCGTTCACCGGAACGCGGGCGCCGAGCATCCTGGTCGGGCTGCCGCGCTCCGCCAGCGCGGCGGCGAGTGCTTCGAGTGCCAGGCTGTGCTGCTCCTCCGGTGCGCAGCCGAGCAGGATCGGCGCGGACCCGGGTGGCCGGGGCACCCGCGCCAGCGCCGCGGACACCGCACGCGAGAGCAGGTGCTCGGCGGCGATGTACCGGCCCGCCGCGGGGTGCCGGCTGCCGATGTCGCGCAGCGCGGGCGCGATCACCGCGGTCCACGCACCGGCGGCGCCGCGGGAGAGCGCGAGGTCCAGAATCCGGTCCACGTCGCCGGGGTCGAGCGCCAGGGCGGCCCGGCGAAGACCCTTCGCGGTGCCGCGCCCTGGCACCTCCGCGCCGCGCATTGGCGCCTCCGCGCCGCGCCCTGGCACCTCCGCGCCGCGCATTGGCGCCTCCGCGCCACGCCCTGGCACCTCCGCGGCGCGCTCTCGCACCGCCGCCCCGCGCTCTGGCACCTCCGCGCCGCGCCGTGCCACCCCCCCTCGCTCCGCCGGTGCCGGGGCGTCGCCCGCCTGTTGAAGGTCCTGCAGGTCCCGGGTCTCCCGGGCGATGCGGGCGGCCTCCGCGGGAGCGACGCCGTCGGAGGTGAGGCGGCGCATCAGCATCAGCCGGGCGAGATCGTGCTGGTCGTAACGGCGATGCCGGCCCGGCTGGCGCCGGGAGGGGCCGAGCCCGTAGCGGCGGTCCCAGCTGCGCACGGTGGTGGCGGCAACGCCGATCCGGCGCGCAGCCTGCCCCGCGCTGAGGCCTGAGTCCGGCACGTCGTTGTTCAACCAGCCGCCCGGCCGTTTCTCAACCAGCCTCTCGAGCCGTGACGTGTGGCGAACCGTTTGCCGGCGGCCGGCATGGTCAGATCGCGCGCCCGAGCAGGTGCCGCAGGGCTGGCTCCAGCTCCGGGTGGCGGAACGGGTGACCGGCGTCGATCAGCCGCTGCGGGCTGACCCGCTGGTCCGCCAGCGCGAGTTCACTGGCGCCCTCCGCGCCGAGCAGAACCTCCGGACCGGATCCGGGGACGGGCAGCTGCAGCGGCCGCCGCAGCACCCGCGCAAGGGTGCGGCTGTAGCAGGCGTTGCGCACCGGATCGGGGGCGGTGGCGTTGACCGGTCCCGCCAGCGAACCGTCGACGAGGGCCCGGTAGTAGATGTCCACCAGGTCGTCGATCCCGATCCAGGACAGCCACTGCCGTCCGCTGCCGAGCCGCCCGCCCGCTCCGGCGAGCGCCAGCGGCCGCAGCAGGCGCAGGGTGCCGCCGCGCGGGCTCTGCACCACGCCGGTGCGGACCTGCACGACCCGGACCCCGGCGCGGCTGGCCGGTGCGGTCGCCGCCTCCCAGTCCGCGGCCACCCCGGCCAGGAATCCGCCGCCGCGCGGGCTGTCCTCGGTGAGCAGCTCATCGCCCCGGCTCGGGCCGTAGTAGCCGATTGCCGATGAAGCGACCAGGACGGATGGCCCGTCCTCGGTGGCGCCGGCCAGCTCGGCGAGCCTGCGGGTCGGCAGGATCCGGCTCTCCCAGACGGCGCGCTTGTGATCCTTGGTGAAGCGCCGGCCGATGGGGGCTCCCGCCAGGTGCACGACCGCGTCCACCCCGCGGAGCAGATCCGGATCCGGGCGGCCCGGCTGCCATTGCCGTTCGTCCGCACCTGACGGTGCCCGGCGGACCAGGCGGATCACCCGGTGGCCCCCGGTGGTGAGCAGCGCGGTCAGCGCGGAGCCGATAAGCCCGGAGCTGCCGGTCATCGCGACGGTCAGCGCCTTGCCGCACAGTTCCCGCGCCCGCAGATGTGCCGCCAGGTCGCCGGCGAGCTGGTCGTGGCGGTAACGGAACATCGGGCGCAGCAGCCCGGCGGGCAGCGGCGTGTCCACGTGGTCGGTGACAAGAGCGGAACCCGCGGAGACCGCGGCGAACTGGTGGGTGTGCCGCCACGGCAGCACGGCCCGCCACGGCACCCCGATCCGCCCCGGCAGCGCGGACCACGGCAGCGCCGCCCGCCCCGGCAGCGCCCGCAACGGCAGCGCCGCCCGCAACGGGGCGCCATCCCACGCCAGCGCGGCGAGCATGTCGGCGAACCGCCGGGGCGGGTCGTAGGCGGCCGGATCGTGTTCGGCGATCCAGCGCAGCCCGCCCGGGAACGCCAGTTCCGCGCGCCCGTCCCGCAGCGACGCCGCTTCAGCGGCCACCCGGACCGGCATCCAGGGCGGGGTCAGGCGGGCGATCGCACCCGGCATGGCGTGCCAGCCGAACACCTCGTCCACCGGAGCATCGACCACGCGGCTTGCCGTAAACGTCATGAATCCCCCCGGGCGTCAGGTGTAGTTGCGCAGGCCGAGGCCAGCCGGGAACGGGTCGAGGTAGGTCTGGCCCGCAAGGTACCCGGCGTCGCCGGCCGCGGCGTGGTGCCGGATCAGCGCGACCGGCACGCTGAGCGGCACCTCGTGCTGACGGTACGCGCCGATGACCGCCAGGATGTCGTGTCGCCTGGCCCGGTCCAGCCGGCCGCTGATCATGCCGAACGCATGCTGCAGCGCGTCCACGTGCCGGCCGGTGGTGACCCGCCGGGCCAGCGCGCCAGAATACAGCGCCTCGTACCGGGCCCGGATCGTTTCCGGCTCTTGCTGCCGGGCGGTGGCGACCAGCCGCCCGGCTTCCCGGTACCGAGCCGGGTCGTGCGCCAGCAGCTGCAGCTTGCTCCGCGCGTGGAAACCGACCAGGTCGCGCAGCCGCCACCGCGCGCCGAACAGGGCGAGCAGCCGCGTCCGGGCGAAGATCCGCTCCACGAACGCCTCCCGCAGCACCGGGTCGTTCAGGCGGCCCTCTTCCTCCACCGGCAGCGCCGGGCAGGCGCTGACCACCCGGCCGGAGAACGCGCCGGCGGCGCCGCCGCGGACAGCCCGCTCGCCGGAGTACTCGCGGACGCTGTAGAGCCCGCAACTGGGCGAGCGCGACTTGAACACGTAGCCGGCTAGGCCGTCCAGCTGGCTGCGGTGCGCGGCGGCAACCGCGGCCACCGCGCCGGTGTGATCGGCATCGCCGGCGCTGCTGATCAGCCGCCGTCCGGTGGCCAGCCGTACCGGTGGCCGCGGCGTTCCCAGCCCGATCTCGATCTCTGGGCAGATCCGCACCCAGTCGACGTGGCTGCTCAGCCGGTCGGTGAGAAAGCGGCTGCGGCTGTGGCCGCCGTTGTAGCGGACCGGATCGCCCAGCAGGCAGCTCGACACCCCGATCCGGGGCCGGGGTGGTTCCTGCTCGTGCGAGCTCACCGGCATAGTATATCTGCATCGTTTTCTGCATCGAATTTGCCCGTGGGGAGGTGGTCGCCGATGAGCCAGCATTCCCCGGGCGTCCAGCCCCGGCTGCGGACGGTCATCGTGCTGTTCACCCGCGATCTTCGGCTCCGCGACAATCCCGCGCTGGACCTGGCGTGCCGGTCGGCGCGGCAGGTCATCCCGCTGTTCGTGCTGGACCAGGGACTCGGCTTCGCGGTGCCCAACCGGATGGTGTTCCTGCGCGACTGCCTGTCGGACCTGCGCGGCAGCCTCCGCGGGCGCGGCGGTGACCTGGTGATCCGGTACGGCGACCCGGTCACCGAGGCGCTGCGGCTGGCCGCCGCGACCGCGGCGGACGGCCTGGTGGTCGCGCGCGATGTCAGCGATTACGCCCGGCGGCGCTGGCGGCGGCTGGCGGAAGGATGCCGGGCGAACCGGATCGCACTCCGGGCGGTCGACTCGGTGACCGTGGTCCCGCCGGGCGAGATCACCCCCGCGGGCGGCGACCATTTCAAGGTCTTCACCCCGTACTGGCGGGCCTGGAGCGCGACCGGCTGGCGCCCCCCGGCACCGGAACCGGCGAGCGTCAGCCTGCCGGCCGCCATCCCGGCGGGTCCGCTGCCTCCGGCGCCGGGCGGATGCGCCACCGGGCGGCTGCCCGAGGGCGGCGAGTCGGCCGCCCGCCGCCGGATGGGCCGGTGGCTGCGCACCGGCCTGGCCGGATACGACGACCGGCACGACGACCTGGCCGGGGACGCGACCTCCCGGCTGTCCGCCGACCTGCACTTCGGGTGCCTGTCTCCGCTCGAGCTCGCGGTGCGCGCCGGCCGGGCCGGCGGACCGGGCGCCGACGCGTTTGTGCGGCAGTTGTGCTGGCGCGACTTCCACGCCCAGGTCGCCGCGGCCTTCCCCGGAATCGCCCGCCGCGACTACCGGCCCCGGCCCCGGGACTGGCGCGACGACCCGCCCGCGCTGGAGCGCTGGCAGGCCGGCGAGACCGGGTACCCGATCGTCGACGCCGGCATGCGGCAGCTGGCCAGCGAGGGCTTCATGCACAACCGCGCCCGGCTGCTGGTCGCCGCGTTCCTGACCCGGGACCTGGGCATCCACTGGAGCCACGGCGCGCAGCACTTCTTCGGCCTGCTGGTCGACGGCGACATCGCCAACAACGCCGGCAACTGGCAGTGGGTGGCCGGCACCGGAAACGACCCCCGGCCCGGCCGGCGGTTCAACCTGCCGCGCCAGGCGCGCCGTTTCGACCCGGACGGCGAGTACGTCCGGCGGTACGTCCCGGAACTCTCGGCCGTCCGCGGAGCCGCCGTCCACGCCCCGTGGCGGCTGGTAAGGCGTCCGGCCGGCTACCCGGCGCCGCTGCCAGGTCCGGCGGTGCCGTGAGGGCGGCCGCAGGTGATCTCTGCTGACTCCCGTTTGCCCGGGGGGCCGCCGGGTAGCTGGCGGCGATGCAACGACGTGCCCGCAGCATCCAGGCCAGGGCGGGAGCGGCCGCCGCAGCCGCCCTTATCGCGCTCACGCTGGCCGCCGGGTGCGGTAGCGAGAAACGCGGTGACCAGCCGGGAGAAACCGGTGCGGTACAGGCGCCGTCACCGAAACCGACAGCATCGTCGTCCGCCGGCGGGCACGCCGGCACGCCGTCCGCCGCGGCGGCCGCGGCTCGTGTCTCCTCCCAGGACCGGAGCTGGCTGAACCAGGCGCACCAGGCCGACATCGCCGAGATACAGGCCGGACAGAGCGCGGCCAAGGGCCGGGCGACCAGCGCCGCCGTGCGGTCAGCCGGCGCGATGCTCGCCAGTGATCACACCGCTCTCGATCACAAGATCATCGCCGCCGCGTCGGCGCTGCACATCACGTTGCCGGACTTTCCCTCGCACGACGCAGCGGAGGCCGCCGACCGGCTGGCCGAAGAAACCGGGTCCCGCTATGACCACGATTTCACGTCGACGATGCTGATCGGCCACCAGAAGATGATCAGCGACACCCAGGCCGAGATCAGCCACGGCAGTTCGCCCGAGATCACCGCGCTCGCCCGGCAGGCGCTGCCGGTGCTCCGCAACCACCTCGCGGCGCTCCAGGCCGCGGCGGCCGCGCCGTAACGCGCCGCGCACGAGCTCAGCAGGCGCTCAGTCGTATACCAGGACGCCCCGGATGTTCTTGCCGGCGTGCATGTCCTCGTAGCCTTGCGCGACCTGATCGAGCCGGTACCTGCTGGTGATCAGCTCGTCCAGTTTGAGCGCGCCGCGCAGGTACAGGTCGATCAGCCACGGGATGTCGGCCATCGGGTTCGAGGCGCCGAACAGGGACCCCTGAATCCGCTTCTGGAAGACCGTCAGCTCGAAGATGGAGATCGGGAGGTTCGCCAGCGTCATGTCGCCGACGCCGGTGACGACCACGGTCCCGGCCTTGCGGATCGCCGCGAACGCATCCGCCACGTGCTGCGGCGTTGTCACCCCGACGGCGACGATCGCGGCGTCAGCGCCCTGCCCGCCGGTTAGCTCCCTGGCCACCTCGGCGGCTTCCGCGATCGAGGCGACCGCGTGCGTCGCGCCGAACCGCAGCGCGTTCGCCCGCTTGAACTCCACCGGATCGACCGCGATGATGCTGGCCGCGCCGGCGTGCACCGAGCCTTGGATGGCATTGGTCCCGATCCCGCCGGCGCCCATCACGATCACCGTGTCGCCCGGGTAGAGTCCCGCGGAGTTGACCGCCGAACCCCAGCCGGTGCCGACGCCGCAGCCGAGCAGGCACAGGCTTTCCAGCGGGGCCCCGTCGGGGACCTTCACCGCGTTGTCCACGTCCACCGTGGTGTATTCGCTGAAGGTGGAGATCCCGAACATCTGCCCGACGGGCTCCCCGTGCAGGCTCATCCGGAAGCTCGTCGGGTCGTCGTGGCGCGCGCCGGTGATCAGCCCGGCCCCGCGATCGCACAGGTTCTGCATCCCCCGGCTGCACCACCGGCACTTGCCGCAGGCCGGCAGGAAAGAAAACACTACGCGCTCGCCTTCGCGCCACCCCTTCGTGTTCGGGCCCACGGCGACGATGGTCCCGGCGCCTTCATGACCACCGCAGACCGGGTAGATCCCGTACTGCATGTCGCCGGTGGCAACGTGGTCGTCGGTGTGGCACAGGCCCGATGCGGCGAGCTTCACGGTGATCTCGCCCTGCCGCGGCTCCTCCAGATCCAGTTCGGCGACCTCGTACCTACCGGGTGCCTTCGTGATGATCGCGCCCCGTGTCTTCATGGTTGACCCTCCCCGCGTCCGTTTCCTCCATCACAACCCGGAGCCGGAGCACTGTCCACCCCCGGGGGCATGCGGTGTCGCCGCATGCTGACGTCGCCAAACGCTGGGTGCTGCCGGTCAGCGAGCGCCGGATGGGCTGAACGGCAGGGTGGCGTACCGGCGCGTGTAGTTCCCGGGGGCGAAGGTGCCGGCCGCTGGGTCGACGGTGAAGCGGGGGAAGCGGCTGAGCAGTTCCTGCAGCACGACATGGGCCTGCAGCCGGGCGGCAGCGGCGCCCAGGCAGTGGTGCGGGCCGATGGCGAAGGCCAGGTGCCGTTCCCGGTTCCGGGTGGCGCGACGGATGTCGAACTTGCCCGCGTCGGGGCCGAACACGCGAGGGTCCCGGTTGGCCGACCCGTACAGCAGCAGGACCTTGCGCCCGGCCCGGATCGTGCGCCCGCGCACGGTGGTGTCGCGGGTAGCGGTGCGGGCCAGGCACTGCACTGGGGAGGTGAGCCGCAGCATCTCCTCGGTCGCCGCGGGCAGCAGGTCCGGCCGGTCGTGCAGCAGCCGCCGCTGGCCGGGGTTGCTGGTGAGCAGCTCAGCCGCGCCGCTGAGCAGGCCAGTCGCGGTGTCGTTGCCGCCGGCGATCATGGTGAAGGCGAAACCCAGGATCCGCAGCGTCGCGGCTGGGTCGCCGTCCATCAGGTGCACCAGGTCGGAGATCGTGTCGTCGGCGGGTTCCGCGCGGCGGCGCTCGATCAGGGCCGCGAAGTAGCTGAAGAGTTCGCCGGCAGCGCCGGCCGCCGACTCCTTGGCCGTGGTGCGGGCGGGCTCTTCACCGGTGCCGGCGGCGGGCCCCCGGCCCGTGCCGCCGGCTGGCTCGTCGCCCGCGGCGACGGCCTGCACGATGCCGCGGGTCCATCCGTCAAAGCGTGACCGGTCCGCGTCGGGCACCCCCAGGTAACCGGCGACGACGAAGCTCGGGAGCGGCCGGAACAGCTCGGCGACGATGTCGCACTCCCCCAGTTCCGCGACCGCGTCGAGGCGGTCGCGGACGAACCGCCGGACCTGCGGCTCGATCGCCCCGACCCGGCGCGGGGTGTAGCCGCGGGCGAAGAGCTGCCGGAACCGGGTGTGCTCCGGCGGATCCAGCATCACCAGCGGCGCCGCTTCCTCCAGGCCAGCCGCGGCACGCTCGCCATAGCTGACCGTCAGCCCGCCGGCCGAGGAGTACGCGGCGGTGTCCAGCACGGCCGCCTGCACGTCGGCAAACCGCGACAGCACCCAGTAGTCGCCGTCCTCGACATGATGAACGGGGTCGTTATCCCGCAGCGCGGCATACATCGGCCACGGCGCTCGCCACGTCTCACCCGAGCACGGCCGGAAGCAAGCGTTTGCTTGGGACACCACCTCCGCAGCATCGCCGCCCGCAGCGGCGGCGTCAATACCGGCGACGCTTGCCCGCAAGCGGTGCGGACAGGCAAGCGTTACCGCACGACGACGCATAAATGGCACCGCGCGGGAAGGCAGATGGGCGTATCGCCGAATGCAACAAGGAAGGGGGATCATTGAGAACCCCGACCAGCTTGGCCCTGATAGCGGTCGGCGCGATCCTCGCCTTCGCCGTCTGGGCCAGCACCCCGGGCTTCAACCTGCACGTCGTGGGTGCCGTGCTGATCCTCACCGGGCTGGCCGGCCTGCTGCTGCCGCGCAAGGGAGGCGGCTGGCTGCGCAAGCGCCTGATCATCCCCGGCGGACGCGCCCGGCGCCCCGAGGTGATCGAGGAAACCCGCTACCCGCCGTATGTGGTGCACAACCCGGGGACCGGCCGCCGGGAGGCGGGACTGCCGGACGAGCCGTTCATCGAGCCCGACCCGGCCCGGCAAACCGCGCCCCGGATAAGCCGCAAGCCTGGAAATCCGGTCTCCGGCGAAGAGGTCATCGAAGAATCGTACGGGCCGTGACCGGCCCTAACGCCCGCTAAGTGCCGCCGTCCCGCCTGGCCGCGCGGCTGAGTTCGCGCGAGTGGAACGCCCGCCGCGTACTGCGGCGAACGCTGGCCAGCCCGGGCCGGGAACGGGACCTGCTGACCCAGTCCTTCAAGGCGGCCGGGGCCGCGGTGCTGGCCTGGGTGATCGCCAGCCACTGGCTGGACGGCCCGCTCGCGTTCCTGGCGCCGTGGGTCGCCGTCGTGATGGTGGAGAGCACCATCTACCGCTCGGTGATCAAGGGCTTGCAGCAGCTCCTCACCGTGATCGCCGGGGTACTCGCGGCTAGCGGCGGGTACCTGGTCACCGGCAACCGCACCCTGGCCCTCGCGGTGGTCCTAGTGGTGATGATGCCGCTGGCGAACTGGCGCGATCTGGGCGATCAGGGCATCTACGGCCCGCTGACGGCCATCTTCGTGCTGACCACCGGGCAGCCGACAATGCACGACCTGATCACCCGGCTCGCGGAGACCGCTCTGGGGGCGGGGGTGGGCGTGGTCGTGAATGCGGCCATCCTCCCGCCGGTCCACCTGCGGAACGCACGGGAGGCGACCATGCGGGTGGCCGATGAGATAACCGGACTGCTGGATCAGGTGGCCAACGGCCTGCGCACCGAACTGGATCAGAAATCCGCCCAGCTGTGGCTGGACCGGGCCGAAAGCCTGCGTTCGCTGACCGGCGACGCGTGGTCGGCTATCAGGTGGCGGCGCGAAAGCCGCCGGATGAACCTGTGGCGGCAGCGCCGGGCAAGCCGTCAGGCGGACATGTCCCCGGTGCTGCTGCCGCTGGAGGTGGTGGCGAAACAGGTCGAGGGCATCTGCCGGACGCTGGTCGACGCGGCGGAGGAGAGAATGCCCAGCCCCGACCCGCGGTTCCTCAGCTTCTACGCCGACGTCCTCGACCACGGCGCGGCCGTGGTCCGGGCGTTCCGCAGCCGGCACTTCGGCCCGGCGGGCTCCGCGGTCCCGCAGGTGGCGGCACTAGCCCGGCAGCGCAACGATCAGCTGCACCACCGGCTGCACTCCCTGGAGTCCGAAGATGGCCAGTGGATGATCCATGCGCCGCTGTTGCTCGAGGTGGACCGGATGCTCGGCAGGCTGAGCGGGGCGGTCGAGGGATAGCGCCGATACGGCGCCGGCAGCGTCGTCTACACCGCGGTGTCAGCTGCGAGCCGCTGCCGCAGCCGCTGCAGCGACTGGGTCAGCAGCCGCGACACGTGCATCTGTGAGATCCCGACCCGCTCCCCGATCTGCGACTGCGTCATGTTCCCGTAGAAGCGCAGCAGCACGACCTCACGCTCCCGTGCGGGCAGCTCTTCCAGCGCTTCCTCGATCCCTGCCCGCTGCTCGACGAGGTCGAGTGCGCCGTCGGCGGAGCCGAACTGGTCACCAAGGGTGATCGCAGCGTCGTCGGCAAGCACCGGGGCATCCAGGGACGAGGTGGTGTAGGCGGCACAGGCGTCGAGCCCCTCGATGACCTCGTCCTCGCTCATCGCCAGGCGGTCAGCCAGCTCGGCGATCGATGGCGGCCGGCCGAGTTGCTGTGTCAGGTCGTCGGTGGCCCGGTACAGCTGGAGCCGGCGGTCGCGCAGCCGCCGCGGCACCCGGACCGACCAGGAGGTGTCGCGGAAGAAGCGCCGCATTTCGCCGAGAATCGTCGGGATCGCGAACGGCGGGAACGGGCCGCGCTCGGGCTCGTACCGGTCGATCGCCTTGATCAGCCCGACCGAGCCCGCCTGGAGGATGTCCTCCATCGGCTCGCTGCGGGAGCGGTACCTGCGTGCCAGCTGGCGGACCAGCGGCAGATTCAGCTCGACGAGCCGCTCCCGGATCCGCTCGTGTTCATCACTCCCGGCGTCCACGCGGGAAAGCCCCTCGAGCAGCCGGGCGGATTCACCCGCCGGACTTGCTTCCGTTACCGGGGCCCCGTCGTGGCCGGCGCCGGGGTCCGGAGCGTCGACCAGTGTCATTTCATTTCCCCTTTTTACTTAGATGTCGCCGCGATGCGCGCGCGCACACGGCGACGCGGAACGTAAACCGTGTACCGAAGTGAGCGGTCTTTAAACGGAGATGAACGAACATCCCCGGAGAAACGGCGGAGCGGCGCCACCCGGGCGGCGCCAGCCCCGGCCGGCGCGGGGCGTGGCCGGCTCAGGCGGTGTTGCGCCAGGCTTCGGCGAGCGCCTGGTAGCTGGCCCGCCGGCGGTCGCGGTCCAGGCTCGGGGTGACGACCACGATCTCGTCGGCCTGCGCGTCGTGCTTCATCTGCAGCAGCCGTTCGGCGACGTCCTTCGGCTCGCCGGTCACCATCCGCCCGTCGTCCGGCCGCCCGGCGCGGAACGACCCCGACCGCGCGAGCTCTTGCACCTGCTCCGGGCGCAGCGGCTCCCGGATTCCGCGGCGGATGTTGCCGATCGTGAGCGTCCAGGCCGCCTCGAAGTCGATCACGGCCTCCTCGTCCTCGCTGGCGAACGCCAGCACCGACATCGCCGAGTACGGTTCGGCACCGGCAGTCCGCGGGGTGAATTCGCTCCGGTACGCGCGGAGCGCTTCCACGGCGATGTCGGGGCTCATGTGGTGCGCGAACGCCGCGCTCATGCCGTTCACGGCGGCGAACCGCGGTCCGTAGCCGCTGGAGCCGAGCACGAACATCCCCGGGCGCTCGTCCACCTCCGGCGCGGCGATCAGCTGCCGGTACGGGTGATCGGGAGGAAACCCGTCGCCGAGGAACGCCAGCAGCTCGGCGACCTGCGCGGGAAAGTCGGCCGCGGGGTCGGTGGCGATACCCCGGCGCAGCGCGTGCGCGGTCAGCGGGTCGGTGCCCGGTGCCCGGCCCAGGGCGAGATCGACCCGCCCCGGATACATCGCCAGCAGCGTCCGGAACATCTCGGCCACCTTCAGTGGCGCGTGATTGGGCAGCATGATCCCGCCGGCGCCGACCCGGATACGCGACGTGCGCGCGCCGAGGTGCGCGATCAGCATTTCGGGGGCGCTGCACGCGAGGTTGCCGAAGTTGTGGTGCTCGGAGACCCAGTAGCGCCGGTACCCGGCGTCCTCGACGGCCTGCGCGATGCTCACCGCTCCGGCGATCGACGCGCTGGCGCTCTCGCCGTACTCGATCCCGACGAAGTCCAGCACGCCCAAGGGAAGCGATCCGTTGTCCTCAGTCATCATCTGCTCAATGCAGTGCCGCCCAGGCGCATTCCCCGCAGCGGGCGATCAGCGCCCGCCGCGCGGCTGTGACGCCAATACCTCCGGGTTGAGGCAGTGCCGCGGTGCTTCGCCCCGGACGAAGCGCGCGACGTCCGCGGCGATGCCGTGCGCGGCCTGGCCGGCCACGTCCCTGGACGCGCCGGCCAGGTGAGATACGGCGAGGACCTGCGGCATTGCCAGCAGCGGGCTGCCGGGCGGGACCGGCTCGGTCGCGTAGGTGTCGAGCGCCGCGCCGGACAGCCGACCGGACCTGAGAGCGTCCACCAGCGCGGCCTCGTCGACTAGCTCGCCGCGGGCGGTGTTGACCAGGTATGCGCCGTCGCGCATCCAGCCGAGCGTGTCGGAGTTGATCATCTGGCGGGTCTCGCTGGTGAGCCGCGCGTGCAGGCTGATGACGTCACTGTCGCGGCACAGCTCGGCGAGGCCCACCATCTCGGCGCCGCGTTCCGCGGCGGCACCCGGTGCGACGTACGGGTCGCAGGCCAGCAGCCGCACGCCGAACGGGCGCAACAGGGCCGCGACCCGGCTGCCGATCCTGCCGAGCCCGATGATGCCGACTGTCCGGCCGCCGAGCTCGGGGCCGGCGTCGGCGTAGCGGTAAAACTCCCCGGTCCACTCGCCGTTCTTCATCCGCGCGTGGCTGCGGGCGATGTTCCGCTGTCCGGCGATCAGCAGACCGACGGTGAATTCGGCGACGGCGCTCGTATTGCGCCCGGGCAGGTTCACAACGGGCACGCCGTGGCGGGTCGCGGCCGGCAGGTTGACGTTCACCGGTCCGCCGCGGGCGACGGCCACCAGCCGGAGCCGGCCCGCGGCGCTCAGCACCCGCTGGGTGACCGGGGCGAGATGGGCGACGATCAGGTCAGCGTCGCGGGCACGCTCGGCGATCTCGTCCTCGTCCCCCGCATACTCGCTGATCTCGCCGCTGCTGGTCCAGGGCTCGTCGGGCCACCGGCTGGCGTGCGTCACGAATTCGGCGCCGCTGCCGAGGCAGGGCCGCAGCGCCATGGCGAACATCTGCGGGGTGATGAACTCGTCACCGGCGCACAGCACCCGCATCGGCACCTCCCCGCATCGCCGCGCGTTCGGCCGTCACCCAGCTGCGGTAGCGCTCGATCTCCGCCGTCGCGGTGGCGCCGCTCCAGCCGAGCACCTCGGCGGCCAGCGGCGCGACGCACTCGGCGGCGCGGACCCCGCCGTCCGGCCGCTCGCTGGCGGCGTGCAGGCGGCGGGCGAGGATGTCATCGAGGTGCAGCGCGCCCTCGTGGCTGACGGCGTAGCGGGCCTCCGCCTTCAGGTAGTCCTCCGCCCCGGGGATGGGGTCGGCGAGAGAGGGCTGGCGATCGATGGCGGCGAGCAGGTCACCGGTGCGCGACCCGTACCGGTTCAGCAGGCGCTCGATCCGGTCGCCGGGAAGCCCGGCCCGCTCGGCCAGCCGGTGCCGGGAGTTCCACAGCGCCGGGTAACCGTCGGCGCCCAGCAGCGCGATGCCCTCGGTGCCGGACGGCGGAGCCGGCCGGGGCTTCTGGGTGCCCGCCGCGCCGAGCGCGGCGTCCACGGCGTCGCGGGCCATCACCCGGTAGGTGGTGTACTTGCCGCCGCCGATCACCGTGAGCCCGGGGGCCGGGGAGGCCACGGCGTGCTCGCGGGTGAGCCGGCTGGTGGCTCCGGGCCCGCCGGACAGCAGCGGGCGCAGCCCGGCGAATACGCCGGTGATGTCGTCGCCGGTGATCGGCGGTGAGACGACGCGGTTGACGTTGCGCAGCAGATAGGCGATGTCGGCCGGGGCGGCGACCGGGCTGGACGGATCGGCATCCCACGGGGTGTCGGTGGTCCCGATCAGCCAGTGCCTGCCCCACGGCCGGATGAACAGCACGCTGTCCTCGGCGCGGACCAGGATCGCGGCCTTGGACCGGATGCGCTCGCGTGGCACCAGGATGTGCACGCCTTTCGAGGCCCGGACCTGGAAGCCGTCGTGTTCCGGGAGCATCTCCTGGATCTCGCCGGTCCAGGCGCCCGCGGCACCGATGACGTGGCGGCCGCGGACGTCGAGTTCCGCTCCGGTCTCCATGTCGCGCAGCCGAACGCCCGACACCCGCTCGCCGGTCCGCAGCAGCCCGGTGACCTTGGCGGACGACGCCATCACGGCGCCGTGGGCTGCTGCGGTCCGGGCCAGCGTGAGGGTATGCCGGGCGTCGTCGACCTGCGCGTCGAAGAAGGTGATCGCGCCGGCCAGGTGGGCGCCTTCCAGCGCGGGCGCGACGTCCAGGGCGCCGCGGCAGGTCAGGTGCCGGTGGTGCGGGACGGCTTTCGCACCGCCGAATGCGTCGTAAAGCGCGACGCCGGCGCCGACATAGCCGCGTTCCCACACCCGGTGCGCCAGCGGATAGATGAACCGCACTGGCTTCACCAGGTGCGGGCAGAGGTGCCGGAGCATCAGGTCCCGCTCCCGCAGCGCCTCCCGGACCAGGCCGAAGTTGAGCTGCTCGAGATAGCGGAGCCCGCCGTGGATCAGCTTCCCGGACCGGCTGGAGGTCCCGGAGGCGTAGTCATCCATCTCGGCGAGGGCGACGGACAGCCCGCGTGACGCGGCGTCGAGCGCGATCCCGCATCCGGTGACGCCGCCGCCGACGACGATGACGTCGAACGTCTCCGCGGCCATCCGGCTCAGTGCGGCGGCGCGCTGGCCCGCGCTGAGCTCGCTGCGATCGTCCCGGCCGGCCGGCCCGCTGGCCGTGCCCGGCCCGGGCGCACCGCCGCCCTGTGTCATGCCGTCCTCCAGAACGGTTGCGCCGCGGCCCGGTGCTCGCGGTACCGGCCGAAGGCGTCCTCGTACTGCTCCGCCACGGCGGGGTCGGGTTCGACGGTCCCCTCGACGCTGGTCCAGGCGGCCGTGTCCACCGCACGGTCGCGGGCCCTGAACGCGCTGAGGACGGCGCCGCGCGCCCCGGCCTCGGGTGTCCGGGCGATGAGCAGCGGGCGCTGCAGGACGTCCGCGAAGATCTGCAGCCACGGACGGGACTGGACCCCACCGCCGCAGACCAGCAGCCTGCCGGTGAGCTCGGTGGCCTCGAAGCAGTCCCGCGCGGCGAAGGCAATCGCCTCGCAGACGCTGCGGGCCACATCCTCCCGCGTGGTGGTCAGCCGGAGGCCGGTCAGCTGACCGCGCGCGGCCGGCTCGATGAACGGCGCCCGTTCGCCGGAGGGCGCCAGGTAGGGAAGCGCCTCGACCCCGCCGGCGCACGGCCGGCTCTGCCCGATCGCCGAGCTGAGCTGATCGTGGGTCATGCCCATCAGGTAGAGCACCCAGTCCAGGGATGCGGTACCGACCATCGCGGGCAGGGCGCGCAGCCACCGGCCTGGTTGCTGGGTTGCCAGGTGCATGCCGGCGACGGTGCCGCCGGAGTCGATCCGGTCGACGAGTACCTGGCAGGCCAGCGTTGTCCCGATGATGAGCAGCCCGTCACCGGGATTCTCCACCCCGGCTCCGGCGGCGCAGGCCGGCAGGTCGAACGGCCCGCTGGAGACGGGGATGCCCTCGGAGAGCCCGGTGAGGGCCGCGCCGTCAGCCGACAACGGTGCGGCCGGCAGCGGCCGCACCGGCGCGAACTGGCTGGCCCGGTGGCCCAGGCCGCACGCTGACAGCGCCTTCTCCGAGTATCCCTGGCCCGCCGGGTCGCCGAACGGCAGCGAGGCGTCGGACGGGTCGGTCGCCCGCAGCCCCGTCAGCCGCTGCATGATCACGTCTTTGCAGTAGCCGATGGTGGCCGCGCGGTCGACGGCGCGGCTGTCGTTCTCCTCGAGCCAGCGCAGGATGCTGGCATTGGCGCCGGGGAACAGGGCGTTGCCGTTGATCCGGTAGACCGCCTCGACGGTGCCGTCCTTCTCCCAGTCCGACAGGATCCGGCCCGCCCGGCCGTCCAGCCAGGAAACGGCGGGACGCACGCCCCGGCCACGGGCGTCGGCCAGCCAGCAGCCGTCACCCTGGCCGGTGATCGCGATCAGGCACGGCTCGGGATTTCCCTCGCCGGGGATCACGTCGGCGATCACCGCGGCGACGCTGTGCAGCACGTCCTCGATGTTCTGCTCGACGAGGTCGTCCGCGGGGCGGATGAGCTGGGTGGGGCGGCTGGAAACGGTGATCGCTTCCCCGCCCTCGCCGAACAGCGCCGCCTTGGTCACCGACGTGCCGATGTCGACGCCGAGGTAGGTACCCGGGCCCGCCGATGGAGAGGTGCTCATTGACCCATCTCCGCCCGCCGTCAGACCGGTCCCGCCGACCGCCCGTCCGGCTGCCCCGGCGGCGGCCCCTGCGGCACCGCCTGGCCGTAGCTTTCCAGCTTCTTGGCGACCCGCTCGATCTCGTCCTCGGCCAGCAGGTTCGGTTCCCCGAGGAGCCGGGCCTGGTAGTACATCCGGCACAGCCATTCGAGGTAGATGCTGCGGGTATAGGCCTTCGGCAGGCTGTCGCCGTAGGTGGTCGCGCCGTGGTTCTGCAGTATCGCCCCGTAGCGCCCGGCCATCGCGGACACGCTGTTCTCCGCCAGTTCGCGGCTGCCGTAAGTCGCGTACGGCGCGACCCGCACCGGTCCGCCGAGCAGCGCGATCATGTAGTGGATCGGCGGAAGCTCACCGATCAGCGCCGACAGGGTGCTGGCGTAGACCGGGTGGGTGTGTACCACGGCGGCGGCGTCGGTGTGCTGGTAGACGAGGGTGTGCATCGGCACCTCGGAGGAGGGCTCCATGTCCCCCTCCAGCACGTCGCCGTCGAGCGAGATGACGCAGATCGACTCCGGCGTCAGCGTCTCGTAGGCCGTGCCGCTCGGGGTGATGGCCACGTGGTCCCCGGAGCGGATGCTGAGGTTGCCGGAGGTGCCGACGGTGAGATCGTCGGCCTGCATCCGGTGGCTGAATTCCACGAGCTGGGCGCGCTCAGTCGCCAGTAGCATCGGGTGTCTCCCTCCCGGTCGTTCTATCTCGTTTGCGCGGCCAGTTCCGGGGCGGGCCCGGCTTTCTGCTCCGCTGGGTCGCTGGGGTCCTTGAGGAATCTGGTGAGCACGGCGACGATCAGGTACATCACGCAGAACGCGATCGCAACCGCCCCTCCCCCGCCGACCGGGTAGAACAGCGTGACGATCGACGGCCCGATGAAGGCGGCCCCGCCGGCGCCGAGGTTCAGGATCGCCAGGGCGGCGCCCTTGTCGTTCAGGCTGACCATCGAGGGCATCAGGGCCGACAGCGGCACGAAGCCGGCCAGCAGGATTCCGTAGATCACGCCGAACAGCGCGGCGATGGCAAAGCTCCGCGAATCCATCGACGCGAAGTACCACAGCGGGGTGGAGATGGCGCACCCGACGCAGCCGAACCAGGTGACGGTGCGCCGCCAGCCGAAGTAATCGCCGAAGATCCCGAAGAACAGGTTCGCGGCGATGTTCGCCCCGTAGGCGATGGCCGCCAGTTCGGAGACCTGCGCGGTCGTCAGGAACCCGCCGCCCGGGGCCGCGGGGCCGAAGGTGAACGGGAACATCGCGAAGAAGCCGTACTCGGGCGCGGTGTTGACGATCCGCACCAGGCCGCCGGCCAGCGTGCGCTTGTCCCGCCAGAGGATGTCCACTCCCTCGAAGAGCCGTTTCAGGCTGCGCGGGTTCTGCACCGTCTCATCGGCGATCGGCTGGGTGCCGCTCGGGTGGGTGACGGCGAGGGAGCCGAGCAGGCCGCCCGCGGCGACCAGGATCAGCGACAGCACCATCGTGCCGTACAGGCTGAACCCGAGCGGGCCGATCGCCAGCGCCGCGACGCCGGCGCCCAGGGTGGGCAGACCGCCGGTGAAGGCGAACCAGAACCAGCCCGCGACCGAGCCGCGCATCCGCTCCTCGCTGGTGACCTGCGCCCAGACCAGGAAGGCGAAGGCGAACAGCGGGTAGGCGAGCCCGCGGATCCCGTAGATGGTGATGATCAGCGGGGCGCTCTTGGTGGGAATCGCGACGAAGAGGAACAGGATCTCGAACACGACCCACCACGCCGCGCCCAGCCACATCACCCGCCGCGGCCCCCAGATCGCCGACAGCGTCCCGGAGAACCAGGAGGCGATCAGCACGGCCACGCCGTACACGGTGACGGTGGCGAACCCGGCCTCGGAGCCGGAAAGGCCGCCGCCGCTGGGGATGGTCAGGAAGCGGGTCAGGTAGGTGACCTCGACCCCGTCGCCGACCATGAAGATCAGGACGGCGACGAACCCCCAGAACAGGTGCCGGGGGATTCCGATCCGCTCCACCAACTCGCCGAAGCGGCCGTAACTGCCGGCGGCGGGCCCTGCCCGCCCGGATGCCCCGGCCCGTTGTGCATCAACATCCCTCTGCGCATCAACAGCCCTGTGCCCGTCAGCCCGGCCTGCCTTGTCACTGGGGCGGGTCATCCGACGCTCCTTCCTGCTGGGCAGCCGCCTCATGGCTCGGCCTGGGCGCTGCAGCCATCGTCCGCTCCCCGCAGGCCCGGCGGAAGCTAGCTGTCAAGCCCCCGTACCGCAGCCTCCGAAGCAAGCGCAGAGCGTTAACAACACGTAATGATGTTGTTTTCACAAGATTAGACGTGAACTAAGTCGCGGAGTCAACAGTTCGGCTGTGTAATATTCAGGGATCATCAGCGTCCTGGCACTCCAGCACCCGGCAAGAAGGGGGCCAGCCATGGACAACCCGAGGCCGGTTCCCGCCCGCCGACAGCACTTCATCGCCGAGCACGTGCTGAGCAACGGCTCCGCCACCATCGCCGACCTCGCGAGCCTGTGCGGCGTCAGCGAGATGACCATCTACCGCGACATCGACCAGCTGGAGCGCCAGGGAATCGTCCGCAAGTTCCGCGGCGGCGTGACGGCTCAGCCCTCCGGGGTGTTCGAGAGCACGGTGGCCTACCGGCTCCGGAGCAGGCACGTGGAGAAGGAGGCCATCGCTCGCGAGGCGCGCGAAATGGTCGAGCCCGGCATGTCGCTCATCCTCGACGACGCCACCACGACACTGGCCCTCGCCCGGCTGCTCCCCGACATCACCCCGCTCACCGTCGCCACGAACTACCTGGAGTCGATGAAGCTGCTGAGCGGCTGTGAGGGACTGCACCTGATCGGCCTCGGCGGTGACTACGACCCGGCCCACGACTCGTTCACCGGCACCGCCTGCCTGGACGCGATCGAGGCCTTGCGGGTGGACACCACGTTCCTGTCCGTCTCGGCCGTCTCTGGCGGTTACGCCCACCACCAGGAGCAGCACATCGTGGCGGTGAAGCGGGCGATGCTCCGCGCGGCCCGCCAACGGGTCCTGCTGGTCGACCATTCCAAGCTCAGCCGCGACGCGCTGCACCGCCTGGCCCCGCTCACCGAATTCGACCTCGTGATCACCGACGACCGGGCGCCCGCCGAATCGCTGCGGGAACTGGAGCGGCACGGCGTGGTCTACAAGGTCGCCGCCACCTGATCCGGCCCCGCACGCCGGGGCGGCGGTTCCGGCCCGGGCCGCGACGCCACACCCGCGAGCTTGCTACGGCCGGTTTGAGCAAGCGCTTGATACGGTGGACCCGAGGACTGACGGTCCGCGATCCCGGGCCGCCGCGGGATCCGTTGTGGGGAAGGCATTTGGTGGACGATGGCCGGGCCTGCTGACCGCCGGGAGCTGATCCTGGCCAGCGCCGCGGAGATGTTCGCCCGCAAGGGCATCGGCGCGACCACGGTGCGCGAGATCGCGGACGCCGTGGGGGTGCTGTCCGGCAGCCTGTACCACCACTTCGAGTCCAAGGACGCCATCGTGGCCGAGATCCTCGGCAGCTACCTGGCCTCGATCCGGGCCCGGTACGCCGAGGTGGTCGACAGCGGCAAGAGCCCGCCGCAGTGCCTGCACGACCTGGTGCTCGCGTCCCTGAAGGTGGCCCGCGACCAGCCGGACGCCACCGCCATCTACCAGAACGAGCTGCACTACCTGCGCGAGGAGCCGCGCTACTCCGGCATCCACACCGCCGCCGCGGACATCCAGCACACCTGGCTGCAGGTGATCGAAAAGGGTGTCGCCGACGGCAGCTTCCGCGCCGACATCGCGCCGCGGGTGTTCTACCGGCTGATCCGGGACGCGGTCTGGCTGTCGGTGCGCTGGCATCATCCCAGCGGCGGCTACTCCACCGAGCGCCTGGCCACCGATGTGACGTCCATCTTCCTGGACGGCTTCGCCCAGCCGTCGGCCGCCGGAGTCAGGACCCGCTCCGCACCTCGTCGCGCAGCGCGAACTTGAGCACCTTGCCGGACGCGTTCCGCGGCAGTTCGGTGACGACCGCCACCGATCGCGGCACCTTGAAGTTCGCCAGCCGTTCCCGGCAGAACGCGATGATCTCCTCGCCGGTCACCTCGGCGCCGGGCCGCGGTATCACGTAGGCGCGGCCCACCTCGCCGAGCCGCTCGTCCGGCACGCCGATGACGGCGGCTTCGGACACCTTGTCGTGCCGGGCGATGGCCTGCTCGATCTCCGCCGGGTAGGCGTTGAATCCGCCGACGACGAACATGTCCTTGATCCGGTCGGTGATCCGCAGGTTGCCGTCACCGTCCAGGATGCCGACGTCGCCGGTGTGCAGCCATCCGCGCGGGTCGATAGCCGCGGCCGTGGACTCCGGGTCCTCGAAGTAGCCGCGCATCACGTTGTAGCCGCGTACCAGCACCTCGCCGCTCTCGCCGGGCGGCATCGGGCTGCCATACCGGTCGGCGACGATCACCTCGGTGCCCTCGATCGCCGTGCCGACCGTCCGGGAGATCGTCTCGGCGTCGGCCTTCGGGTCGCCCACCGTCACCGTTCCGCACGCCTCGGTCAGGCCGTAGGCGATCACCACGTCCGGGAACAGCTCGGCGCGCATCCGCTCCACCAAGGCGACCGGCACCACGGACGCGCCGGTGACCGCCAGCCGCAGCGAAGACAGATCCATAACGGCCCGGGCGGGGTGATCGATGACCGACGCGTACAGCGCCGGCGGGCCCGGCATCACCGTCACCCGCTCCGCCGCGATCAGCCGCAGCGTCTGCTCCGCGTCGAAGACGGCCTGCGAGATGAGCGTCGCGCCGCGCATCAGGCAGGCGAGGACACCAGCCTTGTAGCCGAAGGTGTGGAACATCGGGTTGACGACCAGGTACCGGTCGCCCGGGCGCAGGTCCACCCCGGTGCTCCACGCCTCGAACACCCGCAGGTTCTGCCCGTGCGCCGTCACCACGCCCTTCGGGCGCCCGGTGGTGCCGGAGGTGAAGAACATGTCCGAGCTGTCCTGCTCGGTCACGGCGGCCGCCCGCGCCAGCACGTCCCCGAGGGGGACGGCCGCGGACCGGCCGAGGAAGTCGTGCCACGGCACGTCGCCCTCGCCGTTAAGCATCACGACCTCGGCAAGCTCGGGCAGGTCCGGTGCCGCCGCACGGAGCATGGCGAGGTAGTCATTTCCGAGGAAACCGTTGTCGACCAGCAGCAGGCGCGCGCCGCTCTTGCCGAGCACCCAGGCCGCCTCGGCGCCCTTGAAGCGGGTGTTCACCGGCACGAGCACGGCTCCGGCCGTCACCGCGCCGAGAGCCGCGACGACGAACCGGTGGCCGTTCGGCGCCCAAACCGCCACCCGGTCGCCGGGGCGCACCCCGGTCGCGAGCATCGCCCCGGCGCAGCGCCGGATCTCCTCGGCCAGCTCGGCGAACGTCCACCGGACGTCGCCGTCGACAATCGCCTCGCGGTCGGGGAACTCCTCCAGGGCGCGGTCGAGCAGGGCGGGGACGGTCCGGCTGGCTGGCGGTTTCGCGGGCATCGGCGCGTCCTCGTGCGGCTGGCTGTCGGTCTCGCCGGGGGCGCGCACCCAGGCGCTGTAGCATCCGGCTGCCGGACAGTCTAGGCCGCGAAGCAAGCGCTTGGTAGGGTCAATTCATGCCCGAGGCCTACATCGTCGACGCCGTCCGCACCCCGGTGGGCAAGCGGGGCGGCGGTCTGTCCCACGTGCACCCGGCCGACCTGGGAGCGGCCGCGCTCGCCGCGCTGATCCGCCGCACCGGAATCGACCCGGGCGCCGTCGAGGACGTGATCCTCGGCTGCGTCGACACGGTCGGCCCGCAGGCCGGCGACATCGCCCGTACCGCCTGGCTCGCCGGCGGGCTGCCCGATCACGTGCCCGGAACGACCGTCGACCGCCAGTGCGGCTCGTCGCAGCAGGCGGTGCACTTCGCCGCACAGGCGGTGCTCAGCGGCACCTCCGACGTGATCGTCGCCGGCGGGGTGCAGAACATGAGCGCGATCCCGATCGCCTATGCGATGACGGCGGCCGAGCCGCTCGGGTACACCGACCCGTTCAGCGGTTCCGAGGGCTGGCGGAAGCGCTACGGCGACGCCGAGGTATCGCAGTTCCGGGCCGCGGAGATGATCGCCGAGAACTGGTCGCTCGGCCGCGAGGCGATGGAGGAGTTCGCCGTCCGCTCGCACGAGAGGGCGCTGGCGGCGCAGGCGGATGGTCGGTTCGGCCGGGAGATCGAGCCGGTATCGGGGGTGTCCGCGGACGAGGGCCCCCGCAAGCCGGACTGGGAGAAGATCCGGTCGCTGAAACCGCTGGCCGAGGGCGGGCGGCTCACCGCCGCGGTCTCCAGCCAGATCTCCGACGCGGCCTCAGCGCTGCTGATCACCAACGACGCGGGCCTGCGGGCACACGGCCTGACGCCGCGGGCACGGATCCACCACCTGTCGGTGCGCGGCGCCGACCCGGTCTGGATGCTCACCGCGCCGATCCCGGCGACCGCCCATGCGCTGGCGCGGTCCGGCCTGGCGATCGGCGACATCGACCTGGTCGAGATCAACGAGGCCTTCGCGTCGGTGGTGCTCGCCTGGCTGGCCGAGACCGGCGCCGACCCGGACAAGGTGAATCCCAACGGCGGGGCGATCGCGCTGGGTCATCCGCTCGGCGCGACCGGAGCGCGGCTGATGACGACGCTGCTGCACGAGCTCGAGCGCACCGGCGGCCGGTACGGCCTGCAGACGATGTGCGAGGGCGGCGGGCAGGCGAACGTCACGATCATCGAACGGCTCGGCTGACAGGCGGGCCGTGGATAGCGCCACCGGACCCGCCGCGTCCGCCGGACCCGCCGGAGCCGCCGGCTTCGGCGGGCGGGTCGCGGTCGTCACCGGCGGCACCCGGGGAATCGGCGCGGCCATCGCGCGGGCGTTGCTCACCGCCGGCGCCGAGGTCGTGGTGTGCGGCCGGACCGCGCCGGGCTCACCGCCGGAGGCGGGCGGCCGGCAGGCGTCGTTCGTCGCCGCCGACGTCCGCGACCCGGCGCAGGCGCGGGCGGTGATCGACGCGGCGGTTGACCGGCACGGCCGGCTCGACGTGCTGGTCAACAACGCGGGCGGCTCGCCCGCGGCCGAAGCGGCCACCGCCTCGCCGCGGCTGGTCGAGAAGGTCGTCGCGCTGAACCTGCTGGCACCGTTCTACGTGGCGCAGCCGGCCAACGCCGTGATGCAGGCGCAGGAATCCGGCGGGGCGATCGTCAACATCGGCAGCGTCGCCGCCCACCAGGCCGAGCCAGGGTCGGTCGCGTACGCCGCGGCCAAGGCGGGCCTGCTGCAGATGACCCGCGCCCTCGCTCTCGAGTGGGCGCCGCGGGTCCGGGTCAACCACATCACCGTCGGGCTCATCATGACCGAGGCCGCCGCCTCGTATTACGGCGAGGACGGTGGCGCGTCGGTGGCGCGCACCATCCCGATGGGGCGGATGGCCACGCCGGACGACGTCGCGGCCGCGTGCCTATATCTCGCCTCACCGCAGGCCGCCTACGTCACAGGCGCCGACCTGGATGTCCACGGCGGCGGCGAAATCCCCGCCCGCTACCTAGCCGCCCACCCGCCCGACGGCCGGAACGCACCAGCGGGTGAATAGCTGCACCATTATGATACCGTTGTGGTATGGCCATGACACTACGCCTGCCGCCCGAGGTCGAGGATCAGCTTAAGCAGGTGGCGGAGACCGAGCACCGCAGCGTACAGCAGACGGTCCTGGTCGCGATCGAGGAGTATCTGTCGATGCGTGAGACCGCCGAAATCCTCGCTGATCCAGCCGCGCTCAGGGGCCTGGCCGAAGCCCGTGAGTCTGAAGAGGCCGGTGACCTGGTCTACGGAACCGAAGCGGCGCGCGCGCTGCTCGCCGAGCGGAAGCGGTGAACGCCGAGCCATACGAGCTCGGAATGACTCGTCCAGCCAGGCGGGCGATCTCTGAACACCTGCCGGAAGATGTGGCCGCCGCGGCCGTCGAATTCATCACCGGCCCGCTTCTGGAGGCGCCTCACCGCGTTGGCAAGCCGCTCCGGGCCAAGCTGGCGGGCTTTCACAGCGCCCGCTTGGGTACGCGGTGGCGCGTCCTGTACCGAATTGACGAAACCAAGCGGACCGTTGTCGTTGCGGACATCCAGCATCGCTCCAGCGCCTACCGGTAGGTATGTGACGGCCGGCCAGCGCGCTCAGTCTGCGGCGGAGAGGATCAGGGCGCTGGTGGGGACTCCGAGGCCGGCGGTCACCAGGACGTTGCGCACGTCCGGCGGCTGGGTGGTGGAGGTGCCGCGGATCAGCCGGACCCCTTCGGCGATGCCATTGGTGCCGTGCAGGTATCCCTCGCCGATCTGCCCGCCGTGCGTGTTGGTCGGCAGCGACCCGTCTGCCTCCAGGTTGCCGTCGGCGATGAAGTCCTTGGCCTCGCCGCGGCCGCAGAACCCGTACTCCTCCAGCTGGTTGAGCACGTACGGCGTGAAATGGTCGTACAGCACGGCGGCGTCGATGTCCGCGGGCCGGAGCCCGGACTGCTCCCACATCTGCCGCGCGCACAGCTCGACCTCGGGGACGCGGGTGAGATCGTCGCGGTAGTAGCTGGTCATCGAGTACTGGTCGGGCCCGCTTCCCTGGGCGGCCGCCGTGACGATGGCCGGGGTCTGCGGCAGGTCGCGCGCTCGCTCCGCGCTGACGACGACCATGGCCTGACCGCCGTCGGTTTCCTGGCAGCAGTCATACAGGTGCAGCGGCTCGGCGATCCACCGGGACGCCTGGTGCTCGGCCAGGGTGAGCGGCTTGCCGTAGAACCACGCCCGCGGATTCGCGGCCGCGTGCTTGCGCATGGTGACCGCGACCCGCCCGTAGTCCTCGCTGGTCGCGCCGTAGCGGTGCATGTACCGGCGGGCGAACATGGCGGTCTGCTGCGCCGGGGTCAGCAACCCGTACGGGTTCACCCAGCTGCGGTACTCGCTGTCCGTCGTCGCCGCGCCCCGGCCGGCCGGCGGCCCTTGGCCGAAGCGGACCCCGGAACGCTCGTTGAACGCGCGGTAGCACACCACGACCTCGGCGATGCCGGCGGCGATGGCCAGCGCCGCCTGCTGCACCGGCGCGCAGGCGCCGCCGCCGCCGTGCGGTATCCGGGTGAAGAACGTCAGCTCCGGGATGCCGAGCGTGCGGGCGACCATGTTCTCCGGGTTGGCCTCCATCGTGAACGTCGACATGCCGTCGACGTCCCGCGGAGTCAGCCCGGCGTCGCCGAGCGCGGCCAGCACCGCCTCGGCGGCCAGGTGCAGTTCGCTGCGGCCGGAGTCCTTGGAGAACTCGGTGGCCCCGATGCCCGCGATCGCCGCCGTGCCGGACAGGACACTGGAGCTCATCGCGCATCCCCCGGGCCGACGGGCAACCGGAGGGTCACCTCGGAAGTGGTGTGCGCGCCCTTGCTGTTCGTGCCGGTCACCGCGACCCGCACGGTATCGGCGTCCTTATCAACGACCTCGCCGGCAAGGGTCATCGTGTCGCCGGGGAAGTTCGGCACGCCCAGCCGGGTGGACAGGCGGGTCAGCACCGCACCGGGCCCGGCCCAGTCGGTTACGTACCGGCCCACCAGCCCGTTGGTGTGGTTGATGCTCATGTAGATGTCCGGGGTGCCGCGCTCGACCGCGCGCTGCGGGTCGTGGTGCACGTCTTCGTAGTCGCGGGTCGCCAGGGCCCCGGCGACGATGAGGGTGCGGGTGATCGGGATCGGCAGTTCCGGCAGCTTCTCGCCGACGGTGACCTCGCCGGGCGTCAGCGTCCGGCCGCTCATTCGGCCCCCTCGGCGATCAGCTCCCCGAGCCGGTCGAGATGCCAGGGGGCCGAGCCGAGCGTGTTGGCGAGCTGGCTGCTCCACAGCATGTACCGGTGAATCGGGTAGGTGATGTCCGCGCCGAGCCCGCCGTGCAGGTGCTGGACCACCCGGGCGACCCTGTCTCCCGCATCGGCCGCCCACCACCGCGCCACGTGCACGGCGGCTGCCGCGGGACGGCCGGTATCCAGCCGCCAGACGGCGTCCCACAAGGTGACCTCCATCGCCTCGGTGTCGATGTGGCAGTCGGCGGCCTGGTGAGCGACCGCCTGGAAGGTCGCGAGCGGGACGCCGAACTGGTGCCGTTCGCCGGTGTAGGCGGCCGCCCGGCGCACCGATTCCTGGCTCACGCCGAGCTGGAGAGCAGCCAGCCCGGCCCAGGCCCGGTGCCGCAGCCATTCGCACCGCCCGCCGCCCCCGTCGTCGGCCTTGTGGTCGCCGCCGCCGTCGAGGGGTTCGGCCGCCGCTCCGTCGAGCAGCAGATCGGCGGCCAGCGCCCGGTCGGTGCGCTCGAACGGCTGCCGCGACACCCCGCGCTGACCCGTCTCGACGAGGAACAGCGCCTCGCTGCCATCGCCGGCCACGGCCGGGACGATCACCGCGTCGGCGAGGTGCCCGGCCGGGACGCTGACACAGGAGCCGGTGAGCGTGCCGTCGGCGCCGGCGCGGACCGCGCCGGGCTCCAGCGCGGCCGTCAGCACGGCCGATCCATCGGCCACCCGCGGCAGCCACCGGCGCTGCTGCTCCGGGCCGCCGAAGCGGGCGATCGGCATCGCCCCGAGCACCACGGTCTCCCAGAGCGGCACCAGCGGCACCCGCCGGCCCTGCTCGATCAGCGCGACCACGACCGCGGGCAGCCCGAGGCCCTCGCCACCGTGCTCTTCCGGAATGGCCAGCCCGAGGACCCCGGATGCGGCAAGCTGCCGCCACAGTTCGCGGTCGAAGTGCTCGGGACCGGTCTCGACATCGGCAAGGCGCTCCGCGTCCGCGTGTTTCGCGAAGACCTCATCGGCCAATGTCCGTACCGCGAGCTGGTCATCGCTGAGATCGAAGTCCATCAGGTCTCCCTGGCCGGCCGGAAGCGCGGCAGCGTGAACTCGTCGTCGTGCCGGAGCCACTCCACCTCGACCGGCATCCCGACCCGCACGCTGCCGGGGTCGCCGTCGAAGTCGGCCAGCAGCCGGGTTCCCTCTTCCAGGTCGACCAGGACCACGGTGAGCGGGTACCCGAATCCCGGCGCCTTCGGGTGGTGGCTGATCACGTAGCTGTGCACGGTGCCCCGGCCCGATGCGGTCACCTCGTGCCAGCCGAACGACCGGCAGTCCGGGCACGCGGGCGACGGCGGGTGCCGCAGCCGGCCACACTCGTCGCAGGCCTGGATCACCAGCCGGCGCTCGCGGGCCGCCGCGAACCAGAACTCGTTGTCGCGCAGCACCACCGGTTTCGGCCGCTGCGAAACGTCAGCCGAGTCGTCAGCCGAGTCGCCGGCCGGGGCGTCATCGCCAGGCACGCCCTTCGGCCGGAACCGCAGGATGCGGAACCGCTGCTCGGCCACGATCTCGCCGCCCGCGTCGCGGAAGGTGCGCAGGGTGGTGATGAAGTGCCCGGGACCGAGGCCGGTCTGCTTGCACGACGAGACGTCCTCGACGACGGCGCTCATCGACAGCCGGTCGCCTGGGCGCAGCTCGCGATGGTAGGTCTGCTCGTCGTTGGTCGCGACGACCCCGGTGAACCCGGCATCGTCGAACAGGCCGAGCAACCGGTCAAAGGCGCTGTCGCCGCGCTGTCCCTCTCGCGCCGCCATGTGCGCCTTGTAGCCGGCCATCAGCCAGACGGAGATCATCGGCGGCGGCGCGACGATCCCGTCCCGCCCGGCCGCCCGGGCCGCATCGTCGTCGGTGTAGATCGGATTCTCGTCGCCCATCGCCTCGGCGAAGTGCCGGATCATCGGCGCGTTGACCGGGTCGGGCGCATGCCGGTCCGGGCCGGCCGAGAGCCCGGTGAAGCCGCGCAGGGTGGCGAGCAGTTCGTCTGCGGCCGCGCCGCCGCTGGCGCTCATCAGGTCCGCCGGCTCTTGTGCGGCATGCCGAGCCCGATCGTGGCGATCATGTCGCGCAGCACCTCATTCGATCCGCCACCGAACGTGTTGATGAACGAGCCGCGGGCCAGCGCCTCCAGCCGCCCGTCCAGCGGCGCGTCCGGCGAGCCGGGGCGGCGGGTGGCCAGCGGCCCGGCCGCGCCGAGCAGGGCACGGCAGACGGTGTCGTGCGTTTCGGTGCCGAACACCTTCGCGACCGCGGCGGACGCCGGCGATGGGTCGGTCCCCTCGCTCACCACCGCGAGCTTCCAGTTCAGCAGGCGCATCGCCGCGAGCTGCGCGTAGCTGCGGGCCAGCGACTGGCGCACCCAGGGCTGGTCGGCGACGCGGGTCCCGTCTGCGGCCCGGGCCGTCCGGCACCACCCGGCGAGGTCGGCCCACAGTTGCTCGGTGCGCCCGCCGAACGCGGCGATGCCGACCCGCTCGTGCCGCAGTTGCGATGTGATGAGCTTCCAGCCGTCCCCGGGCTCGCCGACCATGTTGGCCCGTGGCACCGCGACGTCGCTGTAGTACGTGGCGGCGGTGTGCACCAGCCCCGGGGTCCTGATCGGCGTCCAGGAAAAGCCCGGGCTGCTGGCCGGCACGATCAGGATGCTGATGCCGCGGTGCTTGGCCGCGGCGGGATCGGTGCGGCACGCCAGCCAGATGTAGTCCGAGTGGCCGGCGCCGCTGGTGAACACCTTGCTGCCGTTGACGATCCACTCGTCGCCGTCCGGTTCCGCCCGGGTCTTCAGCGACGCCAGGTCGGTTCCGGCGTCGGGCTCGCTGTAGCCGATGGCGAAGATGATCTCGCCGGCCAGGATGCCGGGCAGGTAGGCGCGCTTCTGCTCGTCGGTGCCGAACCGCTGGATCATCGGGCCGATGGTGTTGATGGTGACGAACGGGAACGGCACCCCGGCTCGCTGCACCTCGTCGAAGAAGATGTACTGGTCCAGTAGCGGCCGGCCCTGGCCGCCGTATTCGGCCGGCCAGCCGATCCCGAGCCATCCGTCGCGGCCGAGCGTGCGCACCAGGTCGCGGTAGGCGCCCGGGTCGCCGCCGCCCTCACCGGTGGCTTCGCGCAACTGCGGCGTCATCAGCTTCGCGAAGTAGGCCCGCAGGTCCCTGCTCAGCTGGAGCTGCTCAGCCGTGTAGTCCAGGAACACGCGGGGCCGTCCTCTCTCGGCGGGCTGCTCCGCGAGCAGGCGCTCCGGCAGCAGGTCCCGCCCAGCGTACCAAGCAAGCGCTTGGCCGGACAGTGCGCGGGCGGCTCCGGGACCGCCTGCCTTACGGGGTCGGCGGCTGGCTGGCGGGGCAGCCGGCGCGCATGTCCGCGCAGGTCTGCTGCGCTCCCGTCCCGGGGTTATGCAGCGCGAACTCGGAGTAGTAGTAGAACGACAGCGAGTCGGGGATCGAGAGGCCGTCGACCGTGTACGGGACGTTCCCGGCCTCCGGGTTCGCCGGGTCGGCCTGCGCCGCTGCCGGGCTGTAAGTGCCGGCGCCGATCGACACGGTGCCCGCACTGTTGCGGTCCGGGCTCGGGTCGTACGACGCCAGGCTGGTCAGCCGGCTGAATGCCGGGCTGCCGGTGTAGGGATCCTGGCCGCCGCGCAGGTAATCGTCGAGCCAGGCGAGCGTGTAGTAGAAGGCGAAACGCTCGGCCAGTTCGCTGGCGGGCAGCAGGTAGGGCACATAGGAGTAGGTGAGGTGGGTGGCGCCGCGGAAGGCGACGATCTCCGAGTCCAGCCCGGCCTTCACCAGCTGCTGGTACCCGGCGTCCTTGGCGTTGGGATCGGGGACCGAGGTCTGCGGCTGGGGGTTGAACAGGTAGTCGTTGGTCAGCGCCAGGGCCGGCCGGGACACGGTACCGTGCTGGTAGGCGGCCGGGTTCTGGTACTGGGCCGGAACAACCACGTTCTGCTTGCACTGGCCGGGGGTGATGGCCGAGAGGTCGTCCCAGGCCACGATGGTCTTGACGCGGGAGTCGCACTGACCGACCCAGCTCACGCCGGCGGCGCCGAGCGAGTGCCCCGCGATGCCGACCTGACCGGTGTTGAGGTCGCCGTAGCCCGGGTTGGATGCGGAGTCGAACCAGTTCAGCGAGTCCTCGGCGCCCTGGTAGAAGTTGTAGTTCTGCTGGTAGGGCACCCCTGGGCAGGAGCTGGGCGTGCAGCTGCCGGGCAGCAGGTCGGAGTCGCCCTGCCCCTGGACGTCATAGGTCAGGACCTCGTAGCCGTACTGGGCGAGGCCCTCGGCGGCCCAGTAGTAGAGGTTCTCGTAGCCCTGCACCGACCCGTCGGTGATGACCACTCCCGGGTACCCGCCCGCGGGCTTGGGGTCTTTGGTGGGGTTGGGCAGCCAGAGGTGACCGCGAAGCTGGGCGCCGTCGGCCGATTTGAACGTGACCTCCTCGGCGGTCCCGCCGGTCAGCGACTCCCAGCGGGAGATCGTCCGGAACGCGTCGGCGGCCTGGGACCCGGGGACGAGCGTGCTGATCCCGCCGTGAATGTGGCCGGGACCGTCGTTGATCTGCTGGAAGGCCTGGTCGATCCACAGTTGGTCGCCGCTGACGGCGTTGGCGTAGCCATACGAGGGGTTCGTGTACTGGTCGCGCAGCCGCAGCGTCGCACAGTACTGGTTCTCGGCGTCACGCTGAAGCCACGCCTGATTGGTCGGGACGCCCTGGCCGTTGGCATCCGGCGGGGGGTTACCCGCTGGCGCCAGGCACTGGTAATCGACGCCGGTCGACGGAGCCTGCAACTGGGCCGGAAGGTTCTGGGCGTAGTACCCGACCTCGGCCTGGGCGAAGCCTTGCGGTGTCTGCGCCCCGCCCGAGGCTAATGACGGCGGGACCGCGGCAGCCAGGACCAGGCCCGCCGCCCCCGACAACGCAATGAGGCCAGCGAATGCGCGTGCCGCTTTTCGGCCGACGGGAAAGCCGCCCATCTCCGCTCCCTTCCGCCGGGCCACGGCTGCGCCGTGCCGCTCGGCGGCCCTGTCCTGTCGCGGTCCCGTCGCACCCGCCGGAAGCGATTTACTGGAAAGTAACCGCGGGCCGCGCGGGCGTCAAGAGACTAGCAACCGCTGGCCCGCTATCGGCTTTGCTCTGCCAGCTGGCCGCGCCGGCGAGCCGGCCGTCAACCGGCCGGCTTGGTGTCCGCCTGGCGGCGACGGGTCCGGAGCACGTTGGTTCCCAGATACAGCGAGTAGGGCAGCGCCCCGGCCAGCGCCAGTCGGCGGGTCTTGGATCTGGTCAGACCCAGGCCAATGACGGTCTCAATGGCGCCGTTGGCGTAGCTGTGGGCGCGGTCGTGGCGCCCAAACGCCAGCCGGTTGATGGAGGCGAATGCGTCGGGCTTGCGGAAATGCGATGCGCCCACCACAGCGACGGCGAGCCCCCAGACCGGCATCCATCGCGAGTTCAGCCGCGTACCGGGGTCGGTCATGGCCACGCTCCTCAGATTGCAGTGACAGGTAAGCGAGGACAATACCGGTGCTCCGGCGAGAGGAATGAGGCGGCGTTCTCGAACGATGGGCCCACGAAGCGGCGTACCAGGTCGTATTCGGTTTGGCGGTCGTTGACCGGCCCGTGCCAGAGGGCCAGCGTGACGCGCAGCAGCCATTGCGTAGCGACCGGGTCGACCGCCGCTGGTCACAGCAGTCCGGCGCGCTCGGCCGTC
This sequence comes from Streptosporangiaceae bacterium, assembly GCA_051986485.1. Taxonomy (GTDB): domain Bacteria; phylum Actinomycetota; class Actinomycetes; order Streptosporangiales; family Streptosporangiaceae; genus JBPYFL01. Next base: position 117,535 of record JBPYFL010000067.1, on the reverse strand, counting down.
AGCCGCCGCAATTCATCCGGGGAGCCGTGCAGCAACTGCGTCGTCTTGGCCCGCTTGAGGTACCGGTGCGCGTCGTGTTCCCAGGTGAAGCCGATCCCGCCGTGCAGCTGGATCATCTCGGCCGCGGCGTGGAAGAACACGTCCGCGCAGTACCGCTTGGCCAGCGGCCCCAGAATGGGCAGCTGTACCGCGAGCTGACCCGGTAGCTCGGCGGTCGGGGCGACGGCGGCGCTGACGGCCGCTCCCGCCGTCGCCCGCGCCGCCGAGACCTCCACCGCCAGGTCGGCGCACCGGTGCTTGAGCGCCTGGAAGGTGCCGATCGGCCGCCCGAACTGCACCCGGGTCTTGAGGTACTCCACGGTGGCGGCCAGGCAATGCTCGGCCGCGGCGGCGGACTCGGCGGCCAGCAGCACCCGCATCAGGTCTTCCGCACGCTTGGCGTCCGCCGCCACGACGGCCGCTGCCGAATCCCGGAACTCAACGGTGGCCTGCGAGCGGGTCAGGTCCAGCGTTCCGGCGGGTGTGACGGCCGCGTCGGCGGCGCGGACGGCGTAGAGGGCGCCGCCGGCCCGCACCAGGAACACGCCGGCCTCGGCGCCGTCGAGCACATGCGGCGCGACCCCGGTGAGGCAACCGTTCGCCGCGGCGATCTCGCCGGTGAGCGCGAACGCGGCGGGCAGCGCCCCATCCGCGATACCGGGCAGGAACTCGGAGGCGGCGTCAGCTTCGGCAGCGCCGCCTTCGGCGGCGGCGGCTTCGGCGAGGACGGCGCCGGCCAGCGCGCTGGACAGGTACGGCACCGGCAGCAACATCCGGCCGGTTTCCTCCACCGCGACCGCGACCTCCGCCAGCGAGGCGCCCGCGCCGCCGTTGGCCTCCGGGATCGCGAGCGCGGTGAGGCCCAGCTCGCCGGTGAGGCGCTTCCACACCGGTGACCCGACAGCCTGCGGTGCCCCGGCGACCTGCGGCGCGCCGGCTGCCTGGGGTGCGCCCGCTGGCGGTGCTCCCGCTGCCGGGGGTGCGCCGCCGGCCGTTATGCCGTCTGGCGCGCGCCCGCCCGCGTGGCGGCGGGCGAAGTCAGCAACCACCTCACGCAGGGCCGCCTGCTCCGGGGAGTCCGAGCCGTTCATCGCGCTACCCCCGGGGCAGCCCGAGCATCCGCTCGGCGATGATGTTGCGCTGGATCTCGTTCGAGCCGCCGTAGATGGTGTCGGCGCGGGTGAACAGGAACAACCGCTGCTCATCCGAGAGGTCGTAGCCCGGCCCGGCCAGGGTGGCGTCCGGGCCGGCCACGTCGACCGCCAGCTCACCGAGCCGCTGATGCCACGGCGCCCACAGCAGCTTGGCGATGTTCGCCTCTGCGCCGGGCGCGGTCCCGGCCGGGGTGCCGAGGGTGGCCTGCGCGGTGAAGCGCATCACCTGCAGGCCGATCCACGCGTCGGTGAGCCGGGCGACGATGTCCGGATCGGCGATGCTGCCGCCGCGGCGGGCCTGCGCCAGCACCGCCTCGAACTCGCGCTGGAAGCCCAGCTGCTGGCCGAAGGTCGATACCCCCCGCTCCACCGCGAGGGTGCCCATCGCGATCCGCCAGCCGTCGCCCGGGTCGCCAACCACGTCGCCGGCGGCGGCGCGGGCGCCGTCGAAGAACACCTCGTTGAACTCGGCGGTGCCGGTGAGCTGCACGATCGGCCGGACCTCGATGCCGGGCTGGCGCATCGGCACCAGCAGGTACGACAGGCCGCGGTGGCGCTGCGAGCCCGGGTCGGTGCGGGCAAGGACGAAGCACCAGTCGGCGAACTGGGCGAGCGACGTCCAGACCTTCTGCCCGTGCAAGTGCCACTCGCCGTCGCTCAGCTCGGCCCGCGTCTTCACCGCGGCGAGGTCGGAGCCGGCGTCGGGCTCGGAGTATCCCTGGCACCACAGCTCGGTGCCAGACAGGATCCCCGGGAGGAAACGCTGCTTCTGCTCGGCGGTGCCGAACATCAGCAGGGTGGGGCCGAGAAGCTGCTCCCCCATGTGCCCGGCCCGGCCGGGGGCTCCGGAGCGCGCGTACTCCTCGTGGAAGATCACCTGCTGGCTCCACGGCAGGCCGCGCCCGCCGTCCTCCTGCGGCCAGCCCAGGCCGATCCAGCCGCCCTCGCCGAGGCGGCGCTCCCAGCCGAGGCGCTCGGGGACGAGCTCATGCTCGCGGCCCGGCCCGCCCTTGCCGATCAGCCCGGCGAACTCACCGGTGAGGTTGGCGGCCAGCCAGCCGCGTACCTCGGACCGGAAGCTCTCGTCGTCCATCACGTCCCGGCTTCCGCGCCCGCGTCCGGCGCCGGGCGGCTCCCGTCTCCCCCGCTGCGGCCTGCGTCCCGCATCGACCGGGCGTCGTGGCCGGCCAGCGAGTCGGCGCCGGCCTCGGCGTTGTGCGCGTGCGCGAAATGGTGCAGGCCGAACACCGAGTCCAGCCCGGTCTGCAGGCCCATCGCGTCCTCGGCCTGGTTCACCGCCTTCTTCGTCAGCGCCAGTCCAAGGCGCGGCATCGCGGCGACCTTCTCCGCGACCTCCGTCACCTCCGCGCCGAGCCGGTCACGCGGCACCACCCGGTTGATCATCCCGAGCTGCAGCGCGCGCTCCGCGCTGATCCGCTCGCCGGTGAACAGGAACTCCTTGGCTTGCCGCGGCCCCATCACCCACGGGTGGGCGAAGTACTCCACGCCCGGGATGCCCATCCGCACCACCGGGTCGGCGAAGAACGCGTCGTCGGAGGCGACGATGAGGTCACACACCCACGCCAGCATCAGCCCGCCCGCGATGCACGCTCCGTGCACCTGGGCGATCGATGGCTTCGGCAGTTCCCGCCAGCGGCGGCACATGCCGAGGTAGACCTCTTGTTCGCGGGCATAACGGCTGTCGCCGCCGGTCTTGCCGACATGGTCCCACCACAGCCCGGCGCGCCGGGTGAAGGACTGGTCCACGTCCCGGCCCGGCGTCCCGATGTCGTGCCCGGCGCAGAAGTGCTTGCCCTCGCCGGCCAGCACCACCACGCTGACGTCGTCGTCGCCGGCGGCCCGGTAGAACGCGTCGTCGAGCGCGTAGGTCATCGCCGAGTTCTGCGCGTTGCGGTAATCGGGGCGGTTCAGGGTGACGCGGGCGATGGCGCCATCCCGCTCGTAACGGACTACGTCGTCAGTCATCGGCCACTCCCAGCGATTGTGCGAGCCGGGCGCGGTGCCATCCCGCGCTGCCCCAGCTTGGCGCGAGCGCCCAGGCACGCTTGGCGTACAGGTGGAGGTCGTACTCGGTTGTGTAGCCCATCGCCCCGTGGCACTGGATCGCGGTCCGGGCCACCAGCCGCGCGGCGTCGGATGCCAGCACCTTCGCCACCGAGGTCTGGTCACCCGCTTCGCCGGAGCCGGCGGCCTGCGCCCACCCGGCGGCGAGCACCATCGGCCGGGCGAATTCGACGGCGACCAGGGCGGAGGCGAGCGCGTGCTTGATCGCCTGGAAGCTGCCGACCGGAACGCCGTACTGCTCACGCTGCTTGACGTAGCCGACGGTCATGTCGAGCATCCGGCGCGCCAGCCCGGTCAGCAGCGCCGAGGTGGCGAGCACCCCACGCTGCCAGGCCGATTCCACCGCCGCCGGGTCGCCGGTGAGCAGCGTTCCGCCAGCACCGGGCCGCGACGTCAGCCGGGCGGCACCGCGCGAGCCGTCAACGGTGGCACACGGCTCCAGCGCCAGCTCGTCCCGGTGGTAGATCCGCAGTGCGCCGGATCGGTGGGCCGGGCTCCGCCGTGTGCCGGATCCGTCTGCCGGGCTCCGCAGCGCGATCAGCGCCGCGTGCTGCCCGAACGGCACCAGATCGCCCCCGCCGAACTGGGCGGCCACCACGGTGTCGCCAGCCAGCACGTCCGCCAGCCGCGCGCCGTCCAGCAGCGGCGCCGCCACCGCGATCGTTTCCGCCGCGGGGACGGGCAGCCCGCTGTATCCCACTTCCTCCAGCAGCGGCACCAGGCTGGTCTCGTCCAGCCCCAGCCCGCCGCGCGCCTCGGGGACGAGCGTTCCCACCGCTCCGGCGGCGGCCAGTTTGCGCCAGGCGGCCGTGACGCGATCCCCGTCGCCACCGGGCCAGCCGGCCCGGACCACCGCGGCCGGGACCTCGCTTTCCAGCAGCCCGGCGGCCGCGTCCCGCAGCGCCGCCGCCTCCTCGCTCAGCCCGAACCGCACGGCTACTTCCTCGGCAGGCCGAGCAGCCGCTCGGCGACGATGTTGCGCTGCACCTCGTTGGTCCCGGCGTAGATCGGCCCGGCGAGCGAGAACAGGAACCCGCGGGCCCACGGCCCGTCCAGTTCGCCCTGCTCGCCGGCCAGGTCGAGCGCCGTCTCGTGCAGCCGGACGTCGAGCTCGGACCAGAACAGCTTGTTCAGGCTGGACTCCGCACCCGGCTTGCTGCCGTCCGCGATCGCGGTGACCTGCTGCAGGGTGAACATCTGGTAGGCCTGCGCGTCGATCCACGACTGCACGACCCGGTCCGCCAATGCGGGGTCGGGCCGCGACCGGTACAGCTCGGCCAGCCGGTCCGCGGCCTTGATGAACCGTCCCGGGGAGCGCAAAGTCAGGCCGCGTTCGGAGCCGGTGGTGGCCATCGCTACCCGCCAGCCCTGGTTCACCTCGCCGAGCACGTCCCGGTCGGGAACGAAGACGCCGTCGAAGAAGACCTCCGCGAATCCCTCGTCGCCGTCGAGGCGCTCGAATCCGCGGACGGTCACGCCCGGCGCGTCCAGCGGGACGAGGAAGTAGCTCAGCCCGCGGTGGCGCTGCGCGGACGGGTCGGTGCGGAAAAGCCCGAACAGGTGGGTGCAGAACGCGCCGCGCGTCGACCACGTCTTCTGCCCGGACAGCAGCCAGCCGCCCCGGCCGTCGTCCCGGACCGCGCGGCTGCTCACGGCCGCCAGGTCGCTGCCGGCCCCGGGCTCGGACCAGCCCTGGCACCAGAGGTCCTCGGCGGCGGCCATCCGGGGCAGCAGCCGGTCCTGCTGCTCGGGTGTGCCGAACTCGAACAGCGACGGCGCGAGCAGGAAGATGCCGTTCTGCGTCACCCGCTGCGGCGCGCCGGCCCGGAAGTATTCCTCCTCGAAGATCAGCCATTCCCAGACACTGGCGTCCCGGCCACCGTAACGCTCCGGCCACGACACGACCGCCCAGCGCGCCTGGTGCAGCTTGCGCTCCCAGTCCAGGTGCGCGGCGAACCCCTCCCGGGTGTCACCGGATGGCATGCCGTCCGGCACGTTGGCCGCCAGCCATCGGCGCGCCTCGCCGCGGAAGGCGTCCTCGGCCTCGGACCAGCGCAGGTCCATGGTCAGCCCTCCCGGCCGAAGGTTTCGCGCAGCCGGTCCGAGACGCCCAGCAGGTTCAGCTCGAACGTGTAGCCCTGCTCGTAGCGGTAGCTGCGCCGGATGTCCTGCGGATCGATCCCGTTGAAGGCCTCCTTGGCCATCCGGATGACCGCCGGGTCCCTGGCCGCGACCGTGGCCGCCAGTTCCCGGGCGGCTTCGCGCAGCCCGCCGCGCGGGACGACCGCATGCACCGAGCCGAACGCGTGCAACTCGGCCGCGGTGGCGGTGGCACCGGTGTACATCATCGCCCGTGCCTTGTGCTGTGGCACCAGCCGCGACAGGTGGGTCGCCGCGCCCAGCGCACCCCGCTCTACTTCGGGGAGGCCGAACGTCGCGTCGTCGCTGGCGACGATCATGTCGGCGTTGCCCGCCAAGCCGATCCCGCCGCCCAGGCAGAACCCGTGCACGGCGGCGATCACCGGCACCGGGCACTCGTACACCGCGGCGAACGCCGCGTAACAGCCGCGGTTCGCGCCGACCAGGGCCTCGGCTCCCCCGGCCTGGATTTCCTTGATGTCGACGCCGGCGTTGAACCCGCGCCCGTCGGCGCCGACGATCACCACCCGCACGGCCGGGTCCGCCCCGGCGGCACGGACGGCATCGGCCAGCTGGAACCAGCCCGCGACGGGCAGCGCGTTCACCGGCGGGTGGTCGACGGTCACCTCGGCGATGCCCGCGGAGTCCATGCTGCTGGTGATCACGCTGCTTCCTCGCCTTCAGGGGTGCTGGCTGCTGACCGACACGGCTTCGCCCGTCATATAGGACGAGTAGTCGCTGGCCAGGAAGACGATGACGTCGGCGACCTCCCACGGCTCGGCCGCCCGCCCGAAGGCCTCGCGGCTCGCAAGATCGGCGAGCAGCTCCTCATTGGACACCTTCGCCAGGTGCGGATGCATGGCGATGCTCGGCGCCACCGCGTTCACCCGCACCCCGTACGGGCCCGCCTCGGCGGCGGCGGACCGGGTGAGCGCCATCACGCCCGCCTTCGCGGCCGCGTAGTGGGCCTGGCCGGCCTGTGCGCGCCAGCCGACGACGGACGCGTTGTTGACGATCACCCCGGTTCGGCGGGGCAGCATCTGCCGCAGCGCCGCCCGGGTGCAGCGGAAGGTCCCGTTGAGCGTCACGTCCAGTACCCGGTGCCACTGCTCGTCGGTCATCTCCACCAGCGGCGTGTCGCCACCCAGGCCGGCGTTGTTCACCGCGACGTCGAGGTGACCGTACTCGGCCGCCACCGTGTCGAACAGGCGCTGCACGTCGGCCTCGACCGTGACGTCGCACGGGACCGCCAGCGGCTTCTCGCCGGTGATCCGGGCCAGCTCGGATGCGGCCTCGCCGAGCCGCCGCTCGTGCCGGTCGCTGATCGCGACCCGGGCGCCCTCCTCGGCGCACCGGCGCGCGGCCGCGAAGCCGATGCCGGTACCGGCTGCCGCGGTCACCAGGGCGGTCCGTCCGGCCAGCAGGCCGTGGCTGTCGTGCGGCCGCGGCGCGGGGACATTGTCGGGCAACGCGTCTCCTCATCCAGGCCGGCGACCTCACCCGGCCGCCTCCCCGCACTCTAGCAAGCAACCAAGCGCTTGTTAGGGGAGCATAACGGTTTGCCCGGCTCACCCGCCCAGCGCGCGCACCCGGTTCCCGGTCACCGCGTGCCGTCGGCGAGCGGTTCATACCGCAGCTCCCGGCCGGGCCGCACGTACACCGGGTCGGTGGTGCGGATGCCGTCGCCTCGCAGCTGCTTCTTCAGGACCTTGTTGCTGGCCGTCATCGGCATCGAGGAGACGACGCGGACGAACCGCGGTGGCCATTTCGTGCCGAGGTCGGGCTGGGCGGCGAGGAACTGTGCGAACGCGCCCGGGTCGAAGGCGGCGCCGTCAGCGAGTTCCACGGCGGCCATCACCTGGTCGCCGACGACGGGGTCGGGCACCGCGTAGACGGCGGCCAGCGCGAACGCCTCGTGCCGCAGCAGCAACTGCTCGACCGGGGCGGCCGCCAGGTTCTCGCCGTCCACCCGCAGCCAGTCGTCGGTCCGGCCGGCGAAGTACCAGTACCCGTCGCGGTCCCGGTAGGTGAGGTCACCGGACCACAGCCAGCCGCCCCGTACCTTGGCCTCCGACGCCCCCGGGTTGTTGTAGTAGCCCTCGAACCCGGCGGCGCCCAGCACGTTGACCATCTCGCCGATCGCCGCGTCCGCGTTGAGCAGCCGGCCGTCGGCGTCGAACTCAGCGGGCGGGCACTCCAGCAGCGTTTCCGGATCCACCACGATCGTCCCCTCGCCGGCGACGCCGAGGGAGCCCGGAGGGTTGCCCGGAACGCGCATCACGTAGATCCCGCCCTCGCTGCTGCCGTAGGAGTCGATGACGTCGCAGCCGAATCGCCGGCCGAAGGCAGCGATGTCGCGCTCGTTCGCCTCGTTGCCGAACGCGATGCGCAATGTGTTGCCGTGATCGTCCGGCCTTTCCGCGGTGGCGAGGATGTAGTGCAGGGCCTTGCCGACGTAGCTGAAGTAGGTGACGCCGTAGCGGCGCACGTCGGGCAAGAAGCCGGATGCGGAGAACCTGCGGCGCAGCACGATGCGCCCGCCGGTCAGCACCGCCGGGCCGACGCCAGCCATCTGCGCGTTGGAGTGGAACAGCGGCATCGCCACGTAGAAGACGTCCTCGCCGGTCAGGCCGCGGCGGTCGCGCTGGGCGGCCGCGATCGCGGCCAGCCGCCCCTGGGAGCAGACGACCGCCTTCGGGTCGCCGGTGGTTCCCGATGTGAACACCAGCGACGCGATGGCCGGCGCGGGCACCTCCGCGGGATCGGCCGGCCACGCGGCGGGATCCGCCTCGGCGAGCAAGCTGTGGTAGCGAGGATCGTCGTCCCGGAACAGGCGGCCGCTGACCGGCAGGCCGTCGAGCAGGTGCGCGTTCGCCGCGTCGGTGATGACCAGCTGGCAGTCGGTGAATTCGATGTCGCGGGCGAGTTCCCGGCCGCGCCGGGTCGGGTTCAGGCCGACGATGGTGGCGCCCACCGACGCGGCGCCGAGCAGCCAGAACAGGAATTCCGGCGTGTTGTCCAGCAGCAGGCCGATGTGCCAGGGCCCGTCGATGCGCAGCCTGCGGGCCACCTCGCCGCGCCTGCGCGCCTCGGCGACCACCTGTTGCCAGGTCCAGCTCCGGTCCTCGAATGCGAGGCCGCCGCGGTCGTCGCCGGCGCGGGCGGCGACCATCTGCGCGAAGGTGGGCGGGTCAGCCATGGCGGGGCTGGTCACGAGGCGGCCCGGCGGTCATTGCCGGGCCGGTCCGGTCCCGAGGCGGGAGAGTATCTCGCTGGCATCGGCGACGATGCTGTCGATCAGCTCGGCGCAGGTCGGCAGATCTTCGATGACGCCGGCCACCTGGCCGCTGGCGAGCGTGCCGAGGTCGGTGCGGCCCTCGGTCATGCTCGCCCGCAGCATCATCGGCGTGTTGGCGGCCATGATCACCTGTGACCAGGACAGGCCGTGGCTGCGTTTCATCGCGAGCCCTTCGCGGACGATGTCCGTCCACGGCGTCCCCGACATCTTCTTGAACGCGGCGGCGTGCCGGACCGAGCGGGCCAGCCGGGACGGCGCGCTGGCGCCGATCAGCTTGCCGGCGAGTTCGGTGCGCAGTATCCGCTGCGGCACGCCGTCCAGTACCGGCGTGACGACCGTGTCGTTGACCGTCGCCCGGAGGTACTCCTGCTTCACCGTGTCCGGCACCGGGCTGTCGGCGGTGAGCAGGAACCGGGTGCCCATCGCGATGCCCGCCGCGCCATAGGCCAGCGCGGCGACCAGCCCCCGGCCGTCACTGAACCCGCCGGCGCCGATCACCGGGATGCTGACCGAACCGGCGATCTGCGGCAGCAGGATCGAGGTGGGCACGCTGCCGGTGTGCCCGCCACCCTCGCCGCCCTGCGCGATCACCGCGTCCACCCCCCACCCGGCGACCTTCTCCGCATGCCTGCGGGCGCCGACGGAGGGCACGACGACCAGGCCGGCATCCTTCAGCTCACGGATGACCCGCTCCCTCGGCGCCAGCGCGAACGACGCGACCCGGACCCCATGCTTGACCAGCAGCTTGGCCCGGTCCGGCAGGTCCGGCGCGTCGCCGCGCATGTTCACCCCGAACGGAGCCGGGGTCAGCTCCCTGGTGCGGCCGATCGCCTCGTCCGTCTCGGCGACGGTGAGCGTCGCGCTGGCCAGGATGCCCAGCCCGCCGGCATTGGACGTGGCGGCGGTCAGTTCCGGCGTCGATACCCAGCCCATGCCGGTCTGCACGATCGGGTAGCGGATCCCGAACAGGTCGCAGACCGGGGTGCGCAATGCGGGATGCGGGTCACCCATGTCAGTCGGGAACCTCCCGGTTCCGGGCCCCGCCCGGATCGAGGACCTCGCGGATCAGCTGCAGCTCCCGGTCGGCCGGCAGCCGGGTCTCCGGCACGTCCCCGTCGATCACCAGCTCGAATCCGGTGCTGGCGGCGACCTCCTCGACGGCCACGCCCGGGTGCACGGACACCAGGCGCATCGTGTGGTCGCGGGTGCGGAAATCCAGCACCGCCAGGTTGGTGACGACCCGGCGCAGGTCGAGGAACCGGGTGGCGGCCGGTCCGGCCTTCGCGGCGCTGTCGTAGCCCACCCCGGAAACCACGTCCACCTTCGGCACGAAGGAGCGCTGCCGGTGCCGGGGGACCCAGTAGCTCGTCGGGTGGTTGACCGTATTGCCGGGTGCGCCGCGCATCCCGAGCAACTGCCGGGTGGGCCTGGCGAAGTCGCCGATTGCGGAGATGTTGATGTTGCCGAAGCGGTCGATCTGGCTCGGCCCCATCATCACGTGCCGCCGGCCCGCCCACGCGAGGTCGAAGACCGCCCGGTAGGGCAGCCAGCCCTCGACCGGGCCCGGCGCCGGCTCGCCGACCGGCCAGTCTCCGCTGACGAACGCAGCCTCGCCGTCGGTCAGCAGCAGGTCCGGCTCGAACGTCGCGCGCGCCAGCCGGGCGCCGATGGAGGGGATGATGCCGATCGGGCTCGCGAGGATCTCGCCGTCCCCGCGCCATGCCTCGGCGCACGCGACGGCGCACACCTCGGCGCGCGTCGCGCCCGTCATGACCGCGCCTCCGCCGGAGCGCGGCCATCGTTCTGCCGTGCTCGGGCTACCGCGTTCTGGTAGTCGGGCTCGCTGCCGCCGAGGTAGGCGGACGCGAATTCCGCCCATGCCCCGGGATCCTTGGCCGCGCCGGCGTATTCGCGCTGGAACGCCTCGTCGCGGCTGTAGTCGGGGACGCAGGACGTGAAGTGCGCGCCGTTCGGGGCCTCCACCACGCCGGCGACCATCCACCGGTGGATCCGCAGTGAGCTCAGCCCGCCATCGGCCGCCAGTTCGCTGGTGGGGACGATCCGCTCGCAGGAGACGTACGCGCGTTCCGCGGCGGCGGCGAACAGGTCGTCGAAGTACAGGTCCGGTCCGAGGTACTGCGCGTTCCCGGCAGCGTCCGCCCGGTTGAGGTGCACCAGCGCCACGTCGAGCGGCAGCGCCGGGACGGCGAGCAGTTCCTCGGCGTCGTCGTACGGCGAGCTCACCGTCCGCAGCTCCGGGTTGACCCGCATCACGTCAGACCCGAGGCCGGACCGGGTGGGCAGGAACGGCAGCCGCAGCGACGCGGCATACAGCGCCCACTGCAGCATCCCCTCGTCGTACTCGGTGACGTCGATCGCGCCGGACTGCCGGGCGGCCTGGAAATGCGGCTCCAGCGGGATCGTGTCCATCGACACGAACCCGTAGACCAGTCTCTTGATCTTGCCGGCGGCGCACAGCAGGCCGACGTCCGGCCCGCCATAGGAGACGACCGTGAGGTCGCGCAGATCCGAGCGCAGGATCGCCCGGACCAGTGACATCGGCTTGCGCCGCGATCCCCACCCGCCGATTCCGATGGTCATGCCGGGGCGCAGCCCGGCCACCACCTCGTCCTCGGTCATCCGCTTGTCAGCCACGCGCGCTCCGCGATCTCCCTGGCCGGATCGGTCGCCCCGAGTGTAGCAAGCGCTTGGTTGGATCACGAGAGCCGTTCATGCGGCCTCGTGTACCACATGCTTGTGGTACGGTTTGGAGCATGGGGCGATCGGCAATCATCGAGCGGATCAGTGAGCTTCTCGACAGCGGCGAGATAGAGACATCCAACACGTCCATGCGCATCCCGACGCCCCTGCGCGACGCGGCTGCGCTTGCCGTAAGCGAACTCAGGGTGGCGCCGTCGGCTACCGCGCTGACGACCGCCGCGTTGCGGGCCACGCTCGAATCGGTCGTTATGCAGGCGGCTCTCGATGACCATTACGACCAGCATCCCGAGGCCCAACCAGATCTTGCCGATCTTGCCGTCGCGGCGGCCGAGCTAGACGGGCATCCCCTGGCGGCTGAGCCTGAACGGCTGCGCCGGGCGGCCGCCGAGATCGTGGCCGGCCACCCGGACGCCGGCCCCGATGAGGTGCTGCTGTGGGCTGAGGCGAGGGCACTCCCGGCAGCATGAGCCGGCTGGTCTTGCTGGACAACGAGGCTGTCCAGGCGCTCAAAGATCCCGCGCACCGCAAGCACCGCCAGGTCATCAGCCAGGTCCAAGTCGTGGCGAGCCGCAAACGGCGCGCCACTGCCATCGGGATGGCCGTGCCCACGGCGGTCCGCGTCGAGGCCGGATGGGACCGCACCTCTCCGGCATGGGCCTTCCCGAATCGTCTGCGGATCGCAGACGTAGCGCTCGAATGGGTCCATGCCAGCGCGGCTGCGGCCACCCGTAACCGGACCGGCGTCTCGGTTCCGGACGCTCATCTCGGCGCGGTCATTCACGCCACGAACGCCGACCAGATCACCGTCGTGACGAGCGATCCCGACGACATGCGCCGGATGGCAGGCGGGAAATCCATCACCGTCGTCACTATCTGATCGCCACCTGAGGCTTAGCAGGCGCCGGATACGGCTGGACCTGGTGGCTGTGGCGCCTGCTAGCCGCCCGTGCTGCCGTTGAGCGCGTTGGTGAGGTTGACGGTGAGCGAGGATGGCGCCGCAGGTGTCCGCATGATCTGGTACTGGCCGCCGGTCAGTTTCGCCATCTGCGACGGGATCGGACTCAGGTGCGGGGTGTCGGTGGTCGAGATCGTCACTCGCAGCCGGTCACCGGCCGGGATGGTCACCAGCGTGGGGAAAACCTGGATCTGGTACTGCTCGGTCGCTCCCGGCGTAACAGGCTGCGCGGAGTCCTGGGTGTACGGGTGGTACGGCAGCACCGTCGCGCCGTTGGAGGTCCACGACTTGGAGGCGTCCGTCGCCCGCAGTGAGCCAAGAAGGGCGCCCTCGGTCAGCGGGTACGAGGTGCCGTTCGGGGTGACCTCCTCCACCTCGGCAACCCACTGGCTTTCCGTGGTGTTGGCGGTTCCGTAGACGGTGGCGTTGATCGGGCCGGCCACGGTGGACGCCTGGCTGAGCGGCGCTGTCGTGTACGTCTTCTGCCACGGGCCCGCCTGGGCGGTGTTGTCCTCGTCGGTGCAGGGGGCCAGTATGTCGGCCTCGCTGGCCGCGATGGAGATCCCGCCCATCGACCACTGGTCGACCGGGCGGCCGCACGGGCTTCCCCCCGGGCTCCAGGCGATGGGGTCGCTCCCGGCGCTGCCGCCGCTCGGCCGGGAGTTGCTCAGGGTGCCTCCCGGGCCGAAGTAGTAGGTCGAGGGGGCCGAGCCGGTGAACGGATAGGTCGTCGTCTCATCGAAGTTGCCGCTGCCCAGGTCGTAGTAATGCAGCGGGGTCGGCGTACTGGCCATCCCGGTGTTCTCGCCCTTGAGCCAGGTGTCGAACCACTCCAGCTCCAGGGCGTCCACATCAACGCTGGAGCCGTTGATGTGCTCCCAGGGGCCGTCTATCAGCTGGTACCGGCCTGTGGCCGGCTGGCCGGGTGCCATCGGGGCGGTGGTGGGGCGGCCATCGTAGGCGTTCTGCAGGCCGGCGTAATTCAGCGGCTCGCCGTTCTGGAAGATGTCGAATTCGCCGCCGACCAGATAGGCCGGGATTCCGTTGGCGACGATGTTCGAGAGCACGTTGGACGGATTGCGCTGCTGCCAGTAGGTGCCGTCGTAGGCCTCGTCCCCGCCGCCGAGGACGTTCGCGGTAGATGCCGCGTGATAGCTGGCCAGGCCGTTGGCGTGGTCCGACTCGATGCTGGCCAGGTAGGCGAGCATTTGCGGGTCGGTGGCGGTGTCCGTGATCGGGTTGGTCGTGTTGTCCAAGCCGGTCAGCCCGAGGTACGCCTCGGAGAACTCGAAGTCGAGCAGGCCGCCCATGAAGGCGGTGTCGCGGTAGATGTCGTTGGCCGAGACCATCGGGAAGATCGCCTTGAGCGGCGACCCCTTGCCGACCGCGCCGGCCAGCAGCATCTGGTCGATCCCCAGGTACGACGGGCCGTAGGTGGCGACCGACCCGGTCGAGTTGGGCAGGTGCGCCGCCCAGTTGAGGACGTCGATCGCGTCCTGCTGCTGGATCGGGTCGAAGAGCCCCCACTGGCCGTTGGAGTCGCCGGTGCCCCGGACGTCCATCACCACTTCGATGTAACCGCGCTGCGCGAGGTAGTTGTTCGCGCCGCCGGTCGCCGCGCCGCCGGATGGCGACTGGGCCGAACCCGGAGAACTCGATCCGCCCTGGCCCTTTCCGTACGGCGTCATCGTCATCAGCACGGGGAACTTCCCGGGAGCCGCCGCGCCGGAGGCCGTGGTCGGGTAGATCTCGTTGACCCGGATCGTCGTTCCGCCCGCGCCCGCGATGGCGATGTCATCGGTGGAGGCGGTGCCGTAGACGGCGTTCTCCGGCTTCCAGGTACTGCCGGGCACCGCGCTGGAGGCGGCGACGCCGGGAGGTAGCTCGGGACTGGCGCCGGTCAGGCTCGATGGGGCCGACTCGACCGCCGGGGAGCCGGGGGGCGGCGGCGGAGTGGTCGCGAGCGCCGAGCGCGGGACCGTGACGGTGGCGACGGCCGCGGCAATGGCCACGACGGCGGCCGCCATCGCGAAGGCTACGGCCCTCCTCTTCCGCCGGCGGCTCATCGTGGACAGGGGCTTCGTGTGCCTTCCGTCATCGGACGTGCGAAGAGGCCTGATGATCATCCGGTACCTGCCTGCCGACCGGGGCCCGCTGTCCGGGCTACCAGTGGGTAAATTAACACTGACCCGGATCTTCACGAAGCCGTTTGGGGGAAGGGATCCGGAGCGCGGCGCGTTGCCGGGATCATGCATGTCGATATCTGGTCGGACGTGGTCTGCCCGTGGTGCTACCTCGGCAAGCGGCAATTCGAGCAGGCGCTCGGCGCCTTCCCGCACCGCGGTGAGGTCGAGGTGGTCTACCGGTCGTTCGAGCTCGATCCCTCGGCGCCTCCCGGCGAAACCAGGCCGACGGTTGAGGTCCTGTCCACGAAGTACGCGATGAGTCCGGAGCGGGCCAGCGAGGCGCAGCGGCAGATGGAGCAGCGCGCTGCCGGCGTGGGGCTGAGCTTCCACCTCGACGGCCAGCGAAGCGGCAACACCAGGGACGCCCACCGGCTGCTGCATCTGGCCCGGGCCCGGGGCAAGCAGGAGGACCTCGTCGAGCGGCTGCACCGCGCGCATTTCACCGATCAGGTATCGGTCTTCGATCACTCCTCGCTGGCAGGTCTCGCGGCCGGCGCCGGGCTGGACCGGGACGAGGTGCTCGCGACGCTGGCAAATGACACCTTCGCGGAAGCGGTCGACGCCGATGAGGAAATGGCCCGGTCGCTCGGCGTGACCGGCGTCCCGTTGTTCGTTGTCGACCACCGGTATGGAATATCCGGTGCCCAGCCCGCGGAGACCATCCTGCAGGTGCTGGAGCGTGCCTGGGCGGAACGCGAAGCGGCGTGAACACCTGCGCCGCCCGGCCGGGCCGCCGGTGCGGCGCCTGCGCTGCCCCGGCTACGTCACGCGCACCGGTTCCGGCGCCGTGTTCGCCACGACCTGTGGCGCCCGGCGCGCGAGCGCGGTGATCCCGGCACCCATCAGCAGCAGCGACAGGGCCTCGGCGGCGACGTTCCCGAACCCCACGGCGATGGGTTCGTCCAGCCACAGGTGGGCGATGCCGATGGAGACCAGCGGATCGGCGACGGTGATAACTGCCAGCACCGGTGGCAGCACGGCGCTCGCCTGGAACACGTTCTGGTTCAGCAGGTATCCCAGCGGAGCGACGAGGACCAGCGCGAACAGCGGCCATGCCCGGCCCGGATGGCTGAAGCCATGACTCAGCGAGGACGGCGCCAGCTTGAACAGGAACGCGGTCACGCCGTAGACGGTGCCGCAGGCAAGCGCCAGCGCGATCGGCCGGTGCCGGCGCGGCCCGAAGTGCGCCACCCCCAGGCAGGCCGCCAGGACGGCGGCCAGGACCGCCGCCAGCGGGATGACCGCCGGAAGGCTGACCGTGTCGCGGCCGGTGCCAGGCCGCGCTGTCAGCAGGAAACCCGCGAGGCCGGCGGCGCAGCACGCCGTTCCGCCGAGGGCCACCCGGTCCGGCCGCCGGCCACCGGCAGCGGAGCCCATCAGCACCGCGAACAACAGCCCGCATACCAGCACGGGCTGGACCAGTGCGAGCGGCCCGAATTGCAGCGCGAGCATCTGCAGCGCGACCCCGGCCACGGTGGCCGCCAGTGCCGCCCACCACAGGGGCCGTTTAGCCAGGTCCCAGAGCAGCCGTGGCGCGAGCACCGGCCGCTCGGGGACCTGCCGGGCACTGCGCAGCTCGAGAATCGCGGAAAGGCCAAACGCCACCGCGGCCGCGAGCGCCGCGACGACGGCAGCCAGGCCGGTCATGGATGAGTCACCTGCATCCGCCACGCCCCGTTACCGTCGGCCAATTAGCTGTACGATACCGCTATTAACCCCTATCACGCCGGCGAGTGGAGATGCCACGGTGGCTAGCGACGGCATGGCCGAACTGCTAGATGTCATCGAGGTGGCCTCGGCCATGCTGGTCCGGAACTTCGAGCTGCTGCGGCGGCGCAGTGACGTCTACTCGGAACTCGACCGCGCCGAATACCTGCTGCTGCGGATCCTCGACCAGGCCGGGCCGTCCGACATCTGCGGCCTTGCGGCCGCGCTCGGCGTCGATCCCTCCACCGCCGGACGGCAGGTCGTGGCGATGGAGTCAAAGGCGCTGGTGCACCGCGCGCCGGCCGACGCCGATCGGCGCCGCACCATCATCACGCCGACGGCGGAGGGCCGCAGCCGGATGCTGGCTACCCGCGCCCGGCGCAGCCAGGTGACCGCCGAACTGCTGGCCGACTGGAGCGACGACGAACTGCGAACGCTCGGGGCGATGTTCAGCCGCTACAACGAGGCCCTCGCCCGGAAGTTCCTTACCGCGTCGCCCGGCGGCCGGGCGGCGCGCCCGGCGGTCACTTCGCGGTAACCAGAGGAGCGGGGGTGCCCGCCTTTCCGACGCGATCCATCGGTACCTGGGCGGTCTCCTTCATCCGCAGGATCGGGTACAGACCGACCGCCCCCGCGATCATCAGGTAGTACGCCGGGATGTTCTTGTCGCCCGTGGCGTTGATCAGCCACGTGACCAGAACGCCGACCGTCCCGCCGAACACCGAGGTCGACAGGTTGTAGCCGATCGCGAAGGCGCCGTAGCGAGTCCGGGTCGGGAACATCGCCGGGAACGTCGAGCCGATGACCGCAAGGATCAGCACCAGCAGGATGGCGACCACGGCAAAGCCGACGAAAAGCAGGGCCGTGCTGCCGGTCTGCATCAGCTTGATCGACGGATAGCTCAGCACGATGTACCCGACAGCGGCGGTGAGCAGCAGTGGCTTGCGGCCGATCCGGTCGGACAGCGCGCCAAGCGGCGCGATGATCACCATCTGCAGGATCTCGACGGCGATGATGATGCCGGTCGAGGTATTGTCGCTGATCTTCAGCGTGCTGGTGAAGTACGTCGGCATCGTCGTCAGCAGCAGGTAGTCGGCGACGTTGAGCAGCATCACGATCCCGATCAGGTTCAGGATCTCCCGCCAGTTGTGCGACAGCGCCTCCCACACCGGCGCCTTCTTCGCCTTCTCGCCGGCCCGGGTCAGCCGCCGGAACTCGGGGGTGTCCTCCAGCCGCAGCCGGACGAACAGACCGGCGATCCCGAGCGGGAGCGCGACGAAGAACGGGATCCGCCAGCCCCAGGCAGACACCTGCGCCGCGCTGAGCGACAGCGTCACCGCGAGCACGACGATGTTGCCGAAGACGTAGCCCGACAGCGTCCCGAACTCCAGGAAGGCGCCGAAGAACCCGCGCCGCTTGGTGGGCGCGTACTCGGAGATGAACGTCGCGGCGCCGCCGTACTCCCCACCGGTGGAGAACCCCTGCACCAGGCGGAGCAGCAGGATCCCGATGACCGCGGCCGATCCCGCGGTCCGGTACGTCGGCAGGACACCGACCAGGAAGGTGCAGCCGGACATCAGCAGGATCGTGATCGCCAGCACCCGCTGCCGGCCGATCTTGTCGCCCAGCGGGCCGAAGAACATCCCGCCGAACGGCCGGAAGATGAACCCGATTCCCACCAGCGCGAGCGATTTCAGCACCGCGTCGCCGCCGGCCGGGAAGAACAGGGTCCCGATGCTGGTCGCGATCGCACCCGAGGTGAAGACCCCGTAGTCGTACCACTCGGTGGCATTGCCGATTGCCGAGGCCAGCACGGCCGTCCGAACCGTTTTGGGACCGGCTTCCGTCGAACTCGCCGTCTCGTTCCCTGGCGGGGCTTCGGCCATGTCCCGACCCACCTCCACAATATCGGCGACGAAATCGTCGACGAAATCGTCGCTCATCGCGTGCGAATCGGACCACCCTACGTTGCCCATGGGGGTCGAGTGCAAACAGAAAGTCCGCAACCGGGCATCTTGCCCAGGACGGAAATGTCCCAGATCGGCCGCTGACGGCGGTCCGCGGCGGCCGGGGCTCAGGCCCTGCCGGGGCCGCCGAGCAGGCCGGACAGGGTGGCTCGGGGGGTGATCACGTCCGGGTCGGTCCGCACCACGACCAGCCGCGGCTGGCCGAATTTCGCCGCGGTGGCGAAGGCGTCATCGAGCGCGTCCGGCTGGTCGACGCCGATCGCGTCCGCGCCGAGCGACCGGGCGAGGCCGGCCAGGTCCGCGCCGCCGATGCCGATCCCGGCCGTCCGGCCCAGCTCGCGCGCCTGGTGCATCGCGATCGTGCCGTACATCCGGTTCTGGAACACCACGACCAGGATCGGCGCCCCTTCGCGCACCGCGGTTTCCAGCTCCAGCCCGGTCATCAGGAAGCCGCCGTCGCCCGCCACCGCGACCACGTTGCGATCCGGCGCCGCTAGCTGCGCACCGACCGCGGCCGGGACACCGTAGCCCATCGCGCCGGACGCCGGCCCGATCTGGCTTCGTGGGTGGTCGAAGCGCCAGTACTGGTGCGCGAATACCGAGAAGTTGCCGGCGTCGGTGGTGATCACCACGTCGGGTGGAAGGTGCCGCCGCATCGCCGCGATCACCTGAGCGGGATGAACGGCCGGTCCGGCGTACCCGGCGTCGCCCGAAGACGCGTCCAGGTAGCTGGAGTGGCCGGCTGACCAGTCCCGGGTGACCGCGGTCGTGCCGAGTCCGAGCAGGGCCGCGGCGGTGTCCTCCACCCGCGCGGCGACGGCCAGTTCCACCGGGACCGAGGAGCCGGGGATTTCCGGCGAAGCGTCGACGTGAATCACCCGGGTTCCGGCCGCTGGCAGCCGGTAGCCCTGGGTGGTGATCTCGCTGAGCCGGCAGCCGAGCACCAGCACCAGGTCGGCGTCGGCCAGCGGGCGGGTCAGCTCCGGCGCGGTGACGAACGTGAGGTGCCCGAGGTAGTTCGGGTGGCTGTTCGGGAACGCGTCCTGCCGCCGGTACGAGGTGTAGACGCCGAGCCCGTAACGCTCGGCAAGCCGGACGACGGCTTCGCGGTCCGCCCGGGCGCCGCCGCCCAGGATGGCGACCGGGCGGCGCGCCGATCGCAGCGCCCGGTCGATGGCGTGCAGTTCCGGCTCAGCCGGGATCACCGGGGCAGGCGTCGCGGGTGCCGGGGCGGGCGGGCATTCGCCGGACAGCACGTCCCCGGGAAACGCGACCATGGCCGGCCCGGGCCGGCCGCTGGTGGCGAGATGGTAGGCCCGCGCCACCGCCTCGGCGGCCCGGTCGGCCCGGGTCACCGTCTCGGCGTGCTTGGTGATCTCCGAGTAGAACCGCGGGAGGTCGACCTCCTGGAACGCCTCACGGCCGAGGAATCCCGTTTCCACCTGGCCGAGCAGCACCAGCATCGGCGTGGAGTCCTGGCGCGCGGTGTGCACCCCGATGGCGAGGTTGGACGCGCCGACCGCACGGGTGCCCATCGCCACCGCGGGCACCCCGGTCATCTTGGCGTCCGCCTCGGCCATGAAGGCCGCGCCCGACTCATGCCGGGTGGAGATCAGCCGCAGGTCCGGGTGACGCTCAACCGCGTCGATGATCTCCAGGAAGCTCTCGCCCGGCACCGTGTAGAAACGCCGGACACCCGCGCCGGCGAGGAACTCCGCGATGCGCTCGGCTGCGCTCTTGCCCGCGTTCACCGCTACATCGGTACCCGCAGCAGCCGCGCTGGCGCAACCCCTGCCGGAACGGGCTCAAAAGCTCAACGACGCCGCGGACATGGCCAGGAGCGGCCAATCTGTCCCCGGACAGCCGCGGATCCGGCTCAAATTGACCAGACTAGAACGCGATCGCACGTAACTGAACACCTCGGGCCGGTGGAGGGCGCTATGCGTAAGTTCCTGGTTTCCCTCGCCACGCTCGTTCTCGCCGCGGCGGGGATGCTCGGCGTTCAGCTGCACGCCGCCAGTCCCGCGGCCGCGCTCGACAACGGGCTAGCGCTCACCCCGCCGATGGGCTTCAACGACTGGAACGCGTTCGGCTGCAACGTCAGTGAGCAGCTGATCGAGCAGACGGCCGATGCCATGGCGAAGAACGGCATGAAGGCGGCCGGCTACCAGTACGTCAACATCGACGACTGCTGGGCGCTGCCGCAGCGCGACGCGAACGGCAACCTGGTGGCCGACCCGGCCAAGTTCCCCCACGGGATCAAGGCCGTCGCCGATTACGTGCACGCCAAGGGGCTGAAGCTGGGGATCTACGAGGACTCCGGCACCAAGACCTGCTCCAGCAGCCACGGTTTCCCCGGCAGCCTCGGGCACGAAGACCAGGACGCGCTGCAGTTCGCCCAGTGGGGCGTGGACTACCTCAAGTACGACGACTGCAACCAGCCCGCAGACCAGCAGAACGCCCCGGCGACGATCCAGCGCTACCAGACGATGCGCGACGCGCTGGCCAAGGCGGGGCAGCAGACCGGCCACCCGATCGCCTACAGCATCTGCGAGAAGACCGACTTCGGCGTCCCGAACTCCGCCTGGCCGCCGGTCGGCAACCTGTGGCGCACCACCGGCGACATCAAGGACCAGTACAGCCGGATGGTGTCGATCTTCCACAGCAACGTGCAGCTCGCCAGCCTGGCCAAGCCCGGCGCGTGGAACGACCCGGACATGCTCGAGATCGGCAACGGCGGCCAGACCGACACCGAGTACCGCAGCGAGTTCAGCCTCTGGTCGGAAATGGCAGCCCCGCTGATCGCCGGAACCGACCTGCGCAAAGCCTCCCCGGCGACACTGGCCATCTACACCAACAGCGACGTCATCGCCGTCGACCAGGACCCGCTTGGCAAGCAGGGCACCGTCGTCAGCTCCGACAACGGGCACTGGGTGCTCACCAAGCCGCTCGCCAACGGTGACGTCGCCGTCGCCCTGTTCAACGAGACCGACACCCCCGCGACGATCAGCACCACCGCCTCGCAGGCGGGGCTCGGCAAAGCGAACGCTTACACGGTTCGCGACCTGTGGCAGCACACCAGCACCGAGTCCGCCGGCAACCTCACCGCGGTGGTCGCCCCGCACGCGACGGTGATGTACCGGGTATCGGCCGGAGCAGACCCGGGCACTCTTTCGCCGCACACCGCCCTCGGCATGACCGGCCTGGACAGCGCGCAGCCCGGCCACCCGGCTACGATCACCGCGACCTTCGCCAACGACGGACGCATCCCCGCCGAGAACCTGCAGCTGTCTCTTGGCGCGCCGGCCGGCTGGACGGTCCAGCCCACCTCGGCCACCAGCTTCCCGAGCGTCCCCGGCGGCCGGACCGTGAACGCGACCTGGCAGGTCACCGAGCCTCAGCCAAGCACGCCGTTCCCCTCCGGGACGCTGACAACCGGTGCCAGCTACATGTGGGGCCCGGACTCCACTGCGGCCTCCGATAGCGCGAGCCAGACCGTCACCCCCGCCACCCCGGTTCAACCGCCGTATCACACCTTCTCGTCCACCAGCCCCGCCGCGACATTCAGCCAGGCGGGCGGCACGCTCGGAATCCGCGCCGCCGGAGCTGACGTGTATGGCGGCACCAACCAGTACGGCGCGATCTACCTGCCGAACGCCGAGCAGGACGGCACCACCGACACCGTCGAGCTGACCGGGCAGGGCAACACTAGCGACCAGGCCAAGGCCGGGATCATGGTCCGCAACGACATCGCCCAGTCCGGCACCTCGCCCGGTTTCGTCATCCTGGCCGCCACCCCGGGCCACGGCTACGTCCTGCAATGGGACGGCAACGGCGACGGCAACCTGGACAGCAGCAGCGCACCATCGGGCCAGGGCACCGGCACCACCGCCTACCCGAGCTGGCTCAAGCTCACCCGCAGCGGAACCACGTTCACCGGCTACTACTCCACCGACGGGACGACCTGGAACGAGATCGGCTCGGCGGACGTGCCCTCGGCCGCCGCGGCCCAGGACGCCGGCGTGTTCTCGACCGCCCACAGCTCGGCGGCCGGCGAAAGCGACTTCGCGCACCTGAACGTCGGACCGCCCAGCGGGCTGATCGACGCGGCGCGGACCACGGTGACCCTGCCCGGGCAGGCCGCGCCGGTGGCGGCGACGTTCTACGACCACGGCAGCACGCCGGTCAGCAACGCCGCCGTCACGCTCACCGCGCCGGCCGGCTGGACGGTGACCCCATCCGGCCCGACCGCGCTCGGCACCGTGCCCCCCGGCGGATCAGCGGGTGCGAGCTGGCAGGTCACCGCGCCCAACGGCACCGCCGCCGGCCCATATCCGGTGCGGATCGTCGCAACCTACGACGACGGCGGGCGCAGCACACAGAGCAGCGCGACGGTGAACGCGGTCGTGCCGTCCACCGATCTGAGCTCGGCGTACGACAACGTCGGGATCACCGACGACAGCAACACCGCGCCCGGCAACATCGACGGCGCCGGGTCCAGCCTGTCGGCGCAGGCCCTGGCAGCGGTCGGCGTCACCCCCGGGTCGGCGATCACCCACAACGGCATGCAATTCGCCTGGCCGGACGTCCCGAGCGGGCAGCCGGACAACGTCCTGGCCTCCGGTCAGTCATTCCAGCTCTCCGGCAGCGGACCCAACCTGGGCTTCCTCGCCACCGCCACCTACGGCCCGGCAACCGGAACCGGCACCATCACCTACACCGACGGCACGACCCAGCAGTTCGCCCTCAGCGTGCCCGACTGGTACTCGAATCCGCCCAGCGGCTCCGACACCGCCATCACGATGAGCTACCGGAATCGCTCCGGCAACACCCAGCAGGTCCACCCGATCAACGTGTTCCTCGTCAAGGTGCCGCTGCAGTCCGGCAAGACGCCCAGCGGCGTCACCCTCCCCAATGTCAGTTCCGCCGCCACCAGCGGCACCCCCGCCATGCACATCCTCGGCATCGCCATCGGCAACTGAAACACCTGGAGCCGCGATGTTCCCTCCGCTGTCTTCGCTCTCCCGCCCTGCTTCCGGCGGGCACGCACCTGGTCCACGTCCCGGCAGGGGTAAGACGCTCAGCCGGGCGCTGCTGGCCGCCGTCTGCGCCGTCGCGCTGGTCGCCGCGGGATTCGTCGCCGGGCTCGGCACCGTCGCCGTGGGCCCGCTGGGCGCCCGGCCCGCGCTGGCCGAGGACAACGGGGTCGGGCAGACGCCCGCGCTCGGCTGGAGCAGCTGGAGCTTCATCCGGTCGAAGCCGACAGCCGCGAAGATCGACGCGCAGGCAGACGCGATGAAGAGCAGCGGCCTGGAAAGCGAGGGTTTCCAGTACGTCAATCTCGACGACTTCTGGTACCAGTGCCCCGGCAGCCAGGGACCGAACGTCGACCAGTACGGCCGGTGGGTCATCGACGCCACCAAGTTCCCCCCGTCCGGCTCGGAGAACGGCATCCAGGCCGTCGCCGACCACGTGCACAGCCTGGGCCTGAAGTTCGGGATCTACGCCACGCCCGGCATCTCCAAGCAGGCCGTCGCGCAGAACACCCCGATCGAGGGAACCCCGTACCACGCCGACGACATCGCGACCACCAGCCACGAGAACAACTACAACTGCGGCGGGATGACCGGGATCGATTACAGCAAGCCCGGCGCGCAGGCCTTTATCAATTCCTGGGCGGATCAGCTCGCATCCTGGGGCATCGACTATCTCAAGGTCGACGGCGTCGGCTCCTTCGACATCCCCGACGTGCAGGCCTGGTCGAACGCGCTGCGGCAGACCGGCCGGCCGATTCACCTCGAGCTGTCCAACAGTCTCAACATCAACAACGCGAAGACCTGGGAGCAGTACTCCAACGGCTGGCGCACCGGCGGCGACGTCGAGTGCTACTGCAGTTCGTCCAGCTACCCGCTCACCGACTGGAACAACGTGTCGGGCCGCTTCAACCAGGTCGCCGCCTGGCAGCCCTACGGCGAAGCCGGCGCGTTCAATGACTACGACTCACTCGAGGTTGGCAATGGGTCCAACGACGGGCTGACGCCGGACGAGCGGCAAACGCAGATGAGCCTGTGGTCACTGGCCGCGTCCCCGCTGATCCTCGGCACCGACCTGACCAACCTCGACCCGACCGACCTGAGCTACCTGAAGAACACTGACGTCCTCGCGGTCGACCAGGACGCCATCGACGCCTCCCGCATCTCCGACACCAGCACGTCGCAGACCTTCGCCAAGACCGAGAAGAACGGGGACGTGATCGTCGGCCTGTTCAACACCAGCGGCGAGGCCGAGCCCATCTCGACCTCGGCGTCGGCGCTCGGCCTGCCGTCCGGGAGCGACTACCTGCTGAACAACCTGTGGACCCATCAGCAGAGCGAGACAACCGGATCGGTGAGCGCGGACGTCCCGTCGCACGGCGTCGCGCTGTACCGGGTCAGCCCGCTGAACAACCCGACCGCGGCGCCGCCTTCCGCGGTCCTCGGAATGAGCGGGCTGACCTCGATGACCGCCGGCCAGCCGGGGACGGCAACCGTGTCGTTCACCAACAACGGTGACATGGCGGCAGAACGGGTGAACCTCGGCGTGTCGGCCCCGTCCGGCTGGTCGGTGACGCCGGCGTCGCCGACCTCGTTCGCCGGGGTGGACAACGGGCAGACGGTGCAGGCCACGTTCAAGCTCGTGGCGCCGCAGCCAGAGGGGCTGTTCCAGACCAGCACCGTCACCGGCACCGGGACCTACACCTGGGCCAAGGGCAACGGGACGAACCTGAGCCTGGCGCTGCCGAAGTCGGTCACTACCAGTCCGCCGGTGCAGCCGCCCTACCAGACGTACTCGTCGGCGACGGATGCGCCGGCCGCGTTCGGGCAGTCCGGCCAGCAGTTCGGGATCTCCGGCGGCGGTGCTGACCTCTTCTCGGGCAGCGACGACTACAGCACCATCTATCAGAAAGGAGCGGCCGGCAGCACCTCGACGATCTCCACCGAGGTGACGAACCAGCAGAACATGAACGGTTACGCCAAGGCCGGGATCATGGTCCGCAACGACATGACCGGATCCGGTAGTACACCGGAGGGCGTGATCCTGCTGGAGTCCCCGTCCGGCGGTATCCAGCTGGAGTGGGACTCGAATAGCGGCAACTACATCGACTCGGTGACGCCCGCCAACGGAACCATCCCGGAGAGCGTGCCGGTTCACCTGGAACTCGTCCGCAACGGATCGAGCTACACCGGCTACTACTCGTTCGACGGCTCGGCCTGGCTGCCGGTCGGCACCGCGACCGTGCCCGGCCAGGCCGCGACCCAGGACGCCGGGATGTTCGTCACCTCGCACGCCGCCGGGTCACCCGGACAGGTGACCTTCAACGGCTTCAACGCGGCCAGCGGGGCTGCCGCGCCGCCGCTCGGCACCTCGTATGAGGCCGAGTCGGCGGCGAACACCCTGGCGGGCGGCGCGGTCGTCGCGAGCTGCTCGACCTGCTCGGGTGGCAAGAAGGTCGGGTACGTCGGCAGCGGCGGCACCCTGACCTTCAACGGGATCACCGCTCCGAGCGCAGGCACCTACAAGGTGACGGTCGTCTACTGCTCCGGCAACGAGCGACCGGGTCAGGTCAGCGTGAACGGCGGGCCACCGCAGTCGCTGTCGTTCCCGTCCACCGGCAGCTTCAACACCACCGGGACGATGACCCTGTCGCTGCAGCTCAACGCCGGCAGCAACACCATCGAGTTCGGCGACCCGTCGGCGTACGCGCCCGACTTCGACCGGATCATCGTCGCCGGCTCGCCCAGTTCCTGATAAACCCGCCGAGTTCCTGATGAGGGAGCCCGCTCGGCCTCCCGGGACCACCCGTTGCACCGGCACCTGCCGGTCCGGGTGATCTCCCGGGAGGCCGGGCGGCGGCGCGGCCGCCTCAGTCCTAGGACGGGGCTTGCTCGTGGGCGTAGTCGTTCAGGCGGCTCAGTTCGTCGGCGTAGATCCCGCGCATCGCCCGGGGCGCGAAGATCCGCTCGAAGAAGCCGCCGATGCCGCCGGCGCCGTCCCAGGTGGTGGAGATCCGGACCAGCGAGCGGTCCGCGTTGCCGCTGTCCGGGCCGACGGTCCAGGTGGTGACCAGGCTGGAGTTGCTGTCGGACTCGGCAATCATGCCGGGCTCGGGCTCGGTTACCCGCATCTGGTACTCGCGGGTGCGTCCGCCCGCGGTTACCTTGAACCGGGTGACGGTCCCGGCGCCGACGCCGCCCGACTCGACCTGGAAGTCCGAGAACGCGGCGGGCAGGAAGTTCGGATGATGCCTGCGGTAGTCGGCGATGTAGTCGTAGGCGGTTTCTGGCGGGGCGTCTACCGTCCCCTCGGAGGTGACGTGAATGATTCCCACCGCGCCTGTTCTATCACGGGCTGGCGCTGCGAAAATGGCGGGTATGCGAACCAGGCAGGCACCGTGGCGCGCCAGGGCCGGGGATCTCATCCGGGCCCTCCCGCCGGACGGGTCGGCCCGGTCCATCGGTTCATCCGGATCCATCCTGTCGGTCGGATCCGCGGGGTCGATCCTCTCGATCGGGTCGGCAGGGTCGATCCTGTCGATCGGGTCCGCGGGGTCGTTTCTCTCCATCGGGTCGGCGGGATCGGCCTTCTCGGCGCTGTCGGTCGCCTCGGTGGGCAGCGCCAGTTCGGTTCTGTCCGCGTTCTCCCGGTGGTCCGTGCTCGGCTGGCGGTCCGCCGGGTCCCGCAGCCCGGCGACGCCCGGCCGCGGGTCCTCGTGAGCGCAGCCCCGGCCGAGGGCCTGACTCTCGACCTGGCGCGCCAGGTGCTCGCGGCGCAGCCGTTCAGCGTGCTGCTCGGCACCCGGCTCACGGCCTTCGGGGGCGGGGCGGCGGAACTGGAGATCGACATCCGCGACGAGCTACGGCAGCAGGACGGCTACGTCCACGGCGGCGTGCTCGCCTATGCCGCTGACAACGCGCTGACCTTCGCCGGCGGCAGCGCACTCGGCCCGGCGGTGCTAACCGGCGGGTTCACCATCAGCTACCTGCGCCCGGCCCAGGGCGCCACGTTGCGGGCGCAGGCGAGCACCGTGCACGCGGGCAGGCGGCAGGCGACCTGCCGGTGCGAGCTGTTTGCCCTGGACGGCGAGGGGACCGCGACCCACTGCGCGACCGCCCAGGGAACGATCGTGTCGCTGTCCGCCGGCCGGTGAGCGCCCGGAGCCGGAGCCGGTCAGCACGGTGAACGGCCGGCAACCAACCTGGTTACGGCCGCCGAAATCCGCCGGAACGCTCGCCGTCACCAGCAGGCAGAGCAGGGACCGGCTTTTACCCTCCACAGCGTGAACGACCGCTCCTGGATGCCCGTCTGCCCCTGGCGGGCGGCCCGCTGCGCCGATGCTGCCGGCGTGGCACGCCACGTCCACCCGGCCGGCTCTGGCCCTCGCAGCACCGAAGCTCGCTGCGGGCTGGCTGGCGATGTCTGAGCTCACCCGGCTCAGCGGGCCGGGCGGCCTGGGCGGCGAGCCGGCCGACGCCGCCATCCGGCCGCTCCCGGCGGAACCGCTGGCCCAGCTCGCCGCCCGGCACGGGCTCCGGCCCAGCGCGGAACGCCCACGGCTGGTCGCTTATATGCGCCAGCTCTGGCAGCGCCGGCACTTCATCCTCACGTTCGCGACGGCGCGCAACATCGCCATGTATACCGAGTCCAACCTCGGCCAGGTGTGGCAGGTGCTCACGCCGCTGCTGAACGCCGGCGTCTACTACCTGATCTTCGGCGTCATCTTCGACGCCAAGCGCGGCATCAGCAACTACATCGCGTTCCTGGTCGCCGGGGTGTTCATCTTCGGCTTCACCGAGCGGTCGATCCTGACCGGCTCGCGGGTGATCGGCAACAACCTCTCGCTGATCCGTGCGCTGCACTTCCCGCGCGCGTGCCTCCCGCTGGGCTACGTGATCGTCGAACTGCAGCAGTTGCTGCTGTCGATGGTGGTCCTCGCGGCGATCGTGCTCGCCACCGGCGAGCCGGTGACCGGGTACTGGCTGATGCTGGTGCCGGTCCTGGCGCTCCAGTCGATGTTCAACATCGGCGCGGGACTGATCATGGCCCGGATGGGGGCGCAGCTGCGTGACATCAGCCAGCTGCTGCCGTTCCTGCTGCGAACCTGGCGGTACTTCTGCGGGGTGATGTATGCGGTCAGCAGCCTGCCGACGCGGATCCCGCACCTGGCCAAGGAGGCGCTCGCGGCGAACCCGGCGGCGGTCTACATCACCTTGACCCGGTGGTCGCTGATGTCGTCGAGCCGCAGCAACGACCCCGGCGCGAAACCTTTCAACGCTGCGAAATGCAACCTGTTCAACCACACCCACGCCCCGCAGCTGGGCGGGTACTGCCATCCGGTGGTCAGCGCGGAGAACATCTGGATCGCGGCGGTTTTCTGGGCGCTGCTCGCGCTGATCGCCGGGTTCATCTACTTCTGGCGCGCTGAGGCCCGGTACGGCCGGGGCTGATCCGTCACCCGGTGCCGAGCAGCTCGAGCGGGTCCGGGATGGCCGGCGGCCGGTCGGCGGTCAGCACGTCACGCCAGGCGGCGCACACCTGGTCCAGCCCGAAGGCCTCCTCGGCCTGCTGGCGTGCCCGTTCGCCCGACTCGCGCCACTGCGCGCCGGTGAGAGCGCCGATGGCCGACGCCATGTCGCCGGTGGTGTGGTGGATCCACCCGGGCCGGTAGATGGTCTGGGCGCCTGGCCAGTCGCGGATCACCGGCACCGCCCCCGACGCCATGCCCTCGGCCGGCGCGAGGTGGAAGCTCTCGTCGTCGCTGGTGGACAGGACGAACCCGACCCGGCGCAGCCACGCCGGCACATCAGGCCCGGCCTTGTCGAACACCACCGCGTCCCGCAGCAGCGGTGACCGCTGGATCCGGCGCAGCGCGGTGAGGAAGTGGTCGCGTTCCTCCTCCTTCTTCCAGATCCACCAGTGATCCCATGGCATCGTCGTCTTGACCGACAGCGTGTAGCGGTCGTCGTCGCGGCGCAGCTGCTCGATCACGTCCAGGGCCAGGTCCATCCGCTTGCGCGACGGGACCGCGCCGACCAGGCCGAGGTGGTACTGGGCGCCATCCAGTTTCGGCCGGTCGAGCTGGGCGGTGTCCACCCAGTTCGCGATCGTGACCACTTTGCCGGCCGCCCAGCCGGTCCGCTCGCGGGTGAGCCGGGCGTACTGCGGGCTCACGCATACCACCTGGTCGACCGCCCCGATGTCGACCTGGCTGACGTACGGCGAGTACAGCTCGAACCGGTGCAGGTGCACCAGCAGCCGGGTGCCGCGCCGCTTGTGGCGGCTGTACCAGACAGCGACCGGCCCGCACCATTCGCAGATCACGACGTCGGCCCAGCGTGCCAGCCGCGCGCTCTCCCGGGAGTCGTGCCGCGCGAGTGCCGTCCACCGGTCCACCCGCACCTCGAGCCCGGGCAGCCCGCTCAGGTACTCGACGATCCGGCCGAAGAACTTCAGGTCGTGCCCGGCCACCAGAACCCGCATCGGACGGCCGGGATCTGCTGCGACGGATTGCGGTTCGCCGGGGAATGCGCGGCTGAGGTGGCCGCGCAAATTGGCGGCGGCCCGGTCGAGGGTGTAGCCGGCGGCGGCCGCGCCGGTGCGGTCGGCGGCGAGCCGGTACAGCGCCGGATCGGCGCACACCCGCTCGATCACGTCGGCGACGTCATCGCGGTCCGCGGCGAACAGCGGGTAGTCGATGCCGAGCAGCGCCTCGTGCATCGGCGTCCGGTTGAGGACCACGGGAAGGCCGAGCGCGCCGAACTCCAGCACCTTGGTGGACAGCTCCAGGCTGGCGTCCATGTCCGGGTGCCGCCAGCTCAGCCCGATGTCGCAGGCGGCCGCGATCCGCATCGCATCGGCGCGGGACTGGCCGCCATACCAGATAACGCCGCCGTCCCGCTCGCCCGACGGGTCCCCCACCTCGCGCTCCCTCCGGCCGGTCAGTGGCTGTCCGGGCGGCGGGGGCGTCACCTGGTCCCCCAGCGCGTCCCGCATCCGACGCTGGTAGGACGGATCGGCCGGATCGTTGTGGATCTTGTCGCCGACCATGTGCATTTCGGCGCGAACGCCGCGGGCGCCCAGCAGGGGCGGCAGCCGGGTCATGTCGTAGGTGTTCCACAGCGGCGCGAACTTGCCGGTGTACACCAGGCGCACCGGCGCCGCGGCGGTCCCCAGGCCGGACCGGGAGCCCGGCACCTCCCCGGTGCCGCCCACAGTGCCGGCCGCAATGCCGGCCGCAGTACCGGCCGCAGTACCGGCCGCAGTACCGGCCGCAGTACCGGCCGCAGCGCCGGCCGGTTGGGGCGCGTTCGGCAGCGGGGGGACGATCGGCAGCATCAGCACGCACTTCCCGCATGCTGCGGGCACGGTGCTTTCCAGGAAGCAGCGCAGCTCCTCGGTCTGGCACAGGACGTACCGGGAGGCCTCGGCGATCGCGCTCAGCTCGTCCGTCGCCTCGCCGGTCAGGTCCAGCACCGACTGCGGGATGTCGGTCAGGTACGTCCACAGCTTCCCGGCCAGCCGCCCGTCGGCGGCCGCCAACGAGGCGACCCTCCGGCCCCGGATCACGACCAGGTCGCATGGCTGCCGGCGGTCGAGTTCCGCCAGGACGTCGGTCGCTTCCTCCGGGATGAGGGCGCTGCGCAGCGGCCGTTGCGTCAGGCCCTCGTCGTGCGGGGTGACGACCGTGACGCCCGGTTCGGCGATCAGCGGACCGGTCAGCCGACTGCTTCGCACCGGGGTCTTGAGCACCAGCGTCACCGCGCATCCGGCCCGGGCGAGCGCCTGCACGGTGGACTGCGCCCAGATCGCGGAGCCGTCGATGAGATTCAGGTCCACGTCGCCGTAGACCAGCGCGGTGTAGCGCTTCCCGCTGCGCTCCGGTCCTCCGGCGCTGCCGCGCGCGTCGGTGCTCCCACCGGCGCGCGGCGCCGCAGGCGAAACTGTGCCGCTCGCTCCGGCGGTGTCGGTGCGGGCCATCCGGGGATCCTCCAAGTCTGGGGGCGCCACCTCTCGGTGCGCCGTCTCTGGGTCCGCGATATCTCGGTGCGCGGTGTCTGGGTGCGCCGTGTCTAGGGGCGCCGTGTCTAGGGGCGCCGTGTCCGGGTGCGCCATGTCCGGGTGCGCCATGTCCGGGTGCGCTGTCTCTGGGCGCGGTACCGCTGGCTGCGCCGAGTCTGGGGGCGTCACGTCAGCTGGGGATGGCGAACAGGGCGAGGCCGCGGCGGGCCCAGCCGTCCGTCGAGAACGCGGCCGGCAACGAGGCGCCGCCGGCCGGTCCGGCTGCTGCCTGGCCGGCTCCCGCCTGGCCTGCCGCCTGGCCGGCGCTGTCCTCGCCGAGGGCGCCCCCGGCGAAACTGGCGGCCAGCAGTGCCGTCCGGGCCAGGGCCGGCTCGATCTTCGTGCTGAACACGTAGCCGTCGCCGGGCGAGTACCCGACAGCGTCCGCGCGGGAGCACTCCAGCGCGCAGGCCAGGTCGAGCAGGTGCGTCTCCGGGTAGTCCCGCCCGGCCTCCCACGGCGCGGTCCATGGCGCCAGCACCCCCCGCGCCGCCTGCGCGGGACCGCGGGCGCGCACCAGCCGCACCGCGGTGCCAGACGCCGTCACCTCGGCAAGCGACGCGCGAACCGCGCGTTCGTTGAGGGGGGCGCTTGGCGCCGGGCCCGCACCGTTCCGGCCCGCGAAGCTTTCCGCGGGCCCGTCCCCCGTCGTTTCGACCGGCAGAGTCACCACTACCTCGGCCGGACGATGCTGCTGCCGGAGCATGGCCCGGGCCAGTCGGGTCATCTCGCCCTGGTCACGCGGGCTCGCCAGCACGGCGATCTGGCGGGACTCGCCGGGCGCGGCGGGCAGCCCGGCCAGCCGGGCGAGCCCGGCGAGCCGCACCGGCGTGGCGTGCTCCTGGAACAGCCCGCGCAGCGTTTCGCGGATCTCGCCCACGCCGCACGGCCCGCGCCCGCGGGCCGCCTCGATCTCGTCGCGGATCCGGTCGGCGCCGGGCACCGGACCCGCGTCGGCGGCGACCGGCCCGATCACCCGGGCGCCGCAGGCGAGCTGCTCGTGGGCCTGCTCGGCCGACGCCGCGACGAACAGGCCGTGCCGCCGGTACAGCGAGGGCGTGTCGCGCCAGGAGACCTCACCGGCCAGCCGGACCGGGCCGCTGGCATCTGCGGTTCCGATTGCCAGCTCGTCCAGCAGCCGCCGCAGCCCGGGCCGTTCCCGCGGGCTGCGGGTCCCGTGGTAAACCGGTTCGCACGGCCGGTCCGGGTGCAGGTCGATGGGGTTGAACCGGGCGAGCTGGACGCCCAGTCCGGCATCGGTCACCGCGTCGCAGCGCGCGGCGAGGCGGCCAAGCTCGGGCAGCCGGGACGGGGCCACGTCACGCAGCAGGACCACCGGCTTTTCCAGCCCGTGGGCGAGGCCGATAAGGCCGGCCAGCAGGCGGCCACGGTCGGCTGCGGCCGGATCGGCGGCGTATGCCCACGGGCCACCGGGAAGCAGCGCGGACGCTTCGATGAGCACCAAGTCGGCGGCGGTCCGCTCCAGCATCATGGCGGCGTCGTGCGGCATCAGCGGATGGACGACCGCATCGCCGGCCAGAGTCGCCGCCGAGCGGGCGGTCAGCACCCCGGCGATCACCAGTTGCCCGGTGCCGACGGCGGGTGCGCCCGGCGGGTTGAAGGCGGCGAGCAGGCCGTCGCCGGCTCCCCAGGCCGGCACCCGCGTGGCAGCGGGAACCGGCGCGGGCTGGTTCTGCTGGCCTGCCGGCGCCGCGGGCTGCGGCGGCACACCCGGCGCCCCTGGCTGCGGCAGCAGCCCCCGCCCCGCTGGCTGCGGCAGGGCCCCCGGCGGCACGGGCTGCGGCCGTGTCCCCGGGGCCGCTGGCGTCCCGGCCCCCCGGGCGGCGGAGCCATTACCTTTGTTTCCGCCGCGGGCGGACGCGCCCCGTTGCTGCCATATCCGGTAGAGCTGCCACGATGCCCGCACGCCCCGCCTGGGGTGCCGCGCCGCCGCCACCAGCAGCCTGCCGACCTCCCACGCCGCCGACCGCTCGATGGATGCGAGGCGGATCTCCGCCTGGCTCAGCTGCTGCTGCGCGACCTCCAGGTCCCGGGCCAGGCGCTGGTTCCTCGACGTCATCCCCGCGGCGGCCGACCGGTCCGAGGAGGCCGCTCCCGCGATCCGCTCCAGGTCGAGCAGGTGGGCCCGCAGCCCCCGGGAGACGAAATCGGCGAGCACGTACTCGTTCGCGATCCGCAGGGCAGCCTCGGTGACCGGGGCGCCCTCGGCTGGCGGGTCGTCCTCCGCGGCCTTGCTGGCCTGGGCGCCCTCCGCGGCGTTGGTGGGCGGGGCGTCGTCCGCGGCCTTGCTGGCCGGGGCGCCCGCCGCAGCCTCGCCGCGCTCGGCGCCCGGTTCGCCCTCGGCCGCGCCGCCGACGGCGGCGGTCTCCCCCTCGGGAGCGCGGCCGTCGAAGTGGTGCGGCAGCCGCAGCCGCGCGGACCGGCCGAAAGCGATCCCGCAGTGCAGATACCGGTAATCGAGCGAGGCCGCGTGCAGCACCTGGCACTGCTGACTGGTGAGCGCGTCGATCAGGAGGTGGTACGGCAGTTCCGCGCTGGGATACCCAAACAGCATCAGCCCCCGGCCGTCCGGCTGCACGTGCTGCAGGATCCGGTTGGCGGTGGCGACGGGCAGCTGGCGGGAGCCGTCCGGGCCGACCGCCATGATCACCAGCGTCCCGCCGTCGATCCGCGGCGGGTCCCCCGACTGCCACGCGTCCGGGGCGTACCTGAGGTATGTCACGTCCTCGAGCTCGGACAGGTACGGCCGCAGGTCCAGGTCACCGGCGGTGACCTCGACGACGGTGTGCACGCCGTCGAGGTGCGGCCGGGCAAGATCGATCAGGCGCATCAGCGTGTCCTCGTGAAGACATGGAAGCCGACCTCGTTGCCGCGGAAGCGATAGGGCCGGAAACCGCGGTAGCTGAAGCCACGCGGCAGCAGCCGGGTGAGGTAGGCGGTCGGGGGGCGGTGCAGGATGTAGTTCCCGCGGCGGTGCGGCTGGGCGCAGTCCTCGTCGGTGACCACGAGCGTGCCG
Source organism: Streptosporangiaceae bacterium (assembly GCA_051986485.1). Taxonomy (GTDB): domain Bacteria; phylum Actinomycetota; class Actinomycetes; order Streptosporangiales; family Streptosporangiaceae; genus JBPYFL01. The sequence continues at coordinate 83,152 of JBPYFL010000067.1, read as the reverse complement.
CCGTACCGCACCAGCGAGGAGAGGTTGTCCAGCGACCGCCGCCAGGCGTCGTCGTCGAGTATGTGGAACAGCACGTCGATCGAGTACACGGCGTCGTAGAGCCAGGGGCTTTGCCACTGGTCGAGGCCGCAGACCGCCCAGCGCGGCGGCATACCGTCATCGCGGGCGCCGATGACGACACCGCGCGGCGAGGGCGCGGCACCCGGCGCGTTCGCATCGGCGCTGGGCTCGTCATCGCTGTCCTGGCTGGCGTCCTCGTCGCCGGCCGGTTCCTCCGCGTCCGGGGGGAACACCGGCGGGTCGGTGGACCGGGCGTAATCGATCGCCGACGCGCTCGCGTCGATGGCGTCCACCCGGTGGCCGCACCGGGCGAGGGCACGGGCGAACTGGCCCTTGCCGCAGCCGGCGTCCAGCACGAACATCGGCTCGCTCGCGCTCCCCTGGTCCCCGATCAGCTCCAGCAGGGCGCCGAGCCGGCGCGCGTAGAACATCTCGTTGCCGGGGTAGTCCAGACCTCGGTTGCCGCCGGAGCGCAGGTCGTCCTCGCGGCGGTGCCTCGCGTCCCAGTAGGCCGCCGCCTCCGCGGTGCTGAGCAGCTGGTCAGCCATGCCGGGCCAGCCAGCCGGAGACGATACCCGCGATCCGCGGGCCGGCCGCGCCATCCCACAGCGGCGGAAGCTCGCCGGCGTACGGGCCGTCGGCACATGCCTTGAGCACGGCCATCGCCAGCTCGTCCCGGGTGACGAGGCGGTTGCTCCCGCTCGTGATGGTGACCGGCCGCTCGGTGTTGGCGCGCAGGGTCAGGCACGGAACCCGCAGCAGGGTGGTTTCCTCCTGCACGCCGCCCGAGTCGGTGACCACGGCGGCGGCCCCGCGCACCAGCGACATGAACTCGATGTAGCCCAGCGGCTCGCAGACCCGGATCCGCGGGTGCGCGCTCAGCCCGGCCGCGTCCAGCACGGCGCGGCCGCGCGGGTGCAGCGGGATCAGCACGTCGAGCTGAGACGCGACATCGTGCAGCCCGCGGACGAGCTCGGCGGCGATCCCGGGGTCGTCCACGTTCGACGGCCGGTGCAGGGTGGCCACCACGTACCGGTCGGGCAGGCCGAACTCGGCGCGCATCGCACCGCAGTCGAACCGGTCCAGTTTGCCGACCAGCGTGTCGATCATCGGGTTGCCGACCAGGTGAATGTCCCCCACCGGAACGCCCTCGTTGGCGAGGTTGCCGACCGCCTCCGGCGAGGTGGCGAACAGCAGCCCGCACAGCTGGTCGGTCAGGCGGCGGTTCACCTCTTCCGGCATCGTCCAGTCGAAGCTGCGCAGTCCCGCCTCGACGTGCGCGACCGGGAAGCCGAGCTTCGCGGCCACCAGCGATGCGCCGAGGGTGGAGTTCACATCGCCGTACACGACCACCAGGGCCGGCGACCGCCGGGCCAGCTCGTCTTCCAGGCCGGTCAGCAGCGCGGCGGTCTGCCGCGCGTGGGTCCCGGAGCCGACGCCGAGGTTGACGTCCGGCTCGGGCAGGCCGAGCTGGACGAAGAACACGTCCGACATCCGCTCGTCGTAGTGCTGCCCGGTGTGGATGACCTGCTGCTGGTGCCCGAGGGCCGCGAGGGCGCGGATCACCGGAGCCGCTTTGACGAAATTCGGGCGTGCGCCGAGGACGTGAATTACGGGGCCGAGCACATCGCTCCTCATATTCCGGTGGCGACTAGGGGATATTCAGCTTGATCCTTGTGGTCCGGTCCTCGTATTCCTGTGGTATTTCCCGTACTTTCCCGAGACCGCCGTTTTCTGTTCACCTTTCGCCCCTAGCGTCCGCGGCCGTGAAACAAGCGCAACCCCGGTCGATGTCGCCGCGCCTGGTCACGCTGGCCGCATCGGTGATGTGGCGGCAGGTAACCAGTGATCCCGTCCGCTGCCTGGTGCTGGCCTGGCGGGTGCTGCCCGCGCCGCTGCGCCCGGCGCTGGCGGCCTGCGGGCGGTACGGCCGCGCGGTGGCCGGCTGGGGCGCCGGGGAGCGGGAGGCGGCGCTTCGCGCCCTCGATTCCTCGCCCCGGCACCTCGCCGCGTTCGCCCTGGCCGTGGACCGCCCGGAGGTCGCCCGGGAGGCGCTCGCCCGGGTGCCAGCCCGGGAGCGAGGACGGCCCCGGCTGGCCGCACGACTGGCTCGCAGCGAGGGACGGCTGGGCGACGCGGTGGACGAGCTGGACGGGGCACGGTCGCGCCGCGACCGGATGCTGCGGCAGGCACTGACCGCGGAGCTCACCGCGCTCACCCCGGCACGGCCGCGGATTAACCAGCGAAACGGCGCTGCGGGGCTGGCCGCGACCGGGCGGCGCCGGACGGCCCGGGGCACCGGGCAGCGCCCGGACACGGGACCGGCACCGGGACGGGTGCTGCACGTCGTGACGAACGCGCTGCCCTACAAGCACGCCGGCTACACCGTCCGCACCCACAAGATCGCCCGCGCGCAGCGAGCGGCCGGCCTCGACCCGCACGTCGTCACCAGATCCGGCTTCCCGGTCGCGCAGGGTTTTCCCGATGCCCGGCGGCTGGTGACGGTAGACGAGATCCCCTATCACCGGCTGCTGCCCTACACGCTCCCCCGGCTCGCCGACGAGGCGCTGGATCAGGGCCTCGAGCAGGCCCTGCACCTGACGGAGCAGCTCCGCCCGGCGGTGCTGCACGCCGCCAGCAACCACATCAACGGCCAGCTGGCGCTGGGCATCCGGGCGGCGACCGGGCTGCCGGTGGTCTACGAGGTCCGCGGCTTCCTGGAGGAGACCTGGCTCTCCCGCCGGGACGGGAGCGCGCAGGATGCCGGGCGAAGCGACCTGTACCGCCGCAGCCGGGAGCTGGAAACGCACTGCATGCGCGAGGCCGACCTGGTGGTGACGCTCGGCGAGGTGATGCGCGAGGAGATCATCGCCCGCGGGATCGCCGCGGAGAAGGTGCTCGTCGTTCCCAACGCGGTGGACGGCGAGTTCCTGCAGCCGCTCCCGGATCCGGGTCCGCTGCGCGGCGCCCTCGGCATCGCCCCCGGCGAGCCGGTGATCGGGGAGGTGACCAGCCTGTTCGCCTACGAGGGCGTGGACACCCTGCTGCGGGCGGCGGCCGAGCTGCGCGACCGCGGCGTCGCGGTCCGGCCGCTGATCGTGGGGGACGGCCCGGAACGCGCGAGCCTGCAGCGGCTGGCCGGCCAGCTCGGCCTGGCCGACGCCGCGATCTTCACCGGCCGGGTGCCGTTGGCCGACGTGCGCAGGTATCACGCTCTCCTCGACGTCTTCGTGGTGCCTCGGACGGACGACCGCGTCTGCCAGCTGGTGACCCCGTTGAAGCCAGTGGAGGCGATGGCGAGCGGTCTGTGCGTGGTGGCAAGTGAAGTAGGGGGACTCCGCGAAATTGTCAAACACTGGACGACCGGTGCGTTAACTCTCCCGCAAAATCCGGTGGCGCTGGCAAATTGCCTGGAACGGCTCCTTTACAGTCCAGATAGCCGCCGAGAACTTGGTGCTAATGCACGTGTTTGGGTTTCCCGAGATCGCACCTGGACAGCAAATGCGCAGCGGTACCGCTCTGCTTACGCGGCACTTGGCGCGATCTGAGCCTGTACGGTCCGCCCCCCGCCCCTGCTCCCGCCCGGACCGGGGCCCGCGGCTGAGAGGAGCACGCCTGTGGCCGCAGACCTGCTGGTGATCGGGCTTGGTTATGTCGGCCTCCCGCTGGCGCGCGAGGCGGTGGCCGCCGGGCTGGCGGTGGCTGGCTACGACCAGAACCGCGCGGTCGTGGATGGCCTGCGCGCCGGACGGTCGCACGTGGACGACATCTCCGACGAGGACGTCGCCGCGATGATCGCCGGGGGGTTCCAGCCGGAGGCCACGGAGTCGGGGCTCACCGGCGCGGACGCGGCGGTCGCGCCCGAGACCATCCTGATCTGCGTGCCGACGCCGCTGTCGGACGCGAACGGGCCGGATCTCACCGCCGTCCGGGCCGCGGCGGAGCTGGCCGGGCGGGTGCTGCGGCCCGGGACACTGGTGGTGCTGGAGTCCACCACGTACCCGGGCACGACCGACGAGGTAGTCCGCCCGCTGCTGGAGAAAGCGTCCGGGCTGACCGCGGGCATCGATTTCGCGCTGGCCTTCTCGCCGGAGCGGATCGACCCCGGCAACAAGGTGTACGGCCTGCGGAACACCCCGAAAATCGTCGGCGGGCTCACGCCGCGCTGCGCGTCGGCGGCGGAGGCGTTCTACTCCAAGCTGTGCGACCAGGTGGTGCCGGCCAGGTCCACCCGCGAGGCGGAGATGGCGAAGCTGCTGGAGAACACCTACCGGCACGTGAACATCGCCCTGGTCAACGAGATGGCGGTGTTCTGCCACGAGCTCGGCGTGGACCTGTGGGACGCGATCACCTGCGCCGCCACGAAGCCGTTCGGCTTCCAGGCCTTCTACCCGGGCCCCGGGGTCGGCGGCCACTGCATCCCGATCGACCCGAACTACCTGTCGTTCAAGGTGCGGACGCTCGGCTACCCGTTCCGGTTCGTCGAGCTGGCCCAGGAGATCAACGGCCGGATGCCGTCCTACGTCGTGGACCGTGCCGCCGAACTGCTGAACCGCAACGCCAAGGCACTCAACGGGTCCCGCGTGCTGCTGCTCGGCGTCACCTATAAGCGCGACATCGCCGACCAGCGCGAGTCCCCGGTGCAGCCGATCGCGCGCAAGCTTCTCGCCCGGGGCGCGGACCTCGCCTATCACGATCCCTACGTCCCGGCGTGGGCGGTGGACGGCCAGCCGGTGCGCCGGGCCGGCGACCTGGACGCCGAACTCGGCGCGGCCGACCTCGCGATCCTGCTGCAGCGGCACGCGGCCTACGACCCCGAGCGGATCGCCCGCGGCACCGATTTGCTGCTCGATACCCGCGGCCCGGTGTCCGGGGCGAACGCAGAGGCCCTGTAAGGCGATGCGGGTCGTCGTCTGCACGATCGTGCACAACCCGGCCGACGCCCGGATCCTGCACCGCCAGATCCGCGCCCTGCTGGACGCCGGGCATCAGGTGACCTACATCGCGCCGTTCCGGGCCTGCCGGGTCACCCCGTGGCCGGAGCTGACCGCGGCCGACGTCCCGCGGGCGGCGGGCCGCCGCCGCGGCCGGGCGTTGCGCGCCGCCCGCCGGGAGCTTGCCCACCGGTGCCGCGGCGCTGACCTGCTGATCGTTCACGACCCCGAGCTTCTACTGGTGCTGCCGCTGGTGCGGAACCGGCCGCCCACCGTGTGGGACGTGCACGAGGACACCGCGGCGGCCCTGGCCGGAAAGGCGTGGGTTCCGCGCCCGATGCGGCCTGCCTTCGCCACCGCGGTGCGGAAGGCCGAGCTGATCGCCGAGCGCCGGATTCACCTGACCCTCGCCGAATCGGGCTACCAGCGACGGTTCACCCGCCCGCATCCGGTCGTACCGAACACCACCTACGTCCCGCAGCGCCCGCTGCTCCCGCCCGGATCGAGCCGGGTGGTGTATCTCGGGCACCTGTCGCGTGCACGCGGCACCGGCGACATGATCGAGGTCGCCCGGCTGCTGCGGCCGCACGGCATCGCGGTCGAGCTGATCGGCGATGCCGACACCCCGCTGCGGCCGGACCTGTCCAAGGCACAGGCGGCCGGCCTGATCCGCTGGTACGGGTTCGTGCCGAACGGCGACGCGGTCCGGATGCTCGACGGCGCGCTAGCCGGGATCGCGCTGCTGCACGACGAGCCGAACTACCGGCATTCGCTCCCGACGAAGGTCGCCGAGTACATGGCGCGCGGGCTGCCCGTGGTCACCAGCCCGAACCCACCGGCCGCGGAGCTGGTGAACCGCTACCGTTGCGGGTTCGTGGTGCCGTACCGCGACCCGGAGGCTGCCGCCGAAGCCGTGCTCCGGCTGCATCGCGATCCCGGGCTGCGGACCCAGCTCGCGATGCGCGGGCACCACGGCGCCGGGGAGTCGCTGCGCTGGCCGGAGGCCGCGCGCGCCTTCGTCGCTCAGCTCGAGGCATGGGCCGCCCCCGGCGGCCAGCAGCGCCGCGGGGCGCCGACCGCTCCCGGCGCGGCCGGACCAATCGCGCCGCCCGCCCGGCAGCGGAGGCCGGTATCTCCGTGAACGCGGCACGACTCCGGGCCGTCCGCCGGGCCGGATTGGCGGCCGCCGCCGCGGCGGCGGTGCTGCTGATCGCGGCAGGGCTGTTCTGGCTGCAGTGGGACCAGGACGGCCGGCAGGCGATGCCCGACAGCTACTGGTACACCCGGCAGGCGGTGACGTACGCCGGCGCGGGCGCGCCCCAGGCGGCCGCGGCCGCCTCCGCGATCGAGTGCGCGTCGCGGAACGGCTATGCGCGTGAGGTCGGCATGCGGCCGCACTGCCACCATTACCCGGCCGGCCAGCCCAACCCGCGCTACGTGCAGATCTTCACCACCAGGCCGGGATTCTCCCTGCTGGCCGCGCCGCTGGTGCGGCTCGGCGGGGCGTGGCGCGGGATGATGCAGGCGACAGCCTTGGCGGCGCTGCTGGGCGCCCTGGCGCTCTACGCGGCGGTGCGGGCCCTCGGCGGCTCGCGCATCGCCGGCATCGCCAGCCCCGTGCTGCTGTTCCTCCTCCCGTCCGGCTACTGGATCACCCGGATGCTGCCGGAAGGCGCGATGCTGGCGGGGTGCCTGGTGACCGGCGTCGGCGCCACCATGCTGTGGCCGCGCGACGGCGCCGGCGATGGCGCGAGCGGCGCACCGGGACGCGGGCGGATGATCGGCGGGCTCGCGCTGGCCGCCGCGGGCCTGGTGTGCACGTACGCCATCAAGTCCGCCAACGGCTTCCTGCTCTCGGCCGTCCTGCTGGCCGGCGGCGCCGGCCTGGCCGGATGGAAGCGGCTGCGGGCGCCGGGCGCCGTGTCCTGGCCGACGGCCTGGGCGGTAACCGCCGTCGGGGCCGCCGGGACGGTCGGCTGGCTCATCGTGAGCACCGCGGCGCACCTGCCGTCGTTCACCGACACGATCCAGGACATGGCGTCCCGTCACTTCCGGGGGCGGCTGACGCCGAGCCCGGTGATGTACCTGCTGCGGCGGGACGCGTGGTTCCTCCCGCACTGGTGCCTCGTCGTCCTGCAGGACAAATGGTGGCTGCCGCTGGTGGCGGCCGGCGTTGCCGCGCTGGTGTGGACCTGCCGGTACCGGGCGGTGCCGCTGCTGCTGATCGGCGTCACCGGCCCGCTCGCGGTGGCAGCCCACCCAATCGGCAGCGAGGCTGACCGGCTGGTGCTGCCGGTCTGGCTGCCGGTCATCACCGGGCTGGTCCTCGGGGCCGAGCGCGCGGGCCGTCAGGTGATCATCCGCTGGACCGCCCGCCACCGCTCTGGGCCGCCGGGCGCCCGGCCGGAGGACCAAACGGTTGCCGGCCGTTCACCGGCACGCCCCCCGGCGGACAGTGTCCCGTCTCCACCCGCACGTTCCTGACTGGTCTACTGCGCCGATGCGTTTCGTGCCGATGCGATCAAGCCGGGAAGGCCAGCAGCAGTCACCGCCGGGACCGGCGATTGCCCAGGCAACGAGCCTGCAGACGCTGCCCGGCCAGATCGCGGGACTGATCCGGCGCAACCGGCTGTTCGCGGCGGCGCTCGCCGCCGGGGCCGCTCTCCGCGCGGTCGCGATGCTCGGCTACCCCGGGGTGATCTGGTTCCCGGGTGACTCGTACCTGTACCTCGGCGCCGCGCTGCGGCCACGGCCCGACCTGAGCAAGACGATCGGCTACTCCTTTTGGCTGCGGCTGCTGGAGCCGTTCCACAGCCTCGCGATGGTCGCGGTCGCGCAGCACCTGATGGGCCTCGCGGTCGCGGTGATGATCTACGCGCTGCTGCGCCGCGCCCGGCTGCCCGCCTGGGGCGCCACCCTCGCCACCCTCCCGGTGCTGCTGGACGGGTTCGAGATCCAGCTCGAGCACATGATGATGTCGGAGACCCTGTTCACCTTCGCGGTCGCCGTCGCCGTCACCTTGCTGATGTGGCGTGACCGGCCCAGCTGGCCGGTCGCGCTGCTGGCCGGCCTGCTGGCCGGGTACGCGGTGCTCGTCCGGAGTGTGGGCCTGCCGGTGCTCGTGGTGTTCGCCCTGTACTTTCTGGTGCGCTGGCGGGGGTGGCGGCCGCTGGTCGCGGTGGTGGCCGGATGCGCGCTACCGGTCGTGGCGTACGCGGCCTGGTTCCACTCGGTGAACGGCCAGTACGAGCTGACCCGCTCGGACGGGTTCTACCTGTTCGCGCGGGTCTCGTCGTTCTCCGAGTGCAGCGTCATCAAGCCGCCGGCCGACGAGCAGCGGCTGTGCTACTCCACGCCACCGTCCAAACGGCAAGCTCCCGGGCAGCTGGTCTGGCTGACCCCGCAGGCGGAGAAGATGCCGGGCGGGCCGGTGCGCCCGTCGAACGACCGGCTGCTGCGTGACTTCGACTTCCGGGCCATCACCGCGCAGCCGCTGGGTTATGCCGGGGCGATCGGCGACGGGCTGAAGCTGGCAATCCAGCCGCAGCGCATCCCCTATCCCGGCACCTACACATACAACCACTACAAGTTCCCGTACCGCGCGCAGCACGTGCCCGCCCATCACTCCTGGATTCCGGGCGCGACCGCTGCTCAGGACGTGAAGAAGTACGCCGGGGTGACCCACGTCCCGGTGAAGCGCCCGTACTCGTCGGCGATGCGCATCTGGCAGCGGTACGTGTTCACCTACGGCCCGCTGTTCGGCGCGCTGCTGCTGGCCACGCTCGCCGGGGTGGCGCGGCGCTGGCGGCGCCTGGGCGGCCCCGGCCTGCTGCCGACGGCGACCGCGTTCGTGCTGCTGATCTTCCCGATCGCCGCCGTCGACTTCGACTACCGCTACCTGCTGCCGGTGCTCCCCTTCGCGTGCCTGGCGGCCGCGCTGGCCTTCGCCCCCGCTAGCCTGGGAAACACGGTCCCGGCCGACGGTGTTAGCACTAGTGGGAGGCCAGAAGATGACACAGCACCAGGCAGCACAGGGACCGGTCCGCAAGAGCGAGCAGGAGTGGCGTGAGCAGCTTTCTCGCGACGAGTACCGGGTGCTGCGCGAGGGTGGCACCGAGGCGCCGTTCACCGGGAAGTACACCGACGAGACCACCGAGGGCGTCTACCGGTGCCGGGCCTGCGGAGCCGAGCTTTTCCGCTCGGACACCAAGTTCGCGTCGCACTGCGGCTGGCCGAGCTTCTACGACCCGTCCGCATCCGATGCGGTCGTCCTGCTGGAGGACCGGTCACTTGGCATGGCCCGCACCGAGGTCCGGTGCGCGCGGTGCGACTCGCACCTCGGTCACGTGTTCCATGGTGAGGGTTACCAGACGCCCACCGACGACCGTTACTGCATCAACTCGGTCTCCCTGACCCTGGAGCCCGCCCGCGCCGGAAGCTAGCGGCCGGCGCCGGATTCTCCCGGGACGCTGAGGCCGAGCTTGCTCAGGATCTCGTCGGTGATCTCCTCCGGGGTCCCGCCGACCGGGACGACGAGCGCGTGCTCGTCCGGGGCCGGTGGCTCCAGGACGCGGAATTGCGAGTCCAGCAGGCTCGCCGGGAAGAAGTGACCGTGCCGGGCGGCCATCCGCCGCGCGATCAGGTCCCGGTCCCCCTCGAGGTAGACCAGCTTCAGCTCGCCGCGGTACCGGCCGTCATCGGGACCGCGGAGGATGTCGCGGTATGAGCGCTTCAGTGCCGAGCAGCTGACCACTCCCGACCGGCCGGCCGCGATCTGCTCGTCGATCCAGGCGCCGATCGCCTGCAGCCAGGGCAGCCGGTCGGCGTCGGTGAGCGGCTCACCGGCCCGCATCTTCCGCAGGTTCGCCGGCGGATGGAAGTCGTCGGCCTCCGCGTACGGCCACTGCAGCCGTCTGGCCAGCAGCGCGCCGACGGTGGTCTTGCCGCTGCCGGAGACACCCATGATCAGCAGGATCAGCGCCTGCCCCCGCCCGCGGGCCGCATCCGGCCCAGGTCCCGCTTGCGTCACGTTGCGCAACTTACCTGCGCCGCGTTGCCGCACCGCCACCGGGCTACGGGCGCCGGCCACGGCCACTCCCCGCGGGAGCGATGCCACCGGTTGACCACCGCCGGTGTCCTGATCACCGGATCGGGCTGACGGCCGGCCAGATTAAACGATCACCAGGCCGGCGCTTTGGAATGGACGCGGTGAAGTTGCGCGCGACCGCCCGGACCCGCCTCGCGCTGGCGCGCACGTTATCTGCCGTCCGCCGGTATTCGTCGGTCTTGGCGGGGTGCGATCGCGCCATCTGATCGTGATGACGGGCCATCTGCTCCTCCGCCTCGGCGAGCTTCATCGCACTTTCGTGAATCTGCCTGCGCAGTTGGGCGATGCGGTCCGGCAGGTCCGGTTGCGTGTCCGGGCCGCCGCCGGTGTGCGGTTTTTCGCCCGCGCCCGTCCAGGTGGCCTCCCGGGTGGCCTCCCGCTCACCGGCCGCCACCTCCCGGTCGACCTCCCGCTGCTCCCGGTGATTACGATCCCGTGTGCGCACCAGCGCCGCCTCGCTCCGGTCGAGGCTGGCGGCGCTGGCCTCGAGCAACACGCGCCCGCGTTCGATCGATTCCAGCGCCCGTTCGGTCACGGTGGCCGTCGGCACCCGGGCGGCGTGCGCCCGCGAGTCCAGGGCGTTTTCCAGTTCGTTCAGGCGCCTTTCCCGCTCGTCGGCGACGCGGTCGCGGATGTCGGACCGTGCCTCGCGCTCATCGGCCGCGCGCTCCCGGGCGTCGGCCAGGGCTTCGCGCTGGTCGGCCGCGCGGTCCCGGAGGTCGGCGATCCCCTCGCGCTCGTTGGCGGACTGTTCCAGCAGTTTCACGGCCTGCTCTCGCCGGTCTAGCGCCACCTCCCGCTCCTTAAGCCGGGTGTCGCGCTCCTCGGCGTTCACTTCCCGCTGCCCGGCCGCGTCCGGGCGCGCCACGGCATCGTCGGGTGTGCCGCTGCCCATAGCACGACAATCCGCCGGACGCAGGGCTCCTGTTAGGGCACAACGTCCCGATTTCGGCTGCGGTACGGACTGCGGACGCCCGTGTCAGCCGTTAGGGATAAATGGCGGAGGCACCGTCGGCGCGCGGGTCCGGGCTGTCCAGGCCGAGCACCGGGAGGATCTCCCGCAGCATCATGTCGAACAGCGGCTCGGCGTCGTCGAGGACCCAGCTGAGGTGGCCGTACACCTCCATGCTGACCATGCCGTAGAGGCGCACCCAGCAGTAGGCGAAGGAGAGGATCGCGCCGGCCGGAAGCGGAACGCCCGTCGAGTCGCCGAAGCGTTCCAGCTGGGCCAGCAGGGACGGGTCGATGTCCGCGGACGCGGGAACCCGGAACGGCTTCTTCTGCCACAGCTCCAGGTACAGCTCCAGGAAGACCCCCATGAACTCCTGGCCGCACTTGTCGGCGATGTCCGGGTGGTTGAGATCGATCCCGGGCAGCGGTGACCCGAAGACCAGCGCGAACTCCCGCGGGTGGTCCAGCGACCAGCGCCGGAACGCGCGCGAGCCGGCGGTGAACTTCGCGGTCATGCCGTCGTCGGCGACCTCGTTGATCGCCGTCCTGATCGCACCGGCGACCTCCACGAAAATGTCGCCGATCACGTGCCGCAGCAGTTCCTCATGGCTGCTGAAGTAGCGGTAGAGCGCGGGGGCGGTCATCCCCATCTCCCGGGCGATGGCGCGCAGCGTGACCGCGTCCGCCCCCTGCTCCACCAGGAAGCGTCGCGCGGTGTCCTTGATTTCCCGGGCGGTCGCGGCGCGCACGCGCTCGCGGCGGCTCCGGGCTGGCGCCACGTCCGTGGTCCCGGCCACCAGATGCCTCCCTAAACAGCCTTGACACTAGTTAACGCTGTATGCGAAATTAACAGCAATCACTAGTTTACGCCGTTTACTGATCTAACGCTCCGTAACGGAGTCTAGCCGGGGAGGGGCCCGATGTTCGAGGCATGGGGACGCACCGTCAACCGGCATCGGTGGCTGGTGCTGGGGATCGCGCTGATCGCCATCGCGGCCGCTGCGGCGTGGGGCACCGGGGTGTTCCGCGCGCTGCAGCCCGGCGGGGCCATCGACACCCCGAGAAGCCAGAGCGACCACGCGAGCCAGCTGTCGGACCACGCGCTCGGCGGCGAGGGCGACGTGGTGGTGCTCTACCGCAGCGCGGACCGGACCGTGGACGATCCCGGGTACCGGGCGGCGGTGACCCGCTCCCTCGCGGCGCTGCCCCCCGGCCACGTCACCTCGGAGACCACCTACTGGTCGGCGGGCCCCGCGGCGTCCCCGGCGGCGGCCCAGTTCGTCAGCAAAGACCGGCACGCGACGTACGCGACGCTGTCGCTGGCCGGGTCCAGCGACGCGGCGAAGCAGAAAAGCTACGACGCGATCTCCTCGCACCTGTCCGCCTCCGGCCTGAGCGCCCGGGCCGGCGGGACCATCCCCACCGAAGAGGCCATCTCCAAGCAGGTGAGCAAGGACATCGCGCGGGCCGAGGGGCTGTCGATGCCGGTCCTGCTGATCCTGCTGGTGGTGATCTTCGGCAGCCTGGCCGCGGCGAGCCTGCCGCTGGCGATCGGCGGGATCGGCATTCTCGGCTCGTTCACCGTGCTGCGGCTCCTCACGCTGGTGACCGGGGTGTCGATCTTCTCGATCAACATCACCACGATCCTCGGGCTCGGCCTGGCGATCGACTATGGGCTGTTCATGGTCGGCCGGTTCCGCGAGGAACTGCGGCGCGGTCAGGGCACCGCAGACGCCGTCGCCCGCACGATGGCCACCGCCGGGCGGACCGTCGCCGTCTCCGGCGTCACGGTCGCGGTTGCGCTCGCCAGCCTGACGCTCTTCCCGCAGGTGTTCCTGCGGTCCATGGGCTTCGGCGGGGTCGCCACCGTCGCCGTCGACATGATCGCGGCCCTCACCGTGATGCCGGCGCTGCTGGCCGTGCTCGGCCCGCGGGTGAACGCGCTGCGGATCCGGCGCGGCGTCCGGCAGGCCCCGGCAGCAGACCGGGGCGCCTGGTACCGGATCGCGCAGAGCGTGATGCGCCGGCCGGTCGTGTACGTGACCGTGATCGTCGCCCTGCTGCTCGCGCTCGGAACGCCGTTCCTGCGGATCGCCTGGGGCGGCACGGACGCCCGCACCCTGCCCGCCGGCGCCCCGGTCCGGCAGGTGACCCAGACGATCAACCGCGACTTCCCGGCCAACGCGACCAGCCCGATTGAGGCGGTCGCCGCGATGCCGGGCAGTGCCATGGCTCCCGGCCAGCGGGCGGCTCTCGCCGGATATGAACAACGGCTGTCGCACGTGCCCGGCGTGATCGGCGCGCAGATCACCGGTGCGAACGGAAACATCGCGCGGATCGACCTGCGCTACCAGGGCGATCCGGTGTCCACCCACGCACGGGGCATCGTCCAGCAGGTGCGCGACGTCCCGGTCCCTGCCGGGGCCAGGGCCTACGTTGGCGGCCAGACCGCGCAGATGTCCGACGAGCTGTCCAGCATCGGATCGAGACTGCCGTGGATGGCGCTGATCGTCGGCGTGTCGACATTCGTGCTGCTGTTCCTGGCGTTCGGCTCGCTCGTGCTGCCAGTGAAGGCCATCGCGATGAACGTGCTGTCGCTGTCGGCGGCGTTCGGCGCCGTGGTGTGGATCTTCCAATGGGGTCACCTGTCCGGGCTGCTGGGGTTCACCCCGACCGGAACCATTGACCCGACGATGCCGATCCTGATGCTCGCGATCATCTTCGGGCTGTCGATGGACTACGAGGTGTTCCTGCTGTCGCGGATGCGGGAGCAGTATGACCTCGGTGAGACAAACCGCACAGCCGTCGCGGCCGGACTGCAGCGGACCGGAGGAATTATCACCAGCGCCGCGCTGCTTCTGATCGTGGTAATTGCCGCGTTCTCCACCTCGGGGATCACTTTCATCAAGCTCGCCGGGGTGGGCATGGCGATTGCCCTGGTGATCGACGCCTCGGTTGTCCGGGTGCTGCTGGTCCCGGCCACCATGCGCCTGCTCGGGCGGGCCAACTGGTGGGCCCCGGGGCCGCTGCGCCGGCTGTACGCCCGGTACGGCATCCGCGAGCCGGATGCCGCCGGAGGTGCAGACCGGGAACCGCAGGCAGTCGAGCCCGCCCGCGCATGAGCGGGGTGCGCCCACAGCGAGCGCACCCGCCACCGGCCACCCGGCCGGACGCGCGGGGTGTGGAGCGTCGGTCCGCCGACCGGCAACCGGTTAGCACGGAAGATCCCGTGACCGGGGGAGCCGCGGCGGCCCGGCGCGTCTGCATAGCGTCGGCAGAGCGTCTGCACCGAAACCGCGGCCCGCAGCCCACGGCTGCGGGCCGCGCGGTGCGTCAGCGGTTCACCGGCGTCATGTCCGGGTACCGGTCACCGGCCGCCGGCTGGATGGCGCCGAGGCGGTCGATCTGCTGCGGAGTCAGCGTCACCGCGTCGGCGGCGGCGTTTTCCTCCAGCCGGGAGATCCGCTTGGTGCCCGGAATCGGGGCGAGGTCGTCGCCCTGGGCCAGCAGCCAGGCCAGCGCGACCTGGGCCGGGGTCGCGCCGGCGTCCGCCGCGATGGCCTCGACCTCGTCCACGATCGCCAGGTTCCGCTCCAGGTTGCCTTCCGCGAACCGGGGATTGGACCGGCGGAAGTCGCTGTCGGAGAGCTGCTCGGTGGAGCGGAACTGGCCGGTCAGGAAGCCCCGGCCGAGCGGCGAGTACGGCACGAAACCGATGCCGAGCTCACGCAGCAGCGGCAGGATCTCCTGCTCCGGGTCGCGCGACCACAGCGAGTACTCGGTCTGCAGCGCGGTCACCGGATGAACGGCGTGCGCCCTCCGGATCGTCTTCGGCGCCGCCTCGGAGAGCCCGATGTGGCGGATCTTGCCCTCAGTGACCAGCTCGGCCATCGCGCCGATGGTGTCCTCGATGGGCGTGTCCGGGTCGACCCGGTGCTGGTAGTAGAGGTCGATGTGGTCGGTACCGAGCCTGCGGAGCGACCCCTCCACGGCGATCCGGATGTTCTCCGGCCTGCTGTCGAACCGCCGGTCCCGTCCGTCCAGGTGCGAGATGGTGCCGCACTTGGTGGCCAGCACGACCTCGTCGCGGCGGCCGGCGATCGCCCGGCCGACCAGTTCCTCGTTGGCGTACGGCCCGTACATCTCGGCCGTGTCGAGGAAGGTCACCCCCAGTTCCAGGGCCCGGTGGATGGTGCGGATCGACTCGGCATCATCGCTTCCGGCGCCGGTGTAGAAGGCGGACATCCCCATGCAGCCGAGGCCGATACGGGAGACGTCGAGGTCGGCGAGTGACACGTGCTTCACGCGGTATGCCCCCTTGTAGCTGGTAAGCGTCACCTGGGCAGTGCCCAGGTTGTCATGTCCACCCTGGGCACTGCCCCGGGCGGTCCACTCGACACGCGTCGCGGAGGCGGAAGTGGATCACGGCGGCAACTACGCTGGATTCAGCGGGGTCTTCCGGCCCCCACTGCCTGCCCTCGCCGTCCGGCCGGCCGGAACGCCCGCCACGCAGAGATAACCGGCAACCCCGCCAGCCCGCCTCGAGCAGGGAGAGCCCGTGGACTCATTCGTGCACCTGCACGTCCATACCGAGTACTCGATGCTGGACGGCGCGGCGCGGCTGAAGGCCCTGTTCGACGAGTGCGGACGCCAGGGCATGGAGTCGGTCGCCATCACCGACCACGGGTTCATGTACGGCGCCTACGACTTCTTCACCCAGGCAGGCGCGGCGGGCATCAAGCCGATCATCGGGATCGAGGCGTACGTCGCGCCGGAAAGCCGCCATCACAAGCAGCCGGTCCGGTGGGGCCAGCCGCACCAGAAGGACGACGACATCTCCGGCGGCGGCGCGTTCACCCACATGACCATGTGGGCGACCGGCGCGGAGGGCGCGCACAACCTGTTCCGGCTCGGCTCGCGGGCGTCGCTGGAAGGCCACTACCGCAAGCCCCGGATGGACCGCGAACTGCTCGCGGAACACGCGAAGGGGGTCATCGCCACCACCGGCTGCCCGTCCGGGGAGGTGCAGACGCGGCTGCGCCTGGGCCAGGAACGCGAGGCGATCGAGGCGGCGGCCGCTTACCGGGACATCTTCGGCCCAGACAACTTCTTCGTCGAGATCATGGATCACGGCCTGGCGATTGAGCGCCGGGTCCGGGACGGCCTGCGCCGCATCGCGGCCACGCTCGGCCTGCGGACCGTCGTCACCAACGACTCGCACTACACCCGCGAGGAGGAGGCGGAGCCGCACTCCGCGCTGCTGTGCATCCAGACCGGCTCCACCCTCACCGAGCCGGCCTTCCAGCTCGAGGGGTCCGGCTACTACATCAAGAGCCCGGAGCAGATGCGGGCGATGGCCTCCGACGAGGAATGGCAGGCTGGCTGCGACAGCACGCTGCTGATCGCCGAACGGGTCGACAACACCGGCCTGTTCGAAAGCCGGAACCTGATGCCCCGTTACCCGGTGCCGCCCGGCGAGACCGAGGAGAGCCACTTCCGGGCCAAGGTCTGGGAGGGGATGGACCGCCGCTACCCGGACGGCATCGGCGACCAGCGCAAGCGCCAGGCCGAGTACGAGATGGACGTCATCATCGGCAAGGGGTTCCCCTCCTACTTCCTGGTGGTCGCCGACTTCATCAACTGGGCGAAGGACAATGGCATCCGCGTCGGTCCCGGCCGCGGCTCCGCGGCGGGCTCACTGGTCTCCTACGCCCTGGGCATCACCGACCTCGACCCGATCGAGCACGGGCTGATCTTCGAGCGATTCCTCAACCCCGAGCGCGTCAGCATGCCCGACATCGACATCGACTTCGACGAGCGCCGGCGCTCCGATGTCATCCGTTATGTCACCGAAAAGTGGGGCGATGACCGGGTCGCCCAGATCGTCACCTACGGGACGATCAAGGCCAAGGCCGCGATCAAGGACTCGGCCCGGGTGCTCGGCTACCCGTACGCCCTCGGCGACCGGATATCGAAGGCCTTCCCCCCGGCGGTGATGGGCAAGGAAATGCCGCTGGCCGGGGTCTTCGACTCCGCGCACAGCCGCTACGCCGAAGCCGGGGAAGTCCGCAAGCTTTACGCCGAAGAGGCCGAGATCAAGAAGGTCCTGGACACCGCCCGGGGCCTGGAAGGGCTGATCCGCCAGCCCGGCGTGCACGCCGCCGGGGTGATCATGAGCGCGGAGCCGCTCATCGACAACATCCCGATCTGGCGGCGCGAGGCGGACGGGGCGATCATCACCCAGTTCGACTACCCGAGCTGTGAGTCCCTCGGCCTGCTGAAGATGGACTTCCTGGGCCTGCGGAACCTGACGATCCTGGACGACGCGCTGCGCAACATCCGCACCAACAGCGGCCCGGACATCGACCTGCTGGCGCTGCCGCTGGACGACAAACCGACCTTCAACCTGGTCGGCCGCGGCGAAACGCTCGGCTGCTTCCAGCTGGACGGCGGGCCGATGCGCGCGCTGCTGCGCTCGATGCGGGCGGACCGGTTCGAGGACATCGTCGCCGTCAACGCCCTCTACCGGCCCGGTCCGATGGGCGCGAACGCACACAACGAATACGCCGACCGCAAGGCCGGCCGCAAACAGGTCACCCCGATCCACCAGGAGCTGGCCGGGCCGCTGGAGGAGATCCTCGGCGACACCTACGGGCTGATCGTCTACCAGGAGCAGGTGCTGGCCGCGGCGCAGAAGCTGGCCGGCTACACCGTTGGCAAGGCCGACCTGCTCCGCAAGGCGATGGGCAAGAAGAAGAAAGAGGTGCTGGACAAGGAGTACGAGCCGTTCGCCGCCGGGATGCGCGCCAATGGTTACTCCGCCAACGCGGTCCGGACCCTGTGGGACGTGCTGGTCCCGTTCTCCGACTACGCCTTCAACCGGGCGCACGCGGCCTGCTACGGCATGATCGGATACTGGACCGCCTACCTGAAGGCCAACTACCCGGCCTCCTACATGGCGGCGCTGCTCACCTCGGTCCGGGACGACAAGGACAAGATGGCGCTCTACCTCGCCGAGTGCCGCCGGATGAGCATCAAGGTGCTGCCGCCGGACGTGAACGAGTCCGCCGCGGACTTCACCCCGGTCGGCAACGACATCCGTTTCGGGCTGTCGGCGATCCGCAACGTCGGCGGCAACGTGGTGGAGGGCATCGTGCAGGCGCGCCGCGCCAAGGGCCGGTTCGCCGACTTCAACGACTTCCTGCGCAAAGTCCCCGCGGTGGTGTGCAACAAGCGGGTCGTCGAGTCGCTGATCAAGGCCGGGGCATTCGACTCCTTCACCCATCCGCGCCGCGGCCTGCTGCTGGTCCATGACCAGGCCATCGACGCGATCATCGACATCAAGCGCAACGAGGCGATCGGCCAGGACTCGCTGTTCGGTGGCGGCGATGAGGAGGGCGACGCCGCGACGTTCGACGTCGCGATCCCGGTCGGAGACTGGGACAAGACCACCCGGCTGGCGTTCGAGCGCGAGATGCTCGGCCTGTACGTGTCCGACCATCCGCTGTTCGGGGTGGAGCACATCCTCGCCGCGGGAACCGACTGCGCCATCGCCGAGCTGATGGAGGGCGAACGGCCGGACGGCCAGACCGTGACGGTGGGCGGCATCCTGTCCGGTCTGCAGCGCAAGGTCACCAAGCAGGGGAACTCCTGGGCGATGGCCACCCTGGAGGACCTCGGCGGGGCGATCGAGTCGATGTTCTTCCCGGCGACCTACCAGGTGTGCGCGCCACTGCTGGCCGAAGACGCGATCGTCATCGTCCGGGGACGGCTGGACCGCCGCGAGGACGTGCCGAAGCTGATCGCCAGCGAGGTCAGCCAGCCCGATCTCACCGCCGAGGATGCCCGCCCGGTGGTGGTCCGGATCGCCGCGAACCGGTGCACCCCGCCGCTGGTCGAGCGCTTCAAGAACGCGCTGGCCGGCCACCCCGGACCGGCCGAGGTGCACCTACAGCTGCGCAACGGCGCCAGCACCACGGTCGTCCGCCTCGACCCCAAGTTCCGGGTCACCCCCTCCCCGTCCCTGATGGGCGAGCTAAAGGCCCTCCTCGGCCCCGCCTGCCTAGGCTGAGCACCTCACCTGAGGAGGTGATCCGGATGAGGATCCCGGCTGACCGGCCGCCAACGCCGCCCGGCGAGATGCTGCGGGAGGAGTTCCTTACGCCGCTGGGCATGACCCAGGCCGAACTCGCGGAGCGGATCGGGGTCTCCTACGTGCGCCTGAACGAGATCATCAATGGTCGGCGTGGTATCACGCCGTCCACCGCCCTGCGGCTGGCCAAGGCACTCGGTACCTCGCCCGAGTTCTGGCTCAATGGCCAGCTGGCGGTTGACCTCTACCAAACCTCCCACGACGAAGACGAAATGCGGCAGATAGAACGCATAGAGCCCGTCCTGAACTGAATACGCAAGGCGCGGGGCACGCTCCCAGGCAGGACCTGGCCGCCGACTCAGGCCGGCTCGGAGAGGGAGAGGCCGTAGCGGCTGGCGGGGTCGGTCCACCAGTGGCGCATCGCGAACCCGGCCCGGTGCAGCTCGGCGGCGATACCCTCGCGCCGGAACTTGGCGGAGACCTCGGTCCTCATCTCCTCGCCCCGTTCGAAGGTCACCACCAGGCCGATGGCGGGAATCTTCACCGTCTGCGCCTCCACCGAGCGCAGCCGCATCTCGATCCACTCCGCTTCCGGATCCCACGCCGCAACATGACCGAAGAGGTCGGGGTCGAAGCTGGCGTCGAGTTCGCGGTTCAGCACGGTCAGCACGTTCTTGTTGAAGGCCGCCGTGACGCCGGCCGCGTCGTCATAGGCCGCGACCAGGGTCGCCGGGTCTTTCACCAGGTCGGTGCCGAGCAGCAGCGCATCGCCGCTGCGCATCTCGGACCGCAGCTTGGTAAGGAAGGCGGCGCGCTGGTCCGGAAGCAGGTTCCCGATCGTGCCGCCGAGGAAGGCGACGAGCCTCGGGCCGCTTCCATCCGGGCCGCCGTTACCCGCGCCGTCTGCATCCGCGCCGTCGACGCCGCCCGGGTCGCTCGTCACCGCCAGCCCGAGATGCTCCTCGAAGTCAGACACCACGGCCCGCACCGCCAGGTCCGGGTACTCCGCCAGCACAGCCTTGCCGGCGGCCACCAGGGCTGACTCGCTGACATCGACCGGGACGAACAGCCGCAGCGTGCCCGCCCCACCTCGGGGGGCACCACTTCCGGGGCCGCCATCGCTGGGGTCGGCGCCGGTCAGGGCGTCGAGCAGCAGCCGGGTCTTCTCCGATGAGCCGGAGCCAAGCTCGACCAGGGTCTCCGCACGGCTGGCCGCGGCAATCGCCGGGGCGGCCTCGGCCAGGATGTCCCGTTCCGCGCGGGTCGGGTAATACTCCGGCAGGCGGGTGATCTCCTCGAACAGCTCGCTGCCGCGGTCGTCATAGAACCATTTCGGCGGCAGTTGCTTCGGTGCGGCGCTCAGCCCCGCCCGTGCGTCCGTGCGGAGCGCGTCGGCGAGGAAACCCTCGGGCAGGCAGCGGACGACATCCAGGGTGGTCACGGATCAGATTCCTTCCTTGAGGCTGCGCCGGGCAGGAGCTTTTCGCGGGGTCATCCGGCCGGCTGCGGCGCTGGGCTCGGGCCCGTGCCAGCGGACGCGGCGCCAGCGGACGCGGCGCCAGCGGAGACGGAGATAGCGGAGATCGGACGGATATCGACGGTGCCGGCCGTTCCGGACAGCAGGGAGCCGTCCGGAACGTCGGTCCAGCCGGGTTCGTCGTCGTGCGGCTCGGACGCCACCAGCAGCCGGCCGGGATCGCGCCGGTAGCACAGCGTCTCGCCGATGGCCGTGGCGGCGACGGCCGAGCCGTCGGTGAGCAGCATGTTGAACCGGCCCGCCACCTGGTGTGCCTCGATGAGGCCGGCCGTGCCCGCGAGCGCATCGGCGAGCCCGGCTCCGGCCCGCAGCTGATGCAGGGTCAGCGCCCACAGCAGGGCGGAGTCGCACCGGGCCTCCAGCCCGAGCAGCTCACCGGCAGACAGCGTCTCCGCCAGCCCGACGGCGCTGGCCGGCCATCCTTCCAGCGAGCCGTTATGGCTGAACAGCCAGCAGTCGGCGCCGTACGGGGCGGCGGCCGACGCACCCGGCTCGGTTCCAGCCGACGCCGAGCGCACGGCGGCGAGCACGGCACCGCTGCGGGTGACCCGCGCCACGTCGGCGAACGACGGATCGGCCCAGACCGGTCCGGCCCGCCGGTACCGCACCGGCACCGGGTCGTCGCCCGCGTACCAGCCAGCGCCGAAGCCGTCCACGTTGACCTCGCCGTGCCGTTGCCGTCGCGGCTGGTAGGACTGCCGGTACAGCCCGTGCGGCGGGCCGAAGATCAGCTCGTGCAGGCCGGCCGGCGGGCCCAGGTAGGCGAAGTGCCGGCACATCAGCGCCGCCCCGCGATCCGGGACACTCCGGCGGCCGGGCCGCGCCCCGCGGCCCGCGGCTCCGCGTCCCGGGCGGTGCGGAACCCGGCGAAGATCTGCCGCCGGATCGGGTAATCCCAGTTCCGGAACGTGCCCCGGCAGGCCACCGGGTCGACGGCGAACGACCCGCCGCGCAACACCTTGTAACTGCTGCCGAAGAACACCTCGGAGTACTCCCGGTACGGCCAGGCGGCAAATCCCGGGTACGGCAGGAAATCGCTGGCGGTCCACTCCCACACGTCCCCGATGAGCTGGCGCGCGCCGCTGGGCGCGGCCCCGTCGGGGTAGGAGCCGGCCGGGGCTGGCTGCAGGTGGCGCTGCCCGAGGTTGGCGTGCTGCGGCGCCGGGTCCTCGTCGCCCCACGGGTAACGCCGGGACCGGCCGCTCGCCGGGTCGAAGCGCGCGGCCTTCTCCCATTCGGCCTCGCCCGGCAGCCGGCGGCCGGCCCACCGCGCGTACGCGTCGGCCTCGTACCAGCAGACGTGCTGGACCGGTTCGGCGGGCGGAACCGGCTCGACCACGCCGAACCTCCGCCGGACCCACTGGCCGCCGTCGCGCCGCCACGTCATCGGAGCCGACAGCCCGGCCCGCTGCCGGTGCTCCCAGCCCTCCGGGCTCCACCAGCGCGGCTCGTCGTAGCCGCCGTCGGCGATGAACGCCGCGTACTGCGCATTGCTGACCGGGACGGTGTCGATGAAGAACGCCGGCACGTCCACCGGGTGCGCCGGCCGCTCGTTGTCCAGCGACCACGGCTCGGTGGAGGTGCCCATAGTGAACGGGCCGCCCGGGACGAGGACCTCCGGGGGGAGCGTCAGCGCGCCCGGCGCACCCTCGGTTCCGGCCCGCGCGGTGCTGGCTCCGGCCGGCGCGGCGCCGGTGCCGGTGCCCGCCGTCACGGTGGCGGCGAGCGCCGCGCCGGGCGGCGCCGGCGCGTGCAGCACCGGCGGTCCGCTGCGGAGCTGGTGGGTGATCAGCATGGTCTCGTCGTGCTGCTGTTCGTGCTGGGCGATCATGCCGAAGGCGAAGCCCCGCTGCACCAGGCGCTCGCCGTGCAGCGGCGCCCGTTCCAGCAGGTCGAGCACCCGGCCGCGCACCTCGCCGGCGTAGGACCGCGCCTCCGGCGGCGGGAGCAGCGGGAGCGTCGGCCGCTCCGAACGCGGATGCTCGAATGCGTCGTACAGCGGGTCGATCTCCGGGTGCATCGGCTCCCGGCCGCCGACCCCGCGCAGTAGCCACATCTCTTCCTGGTTGCCGATGTGCGCCAGGTCCCACACCAGCGGCGACATCAGTGGTGAGTGCTGCCGGGTGAGATCCTCGTCGCCGACGCAGCCGGTCAGCCCCTGGGTGCGCTCGCGCGCTCTGTCCAGCTCGGCGGCGATCCGCTCGCGCAGGGCGTCGTCGGAAAGGGCGGATTGCACGGACGTCATCTGTGGTCCTCCGTGTTGGCGTCGTGATCTTCTCGGGACTGCTCGCTGCCGGTCCCGATGCACCGGGGAGCCGGCGTGGGCCGCCGGCCGGTACTGGGGCCGGCCAGCGCGTCCAGCCGGTCGTCGGCGGGGCAGCGGGCCCGGAGCACGTAGCGTTCGGCGAAGTCGGCGACCGCTGTCCGGATGATCACCTCGTTCGCGGCAGAACGGCTGAGCGCGGCGTCGGCGGCCTCGAAACACGCGCGAATGGCCTGGCCGAAACGCGGATCCGCGGGCCCGTCGCGGGCGGCACGCAGCCACGGGCTGCCGTCGCCGTCCGCGCCGGTGGTGCTCCCCCGCGCCCAGATCGGCTCGGCGGCCGCCAGCGCGGCGTCGGCGGCGACCGGGTCGTCCAGCAGCGCGGCGGTAACCGCCGCCGGCACGACCCATCCGTCCTCCGGCTGCGCGTCGATCATCCGCAGCTCGAGATGGCCGCGGGGACGGACCGGCGGGAACAGCGTGGACAGGTGGTACTCGAGATCGTCGCGCGTCGGCGGGCGCAGGCCGGGCGCAGGGCCGTTGGCCGCCCTCGCTGAGCCGTTGAGCCTCTGTGCCGGGACGCCGGCCCGGAGCCATTCGCGGAAGGTCAGCCCGGGCGGGGCGGACCAGCGCTGTGAGCCGGGATCGCGGATGCACATCACGTCGGCATCGAGCGCGTAAGAAACCCAGTCGGACCTCGGTGCGCAGCCGCTGCGCCTGGCGCCCGCGGGGGCGCGGGTGCGGCCCGGGTCGACGGAGGCCCACACCGCTTGCCGGGTGGAGCGCCAGCCGGTCGGCCGGCCGTCGCGCAACGGCGAGTTGGCGAAGGCTGCGACGAGCAGCGGGCCGATGGAGTGAAGCAGGGACCACCGCGCCCGGTAACTGCCGGGGCCCGCACCTGCGGTCCCGGCGTCCAGGCAGACCTGGACCGATGCGGTGCTGCACATCATCACCCGGCCCGAGGGGCCGCGGCGGTCAAAGAATTCTTCCATCGCCACGTATCGCGGTTGATCGCTGACGCGGCGGGGAGGCCGGAACGGATCGAGGCCGTGTCCCACCAGCTGTAGCCCTGCTGCCTGCAGTGCGCTACGGATGGCGGCGAGATCACGGCCGGTGGAGGCCACGCACTCGGGGAGCGTGGCCGCGGGCTCGGAGCTGAGTTCGAGCTGGCCACCGGGTTCGGTGGTGAGTCGCCCGGCGGCGGGAAGCGCGCCAGGGACGGCCAGGCCAGCCAGCGCCGCGGTTACCCGGTCCGGTAGCACCGGAAGCGCGGGGTCGCGGATGTCGCAGACCAGCCACTCCAGCTCAACGCCGACCCGTGCCGGAGGACCCGTCTTGAAACAGATCCCGTGCACGTGGGCCTCGGCCGCCTCTTCGGTGAGAGGAGCGTCGGAACTCACGGCATTCAAATGTTTCGTACCGGGCAACACCTGTCCACCCCCGTGACGCCCGGTACGAATCTGAACGCCCCGTTCACGCCAGCATCGTACCCGGCCCGGATCCGGACCACCGAGGACCGACCCGCGACGGCTCTTGTCATGACGTCAGCGTCGCACGGCGGTCTGACATTCCCGCACAGAATCACGCGCCGGCCTCCCGCCTTCACGCAGACCCGCGCGGCGGCCCCGGGCTGCGGCGGCCGGACCGATACGCTCGCCGGGTGATGTGGCCTGCGACACAGGATGCGCTTCCCGGCTTCGAGGTCGCGGCCGATCAGGACCCCGAACTTGACCGGGTGGCGGCGCACCTGTCGGCCCTGGATCCGGACGGCGCGCGGATGGCCGCCGCGCTGCGCCGAACGATCGACATGCTGCTCGATGGCCAGCACACCGGCCGGTATCGCTGGGACCAGCTGAACAAAACCGAGAAGACCTACGCCGGGACGCTGGTGGAGATCAACCTGCAGCGGGAGTTCGGCTTCGCCGACGGCGTGACGCTCGACTACTCGCTCACCGGTGCCGACGTGGACTGCAAGTTCTCCCAGCGGCTCGGCGGCTGGATGATCCCGCCCGAGGCGCTCGGCCAGCTGCTGCTGCTGACCTGGGCGAGCGACGAGGAGAGCCGGTGGTGCGCGGGCCTGGTCCGCGCCGGTGAGCGGAACCTGCGCCCGGCCGCGAACCGCGATCTCAAGCGCGGCCTGAGCGAGGCCGGGATGGGGTCGGTGCGATGGCTGTTCCACGGCGCTCCGCTCGCGGAGAACGCGCTGGTTCACCTCCCGCCACGGACGGTCGAAGCCATCCTGGCGGCATCATCGGGACAGCACCGGGTGAACGAGCTGTTCCGCCAGGCACAGGGCCGCCGGATCACCCGCGCGGTCGTCGCGACCGTCGCCCGGCAGGACGACTACATGAAGCGGGTGCGGGCCGGCGGCGGGGCCCGCGATCAGCTGCGGCCCGAGGGAATCGTGATCTTCGGTGATTACGGCATCCACCGCGACGCCGCCGCGCAGCTCGGCCTGCCGCCGCCCGGGCCAGGCGAGTTCGTCAGCGCCCGGCTCGTCCCCGTTTCGATGCATAACGGCGAAAGCGGCGCACCGGCGATCCGACTGCGCGGCGCCGACTGGACGGTAGCTGCGCCGACGGACCCGGTCACGCCGGCGCCCCGGCTGCCGCCGGTGTGATTCCAGGCCCACCGCGTTCCCGGTCCGGCCCCGGCGTCCCGCGTACAGGCCACCGGGATGTCAGCCCCTCGCGCTACTGTCTTCCGGTGTTCCGCAGCGGGACACGCTCCCGCCAACGACGCCCGGTCCGCCAGAATCCGGCCAAGCTCCGCGAAGATGGTGCCCGTGGGGCGTGCCAGATGCCTCGAAGGAGGGCCGAGTGCAAGATCTTGAGGCGGTCGAGATCTGCGCTGGCGCGGGCGGCCAGGCGCTCGGCCTCGAACAGGCCGGTTTCGAGCACGCCCTGGCGGTGGAGCTGGACCCGCACGCCTGCGCCACGCTCCGCGGCAACCGGCCGGCCTGGAAGGTCGCCGAGGGCGACGTCGCGGACGCCGACGTGTGGAACCCGTCCGACTACCAGGGCATCGCGCTGCTCGCGGGCGGTGTGCCCTGCCCGCCGTTCACCGTCGCCGGCAAGCAGCTCGGCGCCACCGACGAGCGTGACCTGTTCGCCTGGGCGGTTGAGCTGTGCGGGGTGATCCGCCCCCGCGCGCTGATCCTGGAGAACGTCCGCGGCCTGAGCACCAACCGGTTCGGCGCCTACCGGCAGCACGTTCTGGACCGGCTGCGCGGCCTCGGTTACATCGCCCAGTGGCGGCTGCTGCAGGCCTCCGACCACGGCGTCCCGCAGCTGCGGCCGCGGTTCGTGCTGGTGGCCCTGCACCCGTCGGACGCCGGTTGGTTCAGCTGGCCGGAGCCCGACGATCGCCCGCCGACGGTCGGCGAGGCGCTGGCGCCGATGATGGGCGCCCGAGGCTGGCCGGGAACGCAGCGCTGGGCCCGCCGGGCGGACGCGATCGCCCCGACGATCGTCGGCGGGTCGAAGCGGCACGGCGGCGCCGACCTCGGCCCGACCCGGGCGAAGCGCGCCTGGGCCCGGATGGGCGTCAACGCGCTCGGCGTCGCAGACGCTCCACCGTCGGCGTCGGATCCGGCCACCCTGATACCGAAGCTCAGCTGCGAGATGGTGGCCCGGCTGCAGGGCTGGCGGGAGGGCCAGCCGTGGGAGTTCTCGGGCGGCAAGACCGCCCGCTACCGGCAGATCGGCAACGCGTTCCCGCCGCCGGTGGCGGCAGCCGTCGGCGCCGCCGTGCTGCGGGCGCAGCGCCGCCACGGCGCAGCCCTTCCCCTGGTCGAGCAGACCGAACCCGTGCACGACCCGGTGTACGCCGCGCTCCGGGCACACCGGGGGTTCCTCACCGTCGACGAGATCGCCACCGCGGTGCGCCGCGACCGCGGCGAGGAGCTGGACGCCCCCGCGGTGGAGCGGCATATCAGTCATCTCAGCCGCGACTTCGAGTTGGAGATCGCGCAGAACGGGCACGGCCCGGCCTACCGGCTCGGCCGGTTCCGCGCCTTTGTCGGCCAGCGCGACCATGAGCGGCACGAGCGGTTCCTCAAGCACCGCGCCAAGATCAGCTGACCCGGCGGCCATTTGTGGCGCCTGGGGCGCCGCATAGGCTCGGATCGGCGATACCGCGACGATCGATTGGGACAGGAATGGACGAGAGGCTGCGGCGGCTCACCGAGTTCAGCCACTGCGCTGGTTGAGCGGGCAAGCTCGCCCCGGGCGAGCTGGCGCAGGTGCTGCGTCACGTCACCGCGGGCCACCCGGACTTGCTGGTCGGTGTCGAGACCGGCGACGACGCGGCGGTCTGGCGGCTCAGCGACGACCGCGCCCTGGTGGCGACGGTCGATTTCATCACGCCGGTGGTGGATGACCCGCGCGCCTGGGGCCGGATCGCGGCGGTCAATTCGGTGTCCGACATCTACGCCATGGGCGGGCAGCCGCTGTTCGCCCTGAACCTGGTGTGCTGGCCCTCGTCCGAGCTTCCGGCCGAGATGCTCGGGGAAGTGCTAGCCGGGGCCGCGGAGGTGGCAGCCGAATGCGGCTACGTCGTCGCGGGCGGGCACACCGTGGACGACCCTGAGCCGAAGTTCGGCCTCAGCGTCACCGGCGAGGCGCACCCGCACCGGCTGCTGCGCAACAGCGCGCTGCGCGGCGGGGACGCACTCGTCCTCACCAAGCCCCTCGGCGCCGGTGTGATCTCCACCGCCGCGAAGGCGGACCGGGCCGGCCAGGCCGAGGTCGACGCGATGATCGCCTCGATGTCCCGCACCAACGCCGGCGCCGCCGCCGCGGCGCTGGCCGCCGGGGCGACCGGGGCGACAGATGTGACCGGCTTCGGCCTGCTCGGCCACCTGTCCCAGATGGCGCGAGCCTCCGGCGTGGATGCCGTGGTGGACGCGGCCAGCGTGCCGTTGCTGCCGCACGCCCGCGACCTCGCGGACGCCGGTTATGTCCCCGCCGGCAGCCGCCACAACCTCGACTGGGTGGCGGGAAGTATTGACCGCGGGCCGGTGGACGACCTCACCGTCACCCTGCTCGGTGACGCACAGACATCCGGCGGGCTGCTGTTCGGGGCCGCTCCGGAGGCCGCCGCCACCGCCGTCGCCCAACTTCGCGAGACCGGCCACGACTGCGCGGTCATCGGCCACGCATCCACCGGCACCGGCACCGTCACCCTCCGCTGACCGCAACCGAAAACGCAGCGGGCCTGGCTGGTCCCCTCGGTCCCAGCCAGGCCCACGTCGGTGTTTCAGAGCTTGACGGTCACACCGCCCGAGAACATCGAGTCATGCAGCTCCGCCTTGACGGCTTGCGTGCCGACGGGCATGTCGAACGCCAGCTCACCCTGAACCGTGTTGCCGGGGTTGATGTTGTCGAGCCAGGTGCTGTTGGAGCCGTTGGCACCGCCGAGGTCGATGTCCGCGCTGCTGGAGGCGTTGTACTTCCGGCCGCTCGCGTCGTAGACGTACTGGGCGGTGTCGTCCAGGGTCTGCGGCGCGGTGCTGATGTTGGTCACTGTGACGTGCAGGATCGTGTACTCGCCCTGAGCGGTGTCGCCAAACCCGTCAGCGGTGTCGCCGACCGATTTCTGCTGACTAATAGAGGTGACCACGAACTGGAACTTGCCGTCCCGCACCGCCGTGCCAATCCGCGCCGCAGCGGCGGGCGCAGCTGGTGCCGTGCTCTTGGCCGTGGCGGGCGTCGCGCCGCTGGAACTGCCGCGAGAGCTGCCGCTGCCACCGGCAATCGACGCGATGATGCTGATCAGCAGGATGACGCCGAAGAGGCCAAGCACGGTGTTCCGGACGGGGTGGCGCTTACGCGGTGCCGGTGCCGGGGCCGGGGCGGGAGCGGGCGCTGGGGCTTGTGGCGGGGCTGTGTACATGGTCGGTCTCGATTCCATCTGATCGGCTCGTCAGTAGCGGTCCCTGCCGGCAGAGCGGCGCCGCTTGACAGCCGCGTTTTGAAGGGGGCTTTCTCTGCCGGTTCGACGTAAAGACGGCCGAGTCGTCGGAGCGTGACGTCGCCGAAGGTCCCGTCCCTGGCGGGACGTTCGTCATGTCACGGATGGCCCAGTTATGTCGGTGCCTACCTCTTCGGGCCGGGCCGCGCAGGCACGGGTGGCCGGGCCATCTCGGCCTGCCAGGTCACCGGTCGTTCGGCAGCGTCCAGGGAAGGTCGAAGCGGGCAAGAAGCGCGGCGTCACGCACCCGGGATGGGCTCCTCCTGCGGGCCGGTTGCCTCGGGCGCCGCCCTGCCGGTGGCTGGCGCCCCGTCCGGCGGGACGCCGCCGCGCCTGCGCTGCCACGGCAGCGCCACGGCGATCGCGGGGATCACCAGGATGCTGAGGACCTTCACGTCCGGCAGCAGGGCGCGGTGCTGGTGCCAGGTAAAGCCGTTGATGCCCACCTCACCGAAGAAGGCCCAGGCGCAGCCGATGACGTAAAACCACCCGCTGCGTTTCGTCGGACGCGCGATCAGCGTGGCCGCCGGCCACATCAGGTACTGGACCCCGAATGACGCGGTGGTGAGCAGCAGCGCGCCCGGCACCGCCGTTGCCAGATCGAGCGGGTGGGCGCGTCGCCACCACCACACGGCGGCCACCACGGCCACCAGGGTGAGCGCCGAGGCGGCCCAGCCGATCACGGACGCGGTGTGGCTGCCGGCCGGAACCCCGTAGAAGCGGGTGATGACCGCGGACCAGCCCCACGTTCCGATCACGGGATGATAGGTCGCGATCGTCTTCGCGTCCCGGAGCATGTAGCGCGCCGGGGTGCCGACTGTCCAGGGCATCGTCGCGAACAGGGCGGCGACCGTGGCTCCCGCCGTCACCGTGCACCAGATCCGCTGCCGCGCTGACGGCAGGCCGCGCCAGAGCGCGGGAAGGAAGATGACCGGCCAGGACTTGGCGCCGATGGCGAGGCCGAGCAGCAAGCCGGCGGCCAGCGTCCGGCCCGTCGTGATCGCGCTCCCGCTGCGCAGGACGATCGCGAGCGCGCCGAGCGCGAACAGCAGGCAGGTCGGCTCGATCTGCCCGTGCACGGCGGACACGATGATGGCGAGCGGGAAGCAGGCGTACTGGAATCGCCGGAGCGGGCCGTCACGCTGACCGGCGATCACGCCCACCAGCACGATGACGCCGAGGTCGGCGAGGACCGGGAAGATCCGCCCGGTGTACATCCAGGAGATATGGGCGGCTGCGTGCAGCTTCACCTCGCCCGCGAGGACGAAGCCGTACAGCGGCAGGTAATTCCAGCCGGTTGGCCGAGTGTGCAGGATCGGATCCAGGTGGTGCAGTACGTTCGCGCCAGCGATGTAGTCGTCGTTGACGAAGTCGTAGGGGCGCAGGTTGTAGGAGGCCAGCAGCACCGCCAGCCGTAGCCCGGCGCCCACCAGGACCGCAGCCCACAGCGGGGGCCGCCAGTTGAGTCGGCCAGCCAGCCACGCGACCACTCCCCCGACCGCGAGTAGCGCGAGCACCCCGATATCCGCACCCGGCGTGAAATTGGCTTTCATCCTTGTCCCAGCGTCCCCCCAGCCGGGCCCTGCCGGCCCGTTTCGGGTGATCCCATTCCGGTAAATGGTTCCGGTCGATAATGTCAGACGCCGGCCGCCCAGGTAGCGATATCGGTACCGGTGTCGGACCAGGTCAGGCGCCGGGGACGGGATCCGGCCGCGGGCCGGCTGCCTCGGGCGCCGCCCTGCCGGTGGCTGGCGCGCCACCGGGCGGAACGCCCCCGCGCCTGCGCTCCCACGGCAGCGCCACCACGATCGCGGCAATCACCACGACGGTGGAGAGCTTGAGGTACGGCAGCATCGCCAGGTGCTCGTGCCAGGGGAGGCCGCTGATCCCGACCTCGTCGAGGAACACCCACGTGCAGGCGGTGACGTGGAACCACCCGCACCGCTTGGTCGGCCGGGCGATCAGCGTCGGCGCCGGCCACATCAGGTACTGCGGCCCGAACGACGCGGTGGTGACCAGGAACGCCCCCGGCGCTGCGGTCGCCAGATCGACCGGGTGCGACCGCCGCCACCACCACACGGCGGCGACCACGGCAGCCAGCGTGACCGCGAGCCCGATCCAGCCGATCACCGCCGCACGGTGGCTTTCCAGCGGAACCTTGTAGAAGTGGCTGACGATCGCGGACCAGCCCCAGGTGCCGGACTCCGGGTGATACGTGGCGATGACCTTCGCGTCCTTCGCCAGGTCACGGGCAGGAGTGCCGACCGTCCATGGCATCGTCAGGAACAGGGCGGCGATCACGCCGGCCACGGCAGCCATGCCCTGGACACGTTTTCGGGCGGATGGCAGCCCGCGCCACAGCGCGGGGAGGAACAGGACCGGCCAGGTCTTGGCTCCGATCGCCAGGCCGAGCAGGGCACCGGCGGCCAGCGTCCGTGCCGTGGTGATGCCGGAGCCGCTGGTGAGGACAATCGCGAGCGAGCCGAGCGCCAGCAGCAGGCAGGTCGGCTCGATCTGGCCGTGCACGGCGGACACGATGACCGCGAGCGGATAGCAGGCGTACTGGAAGCGGCGCAGCGGCCCGGTGCGCTTGCCGGCGATGATGCCCACCAGCACCACCAGCCCGAGATCGGCCAGGATCGGGAAGATCTTGCCCGCGTAGGTCCATGGAATGTGGAACACCGCGCCGACCCGGACCTCCGCAGCGAGGACGAACCCGTACAGCGGCAGATAGTTCCAGCCGGTCGGGCGGGTGTTCAGGATCGGGTCGTGATGGTGCACCACGTTCACGCCCGCGAGGTAGTCGTCGTTGGCGAAGTCGTAGGGACGCAGGCTGTGCGCGACCAGCAGCACCGCCAGCCGGAGCACCAGGCCGGTCAGCAGTGCCGCCCATAGCGGCGGCCGCCATTGGCGCCGCCCAGCCAGGTAGGCGACCGCTCCCCCTGCGGCGAGCAGGGTGAAGACCGCCGCGTCCAAGCCCGGGGTGAAGTTCCCGCTCATCGCCTCCCCGCGCCCACCCAAGGCCCGGGCCCGCATCTCTGGCGGCCCGTTCCGCTCGATATTGGCTGATAGCAGACAGCCCGCTTGGGGATATCGCTACCCGCGCTCAGTCGCTCGGGGGACAAATCTTGTTGCCGCCGGTATATGTACCCGCCGTGCACGGCCAGGCACTCCCCGTATCAACGGCAGAGATCAGCGGCCAATGCTCAGCCGCTCAGCCGCCGGCGCTCAGCGGCCGATGAGGGGCCCGTTCCACCCGGCCACGAGGTGGACGGTGCTCGCGGCCAGCGCCAGCCCGGCCGCGAGCGACAGCACAACCAGCGTCCAGCGCACCCCGCGCCCGGCAAGCCGCGCCCGGGCCCGGTTCATCGCGCCGGGCAGGTCGGCAGACACCAGCCGGGGAAGCCGCGGTACGTACGCGAGGACGTGAACGGTCATCACGCAGAACCAGATGACAAAAGTGGCCTTGTGCAGGAAGAGCCAGGTCCGCTGCCCAGGCCCGGCGAACGCGAGGGCGACGCCGGAACCCAGCACGCCAATCGTGGACAGCACCACCAGTGGGCCGAGCACTCGGAGCACCGGCGCGGGCGGGCCCTTGCGGCGGTACGTCCGGTCGCCGATGTAGTAGCGGGCAAACCGGTAGCCGGTCGAGCAGGTCTTCAGCACGGCCGGCCCGATGAGGAGCATGCCGACGAAGAAGTGCAGGGTCAGCATCCGGTGGATGCCCAGGAGGGTAAATCCCTCCACCGCGAACAGCACCAGCAGCACCGCGCCGGCAGCCGCGGTAAGCCGTTCGTTCCCGTCGGCTCGTCCCGTCCGGTCCGGGCTACTGGAATGGCGCGCGGCCCCACCGCCAGGATTGCTGACCGCGGCGCTCATGAACCGCCGGACACCCCTTGGGCGGGACCGGTCGCGGGCGCGGGGTTCTGGGCCGGCGGCTGGACCGAGCCGCCGCTTTGGGAACTGCCGGCCGGAGAACTGCTGGCCGGGGAACTCCCGGTCTGCGAACTGGCCGGGGAACCGCCGCTCTGCGAACTTCCGGCCGAGGAACTGCCGGGTTGCGAGCCGCTCACCTGCGGCGGGCCGGCGTGCGACCCGCTACCAGGGATGGCGCCGCCGTGGCCGCTTCCGGACTCGGATGCGCCGTTTGCACCGTGCGAACCGGGTGTCCCGGTACCCGGCGCCGCAGCGCCCGAGGCGTGGTGGGGCACCTGGGCGAAGCCCGCGCCGATCAGCGCCGCGGCGCCCGTCCCGACCGCGGCGGTCACCCACGTCAGTCTCCGGACACGCCGCAGGCCATCATTGCGGTAACGGGTGGCCTGCCTCAGCTCCGAACGCCTCATCGTTCCGATCGCCTCATTGCACCCTCAGCGTTGGCCAGCGGGGATCGGGCACCGCCCGGACGGCCGGCGTCAGCGCCGCTGGCACTCCCCAGGCTGCGCGATAGGCGGCTAAGGGCTGCCGTGGAACTTCTTCAGATCTGGTTAAGAAATCCGCTGCGTTTTTCCGGCGGCCGTCCCCGGCCCGGCGCGGCGCGGGACCCTGGTGGTGGCCGGCGACCTCCAGACACTCCTACGGTGGTATCCGTGAACAAGGCCCCTGACCAGGTGCTCGTCGTCGAGGACGACCCAGGCATCGCAACCCAGCTGGTCCGCGGGCTCGTCCGCGCCGGATACGGGGCCAGCAGCGTCGC
This sequence comes from Streptosporangiaceae bacterium, assembly GCA_051986485.1. Taxonomy (GTDB): domain Bacteria; phylum Actinomycetota; class Actinomycetes; order Streptosporangiales; family Streptosporangiaceae; genus JBPYFL01. The sequence continues at coordinate 49,542 of JBPYFL010000067.1, read as the reverse complement.
CACCGGCGAGGCCGCACTGCGTCAGGCGGTTCCCGATGTGGTCCTTCTCGACCTGGGGCTGCCCGACATGGATGGGATGGAGGTCTGCCGGACGCTGCGGAAGAATTCCGGCGCCGCGATCATCGTGGTGACCGCGAGCGGCGACGAGGCGGACCGGGTGCTGGCCCTCGACCAGGGCGCCGACGACTACCTGGTGAAGCCGTTCGGGCTGGCCGAGCTGCTGGCACGGATCCGCGCCGTGCTGCGGCGCATCCAGCCGACCCGGGGAGAACTGCTCCACCATGGCCCGCTGGTCGTGGATCTGCGGGCGCACCGGGTCACGGTCGGCGGGCGCGAGGTCGCGCTGACTCCGAAGGAGTTCGGGATCCTGGAGTGCCTGGCGAGCGATCCGGGCCGGGTAGTCAGCCGGCAGGAGATCCTGGAGCTGGTCTGGGATGCGCACTGGTACGGGCCGACGAAGGTGCTGGACGTGCATGTTGCCGCGCTGCGGCGGAAGCTGGGCGACCCGGCCCTGGTGGAGACCGTCTACGGCCGCGGCTTCCGGCTGGGCGACCCCGCCCCGGCACGCTCCGCCCGCACACCCGGTGATGCCGAGTGACCGGGCGCATCCTGCTGGCGCTCCTCGCGCTCACCGCGTCGTTGCTGGTCGGGGCCGTAGTCCCGCTGGGCCTGAAGGCCACCGCGCACGACCGCGCATCGTTCATCGACGACACCAAAGCGACCGCGCGTTCGGCGGCCGCGGTCGCGGAGGAACAACTCGCGGACAACCACCCAGTCCCGGCGATGGCGTCGGTCCTGGCCGCGGCACGGCGGAAGGGCGACGACCTGCTGGTGCTGGACTCCCGCGACCGGGTGGTGACCGGGCTCGGCTCCCGGACGGCCTGGCGGAGCCTGGTCGGTGAGGCTGCCGAGCACCGGGCGCCGGTCACCGAGGTGGCCGGCGGGCGGGTGGTCGTGGTTATTCCGGTCCAGGACACCGGCCCGGTGGTCGGGACCGTCGTGCTGGCGCGGTCCACCGGGCCGATGGCGGACGGCATCCGGATGCTGTGGCTGACCCTCGCCGGTATCGCCGCGGCGGCCCTGGCGGCGGCCGCCCTGATCGCGATCACGCTTGCGCGGTGGGTCGGCAGGCCGTTGGTCACGCTGGACAGCACGGCGCGCAAGCTGGCGGATGGCGACCTGGCCGTCCGGGCCGTGACCGGCTCGGGTCCCCCGGAGCTGCGGCGGCTGGCCGCCACCTTCAACACGATGGCGGGCAGGCTCGAGACGCTTGTCCATGGGCACCGGGCCGTGGTGGCGGACGTGTCACACCAGCTGCGGACGCCGCTGGCCGCGCTCCGGCTGCGGATCGACCTGCTCGCGCAGGACGCGGACCCGGAGACCGCGGGCGAACTGGCCGGCGCGCGGGACGAACTGGCCCGGCTGTCCCGTCTCGTCGACGGCATGCTCGCGGTTGCCCGCGCGGAGAACGTCGTGCCGCAGCCGGTGCCGGTCGCGATCGGGGAGGTGATCGCCGAGCGTGTCGCGGCGTGGCGGCCCCTCGCCGACGACCGCGGCATCGGGCTGCGGACCGAAACCACCGGAAACCCGAGCGCCCTCCTCGGAGACGGCCACCTGGAGCAGATCCTCGACAACCTGCTGGCCAATGCGCTCGACGCGGCCGGAGACGGGAACCGGATCGTGGTGACCTCGGCGGCAGCGTCCGGCCGCACCCGCCTGGTCGTCTCGGACGACGGGCCGGGAATGAGCGCCGCCGACCGGGAGCGGGCGTTCTTGCGGTTCGTGACGGCCAGCGAGGGCGGCACCGGCCTCGGCCTGGCTATTGTGCACCGTCTGGTGACCTCCAACGGGGGAACCGCCCGGCTGGCGGAAACCCCCGGCGGCGGCTTGTCGGTGATCATGGACTTCCCAGCCGCCCCGGCAGCCGACGGCGGCAAGCGGTCGGCCGCGCAGGCGAAGGTCAGCAGCTGACACGATGCGGGAGCCGAGCATGGGGCAGCCAGTGTGCAGGGCGCGGCGCCGGATGGGTGGCCTCGTCGTCGCTTGCGCCGCCGCATCGGCGGTGCTGGCAGCAGCCTTGACCGGCTGCTCCGGCCCCGGGCAGACGGCGGCCGGGCAGTCAGCCCCCGGCCAGTCGCCCCCGGCCGCCCGCTCCCCGTCATCGGCGTCAGGCCCGGCCGGGACGGGCGCCAGCACGGCCGGGCTGCCGCGGCCGGCGCACGTCGTGGTCGTCATCGAGGAGAACAAGTCCTATTCCGACATCATCGGCAACCCGTCGGCGCCGTACATCAACGCGCTGGCCTCCCGCGGCGCCCTGTTCACCAGTGCCGCGGCGGTCGCCCACCCGAGTGAGCCGAACTACCTCGCGATCTTCTCCGGCTCCACCAAGGGCATCACCGACGACAGCTGCCCGCATACCTTCGCCGGGGGCAACGTGGCGTCGGCGGCGACCGCCGCGCATCTGACGTTCGCCGGCTACTCGGAATCCATGCCGCACACCGGCTACACCGGATGCGAAAGCGGCGAGTACGCGCGCAAGCACAACCCCTGGTCCGACTTCCCCAACGTTCCATCCGGCGACAACCGCACCTTCGATGCCTTCCCGCGTGACTACGGGAAGCTGCCGGCGATCTCATTCGTCGTCCCCAACCTGGTGCACGACATGCACGACGGAACCGTCGCCCAGGGCGACCGGTGGCTCAAGACCAGCCTGAACGGCTATGCGGCGTGGGCCGTCAGCCACAACAGCCTCCTTGTCCTCACCTGGGATGAGGACGACGGAAGCGCCGCCAACCGCATCGCGACCGTGATCACGGGCGCGCACGTGCGGCCCGGCCGGTACGGCGCCGGCATCAACCACTACAACGTGCTGCGGACGATCGAGGACCTGTACGGCTTGCCGCACGTCGGCGCCAGCGCTGCGGCGGCCCCGCTGACCGGGATCTTCTAACCCAGGGCGGCGAGAACCTGCTTCGCCATCGCCTGCTCGCCGAGGGCGTTCGGGTGGAACGGCGCCGCGGGGGACGTCGGCACCAGGCCCTCGACCCACTTGACGCCCGGGACCTGGCAGACGTCGTGCCCGATGCTGTCGGTGTAGGTGTTCACGTACGTCGCGCCGTTCGCGGCGGCCTCGCCGGCGAGCATCTTGTTGAGCTTGAGCTCGACACCGCGGAGGTAGGGCACGTCGCCGTAGGCGACCGGCATCACCGGCCAGCAGCCGTGGCCGGTGTTGGGCAGGATGACCGGGTAGCCGACGAGCAGCACCTGGGCGGCGGGTGCGCGCTGGTGGATTGCCTGCAGGACCCAGGCGACCTTCGGTGCCGTCTGCTGGATCGCGTACGCGAGCTGGTCGCTCCCCCGGGAGGTGAGGTGGTCCTTGCACGGGGCGCCGGCCGGATTGGTGACGCTGAGCTCACCGCAGTGCTCCACGATGCCGAGGAAACCGATGTCGTTGCCGCCGATCTGCAGCGTCACCAGGGACGTGGCCGGGGTAAGGGCGCTGAACTGCGGCGGGTTGGGGCCGAGGTACACCGTCTGCGGGCCCGCCATGTTGCCGGTCACGGCGCCGCTGCAGCTGACGTTCCGAAACGAGGCCGGGTGGATGCTCGCCGCCACCAGCGACGGGTAGTCGTGGTTTGAGCGGAGGCAGGCTTGCGGGGTCCCGGTCGGTTCCGGGATGAGCGCCCCGGCCGTGTAGGAGTCCCCCATCGCCACGTACCGGCCCGTGCCGCCGGCCGACTTAATCGCGATACTCGTCGCCGCGTGCGCCCCGCGCCCTGTTGCCTGCGCCGGCGACGGCCGCGCCGGGGGCCGCGACGATGCTGAAGCGGGGATCAGCGTCACGGCGAGCAGGGCCGCCACGCCGGCTCCAGTGATCTGCCAAGCGCGCTTGCTCGACCCCGCCGTTGCGGAGGCGCGCCGCCGCCAGGATCTCCAAGGCCAGCCGGCACGGCCCATCTGGCGGCTCCCTCCGCCCAGGGTTACTCCTAGGTAATTTATAGTGACGCCGCTGTGACGTTCCCGTCAATTGATGCCCCGACCGGTGGTGGTTACCCTGCGCCGCCTGGTCGTGGGACCGAGGATATGTTGAAGCCTGAAGCGGCCGGGGCGGCTTCCGCCAGGTCACCAGCACGAGCACAGGTCACGGAAGGACGAGGGGAGCGATCATGAGCGGCGTCGGGCACCTGGTGCTGTCCGGACCGCTACTGCTGGCGATCCCGGTCGCGGCCGCGGCGGGCGCCGTCTCCTTCCTGTCACCGTGCGTCCTGCCCCTGGTCCCCGGCTACGTCTCCTATCTGACCGGCATGTCCGGCGCCGACACCCAGCAGCGCACCGCGGCCGCCGGGGACGGCGATGCGGCAGCCGCAGATCGCCCAAAGGCCGCAGCCACGGCCGGGGACCGCGGACAGTCCGCAGCCGGGGACCGCGGACAGGCGGCAGCCGCGGCCGGGGATGGCGTAAACGCCGCAGCCGTCGTCGGCCACTCCGGTGACCCCGCCCACCCGGCTGCAGCGGCGCCGCCAGCGGTGGCCCCGGCGACGCCGTCCGCGGTGCCCGCCGGTGCGGCGGTTGCGGTCGCGCAGGCCCTCGGCCAGCGGGTACGGCCGGGACGCGGCCGTACGGTGGCCGGCGCCGTTCTGTTCGTCATCGGCTTCTCGGCACTGTTCGCGCTGTACGGGGCCCTGTTCGGCGGCCTGGGCGCTGCGCTCACCGCGCACTGGCGGGGCGTCGCGCAGGTGCTCGGCGCGCTGACGATCGTCCTCGGGCTGCTGTTCATGGGGGTTTTCGAGCGCTTCCCGATGACTGCGCGGACGCTGCGCCCAGCGTTCCGCCCGCGGGCGGGCCTCATCGGCGCCCCGGTCCTCGGCGTGATGTTCGGCCTGGGATGGACGCCCTGCATCGGGCCGACCCTGACGGCCGTGCTCACGCTGTCCCTCACCACCGGGACGGCTGCGCGCGGCGCCCTGCTCGCGTTCGTCTACGGGCTCGGCCTCGGTGTGCCGTTCGTGATCGCCGCCTTCGCCGTGCAGCGCGGGATGCGCGCGTTCTCCTTCGCCCGGCGCAACGCCCGGCGGGTCATGCAGGTCGGCGGCGCGATGCTGGTGGCCGTCGGGATCCTGCAGGTGAGCGGCGTGTGGGCGGCCGTTATCGGCAACATGCAGCACTGGATGAACGGCTACACGCTGCCGCTGTAGCTGGTGCGCGCACCGCCCCTCTAGCTGCTAGGTTCAGCGCGGACCAGGCTCAGCCGGACTGCGCCGGGGCGGCGCCGGGGTGCGCCGAGGGACGGGTGAATCCGACCGGCTGGCCACCGGGATACTGCGAGCGGTAGCTGACCATCCGGACCGGTACGCCGGTGGAGTACGCCTCGATCATCATGCCGTTACCCACCACGATGCCGACGTGGCCGGGCGACGCCGGGGAGCCGTCCGAGCCGGCGAAGAACACCAGGTCCCCGGGCTGCTCGTGACCGGGCTGGATACTCGGCCCCCATCCGAACTGCGCCTGTGACGTCCGGGGGATGGCGATCCCGGCGGCGGCATAGGCCGCCATCACCAGGCCGGAGCAGTCAAAGGAGTCGGGGCCGGTCGCGCCCCAGATATACGGCTTGCCGATCTGCGACCGCGCGTAGCTGATGGCGCCGGCCGCTGCCTTGCTTGGCGCCTGGGCGGTGAGCTGGGAAGCGCACGCGGCACCGTTGTCGCGGTTCGCCGCGCTGACCGCGTAGCCGCCGCTGGAGTACCGGGCGGCCCAGCCCAGCACGTTCTGGACGTAGGAATCCAGGTGGTTGTAGGCGAAGACGGCGCTTTGCAGGTCACCCGGCGCACCGTGGGCGAGCAGGAGCTTGGCCGCGGCCGGGACCGCGTCCGCCGGGTCGTAGACGTTATCGCTGCCGTCGCCGTTGCCATCGGTGGCGACGCCGCCGCCGCTGGCCCCCGCCGGATGGACGGGCGGCCCGCCCCACGCGTCTCCCGCCGCTCCGCCGATCCCGATCTGCATCGGTCCCGCCGCGCCGAAGCCGTTCTGGCCGCTGTGCACCCCGGGCAGGTTGGCCCGTCCGTGGTCGGTCTCCACCTCGCCGATCCCGGCGAGTACCACCCAGGGGATCCCGTACTTCCGCCCGGTCTGCTGGTAGATGGACAGGTAGTTGGCCGGGATCGTGCCCTTCGCCTGGGTGCTGACGGCGGGCTGGGCGCTGCCGCCGGTCGAGTTGCACGCCTGGGTGCCGAGGATCGGCAGCGCGAAGAGGTTCGCCGAGGAGAGCAACGGCACCACGACGAGGGCCAGGACGAGGGCGCCCACACCGCCGAGGACCGCCAGCACCGCGAGCCAGCCTTTGCCCCCGGACGGCGGCTGCACCGGCAATACCATGGCCCGCGCCTCGCTTCCCCGCTGGCCTCAGGAGTTACCAGCGGACGCGGGCTGGATGTCACTGACCTGCCAGTTCGTTCCGCTGCGGACCACGGTGACGGCCCACTGCTGCGGGGACGAGCCTTGCTGCGCAAGGTTGGTCTTCTGGTTGATGGTGACGACGAAGATCATGCTCGATGGCCCGAAGGACCGCAGCTGGTTGATGGTCGCCGTCGCGGACGAGACCTCCTTCTGCTGGGTGCGCTGCTTCGCCACTCCGTAGGTGGCGTAGTCCTGCTGCAGCGTCGTGGCGAACTGGCCGGTTACCAGGCCCGCCATCCGGCCGGTATATGCCTGCGCGCTGTCGGTGTAGGAGAAGGTGTCGAAGTACGCCCCGAACTTCGTCACCATCGCGGCCGCCGACGCCAGATCGGACTGGCTGAAGGGCAGCCACTGGTAGATGTTGACCGGCCCGGTGGGGGACGGGGTCGGCACCGTCGACGGCTGGGCCGTGGGAAACTCGGGCGGCGTGGTGGCGGGAGCGGCCCGCGCCGTTGCCGGGTTGGCGGCCTGCGATGGGCGGCTTCCCATCGCGTTCGGCAAGATCAGGTACACGCCGAGCCCGGCGAGCACCACCACGATCACGGCGAAGGCCAGCTTCTGCTGGAGGGGGTTCAGGTCCACGGCGGGTCTCCGTTATTTGTCGCGCCGGATGGGGCGGACCCAGTTCCCCGGTTTCGGTGTGGCCGCCCCGCTGCGCCGCTGCTGGCCGCGCTGCTGGCCACTGGCCCCGCCGCCAGCGCCGGGCCTGGCGCCGCCCGGGCGGGCCGGCAGGTATGGTCCCGGCTGCCAGCGCGGTGGCGCGCTCCCGGTTGCGCCGCCTGGCCCGGTACCACGCTGGCGGCCACCGCTCGCTCCGCCGCCTGGCCGGCTACCACTTTGGCGGCCACCGCTCGCCCCGCCTGGCCCCGTGCCGCTGCCGCCTGCGCGGCCCGCGCTGCCACCGGCCCAGCCCGGGCCGCCCTGGCCCGGCCGTCGCGGCAGGTTCAGCGGCGGTGGTTCGGCGCGGCCCTCGCCGGGCCCGCTGCCGGAGCCGGTCCGTTCCGCACCCGCGCGAACCCCGGGGCCCCGCACACCACCGGGCCTTCCGCGGCCGCCGTCGGCGCCCGCGGCGCCATCCTGGCCGGAGCCGGGCGCTGGTTCCCCATCCTTTCCGCCGGCCCCCTGGCCCAGGGTGCCAGCGGCCGCGGCGGCGCCGGGAGACATCGCGGCAGCGATCCGGCCCGCCAGGAACTTCGCCTGATCCGCCTGTTCCGGGTTCCGCCGGGCCCACCGGTTGACCCGGTAGCTGCCGAATCCGGGAACGGTCGCGGTCGCGGCCCCGGCAGGCCGCGGCCGGAAACCGGCGCGCTCACGGTCCGCCTCGGCGCGTTCCCGGGCTCCGAGCGCCTGGTACCCGACGGATGCGAACAGGTGCTGGAAGGGCCTTCGGTAAATGAACACGGCGACCGTCAGCAGGGCGATCATCAGGATCTTCAGCGCCCACGGCAGGACGTCGTCCGAGGTGGCCATGACCAGCGCGTAGGAGTACAGCAGCACGCTCAGCGCAACCGCCACCGCGACCTGTTTCATCAGCACCCCGACGAGCAACTCGAACCACCGGATGGCGATCACCCGGCCGAAGCCCGGATGGGTGCCGATGATGAGGAACAGCGGTCCCGCCACCAGCAGCAGCAAGAAGCCGATCTTCAGGACGATCAAGGTGATCGAGATCAGCAGCACCAGGACGCCCGCGATCAGGGCGGCGAACAGCGCGCTGAACCCGATCTCCAGCCTGGTCGGCCACTGCTTGCCCTGGAACACGGGATAAATGGCGGGATCGTTCTTCTGTACCGAGTTCGCGATGCCCGCGTACACGTCGCTCTTCTGGCTGATCAGCGCGCTGGATGGCTGCTCATTGACTGCGATCGCCTGGGCCCACAGCAGTTGACGCCCGTACTTGCTGACCGGATCGTTGCCGTTGCCCGGAGAGAAGGAGGTGGTACCGAACTCGCCGGCCAGCCAGGGCTTGCAGTCGAGGACGGACCACAACTCGTCCGCGTTCTGGTTCACCACGGTGTTGCCGCCGGTGTAGGCATAGTTGTCCCCGGAACTCTGCGGGTCGCCCTGCTGGACCGGAACGCAGCTGGACCCGCTGGCGACGGGCAGCCGGCTGAACGCGACGTTCAGCACCTGGGTGACCCCGTCCGAAACCTTCTGCCCCACGCCGGTGAAGTCGGCGGGGCGGCCGATCAGCCAGATGGCGGCGACACAGGCGACGACCATCCAGATCGTGCCCTCCACCGTTCGGGTCGCGCGCCGCCGGATCAGCCCCTGCCAGGCGAGCCAGACGGCGCCGATCAGGACCACCGGGGCCAGGTAGGGAAAGTAGACCGCGTTCCCGATCTGCGTGATCAGCCGGTCGACCGCCGATTTGAGCCAGCCCAGCAGACCCTCCCCCGCGGCCGACTGATAGGTGGTGATCACTATCCGGTCGATCGACTTGGCCCCGTCGAACACCGCCCCCGCGACGGTGTTGCCCATCATCGACGTCATGTCCGAGCACTTCAGGTCGTACGGCGCCCACGATTCCCCGGCCATCCCGTAGCTCTGGTACAGCGTCAGGTTCCGCTGGTTGGCCGGCGCGGCCGAGGATGGCGGCCGGACCATCGAGTCGATGCCGCCGTCGGCTGGTTCCGGCGTCGGCGGGCCCGGACTGCACAGGTCGTTGGTCGCGCTGACCGATGACCCGATGTCGCAGTAGTTGAGCAGGTATTTCACCGGCCCCAGATCGTTGCACGCGGTGTCGGGCGGCCCCGCGGGCCCCGGCGCGGTCGGGGCCTGCGCTTGTTTGGGAGCGCGGGGCGCGCTCGCCCGGCCGGCCGCGCGGGCCCCGCCGGCCGCGCTGGCCCCGCCGGTCGCGCTGCTCGGGGCCGCCGCGTGCGCAGCGCGCACCGGGGGCCCGGCCGGATGCGAAGCCGCGGCGGCCGCGCTGGGCACGGCAAGCACCGCGGCCAAAGCCGCTAGTACGAGCACCACCCGGCGCAGCGCCCGCCCGCGGAAACCGGCCCGGCGGAAACCGGCCCGTATTAAACCGGCCGGTATGAGACCGGCCCGGATTAGACCGGCGCGGCTTAGACCGGCGCGGCTTAGACCGGCGCGGCGGAAAGCAGCCCAGCGGAAAGCGGCCCGGCGCCCGAAAGCCGGGCAGTCGCGGGACCCGCGGAATCCATGCTGGTGGGGGGCGGCCCGGCGGTGGTCGGGTCTTGCCATCGGGAGGGCTCCTGGGGGTCGGGGCGTTCCACTTGCTTAGCTGCTCGCCGCCGTATCGGCGGGCTCGGTATCCGGCGCGTCCCCCGCGTGCTGCTCGTCCTCCTGATCCGCTCCCGGCGCCGGATGGGTCGGGTTGGTGTCCAGCCAGCGCAGCAGATCCTCGGAGATCAGGTCCACCCCGATGCGCCCGGCCCGGCCGTCGAGGTCGCGGAAGACGCACTCCCCGTTGCCGAGGCCGCGCAGTGCGGCCGCGTGCTCGTCGCTGCGCTCCACCCCGAGCAGCGAGAGCACGTTCGCGACCTCCACCCGCTCGGTGGACCGGAACGCGAAGACCGACGAGATGCAGTTGGTCACCTGCTCGTTGAGCAGGTCACCGGCGTTCTGCGAGACCAGGAACAGCGCGGTGTTGCGGGACCGTCCCATCCGCGAAACCTCCGGGACCAGCTTGGCGCCCTCCGGCGTCGACGTGATCGCCCACGCCTCGTCGAGGAAGATCGCTTTGGGGATGCGCCGGTCCATCCCGTTGAGCAATCTCCGCGCGAACTGTGAGACCAGGTACAGCAGTGAGACCGACAGTCGCTGCTCGTAGGAGAAGTCATCCCGCTGCACCGCCGCATCGGGCAGCGACAGGCCGGCCAGGGTGAACACGGTGGTCCAGCCGGCCGCGTCGATCCGCTCCCCGCCGGACGGGTGGAAGCACAGCCGGGCCAGCCGCATCTCCGACATCGACCGCAGCACCGCGCCGAGGTTCTTCGAGGCGGCGTCCGATGCGTTCTCCAGGTGCTCGACGACCTTGCCGAGGCTCGGCTTGTCCTCGGCGGCGACGGCGCCGACCGCCTGGATCATCGCGCTTTCCCGCTCCTCGCTCATCCGGGGCAGCAGCAGCCGGAGCGTCTCGGTCGCCATCGTCCGCCGCGCCGCCAGGTCGTCACCGAAGGAGAACGGGTCGAGCAGGCCGGGGGCCGCCGATCCCAGGGGCAGGACGCGCGCCCGCCGCCCCCGCCTCGTCAGCAGCCTGACCAGGGACTCGGTCTCCCCCTTCGGGTCGATCACGGCCGTGGTGACGCCGCGCAGCGCGAGCTGGTAGATCAGCAGCAGCGCCAGGGTGGTCTTGCCGCCGCCAGGCTCGCCGGTGACCGCCACCGCCGTGGGGCGGTTGCGCGCGGCGGCGACCAGCGGGTCGAAGTGCACGATCGACCGGGCCCGGCCGAGCGTCTCGCCGATATACGGGCCAACCCAGCCGCCGTCCTGGGGCCGGTCGCCCAGATCGACGGTCGCGGTCGGCACCCCGCCGGCGATCGTGTACAGGGGCTGCCGCTGCACGTACGCGTTCAGCCGGATCTGGTCGCCCGGCAGCGACTCGCACAACAGCGAGAACTGGTCACCGGTGGAATTGACGATGTCGATCCCGATGTCCCGGAAGTGCTCCGTCACGGCCTCGACGCGGCGGACGCACATCTCCCGGGTCGGCGCCGTGACGATCAGCCGGTGCCAGCCGTAGACGAACGGCAGCCGCTCCTTGGTGATGCCGTGCTCCAGCATCCGTGCCGCCTCGAGCTGCTCCGCCAGCGCGAGGGGCGCTTCGGCGCCCGCCTCGCGGATGTGCGCGTCCATGTCCCGGGCGTGCGCCAGCCGCCGGCCGACGTCCTTGCTGGCCTTGGCCGGGGGGATCAGCTTCATCCGGGAGCTGACCTCCACCGGGAACGGCAGCGAGTCGGCGAAGTGCAGCCACGGCTCCCCCTCGGGGAACGCCATCACGTCCGGGAACCGGGAGAACGACAGGAAGGCCGAATACGCCTCGCCGGCCGGATGCTCCAGGCCGAGCAGCGACCGGCCGTTATGGATCTGGCCTTCAAGCAGGCCCTCGATCTCGCCGGCCCCCCACCGCCGCCGCGGCGTCGCCGACGGCGCCGACTCCCCGCCCGGACCGGCCAAGGCGTGCCGGATCAGCCACGCGATCTCGTCCGATGTGGCGTGCCGGGCGCCGAGCGCGCTCGCTGCCAGCGCCCGCCCCAGCCGCTCGGCGTGCTCGGTCCAGCGCCCGATCTCGCCTCGGTCGACGGCGTCGTCCTCCAGGCCGAGGCTCCGCTCACCGCGCTGGTACATCGAGATGAACTGGGAGAGAAAGCCACCCGACAGCTGCATGCGCATGCCCCGCTGGCCGAGCCGGACGCCGAGGTAGACCTCCTTCGTCCAGAAATCCTCCGCCCACACGTGCCGGTACATCTCGTCCAGGTACTCCAGCCACCCGGGCCCGCCGTCCGATGTGGCGTCCAGCTGCCAGGCCCATTCGGCCGCCGGGTAGGACCGGTGCGCGATCCGCAGGTGCACCTCGGCGTCCGGCATCCGGATCGCGGCGAGCGCGACCGTGATGCCGGCCGCCAGGGCCTCGCGCTCCTCGGCGGTGGTGAACTCGTACGACACCGTCGGGACCCGGTAGTACGCCCACGCGTGGCTGTCGGTGAGCACGATCCGGTCGTCGAAGTACCGGACCGCAAGCCGCCGGCGTTCCTTCGTCCGCGCGCTCATCGCAGCGCTCGACCTTCTTCCTGCTGCTCTTGGACATCCGTAACGGCCAGGGCGTTGACGATCACGCCCGCGAGTGCGCCGTACGCGTCGCGGGTCTGCTGCCGCAGTTCCCGGGGGTCGGTTCCGGCGGCCCCCGGGCCGGACAGGCGGCGGTCCCACGGAACCCGGACGATCGCGTGGCACCGGCCCCGGGCGACGGCCTCGGCCTGTTCGGTAACCGGCAGGCTACGGGTGCTGACGCCGTTTATCACGGTCACCGCGCGGGCGGACAGCTCGCCGAAACCGTGCGCGTCCAGCCACTCCTGGGTCATCGCGACCGCGCGGGCGGCGTCTTCGCTGGCTGGGGCGATCAGCACCAGCAGGTCCGCCAGTGGCAGCACCCGTGCCACCGCCGACGCCGCGGGGTCGAGACAGGTGAGCTGGTGCCGGTCGCCGATCAGCGACTCGATTTCCGCCACCGACACGGGTGCGATCGGCCGTCCCGGCGTGGACTCGGATCCAGATGTGGCCGGCGTGCCCGGTGGATCCGCTGAATCGGGTTTGCTGTCCGCAGCGGCGCTGCCGGGAACTGGCGCTGCCTCCGCATCCGGCGTGCTCCCGGCATCCGGCGTGGCACCGGCATCCGCCGCTCTCTTGGTGCCAGTGGTGCCGTCGTTACCCGCGCCGGTGTCGCTACCCGCTGTGCTGTCGCCTCCGGGTTCGGCCGGCTCCCGGCGCGGCGTGATCAACGCGATCCCCCGGGGCACGCCGTCGCGGATCGTCTCGCGCAACTGATCGCTCAGTGAGCCCTGCCCGGTGTTGAGGTCCACTACCGAGACCCGTTCCGAGCGCAGCGCGGCCAGCGTCCGAGCCGTCAGTGCCGTGACTGCCGTCTGACCAGCGCCGCCGGTGCAGCCGAGGAACACGACCCGGGCGGGCCCCGGCAGGGACGTCCGGGCCCGGTCCGCATCGTGCGCCCGCGGGTCGGGTCGCCCGGGCCCAAGCCCGCCGGCCACGACCTTGGCGCGGGTCCGCCAGCCCCATCCACGTTCGCCGCGCCAGTCGTTCCCGGTGTGTACCACGCGCTCTACCGACCGCGGCGCCGGTTCCGCCGCTCCCCCGCGATCCGGGCGGCGCGGCGGTTGCCCGCGCCCGGGCGGCCGGCTCTGCTCCCGGGGGCCGGACTCCCGCCCGACGGGCGGCCCAACTGCTTGGTCACGGCCTCGGGGCGGGACCTGATCGCGGCCATTCCCCGACCGGCCGGGAGCCCCGGAGCGCGGCGGAGCCCCGGAGGGCGATGCGGTCCCGGGCCGCGACGCCGTCCCTGGGCGCGGACTAGTACCGGGGGGAGGGGGACCCCCAGAGGGCGGCGCAGTCCCCGGGCGCGGCGCAGTCCCCGGGCGCGGCGGATTCCGCGGGGGCGTAGTCCCCGGGCGCTGAGAAGGCCCGGAGCGCTGAACTGTTCCCGTCCGCGGCGCGTATCCCGAGCGCGGGGGAGTCCCGGAGCGCGAAGGAGCCCCCGAGGGCGGCCCAGCCGCGGGCCGCCGCGCGGTCCCGGGGCGCGGCGCGGTCCCGGGCGGCGGTGCGGTCCCGGGCCGCGGGGCAGTCCCCGGCCGCGGGGTAGTCCCCGAGCGCGAAGGCCCCCCAGCGGGCTGCGGGCCGGATGGCCGCGCCGGGGCACCGGGACCTGCGGGAACCCCGTTCCGCCCCTGGCCCGCTGGCGGCCCGGCCGACCTGTCCCGCGCTGGCCGTTCCGCGGCTGACCTGCCGGGGGTCGGCCGTCCCGTCGGCCGGGACGTCGAACCGGGAGGTTCCGGCGGCTCACGCCGCCGCTGCTGTTGCGCGCCCGACCTACCCGGTCGCGCGGGCGGCGCCGACTTGGGATCGCGCCGGAGCCGCCATGGCAGCCAAGCGGCCGCACCGCGGCCGCCACCTTTCCGCCGTTGCGCGGTCTTCTCGGGCTCGCCGTGGTCGGAATGGGAGACCTCAGTCGCGGGCGGCCCGGCGGCGGCCGGGGGTTTGCTGGCCGGGTCGTTGGCGTCCTGCTGCGCCGAATCGGCTCGTTCTTTGCTTCCGCCCGGCGCGGGCGAGGCAACCGGCCGTTGTCCAGGTGCGGCCGCCGGGGACTGCGAGAGCTCGGCGGCCGGAGCCTGCTGATCCGGGTCTGGCGGGGACGGCGGCGGAGGCTGGTGGGCGGGGGCCGAGTCGGACGGCACCGGAGCCTCCGGAGCCGGAGCCGGGCCGGACCGAGCAGCAGCCTCTGGAACCGAAGTCGGCGCGGCCGATGCCGGAGGCTGGTCCGTTGGGGCTGTCGCGGCTCGCGCCGGAGCCTGCGGAGCCGGACCAGACGGCACGGAAGCAGCCGGAGCCGGAGCCGTAGCGGACCGCGCCCGAGCATCCGGGGGCGGACCGGACCGCGCCGGAGCATCCGGGCCCGGACCGGACGGCGCGGAAGCCTCCGGAGCCGGAGCCCGAGCCTCCGAGGCCGGAGCCTCTGGGGCCGGAGCCTCTGGGGCCGGAGCCTCTGGGGCCGGAGCCTCTGGGGCCGGAGCGGACAGCGCCGGAGTCTGGTCGGCGGGCGCCGGCTCTGGCGCGGGAACCTGCGGAGCGGGAGCCTGCCGGGCGGGAGCCTGCGGAGCGGGAGCCTGCGGAGCGGGAGCCGGACCGGACCGCTCCGGAGCGTGCGGAACCGGGGCCGGCGCGGACGGCGCTGGATGCCGGTGGGCCGGGGCCGGCGCGGACGGCGCTGGATGCCGGTGGGCCGGGGCCGGGGCCGGAGCCGCAGCAGGACCGAAGCGCGCAGCAGCCTCCGAAGCCGGAGCTTGTCCGGTTCGCGTACGAGCCTGTTGAGCCGGGGCTGGCGCGGACGGCCGAGGACCCACCCTTGGTGCGGCCGCTGGGGCCGGCGCGGACGGCGCGGCGCCCTGCGCAACCCGCTGCGAAGCCTGCTGCGCGGCCGCCGGGGCCGACGGGCTGGGCACGGCAGGCCTGTGCGGCCCGGATGACCGCGCGACGGCGGCCGGAGCCGCGACGGCGGCGCCCACCGGCGCAGTCTGCCGCGCAGCGGGCGCCTGGCCGCCGGACCGGCGCCACACCCGGACGGACACGGTGATCTCATCGGGCTCGTCCAACGGCTTCATCCGGCACCAGACGCGCGGCTCAACCAGGTACCGGAGCTGCGACGCGAGCACCTCTGTGAGCCGCTTGTTCTCCAGGACCGGGCGGGTGATCAGCCAGGTCAGCGCGAACGGCGGGAGGACATAGAGCGCGAACAGCTTGTGGTTGAAAGGAAAACCGACAGCCTTGAGAAGCACGATATATGGCACGGCAACGCCCACGAACACGGCGATCTGGCTAATCGGCAACGGCATCGGAAGCCGAAGATCATAGATCTTGTAAAGCCGCTTCTCAATACGCCAGATGTTTGTGTACGTGGGCAGATCCACGCGGCAGCTCTCCCTTCGCCGGGAACGGGGCGTCAGTGAACGCCGAGCGCGTTAGCGATTCCTGTCGCCAGCGTCTGGACTATTCCCGGCGTATAGAAGATGACGGCGATAGCGACCGCCAGCACGAGGAACTGCACGAACCTGGTGATCTCCCGGGTGAACAAGAAAAAGAGCGCCACGATCCCCACGAGCCCGAGGAACAAGGGGCCGAAAAGTTGCTGGAGATATGTGACGAGACCGTTGGTATTCGGTGTGGTCGCGAGGGGGGCCGCGATGAGGTGGTGCAACATCAAATTACCCTTCCCGGGCCAGCTGCGGGATTGCGCGCGTGAAATGCCTTTCGGCAGGGGGCACGGTGCGCGGGACAAGCGGTCATGACTGCCCCATCGGCTGTGTCGAGCCCTGGATTCCGAGCACGTTCCAGGTGCCGTTCTGGTAGAGGACCGTCAGGTCGTAAGTCATGTCCAGTGTCGCGGCGGCACCTCCTCCCTGGCTGGGCAGTTGCCACCGGACCGTCACGGTGACTTGGCGGGTAGAGCCCCCCTGCGGAACGACCAGGTTCTGGATTGACCGGAATTCCACCGTGCCGCCCAATCCCGAGATCGATGCACCTTTGGCGAGGAAGCGGTTCAGCATCGCCGAGTCGCCGCTCGCGTATGCCTGGAAAAACGAGGGAAGAAGCGTCTGCAGCGAGTCCTGAGCTGCCGTGTCGGTGTTCGGTGTCGCCGCTGGCGGCGGACTGGCCTGCGCTGGCGCTGGCAGGAGCGCGGGTTCACCGGATACCGCCAGGCTCCCGGCGGACGTGTAGACGGGAACCGAGAATTCCATCAGCTTGTTGTTCACCAGAGCGAGCAACCGAACGAGCGCATGGTGGCTGTCCTGCACATCAATTCCCGCCACCTGCTCGGACTGCAGTTCCATCGTGCCGACCCCGTTCCAGCCCAGCTCGTCATCCTGCGTTCCTTGGGGAATGAATGCGGAAAGCTGCTGGGCGCGCTGTGCCGCGTGCGACTGGCTGAAATTCAGGTACACGTGACCGAACTGGAGCGCGAAGGCCTCGGCCAGGCTGGTGGGGAAATGGTTCGCCGGAGGGCTGGGCGCCCTGCTCGGCCCGGCGGCGGGCGACTGCGTCTCGCGGACGAAGATGGCTCGTACCCCGTTGACCGCGATCACGATGAGCACCAGCCAGAGCAGAGTGCGGCCCGCCCAGACGGCCCACCGGCCGCCTCCGCCGGCCCAGCCTCCGCCCATCCGGTCCCGCTTTCCGGACGGCCCGCCGGGAGCGTCCGGAGCAGAGAATCCGGGTTCGTGCACGGTCGACTGCGGGCTGCGCTCGGCAGTCGACCTGCCAACCATCGCACCTCCACGCGTCACGTCCTGCCCTGCTGCCCTCGGTGCGCGCGCAGCAACCGCTGGCCGACGGCGATCCCGCCCGTCATGCTCCATTGTGGAGCAAAACGCCCAAGTTGGAATGTTCCTTGCCAAAGCAAGCTGAGATCGGCCCGTCCGGTAGCGCGTGGATGGACCTGGATACCACCGCTGTCGCGACATCGCGCCACGTTGGCATGAGGGCCACAGCTACGTGGCCACCGAGTCATCAGGGGCTGATCAGCTGCCGACGGTAACTCCCAAATATGCGGGCACGGGCCAGTGTGCATCAAGGCGCTCAACCGCGCAGTACGACACGCCTGATCCGCCGGTGAAACTGCAAAACAATACACAGCGTCGGGAAAATGTCCGGCGCGAATACGTAACGTTAGCGAAACGTGGACGAGTTACACCGTCGCCGAGTTCCGGCAAAACCTCGCGACCGGGGATAACACCGCGCGGCGGCGATGACGGCCCGGCTGATGAACGGCGCACATCATGCCGGGCTGAACCGGAACTCCACCACGTCGCCGTCGCGCATCACGTAATCCTTCCCCTCGATGCGCGCCTTTCCGGCGGCGCGGGCGGCGGCGAGCGAGCCTGCCGCCATCAGGTCGTCATATGAGACGACCTCGGCCTTGACGAATCCGCGCTGGAAATCGGTGTGGATCGCGCCGGCGGCCTCCGGCGCGGTGGCGCCCGCCCGGATCGTCCAGGCACGGGCCTCCTTGGGCCCCGCGGTGAGGAACGTCTGGAGGCCGAGCGCCTCGAAGGACGCCCGCGCCAGCTTGGCCAGTCCGGGCTCGTCCTGCCCGAGCTCGGCCAGCAGTTCGGCCGCCTCGTCGTCCGGTAGCTCGGTCAACTCGGCCTCGGTCTTGGCGTCGAGGACGACGGCCCGGGCGGGCTTCACCTGTGCCGCGAGGCGCTGAGCCAGCGCCGCGTCATCAAGCTGGTCATCGTCGACGTTGAATACGTACAGGAACGGCTTCGCGGTGAGCAGGTGCAGTTCACGAAGATCCGCGAGGTCGATCCCGTCCGCTGCCCCGTCGCTGGCGTGCGCGTACAGGGTCTCACCCGCGTCCAGCACCTGCTGCGCCCGCGCCGCGGCATCCGCCGTGCGCTGCCGCTGCTTGTCCTTCGCGAACCGTGCCTCCTTGCCGAGCCGCGGAACGGCCTTCTCCAATGTCTGCAGGTCGGCGAGGATCAGCTCGGTTGCGATGGTCTCGATGTCGCGCTCCGGGCTGACGTCGCCGTCGACATGCGTGACGTCCGGATCGCCGAACACCCGGACAACCTGGCAGATCGCCTCCGTTTCCCGGATGTTGGCCAGGAACTGGTTGCCGAGGCCCTGTCCGGCTGAGGCGCCGCGGACGAGGCCGGCGATGTCCACGAACCGGACGCTGGCCGGCACGATGCGCGCCGAGTCGTAGAGCCGCGCCAGTTCCGGCAGCCGGGAGTCCGGGACCCCCACGACGCCCACGTTCGGGTCGATCGTCGCGAACGGGTAGTTGGAGGCGAGCGCGCCCGCCTTGGTCATGGCGTTGAAGAGGGTGGACTTCCCGACGTTTGGCAGGCCGGCGATCCCGATGGACAAGCTCACTCCAGTGGAGTCTAGGGCGTGTCCCGCAGCCCTCGGTCCCCGTCCTGCCGTTGCCGCCGGGATCCGGCCCGGTTCCTCCGCGAGCCGCTCCCCGGTGCGCCCGGGAGGATCCCCAATCGCGGCTGCGCCGCGTGTCACACGCGCAACTGTCACCTCCTGCTGCCACCATGCGAGACATGGACGTGATCTCGCTGTTTGCCGGCCTCGTCGCTGGTGTCGCCTTGGGTGTCGTGGTGGGGCTGCTGATCGCCCGCAACCGCGAAGCCGCCGCAAAGGCCGACCTTGCCGCGGAGCGGCGCGGCGCCGACGAGCGCGTCCGGGCCGCGGAGGAACGGGTGGCCGCCGCCGAGCGTGCGGCGTCGGCGAAGGTGGCGTGGGTCGAGCGATCCGCCCAGGAGAAGGCGGATCTGGTCGAGGGCCAGCTGGCCGAGCGCATCCAGGCGCTCGCCACGGCGGCTCTCGACGCCAACGGCCGCCGTTTCCTCGAGCTTGCCGAGGGCAGGCTGCAGGCCGCCAACGTCAAGGCGGCGGGAGAGCTGGAGACCCGTCGAGTGGCCGTGGAGAATCTGGTCGGGCCGCTGAAGGAAACCCTCGCCCGGGTGGAGAACCAGCTGCGCGAGTCGGACGCGGCGCGGCGTGAATCGCAGGCGCAGCTGGTGCAGCACGTCGAGCAGGTCCGCGCGGGCTCAGACCAGCTGCGCGAGCAGACCCAGGCGCTGGTGACGGCGCTGCGCAGGCCGGAGGCCCGCGGCCGCTGGGGAGAGCTGCAGCTGCGGCGGGTGGTCGAACTGGCCGGGATGACGGCCCGATGCGACTTCGACGAGCAGGTCGGGGTGGCGACAGCGGACGGCACCCAGCGGCCGGACCTGGTCATCAGGCTCGCCGGCGGCAAGAACATCGTTGTTGACTCGAAAGTCTCGCTGGCCGCCTACCTGGAGGCCGCGGAGACGTCGGACCCGGCCGTGCGGTCGGAACGGATGGCCGCGCATGCCCGGCACCTCAAGGACCACGTGGACCGGCTGGCGGCCAAGTCCTACTGGGCCTCCCTGAGTCCGGCGCCCGAGTTCGTCGTGCTGTTCATCCCGGGTGAGGCGTTTCTCGCCCCGGCGCTCGAGCAGGACCCGGGGCTGCTGGAGCACGCCATGGTCAAGCGGGTGCACATCGCGACCCCGACCACGCTGGTGACCATGCTCCGCACCGCGCATTACGCGTGGCAGCAGCAGGCGCTGTCGGAGAACGCGAAGCTCGTCTTCGACCTGGGCCGCGAGCTCTACGACCGGCTGGCCGGGATGGGACGGCACGTCGACCGCCTCGGCCGCTCCCTGACCAACGCGGTGTCCACCTACAACGACGCGGTGGGGTCGCTTGAGCGCCGGGTGCTGGTCAGCGCCCGCAAGCTGAACCAGCTCGGGGTGGTGAACACCGAGCTGGAGCAGCCCCGGCCGGTCGAGGAGGCCCCGCGTTCGCTGTCCGCGGCCGAGCTGGTGACCGATTCGGGCAGCACCATCCCGGAACTGGTCGCGGACACGTCGTCTGCTGAACCGCGGGAGCGCCGGCAGGCTGGCTGACGCGGGTCCGCCGAGCGGGCACTCGGCCTGACGCGCTATTCACGTCACCAGCTGGCGGATGCCGCCCGCGGGGGGAGGGGGCTACGGTTGCGGATGACCCGGATGCCGGGCTCGTGGCATGGCCACCTCAGGGTGGGTGCCGAACCCGCGCTAGCAAGGATGATGACGACGAGCCGATCCCCGTTGCCGGAGGCCGGACCGCCTGCGGGCGGACCCAGCGCTGCCGCGCCCGGCACCCGGCGGAAAGAGCCAGCCCGGCCTGCGGCCGGGGAAGCGCGGATTTTGCGCCTCACCGCGCGCGGTGCCGTCGTTGTGATCTTCGTGCTGAGCCTGCTCGGCGCCTATGTGGCGGAGGAGTTCCACTGGAACCCCGCTGCTGGCGTCGGGTACGTGGCCGCCTGCGTGATCGCCGCCCGGTACGTAAAGCCCGGCTACCTGCTTGTCGCCCTGGTGACGCCGCCGCTGCTGTTCGGCATCGCGGTCGTCTGCGTCAAGGCCGCGACCGCCACCGGCACGGTCCTCACCGCCACCACGGAGGGAACGCTGCTGACGCTCGGCACCAGCGCGCCATGGCTGTTCGGCGGCACGCTGCTCGCGCTGGTCATCACGCTGTTCCGCGGGCTCACCACGGACATCCGCAAACTGCGCGCCGGTATCCGCGGCGATAAAGGCGTCCGGTGAACGGCACCAAGGCGGGCACATCACGGCGTTGCGGCCGCCGCCGATAGGCCGTTACCGGCTTCCTACGGTGACGTGGCGTGCACCCCGCTGGACGCCGCTATCGTCGCAGTTCGTGCGGGAGGGCGAATACGAGGCTTTCCTCGACGGCCTCGACCTCCTCGACGTCCGCGAACCCGAGGCTGGCGAGCCTGCCGAGCACTCCGTCGACGAGGTCGTCGGGCACCGAGGCGCCGCTGGTCACGCCGACCGCCTGTGCGTCCGCGAGCCAGTGCTCATCGACCGACTGCGCGTCCTCCACCAGATAGGCCGCGGAGGCGCCCGCGTCGAGCGCGACCTCGACCAACCGCACGGAGTTCGACGAGTTTCGCGAGCCAACCACGAGGACCAGGTCGGCGTCCCGGGCGATCTGCTTCACCGCGGCCTGTCGGTTCTGCGTGGCGTAGCAGATGTCGTCGCTCGGCGGGTCGCTCAGCATCGGGAACCGTGAGCGGAGGGCGGCCACCGTCTCGTTGGTCTCGTCCACCGACAGCGTGGTCTGCGACAGCCACGCCACCCGGGCGGGGTCGCGGACCTCGACAGTGGCGGCCTCCTCCGGGCTGCCTACGAGGTGGACACGCTCCGGCGCCTGGCCGGTGGTGCCGACAACCTCCTCGTGGCCTTTGTGGCCGATCAACAGGATGTCCAGGTCCTGGGCTGCGAACCGCTTCGCCTCGCGGTGCACCTTGGAAACGAGCGGGCAGGTGGCGTCAATGGTGTGCAGTTCACGGCGGGCGGCGTCCTCGTGCACGCCCGGCGCGACACCGTGCGCCGAGAACACCACCACGGCCCCCTCCGGGACCTCCTCGGTCTCCTCGACGAAGATCGCACCGCGCTTCTCCAGGGCCCGCACCACGTGCAAATTGTGAACGATCTGCTTGCGGACGTAGACGGGCTCACCGAAGCGTTCGAGCGCCTTCTCCACCGTCTGGACGGCCCGGTCGACCCCGGCGCAGTAGCCGCGGGGCTTGGCCAGCAGTACGCGACGGCTTCCTTCCGGCATGCCCCCCATGCTAAGTGCGCCGGCCGACCGGAGTGTTAGTAGGCGGCGGCGGCGTAATATCCGTAACCTCTCTATAATCGTGCGCCACTGAGGGAAGAGCGCCACCGAGGGAAGAGAGCCATCATGCGCGTCCCGAACGTTCCCGAACGCGTGAAGGAAGCACCCGCCCATGCGCTGCGGGGGCTCTTCGCGGGGGTCGGCCAGGCGCTGCTGCTGTCGGACCGTGTGCGCCGGCGTTTCCGTGACGGGGAGCAGGAGCAGTCCACCCAGCCGACAGCGGCACCGCCAGCCGCAACAGTTACTGCATCCGCGCCCGCCGCGGCCGCCGCACCGGCACCGCCAGTCACGCGGGCACCATCTCCGGCGCCTGGTCCCGCGCCGACGCCAGCGGCGCGACCGGCTGCGGCACCGGCGGCTGCTCCCAGCCCGGCCGCGGCGCCCGCGGCAGCGACCAGCCCGGCCCCAGCGGCGCCAGCTGCTGCGCCGCCAGCCCCTGCGCCGCCGGCCCCTGCGCCGCCGGCCGCGAGCAAGCCCGCCGCCACCAAACCCGCAGCCACCAAACCCGCCGCGAGTAAACCCACAGCGACCAAACCCGCAGCCACCAAACCCGCAGCCACCAAACCCGCAGCGACCAAACCCGCCGCAGCGCCCAGCACCGCTGGCAAAACGGATGCCGCCGTCAAGCCGCCATTCCCGAATTACGAGGAACTGTCGATTGCCTCGCTTCGCGCCAGGATGCGCGGCCTTGACGTCAGCCAACTCCGCGACCTGATCAAGTACGAGAAGGCGCACGCTGCGCGCGACGACGTGATCGCGATGTTCGAGCGGCGGATCAGCAAGATCGAGGAAACGGCTGGCTAGAGCCGCGGCCCGGCGCGGGTAGCTTGCGATGGCGCTGGAGACATCGGCCGATTCGCCCGCTCCGGTCCGCACCGTGCTGCAACTGGTCGGCGGATGGATCACCCGGCTCGGCCGGATCTGGGTCGAGGGCCAGATCGCGGAGCTGAACGCACGGGGAGGGCGGGGCGCACGCGGCCCGGTCTTCCTGACTCTCCGCGACCCGATAGCGGCCGTCTCGGTCCGGGTTATCTGCACTCGCCAGGTGTTCGACGCCGCCGAACCGGAGCCTGCGGAAGGCGCCCGCGTGGTGATCCATGCGCGGCCCGACTTCAACGCGAACCGCGGGACGTTTGCCCTGTCCGCGCTGGAGATCCGGCCAGTGGGACTGGGCGAGTTGCTGGCCCGGATTGAGCGGCTGCGCCGGTCGCTCGCGGCGGAGGGCCTGTTCGCTCCGGAGCGCAAGCGTCCACTGCCGTTCCTGCCCGGCATGATCGGGCTGGTCTGCGGCAGGGACTCGGCCGCGGAGCGCGACGTGCTGCACACCGCCCAGTACCGGTGGCCCGCGGTGCGCTTCCGCACCGAGTATGCGGCCGTCCAGGGCCAACGCGCGGTGCCTGAGGTCACCGACGCGCTGCGGCGCCTGGACGCCGACCCGCAGGTGGACGTGATCATCGTCACCCGGGGCGGTGGGTCCATCGAGGACCTGCTGCCGTTCTCCGACGAGGAAATGGTGCGGACGGTGGCCGCCTGCCGCACTCCGGTGATCAGCGCCATCGGCCACCAGCAGGACACCCCGCTGATCGACCACGTCGCGGATGTCCGTGCCTCGACTCCCACCGACGCCGCCCGGCGGGCCACACCGGACGTCAGCGAGCAGATCGCTCTCATCACCGGCCTGCGGGACCGGGCACGCCGGGTCGTCGGCGGCTGGCTCGACCGGGAGTGGGGCTGGCTGTCGGGAATGCGGTCGCGGCCAGCCCTCGCCGACCCGGTCCGGGAGATCGAGCGGCAGGCCGAACGTGTGGAGGCGCTGGCGGACCGCTCGCGGCGCAGCCTGTCGGCCACGCTCTCGCGGGCCGGAGACGACATCGGCCACACCCGCGCACGGCTGCGCGCGCTGTCGCCGAAGGCGACGCTGGGCCGCGGCTACGCGATCGTCCAGCGCCCGGGCGCTGCCCGCGCTCCGGTGGTGCGGGCCGCCTCCGAGGTCGACGAGGGAGAGTCCCTGCTAGTCCGGTTCGCCGAAGATCGCCTCGCGGTAACCGCTGGCCGTCCGGTCACGGCCGACCCCGCCGACGAGCGCGACGAGGCCGGCGAGGCCGGCGGCGCCACCCCCGGTAATCCGTAGGGTGGGAACCGTGCCGGTTGAACAGGTCGACGAACAGGCCGACGGGCTTTCGTACGAGCAGGCTCGGGACGCTCTCGCCGAGGCGGTCCGGAGCCTCGAGGCCGGGGGGCTCACCCTGGAGGAGTCACTCAAGGTCTGGGAACGCGGCGAGCGGCTCGCGGCGATCTGCATGGAATGGCTGGAGGGAGCCCGCGCCCGGCTCGCCGCCGCGATGGCCGACCGCGAGGACGCCGACGGCGCGAGCGACCGCGACCCGCGAGCGGGCGGCGCCGCAGCTGGTGCCGCAGGTGGTGCCGCTGGTGGCGGCGCCCGGCGCTCCGAGAGGGAGGGCACGGCCGCCGATCAGCGCAGGAACAGGGAACGTTAGCGCGGCTGCGGGCGCAGCGAGCCGAGCAGCGCCTCCAGCTCTGTCCAGCTGGCGTTCCCGGTGACCACGATCGTGGGGCCACCCGGGGTGCTGTGGTACAGGGAGCGCTGGTCCTTGTCCACGCGCCAGCGGCGGGCCCACTCCACCCCGCGATAGGACAACGGCGGCAGCAGGTTGCCGCTGTTGGTCATCCGCCGGATGAACTCGGCTGGCCGCTCGTTGCTCTCCTCCAGCGATGCGAGCCGGCGGGCCGGGGTCACAAACCCGAGATGCCAGCTGACCAGCCCGCCGCGGTGGCCGGTGAGCCGCGAGCTGACCGGCTGCCACCCGGCAGGTGGCGGCTGCGGGGAGGTAACGGGGTAGGACGCCATCCCGCGCAGGGCGGCGAGGTCATGCTGGTAGCTCACCGGCACCGCCGTGTCCGTGGCCGGCCGTGGAACCAGCAAAACGGCAATGGCGGCGACGACCAGCCCGACGAGCACCCACGCCGCAGCGCGGCCGCCCCGGCCGGTCCCGCGGATCGCACCGCCGGCGCCACCGCCGGCGTCACCGCCACGGCGGCTCCGGCTGCTGACCGGGGGGGCAGCAGTCACGGGCCGCCTATCCCGGCCATCACCCGCAGCACGCCGTCCGCGATCCGGCGCGCACGAACCGCGTCATCGCCGAGGGCCACCTCCGCGACCGCCATCACCAGCGCGCCGGTCAGCACCACCGCGAGCGGCTCGTCGTCCGGTTCGTCGCTCCTCGCGAACAACTCGGCGTTCTTGATCGCCCATTCGCGCACCCGCTGCCGCATCACGAGATCGAACCCGGGCGGTCCGTCGCCGGATACGAACCTCCGGGCCAGCCCACGTTGCTCGATGCAGCCGTCAAGGTAGGCACGCGCGCCGGCCAGGAACAGCTCTTTGGGATCGCTGAGGCCGGTGGCCCGAGCATCCCGGTTCGCCTGGCGGGCGCGCTCGGCCAGCTCTTCCTGGAACTGGTCGTGCAGCACCAGGTAGAGGTCGGCCTTGCCGTCGAAGTGGTGGTACAGGCTGCCGACGCTGGCACCCGCTCTTGTCACGATGTCGGTCACGCTCGCCTCGGCGAACCCGACCGACGTGAAGACCTCTCGGGCGGCGTCCAGCAGGACGGCCCTGGTCGCGGCGCCACGCTGCCCAGCACCCTCGGAATTCGCGGTGCCTGGTGTCCTGGAGCGCTGCCGGGCCGCGCGATCGTCCCACCGGCCCGCGGCGCCCGTGGCAGCGCCAGCGCCGCCCTGTCCGGCGCCGCGACGTCTGGAGACCCGTACCGCCGGGGCTCCGCCCGCGGCCTGTGCCTGCTCTGTCATGGCGCGGCTGCCCGCTCCTCCCACTCGGGGGCCCGCTTTTCCCCGCCCTGGCGGTAAAAAGCTGGTTCCTTACCTGGTGCCGAGACTACGCCCGCCGGCCGCCGAAATAGGATCTCCGTGTGGTGCCCGGCAGTCGGCGCACCGGTTGCCGCGCGGAATCCCGGGCAGGTGGCCAGCAGGCGGACGCTTGAAGTTACTGGAGAACCAGACGTGACTGACGCTATCCCGGACGGGGGACTGCAGCAGCCGCACGCTCCCGACCGCAACCTCGCACTGGAGCTCGCCCGGGTCACCGAGGCCGCCGCCATGGCTGCGGCCCGCTGGGTCGGACGGGGAGACAAGAACGGCGCGGACGGCGCGGCCGTGAACGCGATGCGGCTGCTCATCAACAGCGTGTCGATGAACGGAGTCGTCGTGATCGGCGAAGGGGAGAAAGACAAGGCCCCGATGCTGTTCAACGGCGAGCAGGTCGGCGATGGCACCGGGTCGGCCTGCGATGTCGCGGTGGACCCGATCGACGGGACTCGCCTCGCTGCCAGCGGCATGCCCAACGCGATCGCGGTTATCGCGGTCGCCCCGCGCGGGTCGATGTATGACCCGTCCGCGGTGTTCTACATGTCGAAGCTGGTCACCGGCCCGGCGGCGGCCAACGCGGTGGATATCGGCGCACCAGCGAGCCATAACGTCGCCGCGGTGGCCAAGGCGAAGGGCATCTCCGTCCAGGATGTGACGGTTGTCATCCTGGACCGGCCCCGGCATGAGGAGCTGATCGCGGACGTACGGGCAACCGGCGCGCGGATCAAGCTGATCACTGATGGTGACGTCGCTGGCGCGATCATGGCGGCGCGGGACGGCACCGGCGTCGACCTGATGCTGGGCGTTGGCGGCACGCCGGAGGGGATCATCGCGGCGTGCGCGGTGAAGAGCCTCGGCGGGGTCATCCAGGGCCGCCTGTGGCCGCGTGACGAGCAGGAACGGCGCCGGGCGCTGGACGCCGGGCACGATCTGGACCGGGTGCTGTCCAACGACGACCTGGTGTCCTCGGATGAGGCGTTCTTCTCCGCCACCGGCATCACCGACGGCGACCTGATGGGCGGGGTCCGCTATCGCCCTGGCGGTGCCAACACCACCTCGCTGGTGATGCGGGCTCGCAGCGGCACCATCCGCCGGATCGACAGCGAGCACCAGCTCTGGAAGCTGCGCGCCTACAGCGCCGTCAACTTCGACTCGGCCGGCTGAACCGGACCGGCGGGGCTCACCACCTGCGCGTCCGGCCGAAACCCAGGCCGAGGGCGGCGAGCCAGTTCTTACGCCGGGGAACCACGGCCTGGACGTCGCCGAGGGCGCAGAACGCCCGGATTTCGATGACGGGACCCTCTGGACGGCCGGGAACCAGCACACGAGGCGGGTGCCGCCCGGCCAGCGAGGTCCGGGTCAGCTCGACCCGCACACCGTCCGGGACGAGCAGCCGCACCGTTCCGAGCACCGTGCCGAGGCGCATCCTCAGGCGCTGGCGCTGCAGCAGCGCCGAGGTCAGATCGAGGTCGAGGCCGCCGAGAAATGCCGTGGCCGTGAAGCCGTCCGGCACCACCCACCGGCCGCCGCGGTAATCGCGGCGCAGGACCGCGTTCGCCGTCCTGCCATCGAGCCGCAGCGGCTGGTCGGCCGGCGCGGCCAGATCGGCCGTGATGTCGGCCAGCTCACCCAGTGTCCGGGCGTACTGCGCCAGGTCCACCCGCTGGGAATGCTCGTCGAGCGTCAGCCGCCCATCGGCCACCGCGTCGGCGAGAAGCTCGATAACGCGGTCACGGTCCGAATCGGCGGCTCGGAGGTCGCGCACCCCAGCGCGGGCAGCCCGGCGGTCCACGCAAAGACCATATAGCCTGCACGTCACCAGGGCATCCGCCACGCGAACGGCGGCGGTGGCCGGGACGCCAGGGCTGCGGGAACAGACCGGCCGGTAAGTTAGTTTGCGTATAGCAATTAACCTCGCCGCTGGACGCGGGTGGAAACAGCAGAGCCGCAGAGGGGAACTGTGACCGAACGCAACGCCCGCACCGGAGCACGCAGCGCGCACGGCGCCGAGCCGTCCGGCCGCTACAAGTGGCTCGCGCTGTCGAACACGACGATTGGCACCCTGGGCGCCACCGTCAACTCGTCGATCGTCATCATCGCGCTCCCGGCGATCTTCCGCGGCATCGGCCTCAACCCGCTGACCCCGAGCAATATCAGCTACCTGCTGTGGATGCTGCTCGGCTACATGCTCGTGTCCGCGGTCCTGGTAGTGACACTGGGCCGGCTGGGCGACATGTTCGGCCGGGTCCGGATGTACAACGTCGGCTTCACGATCTTCGGCCTCTCAGCTCTCGCCCTGCCGTTCGATCCGTACCACGGGCCGGCCGGAGCGCTCTGGCTGATCGGATGGCGGATCATCCAGGCCGTCGGCGGGAGCATGATCCTGGCCAACTCGCCCGCGATCCTCACCGACGCATTCCCCTCCAACCAGCGCGGCATGGCAATGGGCATCAACCAGGTCGCGGCCATTGCCGGCCAGTTCATCGGGCTGATCCTGGGCGGGGTTCTCGCCGTGGTCAACTGGCGGCTGGTGTTCATCGTCTCGGTGCCGATCGGCCTGGGCGGCGCAGTCTGGTCGTACCTGAGCCTGCGCGAGATCGGGCTGAAGACCAAGGCGCGGGTGGACTGGCTGGGCAACCTCGCCTTCGGCATCGGGCTGATCACGCTGCTGACCGCGATCACCTACGGGATCATGCCGTACGGCGGGCACCCGATGGGCTGGACCAACCCGAAGGTGATCGCCGGGCTGATCGGCGGCCCGGTCCTGCTCATCGTCTTCTGCCTGATCGAGCTCAAGGTCAAGCAGCCGATGTTCGACATGCGGCTGATGCGGATCCGCGCCTTCGCCGCCGGAATGGGTTCCCAGCTCCTCGCCGCGATCGCGCGCGGCGGCCTGCAGTTCATGCTGATCATCTGGTTGCAGGGCATCTGGCTCCCGCTGCACGGCTACAGCTTCGAGGACACGCCGCTGTGGTCCGGTATCTACCTACTGCCGCTCACCGCCGGCTTCATCGTCTCCGGCCCGATATCGGGATGGCTGTCGGACAAGCACGGGGCGCGTGTGTTCGCCTCCGGCGGGCTGATCGTGTCGGCCGTCGGGTTCGGCCTGTTGCTGCTGGTGCCGACCAACTTCAATTACCTGGCCTTCGCCGCGCTTATCTTCCTGACCGGCGCGGGGATGGGCCTGTTCTCCGCGCCCAACTCGGCGGCGATCATGAACAGCGTGCCCGCGCGGCAGCGCGGCGCCGGCGCCGGGATGCTGTCCACGTTCCAGTTCTCCGGTTTCGTGCTCTCCATCGGCGTGTTCTTCTCGCTGATGATCGCCGGGCTCGCCTCGACGCTGCCCAAGACGCTGACCTCCGGGCTCACCGCCCAGGGCGTGCCGCACGCGATCGCGCACCAGATCGGCCAGCTCCCGCCGGTCAGCAGCCTGTTCGCCGCGTTCCTCGGCTACAACCCGATCCAGAATCTGCTGTCGCCAACCGGGGTGCTGAACCACTTGCCGCACCCGAACGTCGCCACGCTGACCGGCAAGACGTTCTTCCCGCAGCTGATCACGGATCCGTTCCACCACGGCCTGGTGATCGTCTTCGCCATGGCGATGGTCGTCCTGGTGATCGCCGCCATCGCCTCGATGCTGCGCGGCGGCCGGTACGTGCACGACGACCTCGTCGGCATCTCCCCGGGCGGTGCCGCGCTTCCCGCTCCCGCGGCCGGCCCCTCCCCCGCGCTCGTGACGGCCGGCGCCACCCGCGTGGGCCACGACGCGAACGGCCACGAAACCAACGGCCACGAAACCAACGACGGGGAGGCGAACGTCTGGGACGGGGATGGCGATAACGGGTACCGCCAGCATGGCAATGGCCCCGGCAGCCAGGCCCGGCCGGGCAACGGCCACGCCGCAACGGTTCCGGCGGACGGGCTCGCGGGCGAGCCGCATGCCTCGCCGACCATTGCCGGCCGGATCAGCCAGGCCGATGGTTCACCGGCCAGTGGCGCCGCCGTGACGTTGATCGATGACAGCGGCCGCCAGGCAGGGCGGTCGAACGCGGAGCCGGACGGAACGTTCCGCATCGCGGCCCCGGATGCCGGGCTGTACACGCTGATCGCGATGGCTGCCGCCCATCAGCCGGAGGCGTCCGCGGTGCAGGTCGGCGAGACGCCGGTCCAGCATGACGTGACCCTGAAGGGATCCACCGAGCTGGCTGGCACCGCGAGGACCGGC
This sequence comes from Streptosporangiaceae bacterium, assembly GCA_051986485.1. Classification (GTDB taxonomy): domain Bacteria; phylum Actinomycetota; class Actinomycetes; order Streptosporangiales; family Streptosporangiaceae; genus JBPYFL01. The sequence goes on along the minus strand of JBPYFL010000067.1, from coordinate 19,484 downwards.
GAAGGCCGGACCATCGGCGACGCGCGGGTGATGCTGCTGGACCCGAACGGCAACCTCGCCGGGGTCACCACCACCGGGCCGGACGGGAGCTACTCGTTCGGCGACCTGGCTCCGGGCGAGTACACGGTCGTGGCCACCGGCTATCCGCCGGTAGCACAGGCGCTGCGGCTCGCGCCCGGCCAGCCGCTCACCCACGATCCGATCCTCGGCCACCCCGAGTCCTGACCAGCCCCTGAGCGCCCGCCCGGCCGCACCCGCTGCCGGGTGGACCCCAATGCCACCGCCGCAGCGGGCGGGCAACCATGATCGTTGGAAACCTGTGTGCACTATCACGCACACAAACTTCCAACGATCATGGTGAGCCTGGCAAAAGCCGCCTCCCTGGCCCTCCACTTCTTGATATCGTTAGCTCTGTGAACGACATAGTCAAGCCTGCCGCCGGGGCTGCGGAGATGCCCGCTCTGGGCGGCCCCGCCGCGGGCGCGTCGGCCACGGGCGCGTCGGCCACGGGCGCGTCGGCCACGGAGCTGGTCAGGGCGGTCAGCGCCATCCGCCGGTCGCTTCGCCGGGCGGTCCGGCACGCATCGCCGACCGAGCCGCTCACGCCCGCCCAGTCGGAACTGCTGCGGCTTGCCGCCGCCCAGCCGACGCTGACCGTCGCCGAGGCGGCGGCTGAGCTCCGGCTGGCTCCCAATACGGTCAGCACGCTCGTCGGCAAGCTCGCCGCACAGGGCTTGCTGGAGCGCGGTCGCGGCGGCTCCGACGGCCGCACCGTCCGCCTCACGGTTACTGCCGCTGCGCGACGCCGGATCGCCGAGTTCCGTGACCTCCGGGCCGAGCTGGCCGGCCGGACGCTCAGCGGGCTGAGCACCGACGACCAGCGGCTGATCGGGGCCGCCGTCCCGGCGCTGCTGCGGCTCGCGGCCCGGCTGGAGGAGGCGACCGGATGAGCGGGCGCACCACGGGACCGGCCATCACGGCCGGAGCCAGCCACCCAGCCGGAGCCAGCCACCCAGCAGACACCAGCCAGCCAGGCGACACCAGCCACCCAGCCGGCGCGAACACGCCAGCCGGCGCCGGCCAGCCAGGCGACGCGAAGACGCCAGCCAACGGGGCAGGGCAGGATGCCGGGCAGCAACCTGCACTGCTCTGCGAGGGCATCAGCTACCGGTTCGGCGACCACACCGCCGTGGACTCGATCGGCCTGCGGATCGAGCCCGGCGAGGTGTTCGGCCTGCTCGGGCCGAACGGCGCCGGGAAGACCACCACGATTCGCATGATCACCACCCTGCTCAAGCCCGCGGCCGGGCGGTTGACGGTCTTCGGGCTGGACGCGGTCCGCTACCCGATGCGGCTGCGCCGGATGATCGGCTATGTCCCGCAACTGCTTTCCGCGGACGCGGGGCTCACCGGATGGGAGAACGTGGAGCTGTTCGCGCGGCTGTTCGACGTCCCGCGCCGAGACCGGGCCAGGCGGGTGGACGCGGCGCTGGACGTGATGGGCCTCACCGAGGCCGCCAAGCGGCGCGTGTCGGGCTACTCGGGCGGCATGATCCGCCGGCTGGAGCTGGCCCAGGCGCTGGTGAATGCGCCGCGGCTGCTGGTGCTGGACGAGCCCACGGTCGGGCTCGACCCGATCGCCCGCGCCGACGTCTGGGAGCACGTCCGGCAACTCCGCGAGTCGGCCGGGATGACCGTGTTGATGACCACCCACTACATGGACGAGGCGGACAGCTACTGCGACCGGGTGGCGCTGATGCACCGCGCGCGCATCCGCGCGGTGGGGACGCCGGCGAGCCTGAAGGCCGCGCTCGACGACCGGGCGACCCTGGATGACGTGTTCCGCCACTACACCGGCGACACCCTCGACGAGTCCAGCGACGCCGAAGGAGGGGGAATCCGTGACGTCCGCCGCGCCCGGCGCACCGCCCGCCGTCTCGGCTGAGCCCGGATGGACGGGCGGCCCTCCGGGCGGGATCAGCGAGCTGGCCGCCGCGCCGCGCCGCCTGGTCAGCCGTATCGCCACGCTCTGCTGGGTCGAGATCCGCAAGATCCGGCACGACCAGACCGAGCTGTATACGCGAGCCATCCAGCCCGCCCTGTGGTTGCTGATCTTCGGCGAGACGTTCACCCGGATCCGCGCGATCCCCACCGGCAACGTCCCGTACCTGGACTATCTCGCCCCCGGCATCATCGCCCAGTCGGCCCTGTTCATCGCGATCTTCTACGGGATCCAGATCATCTGGGAGCGGGACGCGGGCGTGCTGGCCAAGCTGATGGTCACCCCCACGCCGCGGGCAGCGCTGATCACCGGCAAGGCGTTCGCTTCCGGGGTGCGCTCCGTGGTGCAGGCCGTCGTGGTAGTGGTGCTGGCCGCGCTACTCGGCGTGCCGCTCACCGGCAACCCGCTGGAGCTGGCCGCCACGGTCCTCGTCGTAGTGCTGGGCTCGGCCTTCTTTTCCTGCCTGTCGATGACGATCGCCGGGCTCGCACTGTCGCGGGAACGGCTGATGGGCATCGGGCAGGCGATCACCATGCCGCTGTTCTTCAGCTCGAACGCCCTGTACCCGACCCAGGTAATGCCGGGCTGGCTGCAGGCGATCAGCAGGGTGAACCCGCTGTCCTATGAGGTGAGTGCGCTGCGGCAGCTGCTGATCGGGGTACCGGGCAACCTGTGGCTCGACGTCGTGGTGCTGATCGTCGCCGCCATCGCCAGCATCACCGCGGCCTCCGCGCTGCTGCCCAGGCTGGCCAAGTGACCGTGGGGTGCCTCCGCGGCCGGAGCCCGGGCCGGCTAAAAATTGAGGATGACAAACGGCGACAGCGCGTTCCGTGTTGAGCATGACTCGATGGGCGAGGTGCGGGTCCCCGCGTCGGCTCTGTGGGGAGCGCAGACGCAGCGCGCCGTGCAGAACTTCCCGGTGTCGGGGCTGCGCATCGAGCACGACCTGATCGCCGCGCTCGGCCGGATCAAGGCCGCGGCCGCAGAGGTCAACGGCAAGCTGGGGCTGCTGGACGCCGACATGGCGCAGGCCATCGCGGACGCGGCTTCCGAGGTCGCCAGCGGCGCGCACGACGACCAGTTCCCGGTCGATGTGTACCAGACCGGGTCTGGCACCTCGAGCAACATGAACGCGAACGAGGTGATCGCCGCGCTCGCCTCGAAGCGGCTCGGCAGCGACGTTCACCCGAACGACCACGTGAACGCCTCGCAGTCGTCCAATGACGTGTTCCCCTCGGCGATCCACCTCGCCGCGGTCCAGGCGGCCAGCACCCGGCTTCTCCCCGCGCTCCGCCAGCTCTCGGATGCGCTGGAGCGGAAATCCGCCGAGTTCGCGGACGAGGTGAAGGCCGGACGGACACACCTGATGGACGCCACGCCGGTGACGCTCGGTCAGGAGTTCGGCGGCTACGCCACGGCGGTGCGAAATGGTGCAGAACGGGTGGCCCGGGTGCTCCCCCAGGTCGGCGAGCTGCCACTCGGCGGCACCGCCGTCGGAACGGGTATCAACGCGCCGCCGGGGTTCGCGGCCCAGGTGATCGGCCGACTGGCCGCGGAGCTGGACTTGCCGCTGACCGAGGCACCCAACCACTTCGAGGCGGCGGGCGCCCGGGACGCGCTGGTCGAGGCGAGCGGCGTACTGCGGACCGTGGCCGTCAGCATCTGGAAGATCTGCAACGATCTGCGCTGGATGTCCTCGGGCCCGCGGGCGGGGCTCGCCGAGATCACCCTGCCGGACCTGCAACCCGGATCGTCGATCATGCCGGGGAAGGTCAACCCGGTGATCTGCGAGGCGGCGTGCCAGGTCGCGGCCCAGGTGATCGGGAACGATGCCGCCGTCGCCTTCGGCGGTGCGGCCGGGAACTTCGAGCTGAACGTGATGCTGCCGGTGATCGCGCGGAACCTGCTGGAGTCGATCCGCTTGCTCGCCGCCATCTCGGGGCTACTGGCCGAGCGCTGCGTGGACGGCATCGGCGCGAACACCGATCGGCTGCGGCAGTACGCGGAGTCGTCCACGTCCATCGTGACGCCGCTGAACCGGTACATCGGCTACGAGGCCGCCGCCAAAGTGGCCAAGCAGGCGCTGGCCGAGAACAAGACCATCCGGGACGTGGTGATCGAGCGTGGCCACGTGGACAGCGGCGAGATCACCATCGAGCAGCTGGACACGGTCCTCGATGTGCTGGCGATGACCCGCCCGGCCACGGACTGACAGCACCCTTGGAGGCGGCGCGCCGGGGGCGCCGGCCAATGGCCGGCGCCCCCGGAAAGCGGCCACGGGTCAGTAGGACCCGCCCGACTCCTCCGCGGACCAGGCGGCGCAGGGTGAGCCGTACTTCGACTGGATGTACCCGAGACCCCACTTGATCTGGGTCGCGGCGTCGTTCTCCCAGTCGGGGCCCGCGCTGCTCATCTTCGAGCCTGGAAGGGCCTGCGGGATCCCGTAAGCGCCGGACGGGTTCGACGCCGACACGTTCCATCCGCTTTCCTGCTGCCACAGCTGGTCCAGGCATCCCCACTGGTCCTGCCCCCAGCCGAAGCTGGAGAGCATGCCCTGGGCGATCTGCTGCGGCGACCCGGATGACGCCGGGGCCGCCACAGGCTGAGCCTGTTGGGCCGCCTGCTGCTGTTGGGCCGCCTGCTGCTGCGCGGCGCGCTCGGCGGCGAGACGCTGTGCAGCCTGGGCGCGCTCCTCCGCCTGCCGACGGGCAGCGGCAACCTGGGCGGCGTGCGTCGCAGCCGCCTGGTTTTCCGCCCGGAATTGCATCACGTCACCGGCACTGGCGGGCAGCTGCGGCCCCGCCGCGAACCCGGCCTGCGCGGAGGCGGACGGCGCGGATTGGGTGCTGGCATTCGCCGGCCACATCGCGACTGTCCCCGCCCCTGCCGCCGCGAGCGCCACCGTGGCGGCGCCGACGGACGCGGCGAAGACGGACGGCCGACGCCCGCCGAAGACAGCCGGCAGCCGCCCGGCGAGGACGGACGGCCGCCCCTCGGGCGCCCGGTGGTGAGAGCCATTGGGAGCGGACGGCCGGACAGGTATCCGGTAAGGAGACAACATCAACCTTTGGTCGGTCGCGTTATGCGAACTTCCTCCACCCATGCAGCACCGTCCGCCAAACGGGCAGCAGCGTGCAGCCCACTGGCTGTTCTGGCTTTCCCCCAGGCGACGGACGGCCGCGCGCCGGTATGCCGCGGGTCAGGGCGGCAGATCACGTGTATGTCACCGGGCGCGCCGGGTGCTAACGGCCACCTACTCTGCACAACGTTTCGTGACGATGTGGCAAAACGAAATGTGACCTAGGTCACAAAGGCTTCGAAACGGCCTCGCCAACAAACCGGAAACCAAGGCACACCAGGGCTGATAGCACTGCGGAGATGGCCAGATCGACCGATGCGTGAAACATGTCACATCACTGCAGGGGCGACAGAAATGATTACCCTGCGTATAACGGACGCCCGGAATATGGCCCCATCGGCACGGGCTTTTCTATGCGGCATTCGGCCAGCCATTGTCGATTTAGCGGCCGGTCCGCACGGTCCTGAGACCGGATCCGCACGGTGCTCAGACAGGTCCGCGCGGGGCTCAGACCGGGTCCCCGCCGTGCTCAGTAGGAGCTGTTGGCCTGCCAGTGCGCCCACGCATCGCACGGGGTGCCGTAGACGCTCTGGATGTAGCCCAGGCCCCAGCGGATCTGGGTCGCGGCGTCGGTCTGCCAGTCCGGGCCGGCGCTGGCCATCTTCGCCCCGGGAAGAGCCTGCGGGATGCCGTACGCACCCGAGGGGTTCTCCGCCGAGACGGACCATCCGCTCTCCCGGCTCCAGATGTTGTCCAGACAGCCGAATTGCGCGTCGGGGCTCCACCCGAACTGGGACATCATGTTGAACGCGATCGACTGCGCGCTGCCGGGATCGACCGGGGCGACCGGCGGCGCGGCGGGGCCCGCAGAGGAGCCCGAGTCAGACGACGGCGACGGCGAGGGGGCGGGATGATGCACCGGCTTCTGTGGCCCCCCGGCGATCTTCGGGCTGGAGACCACGTTCAGCGAGTGGGAAGCCTCCGCCATCTCGATCATCGTCTGGCGCTGCTGTTCGACCATCGCCAGGGCATGGGCATGCGAAGCCGCTTGATTGCCGCCGTTACTGGCCGGGCCGACAACCGCATAGGCCGCGGTAACAATTCCGGTGACGGTCGCGACGGCTGCTGTCGGGACCAGGAAGACGCCGGTCGCCGTACGCGCCCGGGGACGGCGGTGCGCATGTCTGCTGCTCCGCCCAGCCTGTCTCCGGCTCTGTGACAACGCAGTCCTTTCGCATAGCCAAGCGCGCCGTCGGAATTACCCGGCACGCGCACCCTTGCGGGACATGGCGACACGCCACAAACGACCACACCCCACACGGCTTACGCACCGCGATCCGGCACCCCAGAAGGCACGCCGCGCCGAGACCGCGCCGTTGCCGATCTACCTTTCCAGAAGATCACGCGGCGTGCGAAGTGATTCCCCCCGAAAAGTTGGGTCACCACGGACCCCGGTTACATCACGTACACCATTGCCGCACATAGCGTCAGGACCGCTTTACAATGCGTGCACGCCAAATAACGCAACCAATCGCTGCTGCGGAATTCACTCGCCGCCACGAGGACGTGACCGGGCGGCGTGGAACGGGGCCACGCGTGAGCGATCTTGAAGGGCACTGCGCAGTATTGAAAGTTCTTGTCAGGTCTTGACGGGAACCGCACCCACGTTCATGATGCTGCTCGGTGGACCGCCGCCTCGGTACGGTCCCGACGCGGAGGTCGCGATGACCGGTGCCCCCTCCCTGCCGCGCTCCCGGCAGGTCCTGCTGGTCCAGCGGTTTGCACGGTTCTGGCGGAAGACCGCCCTCACCGCGCTTCTCGCCCTCCCGGCCAGCCTGCTGATCGCGGCTCCGGCGGTCGCCGCGCCGACCGCACGGACGGCCGCGCGATCGGTGAGCGCTGCCGCGGTATCCGCCCACCCGGGCGCGCGTGCGGCCGCATCGGCCCCCAGCTTGGACAACGGCCTGGCCCGCACCCCGTACCAGGGCTGGAACACCTACTACGGGCTCGGCACCCATTACAACGAGTCCACGATTGTGAGCGTGGCAAAGGCGATGGCGGACCGCGGCCTGCGGGACGCCGGGTACAACTACGTCTGGCTGGACGGGGGCTGGTGGAACGGCACCCGGGACGGCGATGGCAACATCACCGTCAGTTCCTCGCAGTGGCCGCACGGCCTGGCGTGGCTGACCAGCTACATCCATTCGCTCGGCCTGAAGGCCGGCATCTACACCGACGCGGGCGCCACCGGTTGCGGCGGTGGCGGCCAGGGCAGCTACGGGCACTACCAGCAGGACGTGGACCAGTTCGCCGCGTGGGGCTTCGACGCCGTCAAGGTCGATTTCTGCGGCGGCACGCAGATGGGGCTCGATCCGGCCACCGCCTACGGGCAGTTCCGCGACGCCCTGCTGGCGAACTCAAGCCACCGACCGATGCTGTTCAACATCTGCAACCCGTTCGAACCTGGCGAGTATGCCCCGGGCGTCCCGCCGTACAGCCGTTCGGTCTATAACTCCTACAGCTTCGGCCCGAGCACCGGGAACTCGTGGCGGACCGACACCGACGTCGGCTTCGCCCACTCCATCCAGTGGCAGGACGTGCTGCGGAACCTGGACGCCGACGCCAGGCACCCGGAGGCAGCGGGCCCGGGCCACTGGAACGACCCCGACTACCTCGGCCCTGAGCTCGGGATGACGCCGGCCGAGGCGCAGGCCCAGTTCACCATGTGGTCGATGGTCGCCGCACCGCTGATCATCGGCAGCGACGTGCGCTCGCTCTCGGCTCAGACGATCGCGATGCTGACCAACCGCGACGTTCTCGCGGTCGACCAGGACACGCTCGGCGTCCAGGGCACCCGGCTCTCCCAGCAGGGCAACGGCGACGTGTGGGTCAAACCCCTGGCGAACGGCGACCGGGCAGTCGCGCTGCTCAACCGCGGGTCCACCCCGGTGACGCTGAGCACCACCGCCGCTGCGGTCGGCCTGCCGCATGCGGACCGGTACACGATGAACGACCTGTGGGCGCACAAGCAGACGGAGACCGCCGGGACGATCCGGGCGACGGTGCCGCCGGACAGTGCCCTGCTGTACCGCGTCTCGCCGCAGGCGGCACCGGGCACGGCGCCCGCGGTGACGCTGAGCGCTCCGTCCGTACAGGCTCCGGCCAGCTCGGCCGGCGGTCCGGTTCTCCCGCCCGGCGGGCAGGCGACGGTGACGGCCACGTTCTTCAACGACGCCCGGGATCCAGCCACCAACGTCCGGCTCAACCTGGCCGCGCCGCCGGGCTACCAGGTGACGTCGTCGGGCTCGCCAAGCTCACCGGCCATCCCATCGGGCGGCAGCCTCCCGGTGACCTGGACCGTCCAGGCGCCAAAGGGCGCCCTTCCGGGCGGGATCTCGCTCAACGTCACCGCTAGCTACCAGTGGGCGGGCGCGCCGCCACCGAGCGGCGGCTCACCCGGGGTGCAGGCGGGCAGCATGAGCAGCCCGATACAGCTGACCGTGCCGTATCCGCCGCCGACCGGGACCGCCTACCTGTCCGGCCAGCCCTGGCTGGACGCCAGCAGCGGCTGGGAGTACGTGACCCGCGACGCCAGCGTCTCCGGCGCGGGCCCGATCACCATGCAGGGCCAGACATATCCGCGGGGCATCGGCGTCGCCTCCCCGTCCCAGGTGGACTTCTTCCTCGGCGGCCAGTGCAGCCAGCTAACAGCGACCGTGGGGATCGACGACATCGTCAACAAGGTCAACAGCTCCGGCGGCACCGCCGGCTTCCAGGTTTACGCCGACGGCAGCAAGATCTACGACAGCGGCGTGGTAGACCGCACCTCGACCCGCCAGGTGAACGTGAGCATCGCGGGCGCGCAGGTGGTGTCGCTGGTCGTCAACGACGGCGGCGACGGCACCTACAACGACCGCGCGGACTGGGGCGGGCTGCAGCTGTCGTGCGCGTCGAGCCTGCCCACGGTGCCGTCCGGTCCGTGGCCGCACCTGGTTCCCCCGCAGGGGCTCACCGCGACCGCCACCAGCGCGCACCCCGGCTACCCGCCGCAGAACGCGGTGGACGGGCTGCTCACCACCTTCTGGCACACCGAGTGGGACCCGCTCGCGCCGCTGCCGCAGTCCATCACCATCGACCTAGGCTCGGCGCACAACACCAACGGCCTGATCTACTCCGCCCGCCAGGACGGCGGGACGAGCGGCATCATCACCGGCTACACCGTCTCCGTCAGCACCGACGGAACAACGTTCACCCAGGTAGCAACCGGTTCCTGGCCAGCCGACACCTCCACCCGCTCCGCAACCTGGCCAGCCACCCAAGCGAGGTACGTAAAGCTAACCGCCACCACCAGCATCTCCGGCTACGCCTCAGCCGCCGAACTAACCCCCACCGACCTCCCCGCCTCCTGACCGCCCAGCAGACTGCGCGGCGCTCAGGGAACGAGGTGGCGCCGAGTGGTTGGGGAAAAAGGCGTCGGTGAACGCGACCCGGAGCGCAGCCGATCGCTCCCGTAGCAAACCTGTCCCGCGCGGATCCGCCCCACGGCAACAGAGGACAACGTGGGCGGGAGGGCGGTGTGGCCTGACCCTGGCGCGTAAGGGGGCGCGGGGGGAGTTTGTCCCCCCGCCCCGACCCCACGCACCGGCGCACCCTTTGCAACCGAGAACCTTGAAGGCGCCAGGGTCAGGCCACACCGCCCTCCCGCGCCCCTAAAAGCAAGAATCACTTAACAGCAGGCCGACGGATCCGCGCAGCGAACAGGTCCCGGAGGCTAACAACGCCAATCACATGCCGCCCATCCAGCACCGGCAGATGGCGGAACCCGTTCAGGAGCATGATCTGCGCCGCGTTCTCGGCCGGTGAATCCGGGCCTGCCGCTTCCGGGTCGGGCGTCATCCACGCCGAGACCGGCGAACGGGACAAATCCTCGCCCGACGCGGCGGCCCGCAGCACATCACGCTCGGTGAGGATCCCGCTCAGGAACGAGCCTTGCAGGACGACCGCCGAGCCCACCCTGGCCTCGACCATCGCGTCGGCGGCCTCGACCACCGACGCCTCCGGCACGGTGGTGACAACGTTACGGTTCATCAGGTCGCGGAGCGTAGTCACGTCCGCACCTCAGCTGTGTCAGCCACGGCTCCTCGGTAAGCGCGCAGCTTCGCGTCAGCCGCCACTGTCGCCGACCTCGTCCAGATCCTCATCCCGGTGCGGGGTGGCTGGGCCGGCCAGCTCGTCGGAGAGCATCTTCCACAGTGAGCCTGCCCACTGGGACACGTCGGGCCACTTCTTCCAGAACACCTGGAGCGTGGTCTCGTCGAACTGCTCGTATGCACGCTCCGGCGTCATGCCGTCGGTGACGTCTACGAGGCTGTAGATCAGATCAAGGAACCGATCGGCGTTATCGTCCATGAGCTAGTCTAAGCAGGCCGCCGGCGCTCCGTGAACCCCGCTTTTCCGGCCAAATGCCGTCCGGGAGGCCCGGAGGTTCCCTCAGCGGGGAATCTAGAAGACACTGGAAGGGTGCCAGACGGGATCCACGATGCCTGACCGGGGGGTCGACCCTGCCGTAACGGCGTACCGGGACGCGGAACTGATCGGCTTGCGCGAGGCGATCAGGCAGGCCGATCACGAACAGGTGATCCGGGTTATCGATCACATCCGGGTCGAGGCGGGGGACGACGTCGCGTTCGGCGTGGTGGTGGAACTGCTCCAGCATGCGCGCAACTCCATCACCGACCCGTCCAGCGCCGCCTGCATCGAGACCGCGCTGGCCTACTACCGCGCCCGCAATACCAGCTTCTGGCTACGCTGAGTGGTCACCCTCATCGGTTCCGGGCGAAGGCCAGCGCCTCGCGGGCGAGCGGCAGCCATTCCAGGTCCGACTCCCCCCGGCATCTACCACAGACCGAGCAGCGGGCCGAGCGTCCGGGCGGCCTGACCTCCGCTGTCCTCGGCGATGCCCAGGGCAGCGGGCACGTCGAGGTCATCGGCCAGCGCCTCGCGGACGGCGTCGACCGCGGCGCCGCCGCGGGTGGCCGCGCCGCGATCCGGGCGCCCTGCCGCGGCGTGCAGCCGCTCCAGCCGTTCTGCTGCTTTCTCCAGGTCAGCCCGGGCGTATTCCCACTCCTGCTGCGGCCGGCGGTCCAGGATCAGCAGCCGGATCGCCGCCGCGGGGTAGTCCCGCAGCAGGTCCCCGACCAGCACCAGGTTCCCGGCGGACTTGGCCATCTTCGCGCCGGCGACTCCCACCACGCCCGGGTTGAGCCGCGCGCGGGCGAACGGCGTCACCCCGGTGAACACTTCCGCCAGCGCGGCCTGGTAGGCGTGGTGCGGGAAGATCAGATCACCCCCGCCGGCCTGCACATCGATTGCCGGGCCGAACGCGTGCAGCGCCATCGCGGCGCACTCCGCGTGCCAGCCCGGCCGGCCCGGTCCCCAGGGGCTCGCCCAGGCGGGCTCCGATCCGTGCGACGGCTGCCACACCGCGACATCGAACGGGTCGTCCTTGACCTCGTCGTCCGGACGGTCCCCGAACTCGGCGGACAGCCGCAACGCATCGTCCGGCGCCAGGCCGCTGCGCTGCACCGCCACCGCGCCGCGGAAGTACACGCCGCCGCCGCGCTGATAGGCCGCGCCCCGCGCCAGCAGCCCGGCGGCCAGCGCGATCACCTGGCCGATGTAGGCGTGCGCCCGGGGTTGCATCGCGGGCTGGGCCACCCCCAGCGCTGCCATGTCCCGGTCGAAATAGAACTGCTGGATCGCGGCGAACCGGTCGTACGGCGAGCCGGCCCGGTCGGCGGCGGCGAGCAGCACATCGTCCACGTCGGTGACGTTGCGGCAGACCACAACCTCGGCCCCCGCCGCGCGCAGCACCCGGGTCAGCGTGTCGACCCAGACGAACGTCGCGGCATGGCCCAGGTGGGTGACGTCGTACGGGGTGATTCCGCACGCGTACACCCGGGCCCTTCCGGCCAGCGGCAGCGGCGCTCCGCCGATCGTGACGACCTGCGGCAGGCCGGGCGCCAGCACCTCGTTCATCGGCACCTCCTCATCCAGCATCACACCAGTGTGACTGCGGGGTGACCGGCCCAGCGAATCGGCGGGTGTTGAATGTGCGGGTGGATCCGGTACGGGCGCTGCGGCAGATCGCATTCCAGCTGGAACGCGACCGGGCACCCACGTACCGGGTACGGGCGTTCCGCCGGGCGGCCCAGGTGGTGGAGGATCTCCCCGCGGCCGAACTCGACCGTCGCCTCGGCGACGGCACGCTGCAGTCGCTTTCCGGAATCGGCAAGGTCACCGCGGAGGTCGTCGCGCAGGCAGCCGCTGGCGAGCAGCCGGAGTACCTGTCCCGGCTGCTCGACGAGGCGCCGCCGCCGGATCGCTCCCCGATGCGCGCGGCGCTTCGCGGCGACTGCCACACCCATTCGGACTGGTCCGACGGCGGCAGCCCGCCCCGCGAGATGGCGGAGGCGGCGCGCGAGCTCGGGCACGACTGGGTTGCGCTGACCGACCATTCGCCCCGCCTCACGGTGGCTAACGGGTTGTCAGCTAAACGGTTGCACGAGCAACTCGACCTCGTCAGGGCACTCAACGCCGAACTGGCGCCGTTCCGGATCCTCACCGGGATCGAGGTCGACATCCTCGAGGACGGCACCCTCGACCAATCCGAGGAGCTGCTCGGCCAGCTTGACGTCGTCGTCGCCAGCGTGCATTCCCAGCTGCGGATGCCCGCCGCCGAGATGACGCCGCGGATGGTCGCCGCGGTGTCCAGCCCGCACGTCGACGTGCTGGGACACTGCACCGGCCGGCTGCTCACCGGGCGCGGCGGCCGGGGCCGCCCGGAGTCGTCGTTCGACGCCGAGACGGTCTTCGCCGCATGCCGGGACAACGCGGTGGCGGTGGAGATCAACTGCCGGCCGGAACGCCAGGACCCTCCCGACCGGCTGCTGCACCTGGCCGCTCAGGCGGGCTGCATGTTCTCGATCGACACCGACGCGCACGCGCCGGGCCAGCTCGACTGGCTCCGGTACGGCTGCTCCCGGGCGGAAGGGGCGGGTATCGGTGCGGACAGGGTGCTGAATGCCCGCGCCGCGGCCGACGTGACCGGATCCGCCTGACGGCCTCGATCACGCCGCTGACCACGACTGCTATGCCCGCCGCCAGCAGGAACGCGGCCCACGGCTTGCCCTCCAGGGCCCTGCCACCGAGGCGGCCGATGAAGAACGCGTAGCAGGCCCACAGCGTGCCCGCCGCAGCGGTCGCCGCGATGAACCGCCGACGCGGGTAGCCCAGCAGGCCGCAGCTGAGCGTGACCGCGGTGCGGCCGCCGGGGATGAACCGGCAGACGATGATCAGCTGCCTCCCGAACCGCTCAAGCGATCGCTCCGCCCATGCGCGCCGGCGAGCACCCTTCGCGGAGGCGAAGAACCGGCGCTCGATCATCGGCCCGAAGCGGCTGCCGAGGTAGTAGCAGAGGTTGTCGCCGGCAAACGCGCCGATCGCGGCGCAGGCGACCAGCAAGGCGATCCGGGGATCGGTGCTCCCGGCGGTCGCCACGCCGAGCGCGATGACCGCGGTCTCGCTGGGTAGCACCGGGAAGATGGCGTCCAGGGCCGGGACGGCGACCGCGATCAGGTAGGAGATGAGCGAGCCCGGCTGGAGGGTTGCGAGCGCGGTCAGCATCGCACGGTGTCCTCGTGCTCGACGGGCGGGCCGCCGCTGGCCTGCCCCCGGCCGGCCCGGCTGCGCCCCCGGTCGGCCCGGTTGCGCCACATGCTGATCGCGATCGTGCCGCCCACGACGCAAGCGATCACCGCGAGGCTTACCGCGATCGGCACGTCCACGAACGACGAGATCAGCATCTTCACCCCGATGAATACCAGCAGCAGCGCCAGCCCCCGCTCCAGATAGCGGAACCGCGACACCGAGGCGGCCAGCAGGAAGTACAGCGCCCGCAGTCCGAGTACTGCGAAGAGGTTGGAGGTGAAGACCACGAACAGGTCATCGGTGACGCCGAAGACCGCCGGTATCGAGTCCAGGGCGAAGACCAGATCCGTCGTCTCGATCGCTATCAGCGCGACGAGCAGCGGCGTGGCCATGATCCGCCGGTCGGCGCGGATCAGGAAGCGCCCACCGACGTAGTCATCGGTGACGGGCAGCGCCCGGCGCAGCCCGCGCACGAAGGGGTTTATCCGCGGGTCCGGAACCCCGCCGCCGCGGAACATCCGCGCGCCCGCCAGCAGAACCAGCGCACCGAAGATATAGAAGATCCAGCTGGTGTGGTCGATCAGCGCACCGCCCGCCGCGATGAAGCCGCCGCGCAGCACCAGCGCGCCGATGATGCCGTACTGCAGGACGCGGCGCTGGAGCGCGTCCGGGACGCCGAGAGCGGCGAACAGCAGGACGAACACGAAGATGTTGTCGATGCTGAGGGCCTTCTCCAGCAGGTATCCGGCGAAGTACTGGCCCGCGGTGTCCGGGCCCTGCCAGAGCCAGAGAATCCCGCCGAAGGCGAACCCGGCGCCGACCCAGACTGCACTGCGCAGGGCGGCGGCCCGCAGGCCGCCGCCGTTATCGGGTCTCACCGGCGGCTCTCCCGGGTGGCGGCGCCGCCTGCGAATTCGGCCGGACGAACCGCAGGGGCGGCACAGCCAGGGCAATACCGGGTCTCCGGGACGGCGGCGAGCAGCCAATCGGGGATCAGCGAACCGCACTGCTCGCAGCGCCCGAAGCTCCCCGCCGCCAGCCGGCCGAGCGCCTCGTCGGTGTCCGCCAGCCGGCGCCGCGCGGCGACCGCGCGCCGCAGCAGCCGCCCGCTATCCAGCGGCCGCCCGCTCTGGTGCCGGCCCGCACCGCCGGCGCTACTGTCCGGTCCGGGCCCGGCGGCGCTGTGGTAGGCGATGGAAAGCTCGGTGACCTCCTGTAGCCGCTTCCGCCACCGGTACTCGAGAATCGCCCGCCAGTACGGGCCGCCGGCCCGCGCTGGCGCGACCCGCGTTAGCGCCGCGTATGTGCCTTGTTCTGAGGGCATTCTGCTTCCCGTGCGTCATCGCTGCGGCGGCGGCGCGAGGCGCGCAGCCGGACGTATACGAACGCCAGTCCGAGACCGAAGACGACCCACGGCGCCACCACGATCAGGTCGCTTCCGGTCATCGTCACCGTCCTGGTTGTTGTCACTTCCGACATCAGGGGACACCAGAGTCATCGCCCTGCGGTGAAGCTGGCATGGTGACGGTATGGAGGCGCTACGGGGGAAGCGGGTGAGCGCCGGTGGCTGCGACGGTGCTGGTCGTCGAGGATGAGCGCAAGCTGAGGGAGCTTGTCCGCTCCTACCTGGAACGGGCCGGGTTCACCGTGCTGTCCACCGCGTCCGGCGCGGAGGCGATCGCGATGGGGATCGAGGCATCGCCGGACCTCGTTGTCCTGGATCTCGGGCTGCCCGACGTTCCGGGTGAGGAGGTCGCCCATGAGCTGCGTGCCGGCGCGGACACGCCGATCCTGATACTCACCGCCCGCAGCGCCGAGGAGGACCGAATCCGCGGGCTCGAGCTTGGCGCCGATGATTACGTAACCAAGCCGTTCAGCCCACGCGAACTGGTCCTGCGTGTGCAGGCGATCCTGCGGCGCGGCGGGCCCGGCAGCGAACACGGCGTCAACAGTTACGGTGACGGCGCTCTGATAATCGACGAGCCCCGGCGCGCGGTGACCGTGCACGGCGCGGCCGTCGACCTGACGCCCACCGAGTGGGGAGTGCTCGTCGCCATGGCCACTGTTCCCGGCCGGGTGTATTCGCGGTTCGAGCTGATCAACCGGGTGCGCGGGTATGAGTTCGAGGGTTACGAGCGCACCGTCGACTCGCACGTGAAGAACCTCCGCCGCAAGATCGAGGACGATCCTGGCAGCCCGCGGATCGTCCAGACGGTGCTGGGCGGCGGTTACCGGCTGGGCCTGGCCCGCGATGACTGACGATCCCCGCCGCGCCGTTCGCGCCGATCGCGACACGCTCGGCCTGCGGCTTGGGCTGGCCTTCGTCGCCGTCGCACTGGCGGCGATCGCCCTGCTCGCCGGTCTCACGGCGGCGCTGGCCGCGGCGGACGTCTCAGCGCTGGCAAACCGGCAACGCACCCAGATAACCAGCGCGATAGCCGTTGCCGCGGGCTCGGCGTGGGAGCGGGACGCCAGCTGGGACGCCGCCGACCTCGGTCCGGTCCTCGAACTCGCCACGAGCAGGGGTACGGCCGTGATGATCCAGGACCAGGCCGGGCACACCGTCGCCGCATCCGCAAGGTTCGGCGCGGGCAGCGGACCGCAGGACAGCGCGCCCATCGTGGTCCGCGGGCAGCGCATCGGCACGGTACTGACCCGGTCCACTGGCACCGGGGTGATCGCTGCCGACCGGGGCCTGCAGACCGCGCTGCTGCGGGCGATCGCGGCCTCGGCCGGGCTGGCTGCGTTGCTGGCGCTTCTCACCGGGCTCGGGGTGGCCCGGGTGATCAGCCGCCCGGTGATCCGGCTGATCGCGGTGACCCGGGCGATGGCCCTCGGGGACCGCGCCGTCCGCGCCGGGCAGACCCGCGGCCCGGGCGAACTGCGCGAACTGGCCGCCGCCTTCGACCAGATGGCCGGGGCGCTGGATCACCAGGAGCAGCTGCGCCGCGACCTGGTGGCCGACGTCGCCCACGAGCTGCGCACCCCGATCGCGGTGCTGCAGGCGGGCCATGAGGCATTGCTCGACGGTGTCGCGGAGCCCACCCCGGCGGAGCTGACCTCGCTGCGCGACGAGGTTCTGCGGCTGGCGCGCATGGTCAGCGACCTTCAGGATCTCGCTGCCGCCGACGCCGCCGCCCTGCACCTGGACCGCGTTCCCTGCGACCTGGCGGACGTCGCCGCGACGGCCGCCGACAGCCTGGCTCGTAGGTACGAGACGGCGGGAACCACCCTCGAGCTCCGGCTGTCCGCGGCGCCGATCATGGCCGACCCCCGCTGGCTGCATCAGGTGATCACCAACCTGCTCACCAACGCGCTGAAATTCACCCCGGCCGGCGGCCGTGTCACGCTCGAGACCGCCCGCGACGGCACGCAAGCGGTGCTCCGGGTCGCCGACACCGGCCCCGGCATCCCCGCCAAGGACCTGCCGCACATCTTCGACCGGTTCTGGCGCGGCCGTTCCGCGTCGCACACCTCCGGCAGCGGCATCGGTCTCGCCATCGCCGACGAACTGGCCCGTGCGCACGGGGGCCGGCTGGCCGCCAGCAGCGAACCCGGGCACGGCACTCAGATGACGCTGACCCTCCCCAGCACCTGAACGTGTTCAGGATCGGGGGGTCAGGCCGGCTATCAGCCAGCTGCCGTTGACCTGGCGCATCGTCACCTGGACGGCGGTGTCGTTCAGCACGGCTTCGGCCTTGGCGTCGGTCTTGGTCTGCTCACTGAGGAACACCAGCAAGGTGGTGGTTCCCGGCGCGGCGCTGATGACCGAGGCGCCCGAGACCGACGTCTGGGTGATGACGTGGTTCTGCATCGCGACGGGTTCGACCTGACCGGTCATCAGGTTCGCGTACGTGCCGTGGAACGTCCCGGTGGTGTCGGCCTCGGCACGCGCCAGGCTGGAGCGGAACGTCTGGTACGAGTACGACAGCAGGGCCGGCACCCGCTGTTTCGCCGCGGCCACCGATGCCGTTCCCGCTGACTGTGCGGCCTGGCTGGAGCGCACCTGGACGAACAGGACGCCGGTGGAGACGGCCAGGCCGACGACCACGATGATCAGCGCGGCTAGCACGACGGCGGAGCGGGACGCGCTCAGCTGCCGCAGCACCTGGCCTGTATTCGCCGCCTGCGCCCGCCATGACGGCATCCGCCCGCGACCTGCCTTCTCCGCCGGCTCCGGCGGCGCCGCCGCGGTCACACGAACTCCAAGCTGGTCATCAGCCACCGGCCGCCGCTGTAGACCAGCCCGGCCTGCCAGTGATACAGGCGCGCCTGGGGCGCGGACGCCTGGTTGTTGCGCAATGTGGCCTTGACGTTCAGCAGCACGGTCGCGGTCGAGGAGTTCATGCTGACGATGCCGACGTCGAGCACGGTGCCGGACGAGGTCACGCCGTTCGCGCTCAGCGCCTTGAGGAAGGCGCTGCGCCCGCCGGTGAGTTGCTGCCGCAGCGAGCCGGCCGAGCCGGCCAGGACGGCGTCGAAGTCGTGGCTCCCGGCCTTCTGATCGAGATTCGTCAGGTTGATCGCTTCCTGCCGGGCCGCGAGCATAGCCGCGGCGCGCTGCTGGCCGGAGTTCGAGTTATTGCGCAGCGTGACCGCAAGTAGCCCGGTGGCCACCGCAAGCAGAACGGCGACCGCGGAAAGCCCCGCGATATATAGGCGCAGTGGCGGGCCCTCGCGCGCTGCGGAGGAGGCGGCGCTGCCCTCCCCGGCCGGTGACTCGGCCTCATCTGACGCTGCCTCTTCCAGATCCGGCGCTTTCTCCCGCCGGAGCCAAGCTCGTCTCTGGCGGTTCACGCCGTGACGAGGCTGAAAGGGTTCGGCCGCAGCCGCTGACTCGGACCGACCGGCGTCGGCCGACTCCGCGGACGCACCGGCGTCGGCGGACTCCGTAGAAGCACCGGCATCCGCGGACTCCGTAAACGCACCGATATCGGCTGACTCCGTAGCCGACTCCGTAGAAGCACCGGCATCGGCCGGCTCCGTAAACGCGCCGATGCCGGCTGACGTCTCTGACGGACCGATGTCGGCCGACTCTGTCGGCGCCCCGGCGTCGGCTGACTCCGCGGACGGACTGTCATCGGCCGACTCGGGTGGCGGGGCGGCGTCGACAGCGCCGGAGGGGGCGTCGGCGGCCGCCGGAATCGTCCGGTCCGCGCCGGCCGAAGCGTCTCCCACTGTCAGCACTCCCTGATTTCCGCCCCCGGACCGCTACGAGACCCGTGACCACCCGATCGAGTGGTGCCCGGCGACAAGCCTGGCACTGGGGTGCGCACCTGCACAAGACTAGAACGTGTTCTACTCTTGTGCAGCGAGGACACCCGTTCGACGCCCCCGCACGCGCATGACCTGAGGATCCCATATCAGTTTTGTTAAACTCATTTCACTACATTGGGACATTGTCATATGATCCCGGTCACGTCAATCGATAACGGCAGTTCAAGGGACCCATGCGGGGTATCCGCCGTGGGACAGCCAGGTTGGGGTTGAGGGATCCGATGGCAGCCCGGTCGCCTAGCGACGCGATCCGCCCGGTGGGCGGGTTCATCGCGATGGCGCTGGACACCTTCCGGGCGATGTTCAGGCCGCCATTTCAGTTGCGGGAGTTCCTGGAGCAGACGGTGTTCATCGCGCGGGTGTCGATCGGCCCGGCGATCATGTTGACCATCCCGTTCCTGGGGGTGGTGATTTTCC
>JBPYFL010000066.1:0-32340 GCA_051986485.1 Streptosporangiaceae bacterium | reverse complement strand
CACCCACTCCGCCGACTCCGGCCTTGGTGCCCCCGGGGAGCGGCCTGCCCGGCTCAAGGTGGGCGTCGTCGGCGTTGGCCGGGCCGGGGCCGCGATGGGCGCGGCGCTTGCCCGGGCTGGCCATGAGGTGGTGGCCGCATCCGGCGTCTCCGATGCCTCCGCCGAGCGGGCGCGCCGGTATCTCCCGGGAGCGCTGCTCACCGAGCCCGCGGAGGTGCTGGCCCGATCGGACCTGGTGTTGTTCACCGTGCCCGACGACGCCCTGCCGGACCTCGTCGCCGGCCTGGCCGAGACCGGTGCCCCGATGAACGGCCGGCTGGTCGCGCACGCCAGCGGCCGGCACGGCATCGCGGTGCTCGAGCCCGCGACCCGCCAGGGTGCCCTCCCGATGGCCCTGCACCCGGTGATGACCTTCACCGGCCGGCCGGACGATATCGACCGGATGTCCGGCGCGTGCTTCGGGGTGACCGCGCCGGAACAACTGCGGCCCGCCGCCCTGGCGCTGGTCATCGAGATGGGCGGCGACCCGGTTTTCATCGCCGAGGCCGACCGCGGCCTTTACCACGCGTCGCTGGCCAGCGCCGCGAACCACCTGGTCACGCTGGTTGCCGAGTCCGAGGCGCTGCTGGCCGACGCCGGTGTGCCCGATCCGGCCCGGATGCTCGGGCCGCTGCTGTCGGCCGCGCTCGACAACGCCCTGCGGTTCGGCTTCGCAGCGCTCACCGGGCCGGTGGCGCGCGGCGACGCGGGCACGGTCGCGGACCATATTGACGCGCTAGGGCGTGCCTCGCCGGAAGCGCTCGCGGCCTACCTGGCGCTCGCCCGGCTGACCGCCGACCGGGCGCTGTCGGCCGGGACGCTGCGGACCGACGACGCCGGCCCGCTGCTCGACGTGCTCGGCCGCCGGAAGGAGGACGGCTCGTGACAGGCCCGCTTCTGGTGCGGACCAGGGAAGAGATGGCCGCAGCCCGCCGGGGCCTGAACGGCCCGGTGGTGCTGGTGCCGACGATGGGCGCGCTGCATGACGGGCACCGCGCGCTGCTGCGCCGCGCGCGGGAACTTGCCGGGCGGGGAGGGTCCACGATCGTGAGCGTGTTCGTGAACCCGCTGCAGTTCGGGCCGGGCGAGGACCTGGACCGCTACCCGCGGACCCTCGACGACGATCTGCGCGCCTGCGAGGAGGCGGGCGCCGGGCTCGTCTTCGCACCGTCCCGTGCCGAGATGTACCCGCAGGAGCCGATGGTGACGGTGAACCCGGGCCCGATGGGCGAGGTGCTGGAGGGGGAGTTCCGGCCCGGCTTCTTCACCGGCGTGCTGACCGTGGTGATCAAGCTGTTCGGCGTGACCCGGCCGGATGCGGCGGTGTTCGGCCAGAAGGATGCGCAGCAGCTCGCCATGGTCCGCCGGATGACCGCCGACCTCAGCCTCGGCATCGATATCGACGCGGTGCCGATCGTCCGCGACGATGACGGGCTGGCCACCTCGAGCCGGAACCGGTACCTCTCACAAGCCGAGCGCGCCAGCGCCCGTGCCCTGTCCCGTGCCCTGTCCGCGGGCCGCTCCGAGTCGGCCCGCGGGCCGGCGAAGATCGCCGCCGCGGCGCGCGCGGTACTGGACGACGCGGCCGAGGCCGATCCCCCGGTACGGCTGGACTACCTCGCCCTAGCCGATCCCGCGACCTTCACCGAGGTCCCCGATGATTACGCCGGCCCGGCGGTTCTCGCCACCGCGGCCCGGGTCGGCAGCACCCGCCTGATCGACAACGTGCCGCTCGTCATCGGACCGCAGGGCCGCGGCGGTGCTCCCCTCCAGGGCGGGGTACGATAGATATCGTCATTTAGACGATAAGGAATGTCATGGCTCCATCATCGGCTGCATCATTCGAACCGTGGCCGGGCGCCCGTTCGGCGGAGTCCGGGTTCCCGGGACGGGTTCTCGCGGCGGGTGCTCCGTCCCGGCTTCCGGCCCCGCGCCCGGGCTGGGCCGTGCACGCCGACGTCGTGGTTGTCGGCTCCGGGATCGCCGGGCTGACTGCCGCGCTGGCGGCACGCCCGGCCGGCCGGGTGCTGCTGGTTACCAAGACCTTGCTCCAGGCCGGGTCGACCCGCTGGGCGCAGGGCGGAATCGCCGCGGCGCTGGCGCCCGACGACTCGGCCGCGCAGCACCTCGGCGACACCACGGTGGCGGGCGCCGGTCTGTGCGATGAGGCGGCGGTCGAGACCCTTGTCACCGAGGGGCCCGGAGCGCTGCGACGGCTGATCTCGCTGGGTGCGCGTTTCGACCGCGAACGCAGCGGGTCGGTGGCGCTGACCCGGGAAGGCGGGCATCACCGGCGGCGGATTGCGCACGCCGGCGGCGACGCCACCGGAGCGGAGATATCGCGCGCCCTGCTGGCCGCCCTGAAGACGGCCGCGGACGCCGACCCCGGTATCGAGATCATCGAGCACGCCCTGGCGCTTGACCTGCTCACCGGCCCCGGCGGCGGCGCCGCCGGGATCACCCTGCACGTACTGGGCGAGGGCCGCAGCGACGGGGTTGGCGCGGCCTACGCGCCGGCCGTGGTCCTGGCAACCGGTGGGATCGGCCAGGCCTACGCGGCGACCACGAACCCGCCGGTATCCACCGGCGACGGGGTCGCACTGGCGCTGCGGGCGGGGGCCGAGGTGACCGACCTGGAATTTGTCCAGTTCCATCCGACGGTGCTCTGGCTCGGTCCGTCGGCCCGTGGTCGCCAGCCGCTGGTCTCGGAGGCGGTGCGCGGGGAGGGCGGAATCCTGGTCGATGCCGCCGGTGCCCGCTTCATGACCGGCATCCACCCACTCGCCGACCTCGCCCCACGCGACGTGGTCGCCAAAGCGATCATGAAACGGATGGCCGCCACCGGCGCCGATCACGTCTACCTGGACGGCCGTCACCTCGGTGCCGAGGTCTGGGAACAGCGCTTCCCCACGATCCTGGCAACCTGTCGCGAACATGGCATCGACCCGCTCCGCGAGCCGGTGCCGGTGGCTCCGGCCGCCCATTACGCCAGTGGCGGCGTGCGCACCGACAGCTTCGGACGGACCAGCGTGCCGGGGCTGTACGCGTGCGGTGAGGTGGCGTGCACCGGCGTGCACGGGGCTAATCGACTGGCGTCGAATTCGTTGCTGGAGGGGCTCGTATTTGGGGAGCGCATCGGGGCGGTTATTTGCGGGGTTGCTGACGCTACCGCGGCCGGCGGTACATCTGCGCCGTCCGGCGGGCAGAACGCCGGATCGGCGCAGATCTACCGTCGGCCGCTGCACCATGCGGCTTGGCACCGATTGGCAGATCCTCACAACGTCGCGCGGCTGCAGGAGGCTATGTCGGCACGGGCGGGGGTGCTGCGTAGCGGGAGCGGGCTCCGTTCGCTCGCTGGTGAGATCAGCGCACTGGACCCGACGGTGCCGCCGGAGCCGGGGGTTGAGGCGTGGGAGGCTTCCAATTTGCGGCTTGTCGCGGCCGCGCTGGTTCAGGGGGCGTTGTTGCGGGAGGAGACGCGGGGGAGCCATTGGCGGGAGGACTTTCCGGAATCGCGGGGGGAATGGCTCGGGCATCTGGTTACCGGGCTGCGCGAGGGTGTGCTGGTGACGCGGTTCGAGGCGAAGGAGCACGATGCAGCCCTCGTTGGGTGAAGCTTTTCTGCCGCCAGAGCTGGCGGCCCGGCTGCGCGCAGCCGGGCTCGATCCCGGGTATGTCGCCTCGGTGGTGGCGGCCGCGCTGGCCGAGGACCTGAGCATCGACGGCGTGCATCCAGGTGGCCGTCCGGGCGCGGGAGCTGACCTGACGACCGAGGCGACCATCCCGCCGGCGGCCCTGGGCCGCGCGGGCGTGGTGGCGCACGCGGACGGGGTCGTTGCCGGGCTGCCGGTCGCCGAGGCCGTTTTCCGGCTGGCGGCGCGGACCGCTACGCCGTTTCGCTTCGAATATCGTGCCTGCGATGGGCAGCAGGTACACCGGGGTGACGTGCTGCTCACCGTGACCGGTCCGGTGCGGGCGCTGCTGACGGCCGAGCGGACCGCGCTCAACCTGCTCTGCCACCTGTCCGGGGTGGCGACGCTGACCCGGCGCTGGGCGGACGAGGTCGAGGGGACCGGTGCGCGGATCCGGGACACCCGCAAGACGCTGCCCGGCCTGCGGGCACTGCAGAAGTACGCGGTCCGCTGCGGCGGCGGGGATAATCACCGGATGTCGCTGTCGGACGCGGTGCTCATCAAGGACAACCACGTCGCCGCCGCCGGATCGATATCGGCCGCGCTCGCCGCCGTCGAGCCGCTGCTGACCGACGATGCGGCGCGGCTGGCCGCCGAGGTCGAATGCGACACCCTCGACCAGGTACGTGAGGCGGCCCGGGCCGGGGCCATGCTGATCCTGCTGGACAACTTCACCGTCGCCGACATGGCCGGGGCGGTGGCCGCGGTGGCCGGCGTGGCGCCCCGGCCCCGGCTGGAAGCCAGCGGCGGGCTGACCCTCGCCGATGCCCGTGACGTCGCCGCAACCGGCGTGGACTACCTTTCGGTTGGCGCGCTGACGCACTCCGCGCCGGCGCTGGATATCGGGCTGGACCTTACGCTCGCGAACCTGGAGCCACATGCTGCTGACGATTGACGTCGGGAACACCGAGACCGTCCTCGGGATCTTCGATGGCGAGGATGTCATCGAGCACTTCCGGCTCGCCACCGACGCCGCCCGGACGGCCGATGAGATCGCCGTCCTGCTGCAGGGCCTGCTGTCGCAGAGCGCCGTCGTGGGAGGAACCGAAATCGGCGGCATCGCCCTCTGCTCGACCGTGCCGTCGGTGCTGCACGAGATGCGCGAGATGTGCCGCCGCTACTACGGCGACGTGCCCGCGGTGATCGTCGAGCCCGGGGTCAAGACCGGCGTCCCGATCCGGATGGACAACCCCAAGGAGGTCGGCAGCGACCGCATCATGAACTCGCTGGCCGCAGTCCATCTCTACGGCGGGCCCGCGGTCGTCGTGGACTTCGGCACCTCGACGAACTTCGACGCCGTCAGCGCGGCCGGGGAGTTCGTCGGCGGTGCGCTCGCGCCCGGCATCGAGATCTCCGTCGACGCGCTGTCCCGCCGTGCGGCGCAGCTGCTCAAGGTGGAACTCGCCCGGCCGCACCGGGTGATCGGCCGCAGCACCGTCGAGGCCCTGCAATCGGGCATCGTGTACGGCTTCGCCGGCCAGGTGGAAGGGATCGCCGATCGGATGGCCCGCGAACTGGCCCCCGACGACCCCGGGTCGGTGACGGTCATCGCGACCGGCGGCCTGGCTCCGCTGATCATCGAGGAGGTCGGCGGCATCGACGCGTACGAGCCGTGGCTCACCCTGATCGGCCTCCGGCTCGTCTACGAGCGCAACGCCACCGCCTGAGCAGGCACCTCAAGCGCGTGTGCCGGGCCCGTTCGGCCCCCGGTAGGGTCGGGCAGGTGAGCGATGGCACTGATCATTCCCCGGGCGAGTCCGGCGATTTTGAGGACCTGCCGGAACAGGCGCGGGTGCGGCGGGAAAAGCTCGCCCGGCTCCGGGAGGAGGGAATCGACCCCTATCCGGTCGATTTCGCCCGCACGTCGACGGTCGTCGAGCTCAGGAAAAAGTTCGGCGGGCTTGGTGCCGACGAATCGACCGGCGAGAAGGTCTCGGTCGCCGGTCGGCTGATGCTGTCGCGGATCGGCGGCAAGCTCTCCTTCGCGACCATCCGGGACGGCACCGGCGACATCCAGGTGATGCTGTCCCAGGACCGCGTCGGCGCCGACACCCTCGCGGCGTGGAAGCACGACGTGGACCTCGGCGATCACATCGGGGTCACCGGCGAGGTCATCACCTCCCGGCGCGGCGAGTTGTCGGTGCTGGCCGACCGGTACGTGATCACCGCGAAGAGCCTCCGCCCGCTGCCGGAGAAGCACAAGGGGCTCACCGACACCGAGTCCCGGGTGCGCCAACGTTACCTGGACCTGATCGTCAATCCGGATGCGCGCCGGATGGTGGAACTGCGCGCGCGGGTGATGGGCTCGCTGCGGGAGACGCTCACCGCGCGCGGGTATCTGGAGGTCGAGACGCCGATGCTCCAGGTGATCCACGGGGGTGCGAACGCTCGGCCGTTCCGCACCCATATCAACGCCTACGGCATGGACCTGTACCTGCGGATCGCCCTGGAGCTATACCTCAAGCGGCTGGTCGTCGGCGGGCTGGAGCGTGTCTTCGAGATCAACAGGGTTTTCCGCAACGAGGGCGCGGATACCACCCACAATCCCGAATTCACCATGCTGGAGGCCTACGAGGCCTATGGCGACTACAACACCATCGCCGAGGTGACCCGGCAGCTCATCCAGGACGCGGCGCGGGCCGCTCTCGGCGGCACCGTGCTGCGCTGGCCGGACGGCACCGAGAGCGACATCGGCGGTGAGTGGCGGCAGGTGACCGTGTACGGGGCGATCTCGGAGGCGCTGGGCGAGGAGGTCACTCCGGACACCAGCGAGCAGCGGCTACGTGAGCTGTGCGAGAAGGCCAACGTCCCGGTCGAGCCAGGATGGAACACCGGGCAGGTGGTGCTCGAAATGTATGAGCGGCTGGTCGAGTCCCGTACCACGGCCCCGACGTTCTACCGTGACTTCCCGGTCGAGGTCTCGCCGCTCACCCGGGCCCACCGAGACGATCCCCGGCTGGCCGAGCGGTGGGATCTGGTCGCCTTCGGCAGCGAGCTGGGGACCGGCTACTCGGAGCTGACGGACCCGGTGGAGCAGCGGGCCCGGCTCACCGCGCAGTCGCTGCTGGCGGCCGGCGGCGACCCCGATGCGATGCAGCTCGACGAGGATTTCCTGCGGGCGCTGGAGTATGGGATGCCGCCGACCGGGGGGATGGGCATGGGCATCGAGCGGCTGCTGATGATGTTCACCGGGCGCAACATCCGGGAGACAATCCTGTTCCCGCTGGTCCGCCCCGGGGGCTAGGCGACGCCCCCGGCGACCGATGGCGGTCTAGCCGATGCGGACGGCTCCGGCGTAGACGTTCCAGTAGACTCCCTCGATCTTGACGGTCTCCCCCTCGTCGGGGGCATCGACCATCAGCCCGTTTCCGATGTACATGCCGACGTGGCTGATGTCGGGGTAGAAGAACACCAGGTCGCCGGGCTCCAGCTGGTCCTGTGAGACGTGCTCGCCGGAGTTGTACTGGTCGCCGGTGTAGTGCGGGAGGCTGATCCCGACCTGCTGGTATGCCCACATCACCAGCCCGGAACAGTCGAACTGGTCCGGCCCGGCCGCGCCCCAGATGTACGGGTCACCCTGCTTGCTCAGCGCGTACCGCAGCGCCTCCGCGCCGACCGAGTTCGGGCCGGGGATGTCGATGTTCGGGAAACTGCCGGTCTGGCTCGCCACCTGCAGGGCCTGGGAGTACGCGGAACTCTCGATCTTGGTGACCTTGCCCTGGATATCGCTGCGCTTCTGGCCGATCTGGTTTTCCAGCTTGGCCACCCGTGACTCCTGCTGCAGTGAGGTCTCCTGGGCCCGCTTCGCGGCGGCCTCGGCGGTCATCAGGCTGCTCACCACCTCGCTGTTCACCGTCTGGAGGTGGTTCATGATTGACGCGCGGTCGAGGAAGGTCTCCGGGTTGCTGCTGCTGGCGAGCTGCATCGTCGGGTCGAAGCCGCCCTGCTCGTAGCTGGCTGCGGCGATCTGGGCGACCCTGGACTGGCTGGCGGCCAGCTGCTGCGAATCGCGCGCCTGCGTCTGCGCGGCGGTCTTCACGGTGCGCTGCGCGCTGGTCAGCTGGACGCGCAGGCCGTCGTACTGCTCGCTGAGCTGATCGATCTGGTGCTGAAGCGCTTTCGCCTGCGCGACGAGCTGATTCAGGTTCGGCTGGCCAGCGGCGGGATGGGACGCTGCCGGTTGCGCCGGCGATGCGTAGCTGACCGCGTCCGGCACGAGCATGGTGAGTGCGCCGAGCACGGCCGCCACGATTGCCACCCGGCACCACCGCGGCACGGCTGTGAAGGGGCGGAAAGCAGACCCGCGTGCCGATGTGCCGGGTACCCGTTGTCTGCGCAGCCGCGAGCGCTTCACCGCTGAGCTCTCCTTTCGGTGCCGCCGCCGGGTCTAGCCGTCGGGGTTCGGGCCGCAGCAGCCCTACCGTGTCCGCGGCGTTCCGGGCCGCGGACGACAGATTCACCCCGGGGAAGGCGGGTCCCCAGCTCCCGCGCCGCCAGCCTGATATCGGAGCCGGAGCGGGAATCGGCGCATCACCCCGTGCCCCTTTCGGGCGGGCAGCCCGCAGCAGAGGAGACAACAGAAGTAACAGCGCTGGACATTAATGGAAGTCAAGCCGGATGCCAAGCGGGATTACGGAAATTTGGTGTTGCGCTTCCGGTGGGTGACGTCACCGCCATGATCGGTGCGTGATTAACGAGAAACCGGCCCGCCGTACCGAGCTTAAAGTGACTATTTAATAACGATAAGTAATGGTAACGGGCCTCAGCTGCGCGCGGCCGTCGGCTCCGCCGGGCGCGGCCGTCGGCTTCTCCGGGGATTGCCCCGCTGCCCAGTAGGGTGTCGGAGCGATGGGCTACACGGTCAGGCGGGCGCGCACCAGTGACGTGCCGGCGATCAAGCGGCTGCTGGACGCCGATGCGGGCGCCGGCCCGGGGAAGCTGCTGTCCAAGGAGACGGTGACCCTGTACGAGAGCGTGCAGGAGTTCTGGGTCGCCGAGGATGCCTCCGGCGGCAGCGTTTCCGGCTGCGGGGCGCTGCACGTCATGTGGGAGGACGTGGCGGAAATCCGCACCCTGGTGGTGGACAAGAGCTACCGGGGACAGGGGATCGGGCACCGGATCGTCGGCTCGCTGCTGAGCGTGGCCCGCGAACTGGGCGTCAGCCGGGTGTTCGTGCTCACCTTCGAGACCGCGTTCTTCGCGCGGCACGGGTTCGAGGAGATCCGCGGTGCCGCGGTCTCCCCGCGCGTATACACCGAGCTGCTGCGCTCCTACGACGAAGGCGTCGCCGAGTTCCTCGAACTGGACCGGGTCAAGCCCAACACCCTCGGCAACACCCGGATGCTGCTGCGGCTGTGATCCTGCCGCTTACCGGCGGGGATCGTCCCGGTTAGAGCTGGCCGGGATCGGCCCGCCCGCAGCAGGCGGGGATCTTCGTGCTCACAGCAGGCGCAGCTGCCGGTCGCGATTGCGGGCCCGGCCGCCGTCCCCGGAACGTTCCACCAGGCCCGGACCGATCGCGCGGAGGAACGGCGACGGGCCGCCGGCGCCCGGCGCAGCAACGACCGGATGCCGGGTGCGGCGACGCGCATACGTCAGGAACAGCCGGCTGCGGGCCCGGGTCATGCCGACGAAGAGGAGCCGCCGTTCCTCGCCGGTTCCGGGGGAGGCGGTCGCCGTTGCTGCCGCGCCGCTGCCGGTCGACCACGGGAGCCGCAGCGGCAGCAGGCCGTCCTCACAGCCGGCCACGAACACCACCGGGAATTCCAGTCCCTTCGCCGCGTGCAGGGTGAGCAGGGTGACCGTATCGGCGCGCGGGTCAGCGGCATCGGCCTCCGCCCCGACTGCGACCTCGGTGAGAAAGCGTTCGAGGTCGTCGTCGCAGCGGCGGGCCAGCGGCAGCAGTACCTCGGCCGCCGCGCGCACATCGACGGCGGCCGGGCTCGCGGCCGGCAGCAGCGCGGTGGCCGCGCGGGCCGCGGCGCGCAGCTGGTCCGCGACGCTGCCGGCGGGCACCTCGTCGCCGCCGCGGCCGGGGATGAGCCGCAGCTGGCGGAGTAGCAGTCCGGCGCCCGGGCGGTCCGCCAGCCGGTCGTGCGACAGGTTCTGGGCCGGCAGCCCGGACCGGGTCAGTGCCTGCGTTAACGGGCCCGCCTGGCCGCGGGTCCGGTAAAGGACGGCGATATCGGCCAGTCCGAGCTGCCCGGTGCCATATCCGTCCGCCCGTCCGCTGTCCAGCGAATGGAACGACGAACCGCCGAGCAGGCCGTCGATCGTCCGGGCGATCCAGGAAGCCTCCGCCTGCTCGTCGGCCGCCTCGTGCACGGTGACGCGCCCGGGGGCGTCGTCAGCGGCGCCGACCGGAAGGCTCGCGCTGGTGCCGCCGGAGGCGTCACCGCGGGCCGGGCGCAGTATCCGAGCCGGCACCAGGGTGCCCGGCGCGATCGCCTGCATCGCGCTCGCCACGATGGCGGGCGACGAACGGTAGTTCCTGGTCAGCGTGGCCGTCGCCGCACCCGCGAAGTCCTCGGCGAACCTCAGGAAGAAGCCGACGTCGGCGCCGCGGAAGCCGTAAATGGCCTGATCCGGGTCGCCGATCGCGGTCAGGCTGGCGGTGCCGGGCGCGCCGTCCGGGCAGGCGAGCAGGCGGAGCAGGCCGTACTGGCTTTCGTCGATGTCCTGGTATTCGTCCACGCTCAGGTGAGCCCAGCGCTGGCGGTACTCGGCCGCCAGGACGGGATCGTCGCGCAACAGGCGCGCGGGAAGCTCGATCAGCCCGGCGAAGTCGGTGAGGCCGCGGGCTCGAAGCTCGTTGGAGAAGGCGGCACGTTCCGCTGGGTCAGCGTCGGTCCTGTCCAGCAGCGCACGGCCGTTTTTCCCGGAGCCGGCCAGCTCGGCGGCAACCGCCAGCCGCGCCGTTTCGTTGGCAACGCCAAATCCCGCCGGGAGGCCGGCGGCCTGGTGCTGCTCGCGCAGGATCCGCAGACCCAGCCCGTGGAATGTGGTCACGGTCGGCTGCCCCACGCCGCCGCCCATCAGGGCGGCCAGGCGCTCGCGCAGCTCGGCCGCGGCCCGGCGGGTGAACGTCACGGCGAGGAACCGGTCGGCCGGGACGCCGCGCTCGGCGACGAGATGGGCTATGCGGTAGGCGAGCGTCCGGGTCTTCCCGGCGCCGGGGCCGGCGATGATCAGCAGCGCCGGGTTTATGGCTGGGTCGGCCGAAGCGGCCGCGCGTTGGTCGGGGTCGAGATCGTCCAGGAGGCCTACCGGGCCGGGCGCAATAGGGGACGCGGCAGACGGCGCGGGTGCGCCGCCCGGCGGGCAGAACGCCGGTTCGGCGCACCCGTGCCGCCTGCCGCTCGGGCGCCGGGCCATTTCAGGCTGGCGCTGCCACCCCGCAGGCCGTGCCGCCGCCGCTTCCGGGCCGGTCGGCCGAGGCGCCTCCGGCGGCACCGGCGCTGGTTGTTGCTTGGAACGCTGCGGCCCGGTCTGGTGGGTGGTGGGCACTTCGAAGAGGGCGGCCGTTCCCGAAGGCGCGCCACGAGAACGGTTGGCTGTGGCGGCGGCGCGCTCGTCGGGGGTTAGCAGGCGGATCTGGCCGTATTCGCCGTCGTAGCCGGCTTTGCGGGTGACCTCGCCGCGGCGTAGGCGGGAGATGGCCTCGGCGAGTAATGTGCCGCCCGCCTTTGCGATGTCCTCGGTGGGGACCTCGTCGAGGATCGACAGCTCGGGGCCGAGTTCGGCGACCAGGCGCGCGGCCACGCCCGCCACCCGCTTGCTCTTCGGCCCGGTGCCGACGACCTCCGCGAGTATCTGCGGAAGCTGGACCATGTTCCGGTATCCGGCCGCGGTCGACGGGCGATAGCCCTCCGGCCGGTCTGCCAGTTCGGCGACGCGGTGCAGCACGCCGATCGTCAGCGGTTTCCCGCACGCCGGGCAGTCGCCCCGGTGCTCGCGGGACTGCGAGGGGCTGAAGCGGATCCCGCACTTGCGGTGCCCGTCGAGGTGGTACTTGCCTTCCTCCGGAAAGAATTCGACCGTGCCGGCCAGCCCGTTTCCGGTTTCCAGCGCCCGCCTCATCGCAAAGTAGTCCAGATCGGTACAGAAGGTCGTGGCTTCACGGCCCAGCATCGGCGGGGAGTGCGCATCCGAGTTACTTACGAGTCGGTAGGAGTCCAGCGCCGAGCACATCCAGTTCATCGGCGGGTCGGAAGACAGGCCGGTCTCTACTGCGAATACATGCCCGGCCAGGTCCCCATAACATTCCGCTACGGCGTCGAAGCCGGATTTTGAGCCGAGAACAGCGAACCACGGCGTCCATGCATGCGCGGGAATCAGGTATGAACCAGGATCGCTCTCCAGTGTGATCTCAAGCAGGTCGCGCGAGTCGAGGCCGAGGATCGGGCGGCCATCGGATGCCAGGTTTCCGATCCGGCCAAGTGCGGCGCGGATCTGGTTGGCCGCGGCAAAGGTCGGCGCGTACAGCAGATGATGCACTTTGCGGGTGCGCTCGTCATCGCGGACTGCCCGTCGGTAGATAGTGGAAATCTCCACCGACAGGATGAACCGAATGGGACCGGTTAGTGGCCCTGCGCTGGTGCGGCGCAGTTCCCGCTCCAGATCATCCCGCAGCCGGAACAAGCCGGGCTCGGCCGGTACGAGCTTCTCCGCGAGTTCCTCCGACCAGGCCGGGTGGGTGAAGTCGCCGGTGCCGATGACGGTGATTCCTTTGCGAAGGGCCCACCAGGCGAGGTGCTCAAGATCACAGTCCTTGCTGCACGCGCGGGAGAATTTTGAGTGGATGTGCGTGTCAGCGTGGAAGCGGCGGCCGGAAACGCGCTGCATGCGGGGTCTGCCTCCTTAGCTGCCGGTTGCGGCCCGCCTTGTCAGCGCGGCATCTTGTGCGCCACGCGCTGTTAACGGCCATCGTGCGGGACGCGCCCGGAAGCCCGCGGCCCACGGTGGGGGTAAGCCGGGTAAGCTGTTCTGCCGCTGGATCCTTTCACATCCGCCGCTTGCTGCGGCCCGTCCGCGACGCCTGGCCGGGCGGGTGTTTCCCGTCTGGACCGGCACCATGCCGGCCCGTGAGCGCGCACGAGTAACGTCTGAAACACGGCAGCGTCATACCGTGCGGCCGTTGCTGCGGCCCGACCAGCGCAATCATTGCGAAAGCCAATGCGGGCCGCCGCTGAGATGCGATCGGGCGCTGCGATGCGCACAGGTGCGGTGGAAGGAGCCATGGAGCTATGCGGAACGACTTCGCCGCGCTCATCCCGCCGTTCGTTGTTGCCGTCGCCTTCATCGTGGGCGTGGTTGTGTTCTTGCGCCGGGAGATGGCTCCGCGCCGTCGGCGCGCAGGCAGGGATAGGCGCCCGGATATGCCCGGGACGGGTGCGGCCGGAACATCAGACCAGCGTCAGCTCGCGGAACCGGATCAGGCAGATGAAGGGGCCGCCGAGATAGCTGACGGCGACGATCGCGGCACCGATAGCGGCACCCCCGGCAGTGGTGATACGGACGTCCACAGTAGTGACGCCAGTAGTGACGCCGTTGCTCAAGAGCCGCCGTCCGCGAGCTGATTACGGAACGTTACTGCCATCTTCCAAAGCGGCAGTAGGTCCGTAACGTCAACTGGTACTCCCCGGAAGTAGTTGGGCGGATTAGCATGGACATTGAATTGTCATCTGAAGCAGTTCGGGTATATGTTTGGGATCTCGAATTGGGCTTACACCACTGGAAGGGCGGCGTCCATGGCTCAGAAAGTTCAGGTGACCCTCGTCGATGACCTCGACGGGAGCGTGGCGAACGAGACGGTCTCGTTCAGCCTCGATGGCACCGCATATGAGATCGATCTCAGCACCGGTAACGCTGAGAAGTTGCGCAAGGAGATCGCCCCATTCGTGGAGCACGCGCGCAAGGCGAGCACCTCCGGCGGCCGCCGTCGGCGGGCGCGAAGCGGTCCGGGCCGTGAGCGCAGCGCGGAAATCCGTGCGTGGGCGAAGCAGCGGGGTTACAAGGTCAACGAGCGCGGGCGCATTCCGGCGCAGATCGTCCAGGAGTACGAAGCGGCCCACTGAAGCGTTCGGTGAATAGCCGCGCTGCCCGCTGAACGGATCAGCGTACGAACACGGGGTCGAGGGGGGACAGCCCTCCGCATGACATGGGGGCATCCGCATCCATTACCGGGCCGGCAAAAGCGGCCCGGGTTGATGTCATCGGCGGACGGGAGCCAGCCCGCTGATGACGCAGCAGGCCAGTGGCCCGCGCCCGGGGGCGGGGCGCGAAGAGGACGACCAGTTGAACGGCCCGTCGCGGTTAGTCGCGGCGGGCCGTTCGCTTGCGGCGTACTTGGAACACCCGTGCCCTATTAGGGGGTTGGATTGGGTGAACGGCCTGTGGCAGGGGAACGTCTTAACTGTGTGGGGCTGGAGTTTGCAAGGGAGTCTCGCCAGCAGCGTTCTCCGGAGCCCGGGCTAACATGCGGAAGGGCAGAGACCGGACATACCGGATCCGCCTGACCGCTCTGTGAGGAGCGACGAGATGTTCGAGAGGTTCACCGACCGGGCGCGGAGAGTTGTGGTCCTGGCGCAAGAAGAGGCCAGGATGCTCAACCACAACTACATCGGCACCGAGCACATCCTGCTGGGCCTGATCCATGAGGGCGAGGGCGTAGCGGCGAAGGCGCTGGAGTCGCTCGGGATCAGCCTCGAGGCGGTGCGGCAGCAGGTCGAGGAGATCATCGGCCAGGGACAGCAGGCGCCGTCCGGGCACATCCCGTTCACTCCGCGGGCCAAGAAGGTCCTTGAGCTGTCCTTGCGTGAGGCCCTGCAGCTCGGCCATAACTACATCGGCACCGAGCACATCCTGCTAGGCCTGATCCGCGAGGGCGAGGGTGTCGCCGCGCAGGTGCTCGTGAAGCTTGGCGCGGACCTGAACCGCGTCCGCCAGCAGGTCATCCAGCTGCTGCACGGCTACCAGGGCAAGGAGCCGGCCGCCGCGGGCGCTTCGTCCGAGTCAGCCCCGTCCACGTCGCTGGTCCTCGACCAGTTCGGCCGGAACCTGACGGCCGCCGCGAGGGAGGGCAAGCTCGACCCGGTCATCGGCCGGGAAAAGGAAATCGAGCGCGTCATGCAGGTGCTCTCCCGGCGCACCAAGAACAACCCTGTCCTCGTCGGCGAGCCCGGCGTCGGGAAGACCGCGGTGGTTGAGGGCCTGGCCCAGAAGATCGTCAAGGGTGAGATCCCTGAGACGCTGAAGGACAAGCAGCTCTACACGCTGGACCTTGGCGCGCTGGTGGCCGGAAGCCGCTACCGGGGCGACTTCGAGGAACGGCTGAAGAAGGTGCTGAAGGAGATCCGCACCCGCGGCGACATCATCCTGTTCATCGACGAGCTGCACACGCTGGTCGGCGCGGGCGCCGCCGAGGGCGCGATCGACGCGGCCTCGATCCTGAAGCCGATGCTGGCCCGGGGCGAGCTGCAGACGATCGGCGCGACCACGCTGGATGAGTACCGCAAGCACCTCGAGAAGGACGCGGCGCTGGAGCGGCGGTTCCAGCCGATCCAGGTCGCCGAGCCGACGATCTCGCACACGATCGAGATCCTCAAGGGGCTGCGCGACCGGTACGAGGCGCACCACCGCGTCTCGATTACCGACAGCGCGCTCGTCGCGTCGGCTCAGCTCGCCGACCGGTACATCAGTGACCGGTTCCTGCCCGACAAGGCGATCGACCTGATCGACGAGGCCGGGTCGCGGATGCGGATCCGCCGGATGACCGCACCGCCGGACCTGCGCGAGTACGACGAGAAGATCGCCCAGGTCCGCCACGACAAGGAGTCGGCCATCGACTCCCAGGACTTCGAGACGGCCGCTCAGCTGCGCGACTCCGAGAAGCAGCTGCTGGCCAAGAAGGCCGCGCGGGAGAAGGAGTGGAAGGCCGGCGACATGGACGTCGTGGCCGAGGTCAGCGAGGAACTGATCGCCGAGGTGCTGGCGACCGCGACCGGGATCCCGGTGTTCAAGCTCACCGAGGAGGAGTCCCAGCGGCTGCTGCGCATGGAGGATGAGCTGCACAAGCGGGTCATCGGCCAGGATGACGCGATCAAGGCGCTGTCCCAGGCGATCCGGCGTACCCGCGCCGGGCTGAAGGACCCGAAGCGTCCTGGCGGGTCGTTCATCTTCGCGGGGCCGTCCGGGGTCGGCAAGACCGAGCTGTCCAAGACCCTGGCGGAATTCCTGTTCGGCGACGAGGACTCGCTGATCCAGCTCGACATGAGCGAGTACATGGAGAAGCACACGGTGTCCCGGCTGTTCGGATCGCCTCCGGGCTACGTCGGATACGAAGAGGGTGGCCAGCTGACCGAGAAGGTCCGCCGGAAGCCGTTCTCGGTGGTGCTCTTCGACGAGATCGAGAAGGCCCACCAGGACATCTTCAACTCGTTGCTGCAGATCCTGGAGGATGGCCGGCTGACCGACGCCCAGGGCAGGGTCGTCGACTTCAAGAACACGGTGATCATCATGACCACCAACCTCGGCACCCGGGACATCTCGAAGGGTGTCTCGGTCGGGTTCGCCCGGCACGGCGAGGCCGAGGGTTCCTACAGCCGGATGAAGGCCAAGGTCACCGAGGAGCTGAAGCACCACTTCCGGCCTGAGTTCCTCAACCGGGTGGACGACACGATCGTCTTCCACCAGCTCACCCGGGACGAGATCGTCGCGATCGTCGAGCTGATGACCGCCAAGGTGGACGAGCGGCTCAAGGACCGGGACATGGGACTGGAACTGCGGCCCGCGGCGAAGACCCTGCTCTCCGAACGCGGCTACGACCCGGTGCTGGGGGCCAGGCCGCTGCGTCGGACGATCCAGCGGGAGATCGAGGACAGCCTGTCCGAGAAGATCCTCTACGGCGACCTGCGGCCGGGCCAGATCGTGATCGTCGACGTCGAGGGCGAGGGCGAGGAAGCCCAGTTCACCTTCAAGGGCGTGCCCAAGCCCGAGGCGGTGCCGGAGGCCGTTCCTGACAAGGTCCCAGCGGAGGTGGGCAGCCAGACGACCGGACGGTCATCGTCAGGCAAGCAGAGCTGAGCCGGGCTCATCCCGGCCGGGCCCGGTGCCGCAGCACGACGCGGCACCGGGCCCTCCCATGTCGATCCCCGGTATGTCACAGGCCGCCGGTACGTTACCGGCATGGACATGAAGCTGGAACTCGTGGCCGTGCCGGTGACGGACATCGACCGCGCGAAGGCGTTCTACGTCGATCAGGTCGGCTTCAATGCCGACCATGACTACCAGGTCAGCGAGTCGCTGCGCTTCGTGCAGCTCACGCCTCCGGGTTCCGCCTGCTCGATCGTGATGGGGACCGGGATCACCGACATGCCGCCCGGGTCCCAGCGCGGAGTGCAGATGGTCGTCTCCGACGCCGAGGCGGCCCGGCGCCAGCTCATCGACCGGGGCGTGCAGGCCAGCGACGTGGACGTCCAGCCGTGGGGCTCGTTCGTGACGTTCAGCGACCCGGATGGCAACACCTGGTCGCTGCAGCAGTTGCCGGAATGGAGCACCGGATCAGGGCAGGGTCAGGCGGGAAGCGCGTAACCGCCATCCGGCGCGAGGTCCACGAGCCCGTCGGCGACGAGGCTGTCCAGGGCCCGGGCGCGCTGGACCGGGTCAGCCCAGGCAGCGTCCAGGTCCGCCTGTCGAACCGGGCCAGGGGAATCGCGCAGCACCGCAAGCAGCCGGCCGCGGCACTGCCGGTCGGTTCCGTCGTAACGCTGTCCGCCGCGGCGCTGTCCGGCGCCCGGCAGGCCCGCGAGCCGCCACCGGCACTGCCCGGCCACCGGGCAGGCGGCGCAGCCGGGCTTGGCCGCGGTGCATACCAGCGCCCCGAGTTCCATCACCGCCACCGCCCACCGGGCGGCGACGGCGGGATCCGCCGGCAGCAGCGACTCGGCGAGCCGTTGCTCGGCAGCGGACCGGGTGCGCGGCGGCAACGGCACGCCGCCGACCAGCCGTGCCAGGACGCGCCGGACGTTGGTGTCCAGCACGGCATGCCGCTGGCCGAACGCGAAGGTCGCCACCGCCGAGGCCGTGTAGGCGCCGACTCCGGGCATGGCGCGTAGCTCGGTAACGGACCTGGGAAGCTGCCCGCCGTGCCGCTCGGTGACGGCGCGGGCGATCGCGTGCAGGTACAGCGCCCGGCGCGGGTAGCCGAGCCGTCCCCACTGCCGCACCGCCTCGCCGGCCGGCTCGGCGGCGAGGTCAGCTGGCGTCGGCCACCGGTCCAGCCAGGCCCGGTACGCGGGGAGCACCCGGGACACGGGTGTCTGCTGGAGCATGATCTCGCTGACCAGTACCGCCCACGGCGTCGCAGTGGGCCTCCGCCACGGAAGGTCCCGGGCGTTAGCCGAGTACCACTCCAGCACCGGGGCCAGGTAACCGCTCACCATGACGGAACGATCCTATGTGCCCCGCAGCGCGCTCCCCGGCGGCGCCTGGCAGGGGGACGCCGACAGTAGGCGGCCTGGAGAAGGGCCGCCGGGAGGCGGCTGGCCGTGCAGTCGGCGGCGCAGCACGCGTGGTGTGGGCCGCGGCCCATTACTGTCCGTCCCGGCGCGTCGGCGTGATCGTGCGGGGGCCCGCCAGCATACTCGCGGGTATGTCCTCCAATGTTCAGCGTGGCGGAGGGCCGCCCCGCCTGGGCCCGGCAGAGACGTACTGGCGGCGGCGGGCTTTCGTGCTTGCTGGCACGCTCGTGGTGCTCGGCCTGCTGGTGTGGGCGTGCTCGGGCGGCGGGGGCCGCCCTGTGGGCGCGGGCGCCCCGACGGCGACGGCCAGCCCAGCCGGGCAGCAGCAGGCGGCGCAGCGCACGCCTCAGCCGACCGCGCGGCCAACCGCGAAGCCCACGGCCCGCCCGAGCCACCGACCGACCGCGGCGCGCAGTGGCGCGGCGGCCGCAGCAGCGCACAAGGGCGACTGTTCGCCCAAGGACCTGGTGCTGTCCCTTTATGCCAGCGGGAAGAGCTTCGGCTCCGGTGACCATCCCAGCTTCCGGCTCGATGTGGTCAATGTCGGCAGCGGCGCATGCGCGTTCGATTCGGGCCCGCGTTCGCTGAATCTCGTGATCATGTCCGGCCGGGACCGGATCTGGAGCTCGGCCGACTGCGCGAGCGGTCCCGCCACGAAACAGGTGCGGCTGCAACGCGGGGTGCCCTATACCCGCAACTTCTCCTGGAACCAGTCGCGGTCCAGCCCCGGCTGCCCCGCCGGGCACACGGCCGCGCGGCCCGGGATGTACACCGCCACCGCGTTCGCCGGCGGCGCGGTCAGCCAGACCGACGTGTTCACCCTGCATTCCGGCTGAGCATTCCGGGCGGGGCATTCCGGGCGGGGCGTTCCGGGCGGGGCGTTCCCGGCCGGGCAGTCCGGCTGATGGACCCGGCGGCGGGTGGCCAGGCGGTCAGCCCGAGAGCGCTACGTCGATCGCCTGGCGGACGTCTGTGACCTCCCGTACCGACATGGACCGGCTCCCGCCGGATACCGTCCCGGGTGCCGAACCGGAATCCGGGATGCCATGCCCGGTAGCGGTGCCGCCCGCCGGCACGATCGCACGGCGGAACCCGAGCCGCTCGGCCTCGGCCAGCCGGCGCTGGACGCCGACCACCCGGCGGACCTCACCGGCCAGGCCGACCTCGCCGATTGCCACCACCCCGGCCGGAACGCTCAGGTTGCCGACCGCGCTGGCCAGCGCGAGCGCGAGCGCCAGGTCGACCGACGGTTCGGTGAGCCGCACGCCGCCGACGGTCGCCGCGTACACGTCACAGCGGCCGATCGACACGCCTGCTCGCCGCTGCAGCACCGCGAGCACCATCCCCAGCCGGGAGCCGTCGAGCCCGGAGGTCACCCGGCGCGGCACCTCCATCGCGCTCGCCGCGACCAGCGTCTGAACCTCGGCCAGCAGCGGGCGGCGTCCCTCCAGCGTCACCGTCACGCAGGTGCCCGGCACCGGTTCGGCCCGCCGTGACAGGAACAGCCCGCTCGGGTCCGGAAGGCCGATCAGGCCGTACTCGCCGAGGTCGAAGCAGCCAAGTTCGTCGGTCGGACCGAACCTGTTCTTGACCGCGCGCACCATCCGGAGCTGAGAATGCCGGTCTCCGTCGAAGTGCAGCACCACGTCGACCAGGTGCTCGAGCACCCGCGGCCCCGCGATCGTGCCTTCCTTAGTGACGTGCCCGACCAGCACCGTGGCGAGCTGGCGCTCCTTCGCGACGCGGGTGAGCGCGGCGGTGACCTCGCGCACCTGGGTAACCCCGCCGGGCGCCGAGTCGACCGCTGGCGCGACCATCGTCTGCACCGAATCGATGACCAGCAGCTCCGGCTTGACCAGCTCGACGTGGCCGAGCACGGCGTCCAGGTCCGTTTCGGCGGCGAGGTAGAGGTCCGGTGCCACCGCGCCGATCCGGTCCGCCCGGGCCCGGACCTGAGCGGCGGACTCCTCGCCGGTGACGTAAAGCACCCGGCTCGACTCCGCGGCGAGCGCGCTGACCTCGAGCAACAGGGTGGACTTGCCGACCCCCGGCTCCCCGGCCAGCAACAGAACCGAGCCCGGCACC
Organism: Streptosporangiaceae bacterium; assembly: GCA_051986485.1. Classification (GTDB taxonomy): domain Bacteria; phylum Actinomycetota; class Actinomycetes; order Streptosporangiales; family Streptosporangiaceae; genus JBPYFL01. Next base: position 12,005 of record JBPYFL010000066.1, on the reverse strand, counting down.
AGCCCGCCGCCGAGCACCCGGTCCAATTCCTCCAGCCCGGTCGGCCGGGCGGTAGCAGCCGACGCGTCCACGTCGCCGATCGGCAGCGCCGGCGTGGCCACGGTGCCGCCGCGGGTGGCAGCCGAGCCCCGGCCCCGCACCGCTCGGAGGCCAGCGGCGGCCAGCCGCGCGTTGCTGACTTCCTCGATCGTTCCCCATGCCTGGCACTCGCCGCACCTGCCCGCCCAGCGGGCGGTTGCCCAGCCGCATTCGGAGCAGCGGAATGCCTGTCCCGCCGGTGACTTCGCCATGGCCCGGAGGGTACGGCCCGGCAGTGACAATCCGCCGTGGCCGGAGATCCAGCTGCTGCGTCGCTGCCGCACGGGGTATCTCACTCTGGCGGAAGCACAGGTGCACACCAGGTAAACCCTTTACCTCGCCGGGTCAGGTTTCGACCGCTGGTCGGTGCGTCGAGCATAAGCTGGGCCAGGAAACCTGAATGCAGGCCGAGCGCCGAGTGGAGGGATACCGTGTTGAACGCGGACGGCGTGCCTGACGCTGCGGGCTCCTCGCGCACGTCCCCGGGCGCCTCCGTTCCGTGCGCGAGCCGCGTCGCGCTGTCTACCGCGTCGGTCTACCCGGAGCGCGCTCCCGATGCCTTTGAAATAGCCGCGCGCCAGGGTTACGACGGGGTGGAGGTGATGGTATCCACCGACCCGGTAAGCCAGGACGTGGACGTGCTGGCCCGCCTCGCGGACTACCACCAGGTCCCGATCATCGCCGTGCATGCTCCCTGCCTGCTCATCACCCAGCGGGTGTGGGGCCGGGAGCCGTGGGCGAAACTGCGGCGCGCCAAGGAGGCGGCTGAGAAGCTCGGCGCCGGCGTGGTGGTCCTCCATCCGCCGTTCCGCTGGCAGCGGGACTACGCCCGCGACTTCGAGACCGGCCTGGCGGCCATGTCTGAGGAGACGGACGTCGTCTTCGCGGTGGAGAACATGTTCCCGCTGCGGGCACGTGGCACCGAGGTCGTCCCGTACTCGCCGCACTGGAACCCGGTCCCTCAGGATTACCCGGAGGTGACGCTCGACCTCTCGCATACCGCGGTGTCGGGTTCGGACGCCCTGGAAATGGCCAAGGAACTGGGGCCGAGGCTGTCGCACCTGCACCTCGCGGACGGAACGGGGATCACCAACAAGGACGAGCACCTCGTGCCGGGCCGCGGGACCCAGCCGTGCGCGGAGGTGCTCGCGCACCTGGCTGGGCAGCAATTCGCCGGGTATGTGGTGCTTGAGGTGAACACCCGCCGCGCGGCCAGCCGTGCGGAACGGCGCGATGACCTGGCCCAGGCCCTCGAGTTCACCCGGTCGCACCTCGGCAGCGGCGTGAACGCGGAGGTTCCCTCGCCGTAGGTCACGCCTCCAGGATCAGCGTGACCGGCCCGTCGTTGACCAGCGCGACACGCATCTGCGCGCCGAACACGCCGGTCTCGACTGGGGCGCCGAGGTCGCGCAGGGCGGCCACGAACGATTCGACCAGTGGTTCCGCTACCGGGCCCGGCGCGGCGGCCACCCAGGACGGCCGGCGGCCCTTGCGGGTATCGCCGTAGAGGGTGAACTGGCTGATGACCAGCAGCGGCGCGCCGGTGTCGGCGGCTGACCGCTCGCCATCGAGGATCCGCAGGTGGTAGATCTTGGTGGCCAGTGCGGCGGCTTCGGTTTCGGTGTCGCTGTGGGTGACACCCACCAGCACCAGCAGCCCCGGCCCGGTGATCGACCCGGTAACCCGGTCGTCCACCGAAACCGACGCCGAGGACACACGTTGGACGACGGCTCTCACGAGGATGCATTCTGCCTCTCGTGACTGTGCGTCCCGCCACCCACTAACCCCGGAGCCGCCTGATGACCGGACAGACGCTGATCACGGTCGCGCCGACCGGTGCCGAGGCCGAGAAGGACAAGGTCCCGGCACTGCCGGTGACGCTGGAGGAGCTGGTCGCGGCCGGGAAGGAAACCGAACGCGCCGGAGCGGCCGTGATCCATGTTCACATCCGCGACGCGCAGGCGAGGCCCACGCTCGACCTCGGCCGGCTCACCGAGACCGTCGCCGCGCTGCGGGAGAACACCAGCCTGATCGTCCAGCTGTCCACCGGCGGCGCGGTGACCGATCCGCTGGAGAAACGCCTGCGGGTGCTGGACGCCGGGCCGGACGCGTGCTCGCTGACATGCGGAACGGTCAACTTCGGCGACGAGGTCTTCAGCAACCCGTGGCCGTTCATCCGGGAGCTGTACCAGCGCACGCTGGACCTCTCGGTCGTGCCGGAGTTCGAGCTGTTCGACCTGGGACAGGTCGCGGCGCTGCACCGGCTGCTCGACGATCTCGGCCCGCCGGCCGGCGGGCACGTGCACTGCGACCTGGTGATGGGCGTTCCCGGCGGAATGCCGGGGAACGCTGCGACCCTGGTCGCCGCCGTGGCGGCCCTTCCGGCCGGGGCGACGTGGTCGGCGACCGGTATCGGCCGTACCGCACTGCCGGTGGCGTTCGCGGCACTGTCCGCGGGCGGTCACCTGCGGGTCGGGATGGAGGACACGCTGACGCTCGCGCGCGGCCGCCCGGTCACCGCCAATGCCGAGCTGGTCGAGCGGGCCGCGGCCCTTGCCGTCCTGGCCCAGCGCCCGCCGATGCGGCCGGATCAGGCGCGCGTTTTCCTTGGTGTGCGGCCACATGAGTAAGCAAAACGGCTCACGCGGGGAACCGCCGGCCGGCCCGGTCGTCGCGGAGGCGGTACGGTCCGGCTTCGCCGAGTCGCTGCACCGGGGCCGGGTCGCGTGCCTGGACGCGGATGGGCGCCCGGTGATCGCGGCCGGGTCGGTCGGCTCACCGTTCTTTCCGCGCTCCGCGAACAAGCCGCTGCAGGCGGCCGCGATGCTGCGATGCGGGCTGGACCTGGACGGCAAGCTGCTCGCCCTCGCGGCGGGAAGCCATTCCGGTGAGGACTTCCACCTGGCGGGAGTCCGGGAGATCCTCGCGGGGGCGGGGCTGGACGAGGACGCGCTGCGCTGCCCGCCGGCGCTGCCGATGGACGAGGCCGCGGCGCGGACGGTGCTGCGGTCGGCTGGCGAGGAAGCGGATCCGCGCCGCCGCGTGTACATGAACTGTTCCGGGAAACACGCGGCGATGCTCGCCAGTTGCGTGGCGGCAGGGTGGCCGGCCGGCGTCTACCTCGGCCCCGAGCATCCGCTGCAGCGAGCCGTCGCGGACACCGTGCGGCGGCTGGCGGCCGCCTCCGCTGCAGACGGCGCTGACGGGGCTGGCATCGGCCCCGGAGTGGACGGCTGCGGCGCGCCGCTGTTCGCGACCTCGCCGCTCGGCCTCGCGACGGCGTTCCGGGCGATGGTCTCCGCCGGGCCGGGAACAGCGGAGCGGGCCGTCGCCGACGCGATGCGCGGCTACCCGGAGTTCGTCTCTGGCACCCGTCGCGCCGAGCGCGCCCTGATGGCCGCCGTTCCGGGACTGCTGGCCAAGGGCGGCGCCGAGGGCGTGCTGGCGTTCGCGCTGCCGGACGGGCGGGCCGGCGCAGTGAAGATCGATGACGGCTCGCAGCGCGCGGTGATGCCGGTGGCCGTCGCGGCCCTGCGGGCCCTCGGCGTGACGGACGCACTGGATGAGCTGGCGACGATCCCGGTGACCGGCGGAGACGCGGTCGTCGGCGAGATCCGCGCGACCCCGCAGAACTGGATCTAGGCACCGGGTCCGGGCGCGACACGGGCACCGCTCGCAGCAAGCGGCACTGCCGGTTTCAAACGCGGGGTGGCGTGGTACAAGTCACGTCGGGGTGCTTGCCCTGCCGCTTGCAATTGCAAGCACTATGTTGCAGACTGTGGCCGTGCGTTCGGTAAATGTAAGCACGATCGGCGACTATATCCGCGAGCAACGCGAGCAGGCGAAGATCTCGATGCGCCAGCTCGCCCAGGCCGCCGGCGTGTCGAATCCATACCTGAGCCAGATCGAACGGGGCCTGCGCCATCCGAGCGCGGAAATCCTGGGGCAGATAGCCAAGGGGCTCCGTATCTCGGCCGAGGCGATGTATGTCCAGGCCGGGATCCTGGACGAGCGGGACGGCGACACCCGGGTCAAGCCGGCGGTGCTGTCCGACCCGTTCCTCACCGAGCGGCAGAAGCAGGTCCTGATCGACATATACGACTCGTTCCGCCGGAGCGGCGAATATGTCGCCGGGCAGGATTCCTCGTCCGCGACCGAGCGGGAGGGGGAGCTGGACGGTGCCGGGGATGGCGCCACGGACGGTGCCCGGACGGACGGCGTCCGGACGGACGGCGCCGCCACCGACGCACCCGCGGACGCGGCTGCCGATTGACGGCGGCACGGCGATGGCGGGCGCGAATGTGCAAATAACGGGGGAAAACGAGCCCCCTGACCAGAAGGGATGATGCTGGTGAATCTGTCAGACAGCGTGCGAAACGAGGTCCGGAAGATCACCGAGAACAAGGCGTTCTACGCTGCGGCTGGCGCGGGCGACCTCGCTGTGGAGAAGCTCCGCACGCTGCCGGACCTGGTGGCCCGCATGCAGCACGACGTTCCGAAGCGAGTCGGCAAGCTGCAGGCGACGATTCCCGGGGAACTCTCCCGGGTGCAGGAAACCATCCGGTACCGGCTGGGCGACCAGGGTAATGCTGACCTGGCGTCGCTGTCCGGGCGCGCGGTCGAGTACGTGACCGTCGTCAGCGCCCGCGCCGTGCAGACCTACGACGAACTGGCCGAGCGCGGCAAGGGCGTCACCGTCCGCGCGTCGAAGGTGGACCCGCAGAAGGTCGCGACCGACACCGCGGCGGAAATCGAGTCGGCTGCCCGGTCGGCCGCGAGGTCCGCGCTCCGCACGGCGAACCGGACGGTGGACAACGCCCGGGAGACGGCACTGTCGCGGGCCCCGATGATCGCGCGTACCAAGCTCGGCAACGGCAAGGTGGGTTCCGGCAGCAACAGCACGGCCGGCGCACGCGCCAACAGCACCCGCAGCACCAAGACGGGCAGCACGAGCGCCCGCAGCACCGGCACCGGCAGCACCGGCGCGCACAGCACCGGCACGCACAGCACGAACTCCCGGAGCACCAGCACGGGCAGCACCAGCACGGGCAACAGCAGCACGCGCAACAGCAGCGCGTCCGCGAAGCCCGCATCCGGCGCTGCCGGCAAGGGTTCGGCCAGCACGGGCTCCGGGACGACCGGCACCTCTTCGCCGGGCGGCACGGGCAGCTCGTCCACCTCCAACAACACCTCCTCGAACAGCAGCACCAGCTCCAAGCCACAGCAGTCCTGACACCAGCGGCTGACGGGATAGGCTGAGGCCGTGCTCTCGCATGGGTTGTCCGTGATCGGCTGGCTGTTCACCGCGCTGGCGTTTGGCGCCTTCGTGGTGGAGGCCTGGGCGTTCGGGGACGCGATAAGCCGGCCGTCGAAGTCCTTCCCGGCCGCTGGGAAGCAGACCAAGAAACTGTGGCTGTTGATCCTGGGCGTTGCCACGGTGATCGGGCTGGGCAGCGCGCTGTACCTGGGCGGCCAGGCTGCCATCGGGATCCTCCCGGTGGCAGCCTTCGTCGCCTCCGCGATCTACTTCGCGGACGTCCGGCCAAAGGTCAGGGAGTTCGGCGGCCACGGGGGGAGCAGTTCCTCCGGGCCGTACGGACCCTGGTGACACCAGCCGCGCCCGGACAGGACGCGCCGGTTTCCCGGGCCGGGCTCGCCGCTGCGGTGCGGCGCGACCGCCGTTATGCTGCGCCTTCTCCCGGCCGTATGCTGCCGGGGTGAGCGAAGGCACCTGGCGCACCCACCGGCTTGAGCTTTCTGACCAGACGCTGCGCGACTGGGACGCAACTGTCCTCGCGGCGGCACCGGACGGCATCGTGCTGGACCGGTCCGCGTTCTATCCGGGCGGCGGCGGACAGCCGCCGGATGCGGGCGTGCTGTTGTGGGGCGGGGTGCAGACCCGCATCGTCGGCGCCCGGAAGGGTGACGACCTGTACCTGATCCCCGCCGACGGCGATCCGCTGCCGTCGGCCGGGACGCCGGTCCGCGGCGCCCTCGACGATCAGCGGCGGACCGCGCTGATGCGCACCCATTCGGCGCTGCACGTGCTCTGCGGCGTCGTGTTCCGCGACTTCGGCGCGCTCGTCACCGGCGGGAACATGGAGCCGCTGACCGCGAGGATGGATTTCAACCTGACAGAGGTCCCGGCCGGCTTCAAAGAGTCGATCGAGTCGGCGTGCAACGCCGAGATCGCCGAAGGGCGGCGGATCGATGTGCGCGTGCTGCCGCGGGCCGAGGCCTTCGAGATCCCCGACATCATCCGCACCGCCACCAACCTGGTTCCCCAGGAGGTCAGCGAGGTGCGGATCATCGACATCAACGGTCTCGACGTGCAGGCCGACGGCGGCACCCATGTGGCGTCCACCAAGCAGATCGGGCAGGTCGAAGTCGCCAAGGTGGAGAACAAGGGCAAAGGATTCCGCCGAGTCCGCCTCCGGGTCCGCGACTGACGCCTGACCACCAGAACCCCGGCGGCCGCCAGGCGCCCGCCTGTCCCCCAATCGGCGCTGGAGCGCGGGATCAGGTGGGAAGCAGGACCAGCACGACGGGTGCGACGACCAGAACGGTTGCCGACGCCAGCACACCAGCCATCGCTGCCCTGGACAGCCCCGGAGCCGGCTGGAGTAGCCTGCTCACCCGCGCGGCGACGTCGGACCGCGATGCCGTCCCGGCGTCGATCCCGGCAGGGTCCGCCGATGCAGACGGTGTCGCCGCACCGCCGCTGTCCGGTTCCGGTGCGCCGGTGCCGTCAAGCAACTCGCTCCCGTCGGGACGGGCCGCGTCGGCGATAGCCAGCGCGCCCGACGGGGCAGGGCCGGCGCCGGCCACGCCGAACCGCAGCAGCGCGGTCGCCAGCTCCCTGGCTGGGCGCTGCCGTCGGGCCTGATCGTCGGCGTGCATCTCGACGAGCAGCGACACCGCGCGATGTGACGTCGTCGCCACGCTCGACCGCGGGAATGCGCGCAACAGCGCCGTGAAGGGGATCAGCACCAGGTCATGGCGCTCCCGCAGGTGAGCCCGTTCATGCGCGAGAACGGCGGCAAGCTCCGCGCGGTCCAGCAGCGACAGGGCGCCCGCGCTGACCACGATCTTGGAGCGCAGGCCCGGCACGCAGTACGCCGCCGCCTTCGGGTGATCCAGCACCAGGGTGCCGGGAATCCGGGGGTCGCCATGCGCGAGCAGCGCGAGCAGCGTCCGCTGGCGGCGCCGAGCCGACAGGACGGCGACCAGGGCCATGATCAGCACCGAGCACAACAGGACGAGCAGGGCGGCCCCGGCGGCAAACGAAACCGCCCGCAAAAGCTCCGGCATGCCCGGAAGCGCCAGCCGGCCGGAAAAGATCCTCTCGCTGGCCAGGACCCGCCTTTCCAGCGACAGCGCGCCGCCGTGGGCGCTGGAGCGGTATGCCACCATGGCCGGCTCTACCAGCGCCCCGACAGCAGCCAGGCCCCAGGCGAGCCCGAGCGCCTGCCAGAGGACGATCGCCACGGCGGGCGCGCGCCGCGGCCACGCCGCGGAGCGGAGGCTGACAGCAGCGGCCACGCTTCCCACCGCGATCGCGGCCAGGAGCGTGGTCGGAGCCAGCGCTCCCGTCACGGGCCGCCAAGCCCCTCGAGCGCATCAAGCGCACGGCGCAGCACGTCCGCCTCCTCGCCGGAGACCGAACGGGCGAAGCTCGCCAGCGCGGCGGACCTGTCGCCTGTCTGGTCCAGGGCGCTGAGCATCAACTCGGTGATGTAAACCTCCCGGCTCGCGGCCGGCCGGTACCGCCAGGCCCGGCCATCCCGTTCCCGCTGCGCGAACCCCTTCTTGGCCAGCCGGTCCAGCACGGTCATCACCGTGGTGTGGGCGAGGGCGCGGTCGGCCAGGCAGGCGCTGACCTGTCGCACGGTGAGCGGCTCACTGGTCTGCCAGAGGGCGTCCATCACCGCGCGTTCGAGATCACCGAGTCGATTCACGGGTTCAGGCTAACCGGCGCACTACTACCGGCGATAGCAGCCGTACGGTAAAGCTCCTATGCCTGCAGGTTAATGCTGCGGCCGTATGTCCCGCAGGCACTTTACGGAGCCAGGGCTTCCAGGGTCTCCTCCGCCAGCTCCATCACCTCGGATGGGTTCGCCGTTGCGGCGCCGGTACGCAGCCCGAAGTTGAGGTCGAAGAACACCTCGGTGACGCCGCTGGCGGCGAGGCCGTCGAGATCGCCGCGGATCTCGTCGTAGGAGCCGGTCAGCGGCCGGCGGTCCGGCTGGCCCCCCGCGCCCGGCCGTGTCACGCCGCGGCACACGAACCGCAGTTCGTCCGGATCGCGCCCGGCCTGCCGGGCAGCATCCTTCACCACCTGGATCGGCTCGCTGATATGGGCAAGATCGGCGCGGCTGGCGCTGATCCAGCCGTCGGCCAGCCGCCCGGCCCGGCGCAGCGACGGACCGGCGGCACCGCCGAGCAGGATCGGCGGGTGCGGTTTCTGCACCGGTGGCGGGTCCATCCGCACCGGCGGTAGCTGGTAGAAGGAGCCGGAGAACTCGGCAACCTCCTCGGTCCACAGCGCGCGCAGGACGGCCAGGAACTCCTCAGCGCGCGCGCCGCGACGCTCATACGGCACCCCGGAGGCGACGAACTCCTCCCGCATCCATCCCAGCCCGAAGCCGGCGTCCACCCGCCCGTCCGACAGGATGTCGAGCGTCGTGAGCTGCTTGGCCATCAGCGCCGGGGAGAAGAACGGCATATTGACCACGGCGACGCCGAGCCGGATGCGCTCGGTCTGGCCCGCGACGTACGCCAGGCTGAGCAGCGGGTCAACGGGGTTGCGGTAGGTGTCGTCGGCCTGGCCGGCCGGGTTGAGCAGGCGCTGCAAGGTCCACAGCGAGTGGTAGCCAAGCTCCTCGGCACGGCGTGCGATCCGGGCCTGATTACCCGGCGTCGCCCATGATCCCAGCGCGGGGATCGCGAATCCGATCTTCATAACCCTCCGAACTCCGCGGTACCGCTGTTTCCCGGCGCCCACTCTGCCATGCATAGGTGGCCGGGTCCGGCCCAGCCACCGTCAACGGTCCGGGGCTCGGCGGCGCCGGAGCAGCGGCCCGGAAGCCGGCGGCGCCGGATCAGCGGTCCGGGGTCCAGGATGGTGGTAGCCGCCCGGCGTCAGTGCCTGATGGTCGGCCATCCGGCTGCCAGTGCATGCAATCGGCAGGAGTGCGGGCGATGAGCGCGACAGGCCATCAGGAGCCCTGGGACGACGCGGAGCTTCGCGCCGCGTGGATCGGGGAGCCCCCACGGCTCGACGGGCGCGTGGAGCTTGCGGACTACGACCCGCGGTGGCCGGGCCTGTACGAGCGGGAGGCGGAGCGGATCCGCTCGCTGCTCGGCGGCCAGGTGCTCCGGCTGGAGCACATCGGCTCGACCGCCGTTCCCGGCCTGGCCGCCAAGCCGGTCATCGACGTCCTTGCGGTGCTGGCCGATCCGGCCGATGAGCCCGCCTATGTGCCGCCGTTGGAACGGGCCGGGTACCGGCTGGTGATCCGCGAGCCGGACTGGCACCAGCACCGGATGTTCAAGGGCCCGGACACGGACGTCAACCTGCACGTACTGCCCGCCGGAAGCCCGGAGATCGAGCGGCACCTGCGGTTTCGCGACCGCCTTCGCGCCAGCACCGCCGACCGGAAGCGGTACGAGGACACCAAGCGCCGGCTCGCCGCACGGCACTGGACCTACGTCCAGCAGTACGCCGACGCCAAGGCCGGCGTGATCGCGTCCATCCTGAACGATGATCAGGCGGCGCGCGGCGAGCACGGCTAAGCGGCGAGACCGCCCCCGGGCATAGCGCTGTCTGGGTGCGTCAGTCGCGCCGGGCTAGTAGGAGTCGCTTCTGGGCGCCGTCTTCGTCGCGCTGCTCGACGACGTGGTAGCCGTCCGGCAGCAACGTGGCGGGCTCACCGGGCCGCAGGCACCACTCGGCCGGCATCCGGGGCCGGACCTGCCGCACGGCGAGGGTGAACGCTTCCCAGCCGAGCAGGCCGCCGGCCGTGACCGCCTCCGCCGCCGGGGCGAAGACGTCCCGGTCCCAGTAGCCGGTGCACAGCGTCAGTGCGTAGCTGCGGCGCCGTGGCCGCCATTCGGTCAGGTCGGCGTGCACCGGCGTGATCAGGTCGCCGACGCCGCGGCGGCCGGCCTCCTGCTCCAGCAGGCCGAGTGCCACCTCGGAGACATCCACCGCAGTGACCTGCCGCCCGGCCGACGCCGCCGCGAGGGCGCTCCCGGACGGCCCGCAGGCGAGGTCCAGCACCGGCCCGTCCGGCAGCGGCATCGCCAGCGCCCGAACCGCCAGCGGATGTGGGGTGAAACGCGCACCGGTGCCGTCTTGGTATCTGGCGTTCCAGCGCAGCCGGTCCGGATGGCTGGCCAGCCGTGGCGCAACGGAGCCCATTCGCTGACGATAACCCGGCGACGAGGACCGGCCGATGCGCTAGGGCTTGCCAGGCGTCCGGCGCAGCGAACTCGCCCGCTCCACCAGCTTCGCCTGCAGCACCACGTTGCGCCGCGGGAAATCCTCACCGGCGATGCGGCGGAGCAGCAGGTCCGCCGCGGTGCTGCCGATCTGGTACGTCGGCTGGGTCACCACGGTCAGCGGCGGCCGCAGCGCCGTGGCCCAGGTGGCGTCGTCGAAACCGACGACCGCGATGTCTTCCGGGATGGCCAGGCCGGCTTCCCCGATCGCCTGGAGGCCGCCGATGGTCATCAGGTTGTTGGCGAAGAACAGCCCGTCCGGCCGGACCCGCCCGCCCAGCAGCCGCTGGGTGGCGGCGTAGCCGCCTTCCGTCCGGAAGTCGGCGTAGGCGATGAGCGCGGGGTCGGGATCGTGGCCGACCGCCCGCAGCGCGGCGCGGTACCCGGCGAGCCGGCTGATGCCGGTGGTGGTCTGCGCCGGGCCGGCCACGAAGCCGATCCGGCGGCAGCCCTGCGCGATCAGGTGCTCGGTGGCCTCACGGGCCGCGCGCTGATTGTTGACCGTGACACTGTCGATGTCGGCGTTCAGCCGCCGGTCGATCGCCACCGCCGGGATGCCGCGCTCGCGCAGCACATCGATGCGGGTGGCGCGGGACGACGCAGGCGACAGCAGTACCCCGGCCATATGCTCGGCCGCCGCGATCTCCAGGTAGCTGGCCTCCTTGGCAAGGTCTTCGTCCGCGTTCGCGAGCACGACGGAGTAACCGGCCTTCTGCGCACGGTCCTCCACCCCGCGCACCACGGCGGTGAAGAACGAGTTCGTGATGTCGGAGATGACCAGCCCGATCACCATGGCAGCGCGTGTCCGCAGGCTGCGGGCCGGGCCGTTGGGACGGTAGCCCAGTTCGCTGACCACGGCGAGGACCCGCTTGCGCAGGTCCGTGCCGACGTCCTGCTTGCCGTTCAGAACGCGGGAAACGGTCGCCGGCGACACGCCGGCCGTCGCGGCGACGTCACGAATCGTCGTCGGCACGCCCCGCCTCCACTCCCGCCCCGCCAAGGGGGTTGACTCCCACGATCATCTCTCCTACTGTGACGAGAAATCGTTTCATGAAACGTTTTCCCCTCTATAATTCCACAACAGCCCGCCGCCGCGAAGCATCACCCCACAACGGCGGCCCCCTTGAGAGCCAACGCTGCATATCCAATCCCGCCCACGCCTGCCTGGTTGATCTCGACCCGGAAGCATTTCGGGTCCCCGTTCACCCCGGACCGGGTGGACACCCGTCATGAACATTCAACCCCGACCTGGCGAAGCCCGTTTCGCCCGATTGCCGCGGAGGTGCCCATGGCGCGCGTCGCGCTGCTGACGATGTCGGATGGCCGTGATTTCGTGGCGCGTGACCTGGATGTTTTCTGCCGGAAGGCGGAGGACGCGGTCGCGGCCGCGCTGGAGGGCGCGGGTCATGAGGTGGTGCGCGGCG
>JBPYFL010000065.1:0-2527 GCA_051986485.1 Streptosporangiaceae bacterium | reverse complement strand
TCGTCGGGGGCGAGTGCTACCCCGTTCGGGAAGTACAGGCCGTCGGCGATGAGGTCGAGCTCGGCAGCGGGCGGGCGGTAGCGGAAGACGCGGCCGTTGGGCCGGTGCTCCAATAGGTCGTGCTTGTGATGCTCGATGCGGAACCGTGTTGAACTGTCGGAAAAGTAAACGGTTCCGTCCGCCGCGATGGCGGCGTTGTTGGTGAACTTGAGCCGCTGGCCGGCGTGGCTGTCGGCCAGCACCCGGACGTGGCCGGTTTCCGCTACCCGGAGCAGTCCGCGGTAGGCGTCGCAGACGATGAGCGTGCCGTCGCGCGGGTCAGCTTCCAGGCCCAGCGGGCGACCGTGGGTGTCGGCAAAAAGTTCGGCCGCGCCCGAGTCCGGGAACCCGGTCGGCCATCGCCAGATCCGGCCGTCCTCCACGCCCGCATACAGCCGGCCGGCGGCGTCGAATACCACGTCTTCGGGTTTGGCCCCGCCGGGCACCTCCCACCGCTCCACCTGGTCGAGCACCTGGTTGGGCGCGAGCACACCGGTCATGGCCGGGGCCGGCGGCGGGGTCCACGGCGCCGGGTCGGCCTGCGGGTCCGCCTGCTCGCCGGCCCGTATCACGATGCTCCACCGTGCCCGCGCCGCCGGGCCCGGCTGCCGCCACGGCTCCGGCTCGCCCACCGTGTTGCGCAGGCTGCCGAGCGGGCCGGCGGACAGCTCGACCACGTCGCCGGGCGAAAGCCACCGGCCGGCCTCAACCCCGCTGCACCCGGGCACGGTGCCGAGTCCGATCACCGTGCCAGCCACCAGCGGCTCGCCTGCGCTCGCATAGGCGACGACGTCCGCGAGCGAGTGCTGCATCCGCGCGGTGCTGCCAGTGCCCCAGACATCGCCGTTGACGCGGACCTCGACGTCCAGCGCGTCGAGGACGGGCAGCAACTCCGCCGGCGTGACCACGACCGAACCAAGCGCGGTCCCGAAGTCTTTGGACTTCGCCGGTCCCATCAGGCCCTCGACCATCTCGCGGAATTGCACGTCACGGGCGGTGAAGTCGTTGACCAGCACGAAGCCGCCCACCACCCCGAGAGCCTCGCCAGGTGTCAGATCGGTGCAGTCCCGCGCGATGACGGCCCCGATCTCCAGCTCATAATCCAGCGCCTGGGCGTAGGCGGGCCAGCGCACGGCGTCCCCATCGCCGATGAACGATGCTGGGTTCCCCTTGTAATACAGCGGCCGCTCATACCACAGCCGACGAGGGCGCAGCCGCGGGAACGGGCGCCGCGCCAGCCGCTCAAAGCCGTCGCTCACCACCCCCGCGACCGATCCGTGCAGCCGCAGCACGCCGCGGGCCGCGGCGATCATGTGCTCCTCCCACAACGAACAATCACGAAACCCCGACGGCCGGAACGGCAGGCCGGTCAGCAAGGACGGCCCGGCCGGCGGCGCGGCCGAGGCCAGTTCCTCCGCGAGCCTGTGGACCTCGGGGCCCGCGGCGAGGAACGTCAGCAGGTCCGCCGAGACGGGCTCCAGCCGTTCCGCGCCGGGGATCGTCAGCAACGGCACCCAGCCTCCGTCACGCCCAACCGCCACGCTCGGCTCACCGGCCGGTGTGGAGACCATGCCCAGCCGCATCGCCACCTCCCCAGCCATACCCGCCGTCCCACCATTGCCGCGAGCCGCCCACCATATCGCCAGCCGCCCTGCTCATCGCGGGACCGTGCATCTCCAGCCGCCGCCCCACCGGGCCACCACCGTTGGGATGCGGGCTGCCCGTGCCGCCGGCAGTCACGGGTGGTACGGGGTCTCGTTATGCATATTGTGCTCGTGACCCTCGGGGCCGTGAGCTTCATGGTCGTGACCGGCGGGCAGCGCCGCGAGCTGCTCGGCCCGGTCGGCCAGCGCGCGGGGGTCGACCAGGCCCCTGGCGGTGGCGGTCCGCTCCAGCGCGCGCAGCCAGCACTCGTAGTAGCTCCAGCCTTCCCCGGACGGATGGGCTGCCTCCCAGTCACCGATCTCGCGGATCAGCGCCTGGCGGAAGTCTTCCCAGTCGATCAGGCCGGTTTCGGTGAGGGCCAGCGCCAGGCCGAACGCCCGGCTCTCCCACGGCGCGGCGAACACCAGCTCGCCGTTGTCGCGCGGCGGTGCCGCCGGCCCGGAGGAGTCGAGGGGGTAGGCCGGGTCGGCGTGTCCTTCGGAACCGTTCACGGGGCTCACCACGGTCAGCATGCCGCCTAGCGGAGGGGGAAGGACTGCCCGCGGTCGGCTTCGGGCCGGGGGCCGAAGATGCGGCGCTCGCTCTCGTCGATGGGCACGTCGTTGATGCTCGCCTCCCGGCGCCGCATCAGCCCTTCCTCGTCGAACTCCCACAGTTCGTTGCCGTAGCTGCGGTACCACTGCCCGGCGGCGTCGTGCGACTCGTACTGGTATCGCACGGCGATGCGGTTGCCGTGGAATGACCACAGGTCCTTGCGCAGCGCGTAGTCCAGTTCCCGGCTCCACTTGCGGCGCAGGAACTCAACGATCTCCGCCCGGCCGGT
>JBPYFL010000064.1:0-2360 GCA_051986485.1 Streptosporangiaceae bacterium | reverse complement strand
TCGGCGCGGACGCGGTGCTGATCGGCCGCCTGGCCGCCTATGGCCTGGCCGCGGCGGGCGAGGCCGGCGTCCGCCGGACGATCGAGCTGCTCGCCGAGGAACTGCGCACCCTGATGATCCTCGCCGGCACCCCGGACATCGCCGCGATCACCCCCGCCTTCATCTCCCGGCGCAGCTAGACCCCGACCCCTCGGCAGAGTCTCGCCGGCCCGCAACTGTAGACTGTGCGGTGCCGCGGCCCAGCGAACGACCGCGCGCCATGTCGCAAGGGGGAAACAACAATGGCAAAGTTCATGATCCTCTATTGTTCGCCAGAGTCCGCCAGGGACATGATGACGAACGCCACTCCCGAGCAGATGAAAGCCGGAATGGACGCCTGGATGACGTGGGCGGGCAAGGCCGGTGACGCCATCGTGGACCTAGGCGCCCCGACGGCGCACGCCACGCACACGGGACCTGGCTCCCACCCGGGCGCCGAAGAGATCACCGGGTATTCCATCCTGCAGGCCGACTCGGCGGCGGCGATCACCGCCGTGCTTGACGGTCATCCGCACCTGGACATGCCGGGCAACACCATCGAGGTGCTCGAGATGCTGCCCATGCCCGGCATGTGACGGGCCGTCGGCTACGGTAGGGGCCGTGGCCAGGAAGATCGCGACCAACACGGTCGTCAACCACGATGAACTGCTCGAGTTCATAACCACCCGGCATCACGCGATCGTGATTACCACCCGCGGGGACGGTCGGCCGCAGGCGTCGCCCGTCACCTGCGGTGTGGACGATCAGGGGCGGATCGTGGTCGCCAGCTATCCCGAACGCGCCAAAATCCGCAACGCGCGCCGCGAGAACCAGGTCAGCGTGCTGTTCCTGTCCGATGACTTCGGCGGCCCGTGGGTGCAGGTCGACGGCACCGCGGAGGTACTCGACGTTCCCGACGCGGTCGAGCCGCTGGTGGACTACTACCGTTCGATCTCCGGTGAGCACCCCGACTGGGCCGAATACCGTGCGGCCATGCTCAAGCAGGGCAAGTCCCTGCTGCGCGTGACGCCGCGGCGCTGGGGCCCGGTCGCGACCGGCGGCTTCCCCGCCCGCCTCGCTTAGCCATCGGGTCTGAGCGTGAGCAACGCGACGTGCAGCGAGGCGCGTGACTCCGGTTCGGCGAGGCTGACTCCCAGTACCCGCTCGATCAGCCGCAGCCGCTGGTAGAAGGTGGGCCGGGCCAGATGCGCGCGCTGCGCGGCCGCCGCCTTGTTGCCGCCCGCTTCCAGGTACAGCGCGAGATCGGACACCAGGTGGGTGCCGTGCGCGGCGTCATAACCCAGCAGCGTGCCGATCTCCCGCTCGGCGAACGCCTGCACCCGCGGATCGTCGCGCAGCAGGTGCAGCAGGCCGCGCAGCCGCAGGTCGGGCAGCCGGTAGTAGGGGCGCCCGTCGGGATGGCGGATCGCGACGTCGGCGACCTCGCGCGCGTCGAGGAACGAGCGCCGCACGTCCGCCAGCGTCATGGCCGGCGGCCCCGTCCCGATCACCAGCGCGGTCGGCCCGCCTGGCCGGTGACCGAGCCGCTCGGCGGGCAGCCCGGAGGACAGCCGTGTCGTCAGCCGCGCCGACAGCGCGTTCAGCGCCTCGTCGGTGTCGGCGTGCTCGGGCAGCGAGAGCAGCGCGCCGGCCCGCACGTCGTCAAGCGAGCCGACGAGCGCGGGGACACGGGTGTCCCGGCAGGCGTCCGCGACGGCCTCGGCGACGCCGAGCACGGCGGCGTGCGCGGAGAGCCCGGGGCCCGCGTCCGGTATCCGGACCACGGCCGCGACCAGCTGCCGGCCGGTCACCGGGACGCCCATCGCCCGCGCGCGGGCCTCCGCCTCCGCCGGGTCGGCGTCCGCCTGCTCGATGATCGCGCTGATCAGCGTCCGGTGCGCCTGCCGCTCCAGAGATTCCGCCTGCCGGGTGAGCAGCCGGCCGAGGGCCAGCGTGGTCGCGGCCCGCTCGACGAGCACGGTGTCCTCGGGTGCGGGCGGCACGTCACAGACCAGGAACAGCCGGCCCCAGTCTTCGCCCCGGGCGCCGACGGTGGTGACCAGCCAGCCGGGCGTCTGCGCGAAGAACGTCCGCGGCTGGCCTTCGCAGACGGCACGGGCGCGGCGGGTGAAACCGTCGAGCAGCCGCCTTGGGTCAGCCCGGCCAGGTGACAACGCGAGCACCTGGTATGACAGGTCGGCGAGGATCAGCGGGCGGCCCGCGAGCTGTCCCGCCGACCGGAGGATCTGCTCGGCCGGCGCGCCCGCCACCGACAGTTCGGTGAACGTCTCGTGGATCCGCTCCGCGGCGCGCAGCTGGGTCAGCTGCGCGTCGATGATCCG
>JBPYFL010000063.1:0-27806 GCA_051986485.1 Streptosporangiaceae bacterium | reverse complement strand
TCGAACCGCTGGCCTGCCGTTTACAAGACGGCTGCTCTGCCTGCTGAGCTACACCGGCACTGCGGCAGCGCCATGCTAGCCGGCAAGATCACAGCCCCAATCATTGCCGCCTGACCTGGATTTTCACGCTCACCAGGAAGGACCGGTCACCGCCCAGGCATCGAACGCGGCGTCGTGCGCGTCTGGCTGGCAGGGCTGTCATCCCACAGGCTCGAAGTGCCGGAATCGCCGGGGCGGCGTCGGCGAGGCAGCCGTGTCATCGATGACGATGGCTTCTTCGGAGTGCCCCGCTACCTCGTCACGACTTAGGGGCGGTTGGCGCGTCGGCCAGGGGAGCCGGAGCCCTTCTGGTGGCGGCCGCTACCACGGCAGCTGGCCCAGCACGGGAAGCAGATGCTCCATCGCCTTCGGGCCGGCCTGGACGCTGATGCGTGTCCCGCTCGCCGTCGGGGCGAACAGGAGGCTGAATGGCATGGTGATGGGCCGCGACTTCAGATACCAGTAGATAAGGCCCGGGACGATCCAGATGATCAGCAGGACCACTAGCAGGACAATGTTCGGCTCATCGTTGATCTTGAAGTACCCGTCCATCCGTCCCGGCGTGACCTGTGTGACCATCCCCCCGGACATCGCAAGTATCTGCGACAGTCGCTCCTGGGCCTCGCGGACAGGAAGCGCGGTTTCGCGGTCGGTACCAGCGGCGGTGTATAGCGGAGCGCCCAGTCCCGGCGGAGGCGCACCCGGGCCCGGGGGAGGTGGCGGCGGCGGTGCTTGCTGCTCGCCTGATGCCGATGCCGCGGTCATCCCTTCCGGGTCGGACCCGAGTTCCCCGTCCCGCCTTACCGCATCAGTCCATGCGGCTCCGTCCCAGTACCGGCTGTCAAAGCGGCCAGCCGGGTCGCTGAGCCACCCTGGGTGCCCGGGAACGGGTTGCGCGCTCATGACGGCCCGCCTTGCATCCCAGGAACGGGTCCGTCCGCGCGCGTCGCGCGCGTCGCGCGCAGCGGTGCGTTGGCAATTCTTTGGCTCATCGCTGCCCCCAGCGGTGTAGCAATTTACTCCCGGGGCCGGGGGCGTGACCGGGCCCATTAACGCTAAGCCAACCAGCCGTGCAGCATCCACAAACGGACTTCCTCGCCGCTACCGGCCCGTAGAGCTGTCCAGATCTAACAACTAGCAGGCGGCAAAAAGAGGAACCAGTGACCTAAGGTCTCAGCTGAGCGGGACCAAGGTCACCGAACCTTCCGGGCTTCGGAGAAGCATTCGGACGGCGGCGCCGCAGGTCGCGGTGCCATGAGAGGGCCAGAACAGCACCTATCTGCATCGACGGAATCGTGTCATCGGCATTGCTTCCGGATTCGGGTCCGCGGCCCATCCATTGGGCATCGGCTAACCGATTACTGACGGGCACCAAAATTCGGTAGCTATCAGGTGGCGGCACCAACCAACGGATCGTCCTGGTTATTGACACGCGGCAACCGGCAACCCCTGCTCGGCCACCGAGGGCTACGGGCCGCAGCATCCTCCGGGCAGGTGCGTTCCTCCTGCTGACCGCACGGGCCCAGCGCCGAGCTGACCCTTTTGGCTGGCATACCGTCATTTATAAGGCAATAGTCGAGATAATCCAGCTAAGGAAACGGGCAGGGAAAATTAGCGATTTCTTTTGTCCGAATTGCGCTTGCGCCCAATCGTCATCGCGGGCACCGTAGGTCACATGAGATGCTGACAATTGTTCCGCAGCCACGAAGGGGGGAGCCGTGGCCGCAAAATCCGGAACGCAATGCCAGTTGCACCCGGGGCGCTCACATCACAGCGGAAACCAGCCCGCCTCCCGTGATCTCGGTGGACCGCAGGCCAGGGCCAAGACCACACTGGGGGCGCGGTACACGCGGGCCTCGTGCTCCTGCCAACGCCCGCGCCGCATCCGGCCCGCTGCCGCGGCCATGGCCGTGGTCGCTGCCATCGCGATCGCCGGAATGGCCGGCGCAGGCCAGGCGATGGCCAGCAACGGCCCGGGCGGCGGCACGAACTACGCCACGCCCGCCTACACCGGATATCTCAAGGCGCACGCGCCCGCCGACCATATGGGCCGCTCACTGCGCCCCCGCAGCGCCGCTTCCGTCCCCAAGGCCGACGTCCCGCGACTCCCGGCGGCGGCGGCCGACCCGTACTACGGCGTCGACGTCAGCTCGTACCAGGGCAATGTGAACTGGAGCCAGGTGGCGGCGAACGGCGGCACTTTCGCCTACGTCAAGGCCACCGAGGGGACCTACTACACCAATCCGTACTTCGGCCAGCAATACAACGGCTCCAGCAACGCCGGGCTGATCCGCGGCGCGTACGCCTTCGCGATCCCCAGTTACTCCAGCGGCGCCTCGCAGGCCGACTACTTCGCCAGCAACGGCGGCGCCTGGTACGCCGATGCCCACACCCTCCCCGGCGCGCTCGACATCGAGTACAACCCGTACGGGCCGGAGTGCTATGGGCTGAGCCAGAGCGCAATGGTGTCCTGGATCAGCGGGTTCCTGTACGAATACCACGCGCGCACCGGCCGGTGGGCCGTCATCTACAGCACCACCGACTGGTGGACCACCTGCACCGGCAACTACGGCGGCTTCCACTACGGGGACCCACTGTGGATCGCCCGGTACGCCAGCAGCCCCGGCACCCTTCCGGCAGGCTGGTCGTCCTACACCTTCTGGCAGTACGCCGACTCCGGCTACTCCCCCGGCGACCAGGACGTGTTCAACGGCTCGCTGTCCAGCCTGGAGACGACGGTGGCTGCCGGCTCCGGGACGCCGCCCAATGGCGCGGTCCAGGGCTATTACTCACTATGCCTGGACAACTTCCGCCAGAGCACGGCGAACGGGAACAAGATCGATCTGTTCACCTGCAACGGCAGCGTGGCCCAGCACTGGACCATGGAAGCCGCGCCGGCCTCGAACGGCCGCTACACCGGCTGGCTGGAAAACAGCAACGGGAAATGCCTGAACGATGCCGGATATGGCGGGGTCGGCAGCCAAGTTATCCTCTGGGACTGCGTCAATACGGCCAACGAGACTTGGACGTACTGGCCGCTGTACCGGGAGTACTCGGTCAGCTACGGCGGACACACGTACTGCTTGGACGACCCGGGGTACTCAATCACGCCAGGTGTCCCGCAGAACGTCTGGACCTGCCCCGACACGGTCAACGAGTGGTACACGCTGCCGCACTGACGCGGCATCACCGCCGGTCCGCTAGCCCGGGCTGTCGTGGACGGCGACAATGCCGCCGAGCACACCGACGTAGGCAGTCCCGTCCGCGCCAATGGTGATGGGTGCATAGTTGTTGTCGTAGCCGAGCCCCACGCCGGTGAAGCGCGACCACACCTGCTTGCCGGTCCGGATGTCAATCGCGGTGAGGTACCACGGGTCTTCGGCCGACGGGTGCGATCCGGAGTACTGGACCTCGTTCGCCGCGGGGTGCGAGTAGACGTATACCAGGCCCGCGGAGGTTGAGGACTTACTCACCGACGATGGGATCCGCACCGTGTTGTTTGTCCAGGCCTCCTGGCAGCCGCCGGTTGCGTAGTTGACGTCTATCCGGGTCAGGCCCGGTGTCGTCGTCGGGGTGGGCCGATTCGGGCCGGACCCCGGCTGCTCGGGGCCGGTGTAACCGTAGTTGTTCTCGACGATCAGCGAGTTGCCGAAGGCGATCAGGGAGTTGTCCGTGTCGCTCTGCCCGGACTGAAAGACAGGGATCTGGCACACCGGGCTCGGTCCCGGGCCGCTCTTGTCCGCGCGGAACACCAGCACGTGCATGCGCGGGTCAGCGTTGTCGGTTATCGCGACATAGTTGTGCCCGCCCGATTTCACGATGGTCGGGGTGGTGCCGGATCCGTACTCGCTCTGCCCAGGCTTCTGCCGCGTTCCGCTGTCGTAGGGCTGCCGCCAGGTGCTGACGGGCTGACCGTTGGCGCCAGCATCGAACCGGTAGAGCGCGTGGTCGGAGACGATGAAGACCCCTCCGGTCTCGTCCACAGCGAACGAGTTGCCGATCGTCTCCCCGGAGGGAAGCTGCATTGCCTGCACGGCACCGGACGCGGTGTCGACGGTGCCGACCACTCCGGACTCGGTGACGAACCACAGGCGGCCAGCGGAGTCGGGAAGAGCCGACAGAATCGGTGAGCCCGCCGCGTAGCTGGACGCGTCGTAGCTGTGCAGCAGAGTCAGTCCCGGCTGTGCCGCGGTGCCGGATTCCCCGATCACGTCGATGTGCCCGTCGTTGGTCGGTATCACGGCGTCTCGCTGGTTGTCCAGGTAGAAGTAGCCTCCTCCGCCGAACGAGGTGAAGACGGACCCTGCGCTGCCGGCCGGCCGGGGGGGCATGTCGTAGCTTGCCAGCGTCGCGAGGGTGTGCGGGTCGAGCAGTCTGAGCGTCGGCCGCACGGCACCGACGCACACGCTCAGCAGGCGGCCCTGACTGTCGAACGTCGTGGAGGCGCACTCCTGGTTGTAGTCCGCTGACGTGACCGAAGGCTGTTGGCCCAATGGCCCGTTGGTTGTGTTGTTATCGCTCTGGTAGGCGTCGTTGTGCAGTTCGCTCGTGCCGTTCGGCGCCATGAACGGGTTCTGCCATACCGCGGGCCCGGCGGAAACCGGCTGTGCGTGAGCGGGTTTACCCAGGAAGGGCGTCACGCTGGAGGCATAGGGATCCTCGGGGATCGGCATCACCTGCGAGCCGCCGGTCGCGGCGGGGCTGGGCACGCCGCGCGCGTGGGCCTCGGTCGTGCCGGCGGCTGCCTGCCGGACGGCAGCCGAACCGGCCGGTCGCGCCGCATCGGCGGCGGCCGGCGCCATCGCGGCCGCCGAGGCGGCTCCGGTCATCATCAGGCCTGCCACGGCCGCGCCGGTCAGGCGCCGCAGTGACCGGTGGGCGAGATCCATTCGCGACAATTTATCAGTAAACGACCTGATTTTTGCCTATTGACCCGGAACCCGTGCGCCGGTCACGCCTCGGCGGCCGACCACGATGCGCGGTTTCCGTCGCTCCGTGACCGCCACCGGTGCGCCGGAAAATGGGAACGGGGACGCAACCTGGGCAGCCGGCGGTGCATCGGAAACGGCTCGTGCCCACGGCCGGTGATGGCCAGGAATGAGAATTCGGCTTCGCCCCGACCGGCCGCCAAACGTACGATAGTACCGTCCGCGGGTTTGGCCGGAATGTGTCATTACCACCACAAGGTGCCTGATAACGCACGCCGTTATCTGGAGGTTCGCGAATGATCCCTCGGGCACGGCGCAGGCGGACCTTCACCCGGCCGGCCCTGGTCATGGCGCCCTTGCTGGCCGCGACGGCGGTCCTCGCCACGCTAAACGCGACGTCGCGTGGGAACGCGCCAGCGCAGTCACGCGCCGAATCCCGACCGGCGCACTGGACCGAGACCTGGACCGCGGCGCAGACTCCGCCCGCCACCTCGGGCATTTCCGCGACGGGTTTCGATAATCAGACCGTCCGCATGATTGTGCACCCGAGCGCAGCCGGAAATGCGGTCCGGATTCAGCTTTCCAACTCCTACGGCAGCGGGCCGGTCAGCGTCGGGGACGCTTTCGTCGGTCTGGAGCTGTCGGGCGCGGCTGAGGTGGGCGGGTCCGCGCACCCGCTGACCTTCGGTGGCAGCCGGTCGTTCGCGATCTCCGGCGGGGCGAAGGCCGTCAGCGACGCCGTCGCGATGGCGGTCCCGGCAGGCCAGAACCTCGTGGTGAGCGTGTACTTCCGTGGCGCAACCGGCCCGACCACCTGGCACCCGGTAGCGCAGCAGGTGAACTACGTTGGCGCGGGCGATCAGACCGCGGATACCGGCGGCACCGGGTACTCCGGCACCGTCTCGTCGTGGTTCTACCTTGACGGCATCGAGCAGCAGACGGAGAACGCACCGGGCACCATCGTCGCGTTCGGCGACTCGATCACCGATGGGGTCGGCTCGACCGTGAACGCCAACCACCGCTGGCCCGATGACCTCGCCGGGCGGCTGAGCACCCAGCCGCCCGGTCGGCGGTTCGCGGTCGTCGACGCGGGGATCGGCGGGAACCGGGTGCTCACCGACGCCGGTACCTGCTGCACCACCACCGGCAACTACGGAACCAGCGGACAGTCCCGGTTCGCCGGGGACGCTCTCGACCTCCCCGGCGCCCGGACAGTGATCTTCTTCGAGGGAATCAACGACATCGGCATCGGCATCGCCGACCCGGCGGGTGACCCGCTAACCGCCGCCACGCTGATCGACGGCTACCGCACGGTCATCCGCCAGGCGCACGACGCTGGCCTGGCGATCATCGGCGCCACGATGACCCCGTACGCGGGGTTCTCCGTCTACAGCCCGCAGGGCGAGCGGATCCGCGAGCAGGTGAACGAGTGGATCCGCGGCAGCGGCGCCTTCGACGCGGTGGCCGACTTCGACAAGGCCGTCCGCGACCCTGATCATCCCAATCGTCTGCTTCCCGCCTATGACAGCGGCGACCACATCCACCCGGACGACGCCGGGTACCGCGCGATCGCTAACGCGGCACTCGGCAGCCTCCGCATCGCGCCGCCGACGGCACCGGGCGGCTGACGTGACGCGGTCCAGGCGGCCGCGACGCCGCAGGCGCGGACGGCGCGCGCGAGGCGCGCCGTCCGCCGCGCCTAACGGCTCCGGCCGTGCCTGGCCGCCCGCCCGTCACCGGCGTCCGGGGTCCGCGCGGCTGGCCTGCCGTTCGTCTCTGCCGGTTCGGATTGCGGTATCTGTTCGGCCTCCGGCTGCGGATCGGCGGCCCGCTGCCGCGCCGTGAGAATCTGACCGATGAACAGGTCATAGGCGAGGATCCCGACAGCCCCTCCGGCGAGCGGCCCGGCGATCGGGATCCACCAGTAGTTGCTGAACTGCCCGGCGAGGTGGCCGGGAAGGGCGAGCGGCCCCCAGCCGAGGGCGTAGGTGAACAGCCGCGGGCCGAAGTCGCGGGCGGGGTTGATCGCGTAGCCGGCGTTGGTGCCGTAAGCGAGCCCGATCACGGCGACGGCCAGGCCGATGAGCAGCGCGGCCATATTGCCCTTGGGTGCCAAGTTGCGGCGGTCGATCAGCGCGGCGATGAGCGCGACCAGGATCGCGGTGCCGACCACCTGGTCGACGAACGGGCCCGCCCACGCGCCGTGGAAGTAGGCCGCCGGATAGGTCGCGAAGATCGCAAAGGTCGGCAGTGAGTGCGGCCGGGTTAGGTGCTGGTTCGTGTTGAACCAGTCGATGGCCGAGTAGTAGACCGCGTAAACCAGCGCGGCGCCGCAGAACGCCCCGGCTACCTGGGCAAACCAGTACGGCACCACCTTGCGCCAGGGGAAGCCCCGGCGCAGCGCGAAGCCGAGCGTGACCGCGGGGTTGATGTGCGCGCCGCTGATCCCGCCGGCCACGTACACGCCGAACGCGACCGCGAACGCCCACCCCCACACGATGATCAGCCAGTTCGCCGGCCCGAAGGGCGTGAGCTTGAGAACCTGCCGCGCGGAGCCGGGCAGCCCGGCAATCGCGACGGCGACCGAGCCATCCCCCAGCAGCAGCAGCACGAACGTTCCGAAGAACTCGGCGAGCATCTCTCCGCCGAGCCCAGCCCGGAGCCGGGTGAACGGAGTGGTGCGGGGCAGCACCTTGGCAGCCAGGTCCGTCATCGCCGGTCGCGCCTCCTCTCATGTCAAGCACGGATATATATCGTGACGCGACATACCCGGGCGGCCGATCCGAAACGTGGCTAGCTATCCCCGCAGAAAAAACGTCGTGTCACGAGTTTTGTCGCGGGGCACCGGGTAGCCGAGTGCGGGTACATCCCGTCGTCGTCGCAACGGAGAGGTGATGATGAAGGCCGTCGTTTACAAGGAGCCATACAAGGTCGACGTGGACGAGGTGGAGGATCCGCGGATCGAGGACCCCACCGATGTGATCATCAAGATCACCACGGCGGCCATCTGCGGGTCGGACCTGCACATGTACGAGGGGCGGACCGACGCCGAGCCGGGCATCGTCTTCGGCCACGAGAACATGGGCACGGTCGTCGAGGCCGGTCCCGGGGTGGCCAGCGTTAAAGAGGGCGACCGGGTGGTGCTGCCGTTCAACGTCGCCTGCGGTTTCTGCAAGAACTGCCTGGCCGGATCGACCGGGTTCTGCCTGACCGTCAACCCCGGGTTCGGTGGTGGCGCGTATGGCTATGTCTCGATGGGCCCGTACCAGGGCGGGCAGGCAGAGTACCTCCGGGTCCCGTTCGCGGACTTCAACTGCCTGCAGTTGCCCAAGGGCACCGAGCACGAGAAGGACTTCGCGCTGCTGGCCGACATCTTCCCCACTGGCTACCACGCCACCGAGCTTGCCCAGGTGGGCCCGGGCGAGACCGTCACCGTGATGGGCGCTGGACCGGTCGGCCTGATGGCTGCGTACTCCGCCGTGATCAAGGGCGCCGCCAAGGTATTCGTCGTCGACCGGATCCCGGACCGGCTGGCGCTGGCCGAACGGCTCGGCGCGATACCGGTCAGCCTGTCGGACGGCGACGTGGCCGAGCAGATCCGCAGCCAGACCAACGGTGACGGCACCGACAAGGGCGTCGATGCGGTCGGGTTTCAGGCGACTGCAGCCGAGGGCGAAGAACAGCCCGCGGTCGTCCTGAACACGCTGGTCGACGCCGTCCGTGCCACCGGCATGCTCGGCGTGGTCGGGCTGTATGTGCCCAGCGACCCAGGCGCGCCCTCCGAGGAGGCCGGCCGCGGCGAACTGCTGTTCCGGATCGGCAAGTTCTTCGAAAAGGGCCTGCGGATGGGATCGGGCCAGGCCAACGTCAAGGCCTACAACCGGCACCTGCGGGACCTGATCATCGCGGGCCGGGCCGAACCCAGTTTCGTGGTCTCCAAGGAACTGCCATTGGACGAGGCCCCCGATGCCTATAAGCGGTTCGACAACCGCGAGGAGGGCTACACCAAGGTCCTGCTGCACCCCCAAGGCTGAGCAGCCCGATGGCCCGGGGATCTATAGCCCCGGGCCATCGCCGCGGGCTAGAGCTCGTCCGTCACATCTGGTGGACGGCGCGGAAGACCCGCTCGGTGTAGTCGGTTAGGCGTTCGGTGCAGTGCTTGAGCTGCTGGCCCGCCTCGGCGGCGTTCGGCGCGCCGAAGACGTCGCGGGTGGCCAGTTCCCGGTGCCAGCGGCGCAGCCGCTCCAGGCTCTGCTCCTCTTCTTCCAGTTCGGCCAGGGTGAGCTTTCCCTTGGCGATCTCGGCGTCGATTTCGGCATCGAACTTGCCGCAGTCGGCGATGTATTCCGCCCACTCAGCCTGCCGCGCCTCGGTGTACAAGGCTTCGAGCCGGGCGGCGTCGGCCTCGGCGCGGCCGGTGGCGTTCAGGACGATGACCTCGCCGTCGCCGCGCCCGGCAAGCTCGGCGGCGCGTGCGATCCCGTCGGTGAACGCCGCCACATCGGGCACCGCCCAGCAGCCCTGCCCGAGCGGCACCGCTCCGGTGCGCCGCAGTTCCCGCCACACCGCGACCCGGTGCCGGGACGGCTCGGCCGGTACCCGAACCGCCAGGACCAGCCAGCGTGCTGACCGTTCATCCGTCGCCACGCCATCGAAAGTATCAACCGTTACGCTGCTTCGGGTACTCTGCGCGCGTGACCGCCGTTGCGGTCGGCCCGGTCCCGCTGGGCCGGGCCGCGGGCCGGCCCGGGGAGGCGTAGCCGTCATCGTTAACGCGCAGCATCCTGACGGTTAAGCTGCGGTGCCCGTGGCGTTAAGGATCGTCGGCGTCGGCGGCGCCGCCACATCGCTGAATCTGCTACTATCTACAGACTTTGTAGAAGTTGATGGATCGTGCTGCCGGGAGGCTTATCGCGTCATGTCTGATGTGCACTCTCCCCGGGTAACAAGCCCCGGTCCCGAGGCCACCGGGCCGCACGGCTATCCGCGGCCCGGTCATGACGAGGGCGTATCCCGTTACGGCTTGCCCAGGCTGCTCGCCGGGGCGGGGCTGGCAGTCAGCATGCTGGTGCTGGGACTCATCGCGAAGGCCGGCCCGGTCACCAGCCTCGACCTGAAAGCCGACGAGCACCTAGCCGCGCACCGGGTCGGTCCGCTGACCACCGCCGCCCGCGGCTTCAGCGTGATCGCCACTCCGGAGACCGTCGGGGTAGCGCTGATGATCGCGGTGCCGGTCATCTTGCTGCTACTGCACCGGCGACTCGACGCGGTGAAGGTGTTCTGCATGTTCGCCGGGGCCTTCGCGCTGGCCGAGATCGGCAAGATGCTCATCGGCGAGCACCGGCCGCCGGTGGCACTGCAGGCGGTGAAGGCCGACAGCGGGGCCTCGTTCCCCAGTGGGCACGCCACCGTCGCCGCCGTGCTCGCCGTCGCGCTCATCGTCGTCGCGGCCACCATGGCTAGCCGCTGCGCTGCGCTGGTGGTCGCCGGCGGGTACGCGATCGCGGTCGCGGCCAGCAGGGTCTACCTGGGCGACCATTACCCGCTCGACGTGGTCGGAAGCTGGATCTGCGCGCTCGCCGCAGCCTTGATCGTCACCGGCCTCGCCGCGCTCCCCGCGGTCCAGCCGTACCTGCGGCGGATCGCAGCGCCGGACCGCCGCTGACCGGCTGCGGGCCACGAGAGCCCCGGCATCGCGGCAGCCCCGTGTGGCAATTCCGCTGGCACGATAGATTACGATCCAGATCGTAGCGTTCGTTACAACAACCGAGTTAACGGCGTCTTCCTTGGTGCTGCGGCCCACCCGGGCCGGTGAGAGGAGCGCGGGCATGCTGGGTTCCGTTGCTGTGCATGGCGGGGAGTTGCTGGCTGCGGCGGCGGGCGCCGCAGTCCTGCTGGTAGGGGCAGCGGCCGCTGCAGGCTGGTGGCTGCGCCGGCTGGCCCGCCGCCGGATGACGGCGCTCGGCCGGTGGTCTTCCGGGCGGCTTCGCCGGGCCGCGGCCGGGGCCGCTGGCCATGGCTCGGGGTGGCTCTGGTCGCGTCCGCTGCCTGATCGCGGATGGGCCGCCGCTGCCCTGGCACGCGTGCGGCTGCAGCGTGCGGTGCATTGCGCCGAACATGCGGTGGCGCGGGCACGGGCGGCGGGAGCGCCGGTTGGTGACCTGGACGGGCTGTGCGAGCGGCTGGGTAAGGCCGCGCACGGCGCCGACCGTGCGCTGGCGATCAACGGCCGATCTGGTGCGGCCGGTCCGGGGATGGAACCTGCCGCGTCTGCGGCGGATGAGCTGGTTTCGATCGCGCGTCAGATCCAGGCGGTCGCGGCGGCCGCTACCGCAGCGGTGTCGTCCCCGGCGGCGAGCGGCCTGGCGGGCGACGTGGCCCGCGAGGTGGTGGCCGTGTCAGCCGGGATCGAAGCAGGGCAGGCAGTCGGCCGCTAGCGCGCCTGACCGGCGCGTTCGCGGCGCGACGCCCGGCGCTCCGGCACCGCCCGGTGCCCGTTTGCCTCCGGCGCCGGCTCCCCGGTCCAATGGCCAACGAGCTGGGCGTAACGGCTGTTGCGGTGCAGCAGTTCCTGGTGGGTGCCGAGGTGACATTCGGCCCCGTCCATCAGCAGGACCTGGTCAGCCCGGAGCGCGGAACTGATCCGGTGGGCGATGACGATCAGGGTCCCGTCGCGCTCGCGGAAGGCCGTCTCGGCGCGGGCCTCGGTGGCGGGGTCCAGGTGGCAGGTGGCCTCGTCGAGAATGACCAGACTGGCGCGTGAGACGTAAACACGGCCCAGGGCGATGAGCTGACGTTCCCCGGGGGTGAGTTCGCCCCCGCCCGGGGGGATCTGGGCGTCATACCCGCCAAGCCGTGCCGCCAGTTGCTCGAGGCCGACGGCGTGCAGCGCCCCGTCGAGCTCGCCGTCCCCGGGATGTGCACCGCCATCATCGGCCACGCCAAGGTCGGGTCGCAGATAGGTGAGGTTCTCCCGGAGCGTCCCGGCGAATACGTAGGCCTCCTGGGGGATGAGGGCCACCATCGTGCGCAGCTGGAATTCGTCGATGCGCTCCAGCGCAGCGCCGCCGAGTTCGAGCTTCCCGTGCTGCGGTGTGATCAGCCTGGCGATCAGGTTGGCCAGGGTCGACTTGCCGATTCCGCTCGGCCCGACGACGGCGAGGTGCAGCCCCTCGGGGACGTCGATGTCGAGGCCGGAGATGACCGGCTCGGCGTGCTCCGAGTAAGCGAAGGTGAGGCCGCGGACCCGCAGCTGGTGCCCGACCGGGTCACCGCCCGGAGATGACTCTTGCTCCGCCGAGACGGCGGGCACGGAGGTGACCTCGGCGAGCCGGGTGAGGACCACGGAAAGGTGCACCAGGACGGTGCCGCCGACGTTCACGATGATTTGCAGACCGGGCTGGATGCCGCTGAGCAGGTAGTACACCGCGCCCACGATCGCGCCCACGGTCAGGTTGTGGTGGGCGGTCAACCAGGGCGCCGCTGCGAGCAGGATGAACAGCGGGACGTAGGCCCCCAGCGCGATGATCGGCGGCCCGGCCGTCCGTGCCCGGGCAAAGGCGCGCTGGGTGCGGGCGTGTGTCCCGATGGGACCATCGACCTCGTCGGCGGCGCGGGTCAGGGCAGCCTGCGCGGCCACGTCCCGGATCCCGTCGATGAGCGGCGCGGCAGTGGCGCCGACGCTCTCGTCGGCGAGCACGACCGCCCGGTAGCGGGCGACGAGGAAGCGTTGCAGCACTGCGAACGTCGCGACGGCGAGGACCAGGCATGGGGCGGCGATCAGCGCGATCCACGGGGAGAGCAGCGTCAGGCCCCCGAGGGCGGCCACCCCGGCCGAGAGAACCTGCCGGACGTTGCGCAGCAGGGTTCCCATCATCGCGCGGACGGCTTCCACCTCGGCGGTGGCGCGGGTCACGCCGGCGCCGGCGGTCATGTCGATCGACGGCTTCCCCCCGGTGCCGGGGCGGTGAACCACGTACCGCAGCGATGCGCTGACCACGATGGTCGTCAGCGAGTCACGCAGCGGCTCGACGCTTGCCGACAACCACGGATACACCCGGCGGGTGGCTACCGCGCCGATGATCCAGACTGCCGCGAGCCCGCCGAGCCAGCCGAACCCCTGTCCGAGCGACCCGGCGAGGAAACCCCGGTCGACAGCGGTGGAGATCAGCACCCCGGAGACGAAGAACGGCACGGATTCCACCAGCGACCACACGGCGAGCCACCGCAGGGCGCGGGCCTGCGGCCGCAGATGGGACCACAGCAGGCGAGCACCAGCGTGCTTCATCGGGGTTGGCCTGCGGGCGGGCTCTGCGCGGGGACGGCGGTGGAGCCGAACAAGGCACGGTAGCTGGCGCATTCCCATAGCCGGTCGTGCGGCTCGAGCGCGGCGACCTGACCGCCGTCAAGCCACGCGACGAGGTCGGCCCGCGCGGCGGTGGCGGCGCGGTAGGTCACCGTTATGGATGTCCGTCCGCGCCGCAGGTCGTCCAGGGCCGCAGTGAACTGCATCTCGGTGGCCGTGTCGAGACTGCTGGTGGCGTCGTCGAGAACGAGCACCCGCGGGTCGGTCAGGATCGCCCTGGCCAGGCCGAGGCGCTGGCGTTCGCCGCCGGACAGCGGCGCCGCGGCAAGGGGCGTGTCGTAGCCGTCGGGGAGCCGTTCGATGAACCGGTCGGCCTGGGCGGCTCGGGCGGCCGCGCGGACCTCCGCCCGCGAAGTACCGGGATGCGCGTAGGCGATCATGTCGTGCACGGTTGCGCCGATCAGGGCCGGCCGTTCGAACGCGTAGGCGACGAGCCGGCCCAGCGTCGCGGGTTCGAGCAGCCGCACCGGTGTCCCGTCCAGGAGCACCGAGCCGGCGTCGGGGTCGGCCAGCCGTCCGATCAGCGAGACCAGCGTCGTTTTCCCGGTGCCGGAGCGCCCGACGACCGCGACGCTGGCGCCGGCCGGCACGCTGAGGTCGAGCTGGTCCAGGATCGGCTGGCCGTCGATGGATACGCTGATGCGGCCGAAGTCGATGCGTCCGGAACCCCGGGCCGCCATCGATAGCTGCGCCGGAGCCGGAGCGATGGTGGTTTCGCAGACCTCCGCCACCCGGCCCGCTCCGACCTGCGCATGCAGCAGCGAGACCAGCGTGTCCAGCAGGCCCACCGCCCCCAGGGCCAGGCCCACGTAGGCCGTGGCCGCGACCAGCTGGCCAGCCGTGATGGCACCCTGATGCAGGGCAAGGCCGCCGACCCCCAGCACCAGGACTTGCATCATCGGCACCAGCAGGGACAGCTGCCAGCTTGTCCGGCCCTGCGCCGCCCAGATCGCCTGACCCGTCTCATGCAGACCCGGCAGCGGTTGCAGGATCCGGTCGACTTCCCGGTCGACGGTGCCCGCCGCCTTGATCGTCTGCGCCCCGCCGTGGGCGTCGAGCAGCCGCGTTGTGATCGCCGCCTGGTATTCCTGGTAGCGCACGAACGGGCCACCGGCGCGGCGCAGGAACGCCCGCAGCAGCGGCATGGCGACCGGGGCACCGATCAGGAACACGGCAGCCAGGCGCAGGTCGATCAGCGCCAGCCCGGCGATCGACCCCGCGGCGGTGAGCACCGTGGCGCCGGTGGAGAACAGCATCGGCAGGAAGGTCGCGGGGCTTTCCGCGTTGATGGTCAGGCGGGTGACCATGTCGCCGGCGGGGAAGCGCCTGCGGCCGGGAACGCCGAGCCGCAGTGCCTGGCTGAGGACGGTACGCCGCAGGTACGCGGTTACCCCGCTGCCGTAGTAGGCGGCGATCAGCCCATCCAGCGCGTCGGTGATGGTAGCTACGGCCAGGACAGCGCCGAGCAGCACCAGCGCGGGGAACAGGCGTCCATGCCTGGTGGCTGCGTCGATGACGTGACCCAGCGCCCTGGGGATGAGCAAACTGGCGGGAACCTCAGCCACGGTGACCAGCGCGAGGAGGATCACGGTGCCCGGCGCGCGGGCCACGCTGCGGCGCAGCAGGCGGGTTCCGGCCGCACGAACCGAGACCGGCGCCTGCTCGCCAAGGAACCGGACGAGGCGGTCTGCGAACCCGGTGGCGGCCATGGTGTTCTGGCTGCTCCTTCGGCGTGCGGCTAGGCTCGTTAGCGCGCTCCGGCGCGGGCCTGGGCACGGAGGCAGTAGAGGTGTCTCCGTGCCCAGGCCTCTACATTGCGGTCAGCCGTCTGTGACGGCTCTACCTAGTTGCCGGTAACGGCGTTACCTGAGCGCGCAGATCAGTTGCAGCTTGCGAAGATCGCGCACACGGTCTGGACGATGTTGACCGACACCGCGACGCACTGCTGCTGACAGGTCTGGTTCCCGTGGAACCCGATGCCGTCCACCTCGATCGGGTCGGACTCAGGCAGCGCGTGCAGTGCGGCAACAGTCTCCAGCGCCTTGAGCTCGGACATCCATCTCTCCTTTCAGGTGGCGGCTCCCTGGTGGAGCCGCGCCTTTCTTTCCCCCACCCCGGAGGGTGGCTTCCGGCCGGCCCCGGGGGTGGGAGCCGGCCGCTGCCGAGTACGGCAGAACCGCAGCACTGTGCGGCGCAGCGGTTCCGCCTTGGCGGAGGCCACCTCGGCGTGGGTTCCATCGACTTCGAGATAGTCGAAGTCGAGGCCTTGTATCCTCCCGAGCTCGGCTAGCCGGGCGGCCAGCCTGCGGGAGTGTTCAACCGGAATGACGTCGTCCGCGCGGCCGTGGACCAGCAGCAGCGGTGCCGACAGGTCCGGGCAGGCGGCAAGCACGTCCCGTCCGGGTCGATGCGCTGGGCCGTGGTCGCCGTAGCCGGGGTCGCGGGCACCGGCGCCGAGGCCCGGGCCGCGGGCGTCGGAGGCGGCACCGCGGTCGCGGGCACCGGCGCCGCCACCGGAGCCGGCATTGGTTCCCCGCAGGCCGCCGAGTTCGGCGATCCGGCGCCGGACGCCGGTGCTGCCGTCCGCGTGCAGGTCGCGCCCCGACAGGAAGGGCGCCAGCGCGATCACCCCGGAGGTGCAGCCCGGCTGGCGGCAGGCGGCCAGCAACGCCAGGAACGCACCGTAGCTGCCGCCCAGCAGGATCGGGGCGTCCAGTCCGCGCTGCCGCCGCTGCTCGGTCAGTTCCCGCGCCAGGTGGCACACGTCGTCCAGGTCCGGACCTCCCCAGTCCCCGATCGTGGCGCGCAGATACCGCTCGCCGTAGCCGGCGCTGCCGCGCTGGTTGGGGGCGAGCACGGCGATGCCGGCGGCGGCGAACCCGTCGCGCAGCGGATCGAACTCGAACCGCCACGCCGACACCGGTCCGCCATGCAGGGCGAGCACCAGCTGCGGACTTGTCCGCCACGTCGGACCGCCGTAGGCGATGGCCTCCATCGGACCGGCCGGGCCGCCGACGGTGACCAGCTCAGCCGCTGGCCTCCCGGTGCGCCGGACGCCGATGTCCTCGCTGTCCCCGGTGACCCGGAAGCCCGTCGTCGCCGGCCGCGACCGGTGCAGCGCGAGGCTGGCCAGCGTCGGCGGCTGCCCCGGGGCCGAGAACGGGAACCGGATCACTGACCCGCTCCAGCAGGCGGCGCCGGTGACGATCCCCGGCAGGGAGGCCAGCTCGGTGAGCTGGCCCGTGGGGGGGTCGTAGACCGACAGGCGGGAGACCGCCCCCATCGCTTCCCGGACCAGCAACCGCTCGCCCCGGTGCTCCAGGGCCGCCGCGGTGATACCCGGCCGGCGCAGAACCTCGGGGAAGCTGATCACCCCGCCGAGCGGCCCCCAGCCCAGGCGCTGCCCGCCGGAGGCGTTGGTGCTCACGAACAGCCGGTTCTCGGCGGGGGCGTAGCCGACCACCCGGTCGGTGCTGGCCTCGGACACGGCGAAGATGCGCCGCCACTGCCGGCTGGACAGGTCGACCGCGATGCCGGACGCCCCGTCGGCTGTGGTTCGCTGGTCGCACGCCAGCACGTCGTCGCTGAGCCAGACGCCCCCGGTGCAGTAGCCGGGCACGCGGGCGCGGCACTCCAGCCGCTGCTCGGCGCCGGATGCCTGCCAGATGCTGGTGTGGAGGCTGGACTCGAACACGACGGCGAAACCCACGAACCCGCCGCGCGGGCCGGGCAGCAGGTACGCGCCGGGCAGGCCGGGCAGTTCCCCGAGCCGGGTCACATCGCATCGAGCCCGTCGCGGAGCCGGCCCGTCCGAAGCCGGCCCGTCCGGTGCCGGATCGTTGACCCAGAGCAGTTCGTGGGACCCGGTTCCCGCGCTGCGCAGCACGAGCAGGGATCCGTCGTCGAGCGGAAGCCCGAAGGCGTGGCCGTCAACATCGAGATCGCGCACCGGCGCGCACGCGGGTTCCTCCCCGGTGAGCGTCCAGCGTTCCAGGCGCGGCCGCCCCTGCGAGGTCGCCAGGCACGCGGCGTACCGGCGGTTGGCCGAGTACGCGAAGTTGACCCGGTCGGATTCCGGCGGCCCTATCGCCGCGGTGGCGCCGGTCATGGCCGCTGCCAATGCAGTGGCGAGTCGGGCATCCACAACCTCGGGGACCGGTGCTTCAAGCGCAGCAGGAAGGCGAGCATGCCGCTCATCCCGTCCGCCCACGAGGCCGTCGGCTCGCCCGCCTCGTCCGGGAACAGCACCCGGTCCCCACGGCGGGCACGGGAGGCGAAGATCAGCCGGGCCAGCTGGGTGGCCCGCTGCTGGTAAAGCCGCGCGGAATAGCTGCCGCCCGAGCCGGTCATCTCGGCCATGTCCAGCAGGCACTCCCCGTTGCCCGCCAGCCCGTGGCATTGCCCGAGCACCCCACGCCAGGAGTTCTCCATCATCGCGCGAGCGGCACCCTCGGCGGCGTCGGCGAAACGGCTGTCGCCGGTGGCCTTGTTCAGCCGGATCAGGAACGCACCGATGCCGGCCGCACCGTGGCACCAGTAGGGCGCGGTCGGGGGGTCTCCCGGCCCGGCCCCCCACTGCAGCACCTGGCCGGTCTCGTTCTCGGTGCGGATCGCGGCGTCCAGCAAGGTCTCCCCGGCCCTGGTCGCCAGCGCGAGGTAGTCCGGCCTGCCGGTCGCCATGCCGGCGACGAGCAGGGCATATCCCACCCCCGCCGTACCGTGCGCGAAGCCGTGGAACCGTCCCCCGGCGAGGCGGGAGTCGAAGGCCGCCGGGGTCCCCCAGATAAGCCCTCCGGGCTCTTCGGCTGCGGCACCGACCAGGTCGTCGGCCGATTTGACCAGCCGGTCGGCGAAGCCGTCCTCGCCCGTTTCCAGCCAGAAGTGCAGGGATGTCAGCGCGAGGCCGGCGGTGCCGTGGGTGAGGT
Source organism: Streptosporangiaceae bacterium (assembly GCA_051986485.1). Lineage (GTDB taxonomy): Bacteria > Actinomycetota > Actinomycetes > Streptosporangiales > Streptosporangiaceae > JBPYFL01. Next base: position 9,549 of record JBPYFL010000063.1, on the reverse strand, counting down.
CCGGGTTGTCCCACCGCACCGGAAGCTCGCGCGCCATCGCCAGGCCCTGTTCGATCAGGCGCTCGTCGGCGGCGACGCGGCCCGCGTCGTACAGCGCCCAGGCGGTGCCGGCCGCACCGAAGTACAGCGCCGGCGGGCGCTCGGCTTCCGCCCCGGAGCGCCGCGCAATCCACTGGCCGATCGTGGTCAGCGCCGTCGGCAGCCTCTCGTCGCCGGTGACCTCGAAGGCCCTGGTGAGCACTCCGAGGACCCCGGCCGCACCGAGGTGCACGGCACACGGGTCCGGCTCTCCCTGCCCGGTGGATACCGGCCACAGCCGGTCGGCGCCGGCTGGGCCCATGGTGTCCAGCAGATGCGTCACGATGCCCTCGGTCGCCTGCCGGTGCTGGTCCGGGCCCCATGGCGCGGCCGGCGTGGAGACCTCGCGCGCGTCGCCGGCGTCCGGACCGCCATTCCGGCGCCGCCGCCCGGCGGGCGCGCCCGGCCGCTCACCGAGCGCGCGCAGGATCGCGGCGGCCCGGGTGGCGCTCATCCGGTCGGCGGGCTCGTCTTCGGTCAGGGCGAGGATCAGCGATTGGAGCTCATCCGGGATACCGCCCTGTTCCGCCCGCACCGCCAGCCACTCGCCCAGGCGGTCCCGCACCCGCCGGGCCGGCGCGGTGTCGGGCATGAAGGCGGGCGCGCTTCCGGTAACGACGAAACAGATGCACGCGCCGAGGCTGAAGTAGTCAGCCGTCACGTCCGGGACGGCCTGCCCGGTCATCTGTTCCGGCGCCGCGAACCCGGGCGTGCCGACCCCGCCCCGTTCACCCGCCGCTGTCGCTGCCGGACAGGCCAGTTCCAGATCGATCAGCTGAAGCTGACCGTCCGGGCGGACCATCACGTTGCCCGGGGTGAAGTCGCGGATGATCAGCCCCGAGTTGTGCGCCGAGACCATCAGCTCCGCCAGCAGCCGTCCAGCGCGGACGGCGCCGGAGACGTGCCGGGCCCAGCCGGCCTTGCGGATGCGGTCGAGCACCCACCGCTGCAGCGGTACACCCGGAACCAGGTCCTCGGCCAGGAACAGGTGCCCGGCGTGCTCGAACAGCCCGCGCACCCGCGGTCCGGAGCCTGCCGGTGCCAACAACTCCAGGGCAACGGCCTCGGCGCGCAACAGGTCGCGGACATCCCGTCCGGTGTCGTCCTCTTCCACGTGCGGACGGGCTTCCTTGATGATCACCTCGGTGCCGGTCTCGGTGTCCACCCCGCGGTAAACACCGCCCTTGTTCAGATGCCGGATCGCTCCCCGCACCTGGAACCGTCCCGCCAGGAGCACGCCTGCGTCCCCGCTGGCGGCGGCGGTGCTGCCGGACGCCGTGGACCCCGACGCGGTCCCCCCGGACGCGGTCCCCCCGGACGCCGTATCCGCGGACGCGGTATCCGCGGACGCGGGGCTGCCGGACGCCTCGCTCGCGGCCTGCTCAGGTTGCGGGAACGGGCACGGTGCCCAGTCCGGGGGCAGGTACCGCCCCAGCCGCTGGTCCGGTACCGGGTTGCCGTCCGGATCGAAAATCAGCCACGAGTACATCCCGTCGTTGGACAGCTTGCGCCGCTGCACGAACGCGCCGTACCGGTAGTGCACCAGGCTGCCGGGGGCGTACGGCCGATCCGAGAGGATGTACGGGCCGCTCAGCCCCGATGTCGCCCGGTGCAGCTTCTCGGCCAGCTCGACCGCCTGCTCGTCGCTGGCCGGATACACCGTGATGAACTTCCCTGACTGGCCACGGGCGGTGTGCCGCGCGTTCAGCCGAGCCACCCGCTCGAGGCTGCCCGCGAACTTGAACGCGGCATCGGTGTCCAGCAGCACCGGCAGGGATCGGGCCAGCACGTCGGGGGCCGAGTTCACCGTCGCCGAGATGTGCAGTTTCCAGCCCTGGCTGCGCTCCGCGTATCCGTGCGGGCGCAGCGCCTTCCAGAACTCGTCATCGCGCACGGTCCAGCGGGCCGATCGGCCCCCCTCGGCCAGTGCCGCCGTTAACACGTCCGCCAGCTGCGTTTCTCCCGAGGGCGCAGCCTCTTGAACCGCTCCGCTACCCGCGGAACCCGCGTCACGCATCCCCGCTCCCTCACCGGCATCGTGATGACGCTCCAGGACGATGATCTTCGTTCCAGCCGGGATCCCCGTGATCCCCGTGCGCTTTGCGCGGCACACGGGCAGATTCCACGCACACGGCATGGTCTGCCCCAAGCGCCATGCCGACCCTGCCATCGGGGTGGCCGCGAGTCGACACCGGAAAGTTACGGCATTCACACGGAGGCTCACGTTTGGTAATCTGCCCGGCGGTCAGAGGTCCGGCTGGATCACCTATATCCGGCTGGATCACGGGAACCGGGCCCGATCGGCACGGTCCATAACGGGGGGTCGCGTTGCCCACTGAACAGGGCATCAGTCAGCGGATGCTGCCAGGACCCGCGGCGACGGCGCAGCTGACGCGCCGGCAGGCGGAGGTACTGGACCTGGCGGCCCGCGGGCTTTGCTCCAAGCACATCGCCACGAACCTGGGAATATCACGCCGGACCGTGGACGACCGGTTCCGCGAAATGCGGCAGCGCACCGGCGCCCGTACCAGGGCCGAGCTGATCGCGTGCGCCGTCGCTGCCGGGCTGGTGAAACCGGAACCCGGCAGTCTTTCCGGCCCTTCCTGGGACGGGCCGCCGCCTTCCCGGGGGTCGTCGCGGCACGGCGACGCACAGCAGCGGCGCGCACGCAAGCGGAAGGTTCTCGCCTCCGCGCCCGGCTCGTTCCCAGAACCTCGTATGGAGACGGCCGCTTGCGGGAAATCTTCCGGCGAGTTCCGGGACGGGATTCGGGACTATGGACGGCCGGATTACCGCGAGAATGGTGTCCGGATTGGCTTCGCGCGCATCTGCCTGGGTGATTCGGACCGGCAGGCGCAGCTTGACGCACTCACCGCCGCGGACTGCAACGAGATCATCGTGGAAACCGGCAGACCCCGCAGCGCCGACCGGCCCGAGCTTTGCCGCGCCCTCGAGAAGCTCCGCCAAGGGGACACGCTGGTGATCGATAAAGCCGACCGGATCGCCCGGTCGGTTGGCGAACTACTTGCCCTGCTCCGGGGCGAACTGCAGGACCGCAGGGCCAACCTGCACATCCTGTCCGGCATCTGCGCGGGCCTGCACCGGCCGGATGGGGCAACGATCGCGGAAAGGAGGCTGTTCCAGCTCGCCGCGATAGCCGCGGATATGGAACGGGACCTGATCCCCGAGCGATCCCCCAGCCACCTATCCCCCAGCCACCCACGCGCCGCACCGGCCAGCCGCCCGAGCGGCCGTCCTCCAGCGGTCGCCGACGAGACGGTTGCCATCGCCCGCGCGAGGCGGGCCAGCGGCGAATCCGTGGCGGCTATCGCCCGTCAGCTCGGCGTCGGCCGGTCGACCCTGTACCGGGCCCTCGAGCGGTCATGAGCGGTCGGCGAGCGATGACCTCATGATCGTCGCCCGGCTACCTCGTAGAGGGCGACACCGGCCGCGACGGCCACGTTGAGCGATTCGGTGCCGGCCGCGATCGGGATCCGGGCGAGCAGGTCGCAGCGCTCGGCGGTGAGCCGGGACACGCCACGCCCCTCCCCGCCGGCGAGCAGTACCAGCGGCCCGTCCGCGACCTCCAGATCGGCGACCGTGATCGCGCCGCGTCCGTCCAGGCCGACCACGAACAGGCCGGCGGCCGCGTAGCTGGCCAGCGCCCGGGTCAGGTTGGGCGCCTGGGCGACCGGCAGCCGGCTCAGCGCTCCCGCCGATGCCTTCCACGTGCCGACGGTGACACCGGCCGACCGCCGCGCCGGGATCAGCACGCCATGCGCACCGAACGCCGCGGCGGAACGCACCACCGCGCCCAGGTTTCCCGCGTCGGTGACCCCGTCGAGGGCGACGATCAGCGGCTGTTCTCCGGCGGCCGCCGCGCGCGCGATCAGGTCGTCCGGGTGGGCATAGGAGTACGGCGGGATCCGCAGCGCGATCCCCTGGTGCACGCTCCCGCCGGTTAGGCGGTCAAGCTCGGGACGCGCCGCCTCCAGCACCGGGATGCCCGCGTCGGCTGCCAGCTTGACCGATTCGGCGATCCGGTCGCCGCTGCGGTCGCCGGGGCCGGCCCGGTGCGCCACGTACAGCGCGGTGGCGGGCACCGCGGCGCGCAGCGACTCCAGCACCGGGTTGCGGCCCGCGATCACCTCGGCCCCGCCGCCCGCTGCCCGGGTGCCGCCCGGCCGGCGCTGCGGCGTGTCCGGCCGGAGCTGTGCTTCATCGAAACGGCGTTGCGAGGTACCCGGGCCGCGTTTCGCTCCGCCGGCGCGGCGGGCGGCAAGCCGCCGCTGAGCGGGATGGCCCGGACGCATTTCCGCGGGCGGAGTCGGGCCCTTGCCCTCCAGGCGCTTGCGGCCGTGCCCGCCGGTGCCCTTGCGCTTTCCGCCGCCTCCCGGGCCCTGACCGCCTCCGGAGCCCTGACCGCCCCCGCGGCCGGAACCCCGGCCGGAACCGCCGGAGCCAGCCGGGCTCACGGCTTCAGCTCCCACCGGGGCCCGTGCGGCGTGTCCTCGACGATCACCCCGGCGTCGCGCAGGCTGTCCCTGATCGCGTCGGCCGCCGCGTAGTCACGCCGCGCGCGGGCCGCCTGCCGCTGGTCCAGCGCCACGCCGACCAGGGCGTCGATCACCGATCGCAGGTCGCCGTCGCGGCCGCCGGCCGCGCCGCCCGCCCATGGGGCGGACATCGGGTCGAGGCCCAGGACGCCGAGCATCGCGCGCACGGCCGTGAGCTGCCGCCGGACGGTGGCGACGTCGCCCGCCGCCAGCGCGTTGTTTCCCTCCCGCACCGCGTCGTGCACCAGCGCGAGCGCCTGCGGGACCGCGAGGTCGTCATCGAGGGCCGCGCCGAACTCGGGGGGAAGGGCACCGAGGAGTTCCGCCGCCGGTCCCAGCGGATCCACTGCCCCGTCCGGCTGCACGCCGGTCCCGGAGCTGATCAGCTCGGCGGCCCGGGTGACGAATCCCTCGATCCGGCGGTAGGCGGCCGCGGCCTCGGCCAGCGCCTCCTCGGAGAACTCCAGCACCGACCGGTAATGCGCCTGGCCCAGGTAGTACCGCAGCTCCTGCGGGCGCGCACGGCGGAGCACCTCGCTGACCAGCAGCGAGTTCCCCAGCGACTTGCTCATCTTCTCGCCGGCCGTGGTGACGAGCCCCACGTGCATCCAGAACCGGGCGAAACCGTCGCCGGCCGCCCGGGACTGCGCGAGCTCGTTCTCGTGGTGCGGGAACACCAGGTCCAGGCCGCCGCCGTGGATGTCGAAGGTCTCGCCGAGGTACTTGGTGGCCATCGCGGAGCACTCCAGATGCCACCCCGGCCTGCCCAGGCCCCACGGGGTTTCCCAGCTCGGCTCGCCGGGCTTGGCGCCCTTCCACAACGCGAAGTCGCGGGGATCGTGCTTGGCGGCGGCGGTGTCGGTGTCGCCCGCGGGCCGCATCTGCTCCAGCCGCTGACCCGACAGGGCGCCGTAGTCCGGGTAGGAACCAACGTCGAAGTACACGTCACCGGTGGCCGTGTCGGTGCCAGTGGCCGTCTCGGTGCCGGCGGGCCGCGCTGGATATGCGTGGCCATCGTCGACCAGCCGCCGGATCAAGCTGATCATCTCCGGGATGTGACCGGTGGCGCGCGGCTCGACCGCCGGCGGAAGGCACCCGACGGCGTCGTAGGCGCGGCCGAACGCCCGCTGGTTCCGCTCGGCGACCAGCCACCACGGGGCACCCTCCCCCCGCGCCACGTTGATGATCTTGTCGTCGATGTCGGTGACGTTGCGGCAGAGCGTCACCTGGTAGCCGGTGGCGGTGAGCCAGCGGGTGAGGATGTCGAAGACAACCGCGGGGCGCAGGTGGCCGATGTGCGGCGCCGCCTGCACCGTGGCGCCGCACAGGTACAGCGTGACCTTCCCCTCGACCAGCGAGGAGAAGTCGCGTACCGTGCGGCCGGCGGTGTCGTAGAGACGCAGCGTCACGCCCCACAGGCTATGGGATCACGGCCTCAGGACGCGCCGCGCGACCAGCTCCAGGCGTACTCCGGGTCCTCCACCTGGCGGGCGGCCGGTCCGAGCTGCAGCGGCCGGAACGTGTCGATCATCACCGCGGTCTCGTCGGTGGTCGTCCTGCCCTCGGCCAGCCCGCGCACCGCGGCGTCGACGGCCCCCGGCTGCGGGCCGTGGGTGAATCCGGACGGGTGCAGGCTGATCGACCCGACGCCGATGCCGGACCCCCGGCGGGCCGAGTAGTCGCCGCCGACGTAGAACATCATCTCGTCGGAATCGACGTTGTGGTGGCTGTAGGGGATCGGCACAGCCGCGGCGTCGAAGTCCAGCGGCCGGGGGCAGAACGAGCAGATCACGAAGTTCGGCCCCTGGAAGGTCTGGTGCACCGGCGGCGGCGCGTGGGTGCGCTTCACCACCGGCTCGAAGTCGGCGATGTTGAACGCGTACGGGTACAGGCAGCCGTCCCAGCCGATCACGTCGAACGGGTGCTGGATGTAGGTCAGCCGGGTCAGGCCGGCCCGGCTGCGCACCAGCACCGGCACGTCCGTACCCTCGGCGACCAGCGGGCCCTCCGGGCCGCGCAGGTCCCGCTCGCTGTACGGCGCGTGCTCCAGGAACTGGCCGGTGGCCGACAGGTACCGCCGCGGGGGCTGCACGTGCCCGCGTGCCTCGATGATCAGCGCCCGCGCGTCGCCGAGCCAGCGGTGAATGGTCCCGGCGGGCACGACGAGGTAGTCGCCGGACACCGCCTCCAGCGCGCCGAACACCGACTCGAAACGGGCCGTGCCCTCCTGGACGTACACCACCTCGTCGCCCGCCGAGTTGCGGTACAGCTCGGACGTGCCGTGCGCGGAGGCGAACCAGATGCGCACATCGTCGTTGCCGAACAGCAGCTGCCGGCCGAGCACGAGGTCGCCGCCCTTGGACAGGTCCTGGGTGCGGAAATGGCGCGGCGCGAGGGGCATGTTCGGGGCAAGCACCCCATCGGCCTCCGCCACGTCCTCGCTGCCGGCGATCGCGGACGGGAGGTTCACGTGATAGAGCAGCGAGGAGTCCGATGTGAAGCCCTCCTCGCCCATCAGTTCCTCGGCGTACAGCCCGCCGTCCGGCCGCCGGAACTGCGTGTGCCGCTTCCGCGGGATCTCCCCCACCACCCGGTAGTACGGCATGTCGTCTCCCTTGACGCGCCCAAGCCGATCGTTCCCGAATATAAATGCCCTAGAAGCAAAACGGCTCACGCTGTGGACGTGGTTATCGAGCCGCGCCCCGTGGGCCGCGCACCCGGCGTCACATTGCTGTCGCGCCGCGGCCGGACGGCGCATGTGCGCCGCTCGGCGGGAAGAACGCCGGACGGCGCACATGGACCGCCCGTCCGCTTTCCCGTGACCCGCGGCAGCCGAGAAGGAGATAGTGAATGACCGTGAGTAGTTGGGTTCCGGTGCCGGAGGGCAGCGATTTCCCGGTGCAGAACCTGCCGTACGGGGTGTTCTCGGGGTCGGGCGAGGCGCGGCGGGTTGGTGTGGCGATCGGCGAGTACGTGCTGGACCTGGCCGGCCTGGCCGGCGCCGGGGCCCTCGGTGAGCTCGGATCAAACGCCGGCGCTCCCGGCGGGATCGAGTGGTTCGCGGCGGGGTCGCTGAACGCGTTCATGGCGGCGGGGCCGGAGGCTTGGCGCGGCGTCCGGGCGGCGGTCACGGACGTGCTAACCAGCACGGAGCGCCGGGAACAGGCGGAGCCGTACTTGATCCCGGCCGACTCGGTACGTCTGCATATGCCGTTCGAGGTGGCCGACTACGTGGACTTCTACTCATCGCGCGACCATGCGGAGAACGTGGGGCGGATCTTCCGCCCGGAGGCGGAGCCGCTGTCGCCGAACTGGCTCTACATGCCGGTCGGGTACCACGGCCGGGCCGGCACCGTGGTGGTGTCCGGCACGCCGGTGAAGCGGCCGTGCGGCCAGCGGGTGCCGTCCGGCGGCGGCCCGCCCTCGTTCGCGCCGACGGCCAAGCTCGACGTCGAGGCCGAGATCGGCTTCGTGACCGGAGTCGGGTCGGCGCCGGGCCGGCCGGTGCCGCCTGGCTCGTTCTGCGACCACGTGTTCGGCTTCGTGCTGCTCAACGACTGGAGCGCGCGCGACATCCAGGCCTGGGAGTCACGGCCGCTCGGCCCGTTCCTGGGCAAGTCGTTCGCGACGTCGGTGTCGCCGTGGGTGGTCCCGGCCGGCGCGCTGGAGGCCGCGCGGGTGCAGCCGCCGCGGCAGGACCCGCCGCCGCTGGATCACCTGCGCTGCGCCGAGCCGTGGGGCCTCGATCTGGCCGTGGAGCTGGAGCTGAACGGCAGCGTGGTGGCCAGGCCACCGTTCGCGGGCATGTACTGGACCGCGCCGCAGCAGCTTGCCCATGCGACCAGCAACGGGGCCGCACTGCGCACCGGCGACCTGTTCGGGTCCGGAACGGTATCCGGCCCGCGGCGCGATCAACGGGGCTGCCTGCTCGAGCTGACCTGGGACGGCCAGGAGCCGCTGGAACTCCCGGACGGGGCGCGGCGGGCCTTTCTCGCCGACGGCGACGTGGTCCGGATCCGGGCTACCGCGCCCGGCGCCGACGGGACGCGGATCGGCTTCGGCGAGGTGACGGGAACGATCGTTCCCGCGGAATGATCAGCGGCCCTGGGGCCCGCCCGGGACGATCAGGGCGGTGGCGACGGCGGCGATGCCCTCGCCCCGTCCGGTTAGGCCGAGCCCGTCGGTCGTGGTGGCCGATACCGCGACCGGAGCGCCGGACAGGGCCTCGCTGAGCACCTTTTCCGCCTCGGCGCGGCGGGGCGCGACCTTGGGCCGGTTGCCGATCAGCTGGATGGCCACGTTGCCGATCGCGTAACCGGCCGAGCTGACCAGCCGGGCCGTCTCCTGCATCAGTGCGGTACCCGCCGCGCCCGCCCATCGCGGCTCGGAACTGCCAAAGCAGCTGCCCAGGTCGCCGAGTCCGGCCGCGGACAGCAGCGCGTCGCAGGCGGCGTGCGCGGCGGCGTCGCCGTCGGAGTGGCCCGCCAGGCCGGGCTCGCCTGGCCAGTGCAGGCCCGCCAGGTACAGCGGGATCCCCGCACGGTAAGGGTGCACGTCCGTGCCGATGCCGATCCGCGGGATCAGGTCAGCCATGAACTCCCCAGAAAACGGCGAACGGGGCGGTAGGGCCCCGTTCGCCTCAGGCTGGTACGCACCTCAGGTGGCCCCGCCGTGTGCGGCGGGTTCCCCTGGTATCAGGTGCCGAGGATTTCGTCGAGCAGCGCTTCAGCCTTGTCCTCGTTTGTCTTCTCCGCCAGGGCCAGTTCACTGACCAGGATCTGCCTGGCCTTGGCCAGCATCCGCTTTTCCCCGGCAGAAAGGCCACGTTCCTTATCGCGCCGCCAGAGGTCACGGACTACTTCGGCAACCTTATTTACATCGCCGGAGGCAAGCTTCTCGAGATTGGCCTTGTACC
>JBPYFL010000062.1:0-43228 GCA_051986485.1 Streptosporangiaceae bacterium | reverse complement strand
CAGGAAGGCGCGCCGCCCGGCAGCAGCCCGCGTTCGCGTCGTCCCCCCGGCAGCGGCCCTTGCTGGCGCCGTCCCCCCGGCGCGCGACCCGGAAGCGGACCGCGCTGGCCCAGTCCCCCCGGCGCGCCGCCCGGTGGGTGCGGACCGGGCGGCGCGCGCCAGCACCGTCAGGGCGGCAGCGGCGACCGCGACGCCGGCCAGCGTCGGCAGCACATCCAGGGCCCCGGCGGCGGGCCTGGTGGCGGCGGACGCGACACCGGCGGCGCCGAAGACGGCCAACCCGGCCAGCCCGTAGACGGTGCGCCGCACCGCCAGTACCCCGATGACCGAGGCGAACGCGGCGAGGAGCAGCAGGATCCCGGTGATCAGGGCAACCTTGTCGTGCGAGCCGAAGTGAGCGATCGCGAAGTCCTTGACCGCGACCGGGGTCAGGTCGATGGCGGCCCCGCCAACCGCGACCACCGGTCCGCCCTGCGGCCCGGTTATCCCGGCGACCAGCTCCGCCACGCCCAGCGCGGCGGCAGCGGCCAGCAGGCCGGCGAGAACGCCGGCCGCCCCGCGCCTGGTTCTGGGCATGGTCCGCTTCATCACTGCGGCCATTCGGCGCTGCCCACGCCGGGGATTGGTCTGGACTTCGCGGCCTGCCCGATCGGTTCACCGAGCCGGCCGGCCGCCGGCTCCGAATCGCCCGCATGGCATTCCAGATCGATCAGTACAAGCGCACGGCGGCGCCGGTCCGGTTCGAGGATCTCGACTTCCGGTCGTTCGCTGACCGGCCGCTGTCGGCCGGGGCGCTGCGCTGCCTCAGGTACATGTGCGACGTGGAGGACTACACGGTCTGCTACCTGCGGGACCTGCTGGTCACCCCGTCGCACCGGGATCCGGTGATCAGCACCTTCCTGACCATGTGGAACTACGAGGAGTACTGGCACGGCGAGGCGCTTGCCAGGGTCCTCGACGCACACGGCATCCCGACCGGCGACGACCACATCCGCGCGGTCCGGGCCGCCCAGGGATGGAGGGACAAGCTCAACCCGGTCGCGCACACACTCGCCGCGAACCTCGCGGGCGAGGACTTCATCGCGGTGCACATGACGTTCGGCGCCATTAACGAGTGGTCAACGCACGCCGGATACGCGCGGCTCGCCGGACGCGAGCAGCACCCGGTGCTCACCGAACTGCTGGGCCGCATCATGCGCCAGGAAACCCGGCACGTCGCGTTCTACGCGACGCAGGCTCGCGACCGGCTGGCATCGTCGGCACGGGCCCGGACACTGACCCGGTGGGCACTGAGGTGGTTCTGGTCACCGGTTGGTTCCAGCATCATGCCCGCCGAGGAAACGGGCCATCTGCTGCGCTTTCTCCTCGGTGGCGCGGACGGCGCCCGCACGGTGGAACGGATCGACGAGAAGATCGACCGCCTCCCGGGGCTGCGGGGCCTGGCGCTGACCCGCCGCGCCGTCGCCCGGTGGGGCGTCACCGGGCAGTGGACCGCCAGCCCACCGGCCGCGTGACCCGAGCGGTCCCGGAACTCCGGCGCCGCGACCTCGGCCTCGCAACCCTGGCCCGCCGGGGCTAGCCCGGCAGGGCCCCGCAGCCCTGGCCCGCCGGGGCTAGCCCGGCAGGGCCATCGTGATGATCGGTGCGGTGGTCGGCGTGGAGGTCCCGCCGGCCGGCTCGACCGTGATCCCAACCCGGTCCGCCGGCTTCACTCCCGACGCCAGCACCGGCTGCGTCCGGCCCGCCTGCGGCGAGGGCAGCAGCCCGGCCGACCGGGTGCTCGGCGGGCCCATCAGCCACAGCTGGTAGACCTTGGCGGCCGGCAGCGGTGGCAGACCGGACGTGCTGACGACCATCTCACCGCGCTGCCGGGAAGCGACCGCGGTGACCGTTCCGCCGGTGGCGGAGACCCCCGTCTCCAGGTGCGCGTCCGGCGCGGCGAGGACCGAGGCGAGGGCGTGGCTCCTCGCCTGTGCCGCGTCGAGCCGGTGCTGGGTGACGGCATCGGTGACGCCGAAGACGGCGGCGGCGGCCACCCCGGCCGCGGCCGCGGCTACCGACAGCCGCAGCCGCCACGACCGGCCCCGGTCCGGCCTGGCCCGCCGTTCACTGGTGATCGGCGGGACCTGGCGGGTGCGGTCGACCGCGGCCATCACGTGTTCCCTCATCCGGGCCGGAGGTTGCCGGGCCGTCGCCATCGCGAGCCGTGCCGCCGCGGTCCGCATGCCGCGCACCTCCGCCGCGCATGACTGGCAGCGGCGCGCGTGCTTGGAGAACCTCTCCTTCTCGGCGCCCTCCACGGCGTCCAGGGCGTAGACGCCCGTGACGGTGTGCAGTTCGCTGCGCTGCAGAATCACCAGCTCACCTCCAGGCAGTCGCGGAGGCGGATCAGCCCGTCGCGGATTCTGGTCTTCACCGTTCCCAGAGCGACCCCGAGCAGCTTCGCGACCTGCGGGTAGGTGTATCCCCCGTAGTACGCCATGGTGATCGACTCGTGCTGGAGCTCGGTCAGCCCGTCCAGGCAGCGGCGGACCCGCTGCCGGTCCAGGCTGGCCTCCACCGCCTCGGCGACCTCGTCGGCGCCGTTGGCCTCGGGCGGCGCGACCTTGCGCTCCCGCCGGACCGAGGCGTTCTCGGCCCGGACCCGGTCCACCGCCCTCCGGTGGGCGATGGTCATCGCCCAGGTGACACAGCTGCCCTTGCCGGGGTCGAACCGGGTCGCGGTGCGCCACACCTCGAGCAGCACCTCCTGGGCGACCTCCTCGGACTGGGCCGGGTCCCGGAGGATCTCGATGACCAGCCCGTAGACCGGCCCGGCCAGCCGGTCGTACACGGACTCGAAAGCGTTCTTGTCGCCGCGGGCCACCCGGGCCATCAGCGGGTCGAGGTCGTCCTCGTGCCGTCTGCCACGGCCCTGGTGGTGCCCTGGCTGCCGTATCCCGGGTGCATCCATGCTGCCTATTCGGCCCCGCCGGGCCAGCGGATTGGAGCCAGTTGGCCGGCCCACCGGTACGGTCTGCTGAAGAGAGTCATTGCAGCGTCGTGCGCAGACCGGAGGGCGCCGTGGAAGATGGGCGTGCCCGAACCAGGATCCGCGTCGAGGGGATCGTCCAGGGGGTGGGCTTCCGTCCATTCGTGTACGCCCTGGCGGTCCGGCACGGCCTGGGCGGCCTGGTCGGCAACGACACGGCCGGCGTCTTCATCGAGGCCGAGGGAAGCGCCGGACAGCTTGCCGGTTTCCGCGATGCGCTGGAGCGCGAGGCGCCGCCGCTCGCGGTCATCGAGCGGATCACCGACGAGAACCTCCCGCCGGCCGGCGACACCCGTTTCGCCATCGCCGCCAGCCAGGCGGGCAGCGAGCGCACGGCACTGATCTCGCCGGATACCGCGACCTGCGGCGACTGCCTGCGGGAGCTGGCCGATCCGGCGGACCGCCGGTTCGGCTACCCGTTCATCAACTGCACGAACTGCGGCCCGCGGTTCACGATCATCCGCGACGTCCCCTACGACCGGCCGTACACGACGATGGCCGGCTTCCGGATGTGCCCGGAGTGCGAGCACGAGTACCACGATCCGGCGGACCGCCGCTTCCACGCCCAGCCGGTGTGCTGCCCGGCGTGCGGCCCGGCGGTGCGGCTGGTGGACGCCACCGGCGCGGAGATGGCGGGCGATCCGATCGCCCGGACCGCCGAGCTGCTGGCCAGCGGGCTCGTCGTCGCGATCAAGGGCCTCGGGGGCTACCACCTGGCCGCGGACGCGGCTTCCAGCCAGGCGGTCGCCGCGCTGCGGTCCCGGAAGCACCGGGAGGACAAGCCGTTCGCGGTGATGGCCGGTGACCTCGATGCGGCACTGCTGCTGTGCGAGGTAGACGAGGCCGCCGAGCGGGTGCTCACCAGCCCCCGCCGTCCCATCGTGCTGCTCCCCCGCCGTCCCGCGTCGCCGCTGGCCGGGCCGGTCGCCCCGGGGAACCGCGACCTCGGCGTGATGCTCCCGTATACCCCGCTGCACCACCTTCTCGCCGCCGCGCTCACAAGGCCGTTCGTGCTGACCAGCGGCAACCTCTCGGACGAGCCGATCGCCTACATCGACGACGAGGCCCGGAGCCGGCTCGCCGGGATCGCCGATGCGTTCCTGCTGCACGACCGCCCGATCCACATCCGCACCGACGATTCGGTGACCCGGATGTTCCGCGGCCGGGAACTGCCGGTGCGCCGCTCGCGCGGGCATGCGCCGCAGCCGCTGCGGCTGCACCGGCCGGCCCGCCGCCCGGTGCTCGCCTGCGGCGCCGAGCTGAAGAACACGTTCTGCCTGGCCAAGGGCCAGTATGCGTTCGTCTCGCAGCACATCGGGGACCTGGAGAACTACGAGACGCTGCGGTCGTTCACCGACGCGATCGCGCACTTCCAGCGGCTGTTCGACATCGAGCCCGAGCTGTGCGCCTACGACCTGCACCCGGAGTACCTATCCACGAAGTACGCCCAGGATCTGCCGGAGGTGGAGCTGACCGGGGTGCAGCACCACCACGCGCACGTGGCCTCCTGCCTCGCCGACAACTCCGAGGAGGGGCCGGTCATCGGGGTGGCCTTCGACGGGACCGGCTACGGGACGGACGCGACCATCTGGGGCGGTGAGTTCCTGGCGGCCAGCCTGGCGGATTTCCAGCGCCTGGGTTTCTTCCGGCCGGTGCCGATGCCCGGCGGCGCGGCCGCCATCCGGCAGCCGTGGCGGATGGCCGCCGCCTACCTTGATGCCGCCTACGACGGCGCGCCACCGGACGACCTCGCAGTCGTCCGCCGCAACGCCGCGCACTGGGCGACGGTGACCGCCGTCGCCCGCCGGGGCGTCAACTCACCGGTGACCTCCAGCGCGGGACGGCTGTTCGACGCGGTCGCGTCGATGCTGGGCGTGCGCGACGCGATCAACTACGAGGGCCAGGCGGCGGTCGAGCTGGAGCAGCTCGCGGACCGCGCCGAGCGGGGCGGGTACCCGATGCGCCTCAGCGACGGCCTGCCGTTCCAGCTCAGCGGGACGGACGCGGTCCGCGCCGCGGCCGGCGACCTGATGGCCGGCGTGCCGGTCCCGGTGATCGCCGCCCGGTTCCATCATGGGGCGGCGGCGGCGATCGTGGCCGGCTGCGAGCGGATCCGGGGGGAGACCGGCCTGGGCACGGTGGCGCTGTCCGGCGGGGTGTTCCAGAACGCGCTGCTGCTGCGGGCGGCGGCGGCCGGCCTGGAAGACCGCGGTTTCCGGGTGCTGGTGCACCACCGCGTCCCGCCGAACGACGGCGGCATCAGCCTCGGCCAGGCCGCCGTCGCCGCCGCTCGCGATTGTCCTGTTTGATAGCTCGCGCACGCTTTCGGGGGGCTGCCGCCGGCCGTGCCGCCGGGGTGTAATGGAGGCATGGGGGACTCGGCCGACCCGGCTGTCGTGGTGGTCGGCGCCGGGCCGTCTGGGCTTTTCGCCGCGATCGAGCTTGCGCGCCATGGCGTGCGCGCCCGCGTCGTCGAGCGTGCACCCCGCCCCCACCGGCAGGCCCGTGCCACGGCCCTGCAGCCGGCGACGCTGGAAATCCTTTACCAGGCCGGGGCGCTTGACCGGACGCTGGCCGAATCGGTTCACGTCCGCTACGCGCGGCTTTTCGACGCCGCCCTTTGCTGCGTGTCCGAGACCGCGCTCGCGCACGCGGGCTGCCCGTGGGAGTTCGAGTGCCACCTGCCGCAGTGGCGGACCGAGCAGATTCTCGCCGACCGGCTCGCCGACCTCGGCGTAACCGTGCAGCGGGGCGTTTCGGCGGTTTCGTTCCGCGAACGTGACGACAGCATCGACATCCGGCTGGAGAACGCCGACGGGGACGCTGAGCTGGTCACGGCGGCCTGGGTGATCGGCGCCGGCGGGGCCTCGAGTGTGACCCGCGACTCGATGCGAGAGGAACTGGAGGGCGACACCTACCCGGGCACCGCGCTGGTGGCCGACGTCCGTGTCTCCGGACCGCTGCCGCGGGACAGCGCGAACCTCATCGCGTCCCCCAGCGGTTACGTGCTGCTGGCGCCGCTGCCGGATGACCGCTGGATCACCTTCGTGGGGGATCTCTCCGGCGACGAGGCGGAGCCGCCCGCGCCGGAGCGGTGGCAGGGGGCGGTCGCCGCCGCGATCGGCCACCGGATCGATCCGGGGCTGCTGCGGGTTGACGACGTGGCCTGGGCCGCTGACTTCCGGATGCACCGCCGGCTCGCGCCGCGGCTCGCCGGCGGGCGCCGGTTCCTGCTCGGTGACGCCGGCCACCTGTCGAGCCCGTTCGGCGGCGAAGGCCTGAACTCCGGCCTGCACGACGCCCACAACCTCGGCTGGAAGCTGGCGCTCCGGCAGCGCGGCCGGGCCCGGCCCAGCCTCCTGGACAGCTACGCTACGGAGCGTCACGCCGCCGACTGGCACGTGCTGGAGGTATCGGACCGCCTGCATCAGGTCCCGTACAGCTCCGTCAGCTCCGCCCGGACCGGCCGTTTCCCGGCCGCGCCACCGCCCGACGCGGTGGCGGCCGCGGTACGCGCCCGATCGATGCTGGACGTCTGCTACGCCGGCAGCCCGCTCACCGGCGAGTACCTGGAACCCGGGGAATGGCCCCCGCCGCACCCGGCGCCCGGTGAACGCTACCCCGGCCGCACCTCGCTTCCCGGCACCCGTCACACCATCCTCACCTACGGCGCCGTGCCCGAGCCCGACATCGAGCGCCTGCGCCGCCGATGGGACGGGATTGTGGACATCGCCGCCGCGGGCGACCCGTGGACCACCGGGCTGCCGGACCGGGGAGCCATCCTGGTGCGGCCGGATGGGTACATCGGTTTCCGCGCCGCCCCGGCCGGCCCGGCGGGGCTCAGCGCTCTCGACGCGCACCTCGCGTCGTATCTCGTTCCCGCCGCCGGCTAATCACCGCCGCGACCGCAACGGCCGCCGCCCGTACCATGTCGCCGGTGGACTCAGGCAAAACACACAGGCTCACCGGTGACCAGGCCGATCGTGCGGCAGGGGTGCTTCTGGGCGCGGCGTGCGGGGACGCGCTCGGAGTCCCGTACGAATTCGGGCTGGTGGTGCGTGACGACCAGGTTCCGGCCATGATCGGTGGCGGCCTCGGGCCGTACCGGCCCGGTGAATACAGCGATGACACCCAGATGGCGGTGTGCATCGCCCGGGTTACGGCGGCCGGCGAGCTGGCCGCGGGACCGGGAGACATCGCGCCGGGCCGCGGGCTGGACCGGATCGCCGATGGGTTCCTCGACTGGTTCGCGGACGGGGCGACCGACGTCGGGATCCTGACCCGCACGGTTCTGTCGGCGGCCGCCAAGTCCTTCCAGCCGGGGCAGGCAGCGCAGTCGCTCCGGGAGGCGGCGGCCGACGCGCACCGCGACACCGGGGGGCGCAGCGCCGGGAATGGCTCGCTGATGCGGACCGGCGTGATCGCGCTGGCGCTCCTGGCTGACGGAAACGAAATGGCCGCTGCGGCGCGCGCCGTCAGCGAGCTCACCCACTATGACCCGCTGGCGGGCGATGCGTGCGTTCTGTGGTGCTCGGCGATCCGCCGGGCCGTGCTGGACGGCACGCTGGACGGGTTGCGCGACGGCATCGGCATGCTGCCGGCGGAGCGACGGGGCCAGTGGGAAACCTGGCTGGCCGAGGCCGAGGCGGGCCCGCCGGGCCGTTTCGCCCCGAACGGGTTCGTCGTGCGCGCGCTGCAGGCCGCCTGGTCCGCGATTGCATGCACACCGGTGCCGGCCGGCCCGGCCGCCGCGCAGCACTTCGAGCGGGCCGTGATCGCGGCGATCCGGATCGGCAATGACACCGACACCATCGGCGCCATCGCAGGGGCGCTGCTGGGCGCGCGCTGGGGTGCCTCCGCGGTCCCGGCGGTGTGGAGCGACGCCGTGAACGGCTGGCCGGGCCTGCGCGCCAGTGACCTGACCGCGCTCGCGGCAATGACCGCCCGGTCGGGCTCGGATCCCGGGTACAGCCCGGCCGACCCGGAGATAGCGGCGCTGCTCGCCGCTCAGTCTCCGCGGCGGTGGGCCGAGCTGTTCCGGCTCGCTGACGAGCTGGGCTCCGGCGCCGGGCACGTGCGGTGGGAGTCCCCGCGAACGCTCCCGGACGGCTCCACCCAAGTCGGCTACCCGGTATATAGCGCGGCCGTCGACGCGATCCACGGAGCGCTGGCTGCCCTGAACGTCATCGTCCGGTTCCCGTGGATGGACTGGGACGGGACCCGGCGGTACCAAGCGGATCCGGGAAGCCTGTCGAGCGCCCCGGTCGCGGACGCGGCCCGGCTGGCCACCGCGGTCTTCCGCTCTGAGCGGTTCAGCGACGGGAGCATCGGACATGCGCTGGAAACCGGCGTGCTGACGGCGATCCTCGCCCGGCTCCGCCACTGGTACGTCGAGGAGCACCTGGGCTGAGCAACGCTTGCGGCTGAACGGCACTGGCGGCGTGCCCGGGTCAGCCCGGCTCGGCGAAGACCCGGCTGGCCAGGAAGTCGGCGGGCTCGAGGCGCATCAGGTCGTCCCGGGTCACCTGCGGATTCTCCGCCAGGAGCCGGCTCGCCTGCCGCAGCCGGGCGCGGTCCAGGGCGTTGCGCACGCTGCGGGCGTTGGCGAACCGGGGCTGCCTGCTGCGCCGTGCGAGGTAGTCGCGGAAGGTGGCGCGCGCCTCCTCCGGCAGCCGGTAGCCGGCCTGCTCCAGCATCAGCAGCCCGATCTGCTCCAGCTCGGCCAGGGTGTAGCCGGGGAAGTCGACGTGGTGCGCGATCCGGGAGCTCATCCCCGGGTTGGACTGGAAGAACGTGTCCATCCGGTCCTTGTAGCCCGCCAGGATCACCACTAGGTCGTCGCGCTGGTTCTCCATCGCCTGGAGCAGGATCTCGATGGCCTCCTGGCCGTAGTCGCGCTCGTTCTCGGCCCGGTACAGGTAGTAGGCCTCGTCGATGAACAGCACGCCGCCCATCGCCCGCTTGAGCACCTCTTTGGTCTTCGGGGCGGTGTGGCCGACGTACTGGCCGACGAGGTCCTCCCGGGTCACCGCCACCAGGTGGCCCCGCCGCAGATAGCCGACCCGGTTGAGCATCTCCGCCATCCGCAGCGCGACCGTGGTCTTGCCGGTACCGGGCGCGCCGGTGAAGGACATGTGCAGCGCGGGCCGGGCGGCGGTCAGGCCGAACCGGGCCCGCTGCTGGTCGACCAGCAGCAGCGACGCGATCTGCCGGATGCGGGTCTTCACCGGGGCCAGGCCCACCAGCTCCTGATCCACGGCGTCCAGCACCTCATCCACGCCGGAGCGCCGCCGCGCCTCGCGGAGGTCGACGGTCTCGTCCGGACCGAGGCTGAGGTCGGCGGTTTCGTCCGGGGCGAGGCTGCCATCCGCTTCGGGGCGCCCGCCGCCGGCGGCCGGGCCGTCCTTGTGTCCACCTGCCGCGCGCGCCGGGTCCGGGGTATGCCCGTTTTCGCGCTCCGGGTCCGGCCGCGGCGGCGCGTCCGGGACGCCCGGGCGGGTGCCCATGCCGAAGGATGGCCGGCCCGGCTGCGGTTCACCGCTCATTGCCGTTGTGCTGGCAGATAGCGGGATCCGGCCGGTTCGCGTGCCGCGTACGGGAAGGCGGTGTAGCGGACCCGGCGGTCGGCGTCCTCCTGCCGGTCGAGCCGGAATCCCGGTTCCTCGGCGGGACGGTTCACGATGAACGACAGCGCGATCGTCTGCCGGCCCTTGCTCGCGTCGTAGGCGTTGACCCGGACGTAGCGGTCCGGATAGGCGCGCCGGCACTCGTTCACCTCATACAGCACGCCGGCGGCGTCGTGCAGGTCGAACATCGGCAGGCCCCACATATCCCAGTAGGTGTTGCGGGGGTGCGGGTCGTCGGTGAATTCCACCGAAAGCGGCCAGCCCTGGTCCAGCGCGTACTGCAGCTGGGCCCGGATCTCGTCGTCGGTGAAGTCCGGCAGGTGGGAGAAGGTTCCCTGGGTGATGCGCACGGCCCTGTCCTCTCACACGCTCGTCGGGGTCTCGACGACGTCCGGCGTGTCGGTCGGCTGATAGTTGAAGGTGATGTCTCCCCAGGTGGACAGGGCGACGTCCAGCTCGCGGCTGTTCTTGGCCGCGGCCTTGAGGATGTCCTCGCCCTCGGCGAAGTAGTCCCGGCCCTCGTTGCGCGCCTTGATCATCGCCTCCAGCGCGACCCGGTTCGCGGTGGCGCCGGCCGCGATGCCCATCGGGTGGCCGATCGTGCCGCCGCCGAACTGCAGCACCACGTCCTCACCCAGGTAGTGCAGCAGCTGGTGCATCTGGGCGGCGTGGATGCCGCCCGAGGCGACCGGCATCGTGCCCGGCATCGAGCCCCAGTCCTGGTCGAAGTACAGGCCCTTGACCGGGTCGGCGTCCACCCGGGCCAGCCGGAGCGTGTCGTAGTAGCCGGCGATGGCGTTCGGGTCCCCTTCCAGCTTGCCGACCACGGTGCCGGCGTGGATGTGGTCGACCCCGGCCAAACGCATCCACTTGGCGATCACCCGGAAGTTGACCCCATGGTTCTTCTGCCGCGTGTAGGTGGCGTGCCCGGCCCGGTGCAGGTGCAGGATCATCCCGTTGCGGCGGGCCCATCGCGACATCGACTGGATCGCGGTGTAGCCGACGGTCAGGTCGATCATGATGATGACGCTGCCGAGGTCGCGGGCGAACTCGGCCCGCTCGTACATGTCCTCCATCGTCGCGGCCGTCACGTTCAGGTAGTGGCCCTTGACCTCGCCGGTCTCGGCTGCGGCCCGGTTGACCCCCTCCATCGTGAACAGGTAGCGGTCCCGCCAGCGCATGAACGGCTGGGAGTTGATGTTCTCGTCGTCCTTGGTGAAGTCCAGCCCGCCGCGCAGCGCCTCGTAGACGACGCGTCCATAGTTGCGCGCGGACAGCCCGAGCTTGGGCTTGGTGGTGGCCCCGAGCAGCGGCCTGCCGTACTTGCCCAGGTATTCCCGCTCCATCACGATGCCGTGCGCCGGGCCCTGGAAGGTCTTGATGTAGTGCAGCGGGATCCGCATGTCCTCCAGCCGGAGCGCCCGCAGCGCCTTGAACCCGAACACGTTGCCGATGATCGACGACGTGAGGTTGGCGATCGACCCCTCCTCGAACAGGTCGATGTCGTAGGCGATCCGGGCGATGTACTGGCTCTCCTGGCCCGGCACCGGCTCCACCGAGTAGCACTTGCCCTGGTAGTTGTCGTATGCCGTCAGCCGGTCGGTCCACACCACGGTCCACGTCGCGGTGGACGACTCACCGGCCACGGCGGCACCCGCCTCCTCCGGCGGCACCCCCGGCTGCGGGGTGACACGGAAGGCCGCGAGCACGTCGGTGTCCTTGGGCTCGTAGTCCGGCTTCCAGTACCCCATCTCGGCATACGGGATCACGCCGGCGTTCCAGCGTTCGCTCACGTCTCCTCCAGCCACGTCGCACCACTGACCAGATCAGGATGGGGCGGAATCCTTGCCCTGTCCATCAAGTATTGTGCGCTATAGCTGAGTTATCGATTAAGTAAGGACCGGCCATGACGACGCAGGCGCGGCTGCGGGCGTTCGCCGCCGTCGCGGAGACCGGCTCGGTGCGCGCGGCGGCACAGCGGCTCGTGGTGACCGAATCCGCGGTTTCCGCCGCGATCGCCGCGCTGACCCGGGAGGTCGGGGTGCCGCTGCTGGAGCGCCACGGCCGCGGCCTGAGCCTGACCCAGGCGGGACGGACCTACGCCGGCTACGCCCGCACGCTGCTGGGCCTGCACGCCGAGGCACTGTCGGCCGCCCGGGGGGACGGCGACGCTGAGCACGGCCTGGTGCGGCTGGCCGCGGTGACGACGGCGGGCGATCACGTGCTGCCCGGCATGCTGGCGTCGTTCCGGGACCGGCACCCCGCAGTGAGCCTGCGGCTGGACGTCGGCACCAGCGAGCATGTGTGGGCGCTGCTGGAGGCGCACGAGTGCGACCTGGTGATCGCTGGCCGGCCCCCGCCGATCCCGGGATTGGTCGTTCGGGCCGTCTGCGCCAACACGCTGGTCGTCGTCGGGTCGCCGGAGGTGGCCCGCCGATTCACCCTGCCGGAAGCCACCTGGCTGCTGCGCGAGCCGGGCTCGGGCACCCGGGCGACCTGTGAGGCGCTGCTCGCCGCGCTCGACGCCGACCCGCCGACGCTGACGCTCGGCTCGAACGGCGCTGTGGTCGCCGGCGCCGCCGCCGACCTCGGCGTGACGCTCGTGTCGCGGGACGCGGTCCGCGGCGATCTCGCGGCGGGGCGGCTGGTCGCGCTCGACGTCCCGCAGACGCCGATGCGCAGGCCCTGGCATGCCGTGACCCACCGGCACGTCCCGGCCGCGACCGAGCTGCTGCTGTCGCATCTTCTCGCGGCCGGCGGACCGGCTGGGCGGCGCTGGCGGCTACCCGGCGGACGCGGCATGTCCCCCGATCGGTCCACCGGCCGGGGGATGTGACCGCCCGCCGGCGCCCGTAGCCTCCCGGCAACGGCAGCACCACCCGCCGAGAGCCGCCGTGCCCGCTGAGGAGGCATACCCGATGACTCGCACGACGCTTACCGCATCTGAACTCGCCGCCACCGGCCGGGGCATTCTCGCCGCCGACGAGAGCATCAAGACGATGAACTCCCGGCTGCAGGCCGCTGGCGTAGAGCCGAGCGAGGACAACAGGCGGGCGTACCGCGAAATGCTGATCACCACGCCGGACCTTCCGCTGGGCATCAGCGGCGTCATCCTCTGCGACGAGACATTCCGGCAGCGGCTCAGCGACGGCCGGGCATTTCCGGAAGCCGTCACTGCGCAGGGCCTGCTGCCGGGGATCAAGGTCGACACCGGCGCCCACCCGCTGCCGGGCGCTCCGGGCGAGACGGTGACCGAGGGCCTCGACGGGCTAGCGGACCGGCTCACCGAGTACGCCGCGCTCGGTGCGCGCTTCGCCAAGTGGCGGGGCGTGCTCAGGATCGGCGACGGGAAGCCGTCGTGGCAGGCGCTGTGCGCCAACGCGCACGCCCTGGCGCGGTACGCGGCACTGTGCCAGCAGGCCGGCCTGGTCCCGGTGGTGGAGCCGGAGGTGCTGATGGACGGAGAGCACGGCATCCGGCGCTGCCGCGAGGCCACCTCCGCCACGTTGCTCGTCACGGTCGCCGAACTCCGGGACTACGGCGTGGACATGAGCGCCGCCGTGCTCAAGCCGAACATGGTGCTGCCGGGGATGGATTCCGGCGAGGAGGCACCGCCGGAGCTCGTCGCGGCGAAGACGGTCGAGGCGCTGCGGTGCGTCCTGCCGCAGGAATTGGCCGGTGTCGCGTTCCTTTCCGGTGGGCAGGGCCCCGCGCGGGCGACGGCGAACCTGGCGGCCATCTCGCGGCTCGGTGCCCCGTGGCCGGTCACGTTCTCGTTCGGCCGTGCGCTGGTCGACCCGGTCCTCGCGGCGTGGCACGGCGAACCGGAATGCGCGGCCGCCGCACAGGAGGTGCTGGCAAACCGGGTTGCCTGCAACGTCGCGGCTCTGCGGGGTAGCTACACCGTGGCACTCGAGCCCAGCTACGCGCTCGCGTAGCCGTCACCGCCGGCCCGCAGCGGGACGACGGCGGTGACCGCGGTTCCCAGCCCGGGCCGGGACGTCACATCGATCCGGCCGCCGACCAGCTCGGCGCGCTCGGTCATGCTGCGCATCCCGTAGGAGCGCTCCCCGGACGCGCTGCCGGCCAGCGCGGCCTGGTCGAAACCGTCGCCGTCGTCGGCCACCCGCAGGATCGCCTCACCGCCGTCACAGCGCAGCTCCAGTTCCGCGTGCCCCGCCCCGGAATGCTTGACGACGTTCTGCAGCGCCTCCTGGGCGATCCGGTAGAGCGCGATCTCCACGTGCTCCGGCAGCCGGCACTCGGCGACGTTCAGCCGGACCTGCACCTTTGCGATCGAGCGCGCCAGGCTGGCCAGCCCGTCGGCCAGCCCGAGATCCTCCAGCACCGGGGGCCGCAGCCCGGAGATCGCCGCCCGGGCCTCGTCGATGGTGAGGTCCGCCAGCTCGCGGGCCATCGCCAGCTGCTCCGCCGCGAAGCGCGCCGATGCCGGCACCGCGTCGGCGACCGCATCCAGGTGGTAGGTGAGGCTCACCAGCCGCTGGGTGATCCCGTCGTGGATGTCGCCCGCCAGGCGCCGCCGTTCTGATTCCTGCGCGGCGATCACCTGCTCCGCGAAACGCTCGGCGGCCTGCTCTCTCGCCGCCAGCCTCCGGTGCATCCGGGCCTGGTGCATCGCGCCCGCCACCAGGCTGCCGATCGAGGTGAGCAGGCGAACATCCCGGCCGGTGAAGTCACGCTGCTGCCGGGTGTGCACGCTCAGCACCCCGACCAGCCCGCCCGGCCGGCTCGCCATCGGCACGGCCGCCATCGACGGGTATTCGTCGGTTCCGGCGAGGCCGGGTACGCCGAGGTAGCGCGGGTCTGCCCGTTTGTTCTCGGAGATGACCGCGGGCCTGCGGTGGCTTGCCACCCAGCCGGCCACCCCCTCCCCCAGCGGCAGCCGCACCCGTGCCACCTGCCCGTCGAACGGCGGGGTAGCGCCCGCCAGGGTGAGCGAGCCGCCGGAGTCGTCCAGCACGTGCACGTAACAGACGTCGGTGGCGGTCGCGTAGACGATCAGCCGGGCGACGTTGGAGGCGAGGGGGAGCAGTTCCGGCCCCGCCGAGATGGCGTCGATGAGCCCGACCAGTAGCGCGTTCTCCCGCTCCGGGTCAGCGAGCCCGAGGCCGCTACCGGACGGCGGCCGGGTCACCGGACGACGCCTTTCCGCTGGGCCGGGCAATCGCATCCGGCCTGATCACTGGAAGATTCCTTCCCGGAGGGCCACCGCGACCGCAGCGGCCCGGTCGCCCACGTCGAGCTTGCGGTAGATCGACCGGACATGACTTTTCACCGTTTCGTCGCCGACCACCAGGCGGCCGGCGATCGCCTTGTTCGACAGGCCCGCCACGACCAGGGCGAGCACCTCGCTCTCCCGGTGGGACAGCCCCAGCCGCGCTCCCGGCCAGAACTCGCCCCGCTGAAGCCGGGCCGCCGAGGCCGCTGCCCGGCCCGCCAAGGTGGCGTCGACGACGGTCTCGCCGGCGTTCACCTGTTCCAGGTACCCCACCAGTTCCTCGCCGTTCACCCGCTTCAGCAGGTACCCGGCGGCGCCGGCGCGCAGAGCCTGGTACAGGTACTGCTCGTCGTCGTACACGCTCAGCAGCACCACGCGCCGGCCCTGATCGCGCTCCACCAGGCGGCGCGTCAGGTCCAGCCCGCTGGCTCCGCGGAGCCGGACGTCGCACAGCACGATGTCCGGGTCGAGCATGGCGACGAGCCGCTCCGCGTTCTCGACGTCGCTGGCCTCGCCGACGACCCGCACGCGCCCCGCGAACCTGGCCAGCATGGCCTTGAGTCCCTGCAGGACCATCTCGTGGTCGTCGACCAGCATGACGCGCACCGGCCGAGGTTGCATACCGGAAAGATAACCAGGCCCGCCCCCGCTAACCCCACGATGAAGCTCCGCTAACCCTCGGGCGAAGCGCGGCTAATCCCCCGGGGATTCCCCCGGCGCGGGGGAGAATCCCGGTTCCCCCCGGCCTAGCGTCGGAAATCTCCGTACTGCCGTCACCGGAGGCGATACGGGCTGCCGAGGGAAAGGACCGGGCCTTGCCGCACAAGCTCCTGCGCATTCACCGGACCGGAATCACGGCCGGCCGCCGTCCCGTCATGCTCGCCATCGCGGGGGACAGCGCGTCCGGCAAGACGACTCTCGCCCGGGGGCTCACCGAAGCGCTCGGCCCGGAGCGGAGCACTTCGATCTGCGTGGACGACTACCACCGGTACGACCGCGCCGAGCGAAAGGATCTCCCGTTCACGGTCCTGCACCCGGATTGCAACTACATCGACGTGATGGAGCAGCACCTTCAGCTGCTCGCCACCGGCCACCCGATCCTGAAGCCGGTCTATGACCACCGCACGGGGACGCTTACCCGGCCGGAGCTGGTCGAGCCCCGGGAGTTCGTCATCGTCGAGGGCCTGCTGCCGCTGCACACCCGGCTCGCCTGCGCGTGTTTCGACGTGACGGTCTACCTCGACCCGCCGGAGAGGATCCGGCGGGAGTGGAAGATCAGGCGGGACACGGCGCAGCGCGGGTACACCCGCGAGCAGGTGCTCGCCGAGCTCGACCGGCGGGAGCGCGACTCCAGCGAGGTCATCCGGCCGGAACGGCGGCACGCCGACGTCGTCGTCCGGTTCGCCCCGATTGAGAAGCGCGACGACCCGCCGGGAACGCCGCTGTCCGTCCAGCTGCTGCTGCGGCCGACCATCCGGCATCCCAACCTGACCCGGATCCTCGCCGACGGCGGCCAGCCGATGCACCTCAAGCTCACCCGGGACGAGGACGGCCGTCCCGTCGACGCGCTGCATGTGCATGGCTACGTGCCCCGTGAGGACAGCCGGATGCTGGAGAAGGCCATCTGGTCCAGCCTTGCCGAGGAAGCCGACCTCCCGGACACCCTGGGCACCATCGACGGCGGGCAGCGCAGCGAGCCGCTCGCCATCACCCAGTTGCTGCTGCTGTATCACCTGCTCGAGGCAGCCCGGTGACCCGGCTGGCCATGGCCCCGGCAACGGCCCGGGCAACCGAGGGCGCCGCCGGGACGGCCACCATGCGGATCGCGCCGAGCATCCTCGCCGCCGACTTCGCCCGGCTCGGGCAGGAGGCGGCGGTCGTCGCCGACGAAGCGGACTGGCTGCACGTCGACGTGATGGACGGCCACTTCGTTCCGAATCTCACCATCGGCCTCCCCGTTGTGCAGGCGCTGCTGAAACATGCCGGCCTGCCGCTGGACTGCCACCTGATGATCGAGCAACCGGACCGGTGGGCGCCGGGCTACGCGGAGGCGGGCGCCGGAAGTGTCACGATCCACGTGGAGGCGGCGGCGGCCCCGGTGCGGACCCTGCGGGCGATCCGCTCGGCCGGGGCCAGGGCCGGCCTGGCCGTCAACCCGGCGACGCCGGTCGAGCCTTACGCCGACCTGCTGCCCGAGATCGACACGCTGCTGCTGATGACGGTCGAGCCCGGCTTCGGTGGCCAGCGCTTCCTGGACCTGGTGCTGCCCAAGCTGGCGCGGGCCCGGGAGCTGGTTTCACGCCGCGGGGTGTCGGTGTGGCTGCAGGTCGACGGCGGGGTGACCGAGGAGACGATCGGGCGATGCGCCGAGGCCGGAGCCGACGTCTTCGTGGCCGGTTCGGCGGTCTACGGGGCGGATGACCCCGCATCGGCCGTGCGTTCGCTGCGCGACACCGCGGCACGAGGCTGGTCATCGCGATGCCCGGTGCCGGCGATGCCCTGATCTGGGCCGGCCGGATACGCGAGACCGAGATGGCCGGCCAGCCCGGCCACCGCCCGGTCGACCTGCGCTCGCACGTCCGGCTCGGTGCCGGCGCATCCGGCGCCGTCCGCGGAGACGACAGCCCACAGCAGCTCATCGGTCCGGGGGCGCCGCCGCAGCTCGACGCTGACGCGGCGGCGGTCGGCGAGCGTCACCGTCCAGCAGCCGAGCCAGGTGTGAGCGATCCGCTCCGCCGCCAGCTCGCGCAGCGCGCCCCGGCGCCGCAGCGCGAGGACGGTTCGGGCCGGCGCGCACCCGGCCAGTCCGGTGATGACGAGGCGGCTGGCGGTGCCGTCCCACTCCACCGCGGTGATCAGCTCCCAGCCGAGCCGCGACCAGCCAGCTGTATCACCCAGGTAATGAATCGCCCGGTCGGTGGCGATCACCGCGTGACCGCCGTCCAGGCGATGGCCGACGGTGAGGATCTGCTCACCTTGGCAGAGCGGCAGCTTGGCCCGCAGCTCGGCGGGGACCGCGCGCGCCCCCATCGCCCGCTGCCACGGGACCGCGAGCCGGTCGCGGAGGCGTGATGCCAAACGTCCCCGCACGCGGCCCGCGGTCCCGCTCCCGGCCGGCCAGCCTGGCGATCTCGCTGATACCGCCATGGCAAGCCCCTCTCGTAACCGGCCCGCCCGGCCGTGTGGGCAACCGGACCGGGCCGGCCGGGTATCCGACCTACTGGGAGCGTCCCGCGCACCCCGCGCGGCGGCTCCCCCCGCCCGGGGGAAACAGGCGGGGATCGCAGCGCGCCCCGCGCCGTTCCGCCACGGCGTCGGGGCGGAAACTAGGGTGGGGGACGTGACCCGCCACACCGAGCATCTGAGCCCCGACCTGGACGCGTACCTCTCGGCGCACAGCGCACCGCCCGACCCGGTGCTGGCCGAGCTCGCGGACGAGACGGCGGCGCGCTTCCCGGCCGAAGCCAGCCTGCAGATCGGGCCGGTGCAGGGAACGTTCATGACCTTGGTCGCCCGGCTCGTCGGGGCGCGCAACGGCGTCGAGGTGGGGACGTTCACCGGATACTCCGCGATCTGCCTGGCCCGCGGTCTCGCTGACGGCGGCCGGCTGCTGTGCTGCGACATCAGCGAGGAGTGGACCGCGGTGGCCCGCTCATTCTGGGAGAAAGCGGGCGTTGCCGACCGGATCGAGCTGCGGCTCGGCCCGGCGCTCGGCACGCTGCGCGCGCTGCCCCTGGATGAGACCTTCGACGTCGCGTTCATCGACGCGGACAAGGCAGGCTACATCGGCTACTGGGAGGAGATCGTGCCGCGAGCGCGGTCCGGCGCGGTGATCCTGGTGGACAACACGCTGTCGCACGGCCGGGTCGCGGCGGAATCCGCCCAGCCGGCCGGTGTCCAGGCCATCCGGGACTTCAACGACCACGCGGCCGCCGACAACCGGGTGGAACTCGTGCTCCTGCCGATCGGCGACGGCCTCACCTTGGCGCGCAAGAAGTAGCTCAGTCGCCGCGCCCCTGCCCGCCGAACCGTGGCGGGGCGGCGCCGCGCCCGAACGACCAGGAACCGCCGCCGAGCCGGCCCTCCTCAACCGGCGGGGGCGGCCGGACCCGGTATGAGGCGGCGAGGACAGCTTCGCTGCCGGTGCCGTCGTTGACCGCGATGCACGGCTGCTGGAACGCGCAGGCGGCGCAGTTCACCGGACCCGGGTTCGGGTACAGCGGCAGCGCCGGGTCAGTCATGTCCGCCGCCTGGAGCGCGAGCCGGGCCCCGAACGCGGCCAGCTCGGCCCGGGTACGCCGGATCCGGGTCCGCCGGAACGGCCCATCGGCGCGCTGGGCGATCATCGGCGTTCCCGGCGGCGGCTGGCCGGCCTGGGTCGGGGGCGCGTAGGCCTGCCGGTGCTGGGTGACTGCGCTGCGGGCGGCCGGCATGCCGGCAAGCGCAGCGGCAGGCCCGCCGGTGGAGAACGGGCCATCTGATTCGCCTCCGGGTGCGGGTACCTGCAGCTCGTTGTAGATCGTGCCGAGCACCTGCATCCCGGGATAGGACAGTTCCCAGGCCCAGCACCACGCGACCGCCTGCTCATCGAGCAGCAGCGCCTCGGTGCCGGGCCAGTGGCCGGCCACCACCTGGTGGCTGAGCACCCAGTAGGCGTTGTGCTCGTCGATGACGAGCACGTCCACCCGGTCGAGGTAGCGGATTGCGCCACCGCCGGAGGCGACGAGGCCGTTCTCCGGCGCGCCGGGGTCGGGCACCTGGACATCGACGTCGCAGGCGACGCGAACCGGGGCGAAACGGTCCATCGTCGGCGCCCAAGCTGCATACCGTTCCAGCAGCCGCCGGCCGTCGCCGACGGCCTCCTGCTGGCCGTCGCCGAGGTCGCGGCCCGCTGTCTGCTCCCGCACCGACCGGTCATAGGCCTGCAGGACCAGCGGGACCACGATGGCGGGCTGCCAGTCCCACATCCCCGGGAAGTAGTAGACCGCCAGCGCCTCCCGCAGCGCCCGGTCGATGACCAGGCCCGTGTCCGGAGCCGGGCTGGCGGCCGGCTCGAGGTTGCTCCGGGTCCGTGCGCCGAAGTCCCAGGCACGCCGGCACCGCTTGAACAGCTCCCGGTCCGCAGGCTCGATGACGTAGTCCATGGCCCCGCCCCGCCCCCCAGTCGGCCCGGCCCGGGCCGACTGGGGAGCCGATGCCGCCGGTCAGCAGATACGCGGTAGCGGATCCCCGATCAGCACATCGACGATGCGGGTCCCGCCGAACTCGGTCTTCAGCAGCACGAGGGTGGGGGGTTCCTCCTTCACCTGCCCGATGATCGCCGCGTCGGCGCCGAGCGGATCGGACCGCAGCGCCTCCAGCGCGGCGTCGGCCCCGCCCGGATCGACGAACGCGACAAACCGGCCCTCGGAGGCGACGTAGAGCGCGTCGATGCCGAGGATCTCGGAGGCGCCGCGGACCTCGGGCCGCACCGGGATGGCGTTCTCGTCGACGACGACGGCGACGTTGGCCGCCTGCGCCACCTCGTTGAGGATCGTGGCCACGCCGCCGCGGGTGGCGTCGCGCATGCAGCGGACGCCGTCGGTAGCGGCGAGCAGCCGTTCGACCTGGCCGTTCAGGGCCGCGGTGTCGGAATTCAGGTCCGTCTCGATGTCCAGCTCGCCACGGGCCAGCATGATCGTGATGCCATGGTCCCCGATCGGGCCGGAAACCAGCACCGCATCGCCGGGCCGGACCTGGGACGGCCCCATCGTCCGGCCGTGCTCGACCACGCCGACGCCGGAGGTGTTGATGTAGCAGCCGTCGGCCTTGCCGCGCTCTACCACCTTGGTGTCGCCGGTCACCACCTGCACGCCCGCCGCCTCGGCGGCGCGCGCCATCGAGGAGACGATCCGCCGCAGGTCCTCGATCGGGAAACCTTCCTCGAGGATGAACCCGGCCGACAGGTGCAGCGGGCGGGCGCCGGACATCGCCAGGTCGTTCACGGTCCCGTTGACCGCCAGCTCGCCGATGTCGCCACCAGGGAAGAACAGCGGCGACACGACGAACGAGTCGGTGGTGAACGCGAGCCGGGCACCCCCGGCGGTGAACACCGCCTGGTCGTCGAGCTGCTCCAGCAGCGGGTTGCGGAGCTGGTCGAGGAACAGTGCCTCGATCAGGGTGTGGGTGGCCTTGCCACCGGCCCCGTGGGCGAGGGTGATCCGCTCTTCTTTGATCTTGGGCTTGCGGCGCCGCGCCTTGTCGATGCGCTCGAGCACCTGCTGCTCGCGGCTGAGATGCGGCCGGCCGCTCGGGTACTGGGCCAGCTCAGGATCCTCGTGCTGTGCCCCGGCCCGCTCCCGCTGCGCCTGCGCCTCGTGCTCGCGCACCGCGGCCTCGGCCCACCCAGCGGTCCGCTGATCGCTCATGTCCGGGTCGCCTCCTTCACCCGCTCACGGGAGAACCGCCCGTAGTTGTAGTAGGCGGCGCAGGCGCCCTCGGAAGAGACCATGCAGGTGCCGATGGGCGTCTCCGGCGTGCATGCGGTGCCGAACACCTTGCACTCCCACGGCTTGAGCACGCCCTTGAGCACCTCGCCGCACTGGCATGCCTTCGGGTCGGCGACGCGGACGCCGGGCACCTGGAAGACCTTCTCGGTGTCGTACTTGGCGAACTCGTCGCGCATCTTCAGCCCGGAGTGGTTGATGAACCCGAGGCCGCGCCACTCGAAGTACGGGCGCACCTGCATCACCTGGCTGATCGCCTTCAGCGCGTTGGTGTTGCCGTTCCACGGCACCACGCGGGTGTACTGGTTCTCCACCTCGCAGCGGCCGTCGGCGAGCTGCTGCAGGATCATGTAGACCGACTGGAGGATGTCCAGCGGCTCGAACCCGGCGGTGACGACTGGCTTGCCGTACTCGCGGGGGACGAACTCGTACGGCCGGCAGCCGATCACCGTGGACACGTGGCCCGGGCCGAGGAACCCGTCGAGGCGCAGGTCCGGGGACTCCATGATCGCCTTCATCGCCGGGATGATCGTGACGTGGTTGCAGAACATGGAGAAGTTCGGCACGTTCTCCGCCGCCGCCCGCAGCACGGTCACCGCGGTGGAGGGCGCGGTGGTCTCGAAGCCGATCGCCATGAACACCACGTGCTTGTCCGGGTTGTTCTTGGCGATCTTCAGCGCGTCCAGCGGCGAGTAGACCATCCGGATGTCGGCCCCGGCCGCCTTGGAGTCGAAGAACGAGCCCTTGCCGCCGGGCACCCGCATCATGTCGCCGAACGACGTCATGATCACGTCGGGCTGCTCGGCGATGTGGATCGCGTCGTCCACCCGGCCCATCGGTATGACGCACACCGGGCATCCGGGCCCGTGCACCAGCTGGATGTTCTCCGGGAGGTAATCCTCAAGCCCGTGCTTGTAGATGGTATGGGTGTGACCGCCGCATACCTCCATGAACTTGTATTTCCGCCCCGGTTCGCACAGGCTCGCGATTTTCGCGGCCAGCGCGGTCGCTTTCTCCGCGTCGCGGTACTCATCGACGAATCGCAACGCAATCACCTCCCTGAAAGGCCCTGCCAGACTTATTCGAGGACAGAGTTATTCGATCTTCGATTCCTGCAGCGCCTCGATCTCGTCTGCATAGGCCTGCCCGATCCCCTCGAGGAAATCGAGCGCTGATTTCGCCTCCGCTTCGTCGATCTTCGACAGGGCGAAGCCGACATGAATCAGGATCCAGTCGCCGGGTGAGATGTCCTCGCCCTCGAGCAGGCCGATGTTGATGGCCCGCCGCACGCCGCTGACGTCGACCCGTGCCAGGTCAGGGCGATCGGGCAGGACTTCGACGATCTCCCCGGGAATTCCCAGGCACATTGTCCTGTCGCCTCCTCCGCCGGAGCCTCCGGCCGTTACTTATCCAAGATTTGCTGCGAAACGGTTCGCACGGACCGGCCGCCGCCGTCAGGGCGCCCGCTGGCCGGGCGCACCCGTCGGCGGGCCCGGCGCGGCCGGCTCCGCTGGTGCCGCGAGCTGGATGGACTCGAGGACGAGCTCGTCCCCGCCCGCCACCGCGACGTCAGCGGATCCACACGCCGGGCACAGGCTCAGCGGGTCGTCCGTGGCCCCGGTGTGCCCGCACGCGGCGCAGCTGATCTCGGCGGGGACGATGACCAGGTCGAGGCCGGCCCCCTCCGCGACGGTTCCCTCCGTGGCGAGCGCGAATGCCTGCTCCATCGACGGCGGGGCGATGCGGTGCAGCGCACCGGCCCGTACCCGTGCGCGCTCCACCCGGCGCCCGGCCGCCCGGCGCTCCACCGCCTGGACGATCGGCTCGCAGAGCCCGTACTCGTGCATGCGATCACATCTTCCGGATCTTGCGGTAGCGGTTCAGGTCGGGCACGTTCAGCGCCGCTACCAGGCCGAGTGCCACGCCGGCACCCGCGGCCATCCACACCAGCCGCCTGCTCTTGTGGTTGTGACGTTTCGCCATCTGCTTTCGCTTGCCCCCTCGTTCTGGCCAGTCAGGCCGCCTTGGCCCGCCGGTCGATGAGGTCCTTCGTCGCGCCGCCGGCCACCCGGACCAGACGGTTGCGCAGGGATCCCTTCTCCGCGAGCACCTCCTGCGCAAGCTCGGTGACGGCACTGGCGCCGCTGGCGAACATGCCCTGGATTTCCGGTGAGTTCCGGATCGTCTCCAGCGATTCCCTCAGTTCCCCGAGGCGCTCACGGCCGTCCTGCGTTCCCAGGTAATAGCCGACAATGAACCCGACGAGCGCGCCCATTTCAGACCTCCACTTCGTGTGCCTTGTGCTGACTGTGGTTCCGCCGCTCTCCCGGCGCGCTTATTCGCGCCGCCGGGCCTCGATTCGGACGCGGACGTGGACGTCGGGGTGGACGCGGATCATCAGGATCTTCGGCGGCTGCAGGCTGAAGTCCCGCACGTCGAAGACCTGTTCGCCTTCCACCAGGAGCGATTCCTCGTCGGGCATGCTGAGCGCGACCTCGCCCTCGACGGTGCGGGTGACACCGTGGAAGGTGATGTCGCCTCGAACTTGGTAGCGGCCGGCCTGGCCGGCCGGCCGGAACTCCCGCGCCACTCCGGTGATCTTCGGGTACTTGCGGGCCTCGACCACCCGGGACATCTGGGTGTCGTAGGCGGCGTTGCCCGAGGTGAGGCGCCCGACATCGAGTTCCAGCTGCGCCGACGGCTGGCTGGACAGGTCGATGCCGCCGTCGCTGGTATCCAGCTCAAGCTCGCCCTCCAGCCCCTTCGCCTCACCGTGAATGGGGTGCAGGCTGCTGCGGGCCTCGATCCACACCTGGGACCGGTCGGCGTCGATCTGGTATTTCGTCACGCCGGGCGCCTCGTTTTCACATCTCGCGGATCTTCAGGTAACGGGCCACGTCGGGCAGCGATTGCACGACCATCACGGCCACGCCCAGCAGAACCATCGACACGAGCAGACGGCGGATCATGACTCATCCCTCCTTTCTGTGGAGAGCGGACCGGAATCGGTGTGCCCGGTCCCGGCTCCCGTGGGAGACGGGACCAGCGTGGTGAGCAGTTCGAGCACCTTGTCCGCGGCGGGTCCCACCGCAGCGGTTACCACCGGCGTGAGGCCGATGCCCTCCGTGACGTCCGCGGGTTCGCACCCGACCACCAGGGCCTTGCCGACGGTTCCGCCCAGCGCCTTGAACGTGGAGAACACCGCGTCCGGCGTCATCGAGTGCGCGTCCACCAGCGGCTGCGCCCCGTCCGCGCCGGGCGGCGTCGGCAGGGCCGCGTCGAGGTCCGGTTCGATCAGGTACACGGTGCCGGGCTCCCCGCCCCGCTGCAGCGCGTCGATCAGGATGAAAAGGTCATAGCCGTCGAGCAGCTGGTAGGCGAGGTGGACGCCGCGGATCCCCACGTCGGCCACCTCGACGCCGTCGGGCACCGGGTAGTCCGCGAGACGCCGGGCGACCTCCACGCCGAAGCCGTCGTCGCCGAGGAAGATGTTGCCGGCCCCCGCGACCAGTACCCGCTTCATCGCGGCCCGCCCGCGTCCGGGCCGGCGCCCGCGCCGGTGCTGATGTCCCCGCCGCCGCCTGCTCCCGGGCTGTCATCCCCGGCGATCTCCACCTCCGACGGCGAGAAGTACTGGTAACGGCCGAACCACTGGTGCAGTTCAGCCGCCGGGTCGTCGTCGAGCGTCACCGCCAGGTGGGAGCTGCCGTCGACATCGTGGAGGACCGCCTGGACGGTGGCGGTGCAGCCCTCGGTGAACATGTCCTGCGCGTCGGTGCGGCGCATCACCGGCGCCGACTGGCCCGCCGCGCCCGGATCGGCCCGGCCGGGCCACAGCCGCACCTTGGTGCCCTTCGCCGCCCGGCCGCCGGGCACCGGCACGCTGTCGGTCTCCGGTGAGACCGAGCTGTCCGCACCGGGGTCCCACCACGGCACGCTGGAGCCGTCCGGCTGGTCGCCCGGGAGCCCGCTGCCGGCCGGCGCCAGCCCGGCGAAGCCGCCGGAGGGCGAGGCCGGCGCGGGAACCTCATCCGCGGCCAGGCCCGGCTCACGGAATTCGGGGACGCCGTCCGCGGTAACGCCGTTGCCGGGCTGCCCGGGCTGCCCGGGCTGCCCGGGCTGCTGGGCGCCCGGGCCCCGCAGGTAGCGGATGGCGCCGTGCAGCCGCTCCATCATCTCCGGCGGCAGGTGATCGGCCTGGTCGATGATGTCTGCCGAGCGCTGGTCGGTCGCGCGGGCCTCCGCCTTCTCTTCGTCGGTGAGCGTCATCGTCCGCAGCATCAGCAGCTCGTCGATCTCGGTGGAGTCGTGCAGGTTGCCGGGGCTTTCCCCGGCAACCTCCGGGTAGTCGTAGAGGATGATCGGCGAGGAGAGCATCACGTCGCGGCGGCCCTCGCCGACGAGCACCGGCCAGGTGTGCTGGTTGTCGCAGGTCGCGGCGGCCGGGGCCGCCCATTCGGGCGGCTCGAGGAGCGAGATGAAGCTCCCGTCCGTCAGGTGCAGCAGGGTGTGCGCCGATACCAGCGAGCGGCGCAGCATCTCCGCGCGGGCCACGCTCTCATCGCACGGGGTCTGGTTCTCGACCCTGATGTGCAGCTTCCACACGCCGTACGGGCCCTCCATCCGCTCGGCCCGGATCCGGACCAGACCGGTCAGCGGCCACCGGCGGCGGACCGTTGTGCCCTCGGTGTTCTCACCGCCCTCGATGCGGAACGGGGTGCTCTGCTCGGTGCCCGATGGATCGAGGCGGACGGTGACCGGTACTTCGCGGACCACCCCCTCGTCCCAGGAGACCGCGTCCGCGCCGGAGTCAGTACGCGCCTGAACCTGCAGAAAGCGAACCGTCGCCTCCAGAGCGGCATCGTCTGCGGCCTCGCCCGGTGCGCTGCTGTGCAGCTCGAAGAGGCATTCGGTCTGGGCGTGGGACGGCTCGGACGAGGCGGCTCCCGGCGGAGCGAGGACGCCGAACTGCCACCGGACCTGGTTCTTCGGTGCGGACGCCCGGTACGGATACAGGACGTATCCCTCGAGCAGCACCGCATCGGCCACGTCGCGGGCCGCGTCGAGCGCGGGGTTCCCGCTTGCGCTCATGGCTCGTCACCTGCCTGTTTCAGCAGCGCGGACAGCGTCTCATCCCAGGTGGGCAGGGCCCAGCGCGACTTGTACCGGCCGAGCGCGTCGACGGTGTCGCGGCGAACCCGCAGCCAGGCGCTGTTCGGGAAGTACATGTCCATCAGTTCCCGCCACGTCCTGGCCGGGAGCCGGTAGGTCGTTTCCTTGTGCCACGGCACCTGCTCAACCGCCAGGCCGCCCTCCGGGGACTTGGCGAACACCGTGCCGGAGAAGAGCATCAGCAGCGAGATCTCGCCGTCTTCCAGGGCGTGGAAATACTGCCCGGCGGCGACTTCCAGGTCGTAGCTGCACTGCACCGGGACGTCGACGTCGACGCTGCCGCGGAAGGCGGGCACCATCACCGGCACGGTCGCGAACTGGAACGGCTTGAGGGTCTCCCCCCACCGTTCTGGCGCGCCGAACAGGTCCGACAGCCGCTCCTGCTGAGCCGCCGAGTAGTGGCGGCGCTGCGGCTGGATCCGGATCTGGCAGCGCAGCGCGATCGACTGCACCGCCAGGCCGGTGGTCTCGGCGATCCGCAGCCGGAACATCAGCGTGGGCATGGCGGCATAGGGCTCGGCGTGCCCATCGATGCAGTCGAAGACGAACTCACCCATCGCCGACTACCTCGCTGCGCTCCCGCAGCCGGTCGAAGAAGCCGCCGATCTCCCGCCAGACCTCCTGCCCGCCCTGGAATCCACGCCAGTGCATCCGCACCCGGCCGACCAGTTCGTAGCACGCGTCGATGGGGACGAGAAAGCACTCGGTCCCCTTGGCATCGCCCGTTTTGCTGCTCGTATCGCCGCGGTTCGCGCCGTCGGCCGGCCCGTCTTGCTGCTCGCCCGGCTGGGCGTCCGGCCCGGCATTGCGCTCGCCAGCCTGCTGGGCGATGTCGTGGCGCCGCAGCAGCAGCGCTTCCACGTCGTCGGCCACGTCGGCGACGTCAGGGTTGGCCGACAGCACCCCGCGCCACACCTCCAGCGGCAGCAGCGACTCGGTCGCGCCGCCGGGGCTGGGATAGAAGGCCACGAAGCGGTCGAGGTCGGAATTGCGGAAGAAGAACGCCATGCCCACCGGGATCTGCAGCTCGTCCCACTCAGCGTCGGTCATCGCGAAGCCGGGCAGGTACCGGTAGCGGTCCGGGACCGTCCGGTATTTCCCGCCTGCCGCTCCCTCGTGGGTGAACAGCAGGTAGCAGGCGCGGCAGGTGCAGACCAGGTTGCGGCTGCTCAGGTCGACGACGTGGGAGTGCTCCTCGCCGAGCGGCTCGGCGCACATCTCACACCGCTCTCCGGGCGCCACCTGCGGGCGGGGCTGCAGGAACCGCTGCAGGGCCTGCAGCGGCACCTCGCCCTCGACACCCGGCAGGCCGGTCCCGCGCTCCGCCATCACGACACCACCGCTGAGGGCACGCAGACACGGGTCTCGCCGTCGCGGGTGATCAGCGGCAGCGGATCGAGGTGGACCTCCCGGTCCTCGGCGCTGCGCCCGGCCAGCCGGACGTTGTATCCGCGCCGGCACGACGGGCATCCGGCCAGCTCGCCGACGAGCTCGGCTCCCGCCATCGGCGATCCGCAGGCGGGGCAGTAGTCCCGGTAGGCGTAGAGGTTCCCGCTCGAACGGCAGAGCAGAACCTGGCTACCGCCGATCTCGAACGACCGCAGCTCGCCCTGGCCGAGGTCGGTAATGTCGGGCAGCGGCGCCCAGGTCCCGTCCCCGGTTGCGGCCTGCCCGGCGGTGCCCGACCCGTTCGCGGCCTTCTGGCCGGCGCTGTCCGTGGCGTCGCATCCTGCCCCCGCTGGGGCACCGGCTCCGGTCGCGTTTGGTCCCGGGCCCGGGCGGCCCACGTACAGCGACTCCACCGGGATGACGCCGGAGGCTGCCTGCCGCGGTTCGGCTGCTCCCTCCACCTCGACCGCGGTGATCTCCGGGGCGGCCTCGCCGATCGCCCGCTCGATGGCGTTCTTGATGGTGACCGTGGACGACGGGCAGCCGTCGCAGCTGCCCTCCAGCCGCAGCCGCACCACATCGTCTTCGACACCGAGCAGCTGGACTCCCCCGGCGTGCGAGCCGAGGTATGGCCGGACGGTGTCCAGGGCCCGCCGTACCCGCTGGTCCGTGCTCAGCGGGTGCAGGCCATGCAGGATCAGCAGGCTCGCGATCAGTTCGTCGTCGGCAAGGCGGTCCGCCACCTGCGGCTCGGACGCCGCGAGGGTCACGACCCGTTCCAGCGCGGCGCCGTACAGCTCCATCAGCAGCCGGACGACCTCCTCGGCCCGCTCCGTCACCCGCGGGTCGGCGTGGGCGCCGAGGTCGGCCAGCAGCCGCTCGATCCGTTCGCTGGTCGCGCGCGGGTCTGGCGCTTCAGACATCTTTGTCCTCCCGGCCGCCCCGAGGCTGGCACAGCTGCCATGCCCCGGGGCGGCTCATCGGGCTGTTTCCGTGCGCGGGTCGCTACGCGTTGCCGCCGAACGCGTGCGGCGTGTGCACCTTCTGCAGTTCCTTGCCCTTGCCGAGGTACATATGGACCCCGCAGGGCAGGCACGGGTCGAAGCTGCGCACCGCGCGCATGATGTCGATCCCCTTGAAGTTGTCCGGCGGATTCTCCTCGAAGATCGGCGTGTTCTGCACCGAGTCCTCATACGGGCCCGGCGTCCCGTACACGTCGCGGACGCTGCCGTTCCACGGCGTGGGCGGGTATGGGTGGTAGTTGGCGATCTTGCCGTCCTCGATCACCATGTGGTGCGACAGCACGCCACGCACGGCCTCGGTGAAGCCGCAGCTCACCGCCTCCTTGGGCACCGTGAACGGCTCCCAGGTCTTGGTGTGCCCCGCCCGGACCTCGCCCAGCGCCTTCTCGGCGAAGTGCAGCGCGGCGGCCGCCGCGTAGGCCTGGAAGTAGGTGCGGGCGCGGTCGCGCTCGATCGCGTTGGACAGCGGCTGTCCCTGCTTGTCGTGCGGGATCTTCCACTCGAAGCTGACCGGGGGCTTGGTGGCCGTCTTCGGGAGGTTGATCTGCACGCTCCGGCCGGTCGCCTTGATGTACCCGATGTCCACCAGGCCGGACAACGCGGTCGACCACAGCCGGGCGATCGGGCCGCCGCCGGTGTCGAGGGCCAGATGGTCCTTGCCGTCGAACCACCTGGGCGACATCACCCAGCTGTACTTGTCGTTGAAGTCCCGCTTCTGCGGCTTCGGGATGGTGTGCTGGTTCCACGGGTGCCGCCGGTCGACCGGGTTGCCGAGCGGGTCCCGGTCCACGAACATCCGCTCGTTGTCCCAGTCCTCGTAGTAGGAGCTGCCGAGCAGGATCCGCAGGCCCAGGTTGATGTCGACCAGGTCGTTGGTGACGAGGTTGCCGTCCACCACCACGCCCGGGGTGACGAACATCTTGCGGCCCCAGTCGCTCATGTGCTCGTACTTGAAGTCGCAGTACTCCGGGTCGTTCAGGCTTCCCCAGCAGCCGAGCAGCACGCGGCGGCGGCCGACCTCCTCGTACCCCGGAAGGGCCTCGTAGAAGAAGTCGAACAGGTCGTCGTGCATCGGCACGACCCGCTTCATGAACTCGACGTAGCGCATCAGCCGGGTGAGGTAGTCGGTGAACAGCTGCACGCTGGCGGTGGTGCCGACACCGCCCGGGTACAGCGTGGACGGGTGCACGTGCCTGCCTTCCATCAGGCAGAACATCTCCCGCGTCATCCGGCTCATCTGCAGGGCCTCGCGGTAGAACTCGCCCTCCAGCGGGTTCAGCGAGCGCATGATGTCGCCGATCGTCCGGTATCCGTGGATGCCGGCGTTCGGTGACTCGGTGTTGTTGGCCCGCTCGAGCACGCCCGGGTTGGTCTCCCGCACCATCCGCTCGCAGAAGTCCACCCCGACCAGGTTCTCCTGGAAGATGTTGTGGTCGAACATGTACTCGGCGGCCTCACCGAGGTTGATCACCCACTCGCCGAGGTGCGGCGGGGCCACACCGTAGGCCATGTTCTGGTTGTAGCAGGAGCATGTCGCGTGGTTGTCGCCGCAGATCCCGCAGATCCGGCTGGTGATGAAGTGCGCGTCCCGTGGGTCCTTGCCACGCATGAAGATGGAGTAGCCACGGAAGATCGACGAGGTGCTATGGCATTCGGCGACGGTCTTGTTCTTGAAGTCGACCTTGGCGTAGATCCCCAGGCTGCCGACGATGCGGGTGATGGGATCCCACGCCATCTCGACGAGGCCGTCACCGCTCCCGGTCTTGCCTCGCGCGGGCGCTGTCTCTGTCATATCCTGCTGCCTCCTTCGGCGCCTTAACATTGCGATCCCGGGTCGCCCGTTACCACGGGGCCTTGTAGCCGGTGGTGAGCTCGCGTCCCTTCACCCGCCACTTCGGCTCTTCGTCGACCGTCTTCTCGGTGATGCCGCGCAGTGCGCGGATGAGGTTGCCGTACAGGCCGCTCGCGGTCGTGGAAACCTTGCTGCCCGGAGGCTCGTCCATGAACGGCATGAATTTGTCCGGGAACCCCGGCATCGTGCATGCGATGCAGATCCCCCCGACGTTCGGGCAGCCGCCGATCCCGTTGATCCAGCCCCGCTTGGGCACGTTGCACTTCACCACCGGGCCCCAGCAGCCGATCTTGACCAGGCACTTCGGCGAGCCGTACTCGGTTGCGAATTCGCCCTGCTCGTAGTAACCGGCGCGGTCGCAGCCCTCGTGCACGGTCGCCCCGAACAGCCAGGTCGGGCGGTGCGCCTCGTCGAGCGGCATCATCGGCGCCTGGCCGGTCGCCTGGTACAGCAGGTACAGGAACGTCTCGGACAGGTTGTCCGGGTGGATCGGGCAGCCGGGCACGCAGACGATCGGGATTCCGGCGCTGCTCTTCCAGTCCCAGCCCAGGTAGTCCAGCACGCCCATCGCGCCGGTCGGGTTGCCCGACATCGCGTGGATCCCGCCGTAGGTCGCACAGGTGCCCACGGCCACCACGGCCAGCGCCTTGGGCGCGAGCCGGTCCAGCCACTCGCTGGTGGTCATCGGCTGGCCGGTTGCGGGGTTGTTGCCGAACCCGCACCAGTAGCCTTCCCGCTTGATCGCCTCGTTGGGGATCGAGCCCTCGACGACCAGCACGAACGGCTCGAGCTCGCCGCGGTCAGCCTTGTGGAACCAGTCGATGAAGTTGTCGGCGCCCTGCTCCGGGCCGCACTCGAAGTCGATCAGCGGCCAGTGCACAGCCAGCCTGGGCAGACCGGGCAGCGCCCCGAGCACGATCTCCTCGATGCTCGGCTGGGTCGCGGCGGTCAGCGCCACCGAGTCGCCGTCGCAGCTCAGCCCGGCGTTGATCCACAGCAGGTGTACCAGCGGGGCTTCTTCCTGGGCCGCGCCCGGCTCGGTCGCCGCCTGTGTCATGACATGCCACCTCCTTGCGGTTGTACCGCTCGCCGGTCGTCGCCGGCGGCGGCATCGTGGGTGATCGCCGTGAGCCCCAGCTGGGTGAGCTCCCAGAGGGCGTGGTAGATGGTCGTCTGCGCTTCCTGGATGCGGTGCACCGAGGACGACGGGATGACGAACAGGTAGTCGAGCGCGTCGAGCTCCGCCATCCTGCCGCCGGAGTAGCCGGCCAGGCCGACGGTGAGCATGCCGCGGCGGCTGGCCTCCTCCAGCGCGGCGACGACGTTCGCCGATCCGCCGCTGGTGGACAGCGCGAAGGCGATGTCCCGGGGCTTGCCGAAAGCGCCGATCTGCCGGGAGAACACCACCTCGAAGCCGACGTCGTTGGACAGCGCGGTGACGACCGCGACGTCGCTGGTCAGCGAGAGCGCCGGCAGCGGGCGCCCGGAAGGCGGGTGCAGGAAGGAGGTCGCCACCTCCTGCGCGTCGGTGCTGGACCCGCCGTTGCCGAATGTGTAGAGGCGGCCGCCGTCGTGGAACCGTTCGGCCATCGCCGAAGCGCAGGCAGCGAGGTTGTCGGCCTCTTTCTCCATCACCGACCGCCGCAGCGCCGCGATCTCTGCCGCCTTCTCCCGGGTCGACTGGCGCACCTCGTCCAGCACCTCGGCGATGCTGCGCTCGCCGCTCCCGTACAGGAACGGGTACAGCGACTCGAAGTCGTCACCTGGCGAAGCGCCGTCGTCGTTGCGGCCATTGTCGTTAGCCATCGCCGTCCCCCTCCCCATGGATGACGGTCAGTGCCTCCTTGGCGTGCACCAGGATCGTGTCGCCAACCTGGGCCTCCACCAGGGCGATGCTCACTTCTTCCGCCGACACGCCGGTGTCCACCAGAGCGAGCCCATCGCCCAGCAGCCGGATGACCCGCACCGGCACGGCCTGGTCCGAGCAGGTGATGCACACGTCGCCGTAGCATTCGGGCACGGTGGCGCTGGCAGCCGGCCCCGTCCCGGGGCCCGGCGCGGTTGCGTGGCCGCGCGGAACCGGTTCGAGATGGAGCGCGGGCGGCAGATGCTGGGCATCGCTCACTTGATCACCGCCGGGTCCAGCGCACCCGGATGCTCGAAGAACACGTGCACCAGTTCCCACAGGATGTGGTACGTCGTCACGTGGATTTCCTTGACGACCGACGGGTCGTTCGACCGCGCGACCAGCACGTGGTCCACCGCCGGGCTCGCCGCGACCGGCCCGCCGTCGCCGCCGGCGAGGGCGACGGTCAGCAGCCCGAGCTCGCGGCCCGTCTCCAGCCCCCGCAGCACGTTGGCGCACCGCCCGTCGGGGCTGAGGCCCAGGACGATGTCGTCCGGGTCGGCGAAGCACCGGAGCTGGTGGGCGAAGACCTCCGCGAAGCCCTCGCGGGCAGCTACGCCGGTCACGGTGGCCGGGTCGTTGGACAGCGCCATCGCCGGAAGTGCGCGCTTGCCGACGATGACCGGGTGTACGAACTCCACCGCCACATGGCTGGAGTCGGTCGCCGCCCCGCCGTTTCCGAAAACGATCAGTTTCCCGCCCCGGTGGAAGCGGACAGCCATGTCGTAGCACGCCCGGGCGACGGCTTCGTCGTCCTCGGCGAGCGCCTGACCAGGAGCCTCCCGGCGCTCGAGAGTCTCGCTAACCGCCCCCCGTGCCT
The DNA here is from genome assembly GCA_051986485.1 of Streptosporangiaceae bacterium. Taxonomy (GTDB): domain Bacteria; phylum Actinomycetota; class Actinomycetes; order Streptosporangiales; family Streptosporangiaceae; genus JBPYFL01. The sequence goes on along the minus strand of JBPYFL010000062.1, from coordinate 9,686 downwards.
CAGGAAAGATCATCACGAGCCACACCTCGTCGTGTAATTGGTCCCGTGCGTAACAAGATCGGTGCCCCGTAGCCGTCACATTACGCTCTATTATCTGACCGTCAATAACCTGACGGCATCTAGAGTGCAGTAGCGGGTAAAAAGCGGAGCGCCGACCGGTCCGCCCGGCGCCATGGCAGGTCCAGTCTGTGCCACAGTCGGCATCCGACACCATCATTCAGACCATTCAGGTGGATTAAGCAACTCCTTAATCTTGGTTGCGTGGTGAGGAGCTGCGTGAGAAAGTCGGCCGCGCTCTGGCCATTCTTTTCATGACGCTCCTATGTCGTGAGTGGTGACGTCAGCGGCTTGACGCCCGCGGACGCGGCCACCCAGCGCAGGACCCCTACAGCAACGGGCAGGAGCCCCGCCGGGCGACCTGATGACCTTCCTGACGGCACCGCCACAAGCTCTCTACCTGCCCGATCATCACGCGCGCGGCGGTTCAGGCCTTCCCCCAGGCGGGTGACCGAACAGGGGATAGCGGTCTTGCCCGTGGCGCAGGCCCGGAGCGGCAGGAAGGCCGCCAGGCGTGAAGGCGGCCACGGGTGAAGGGCTCCGCGGGGTGCCGGGGGAGAGGCGGCCCGTGGGGAACGCGGCCCGGAGAAGGCGCCCCCGGGGAAGGCGGCCCGGCGGCTCGTGGCCTGGGGCCGGGTGATCAGGTATTCGGGCGGGCCGTGCTGATGTCCGGCAGGACCGGCATCTGGTCGCTCACGGCGGCGATGTCACCGACGGACACCAGGCCGGTGGGGCGACCGCCTTCCACGACGGGAACGCGCCGCACTCCATGGTTCCGCATCGTGGTGACCACATCGGTGACGTCGTCGTCGGGCCCGGCGATCACCGGGACGGTGGTGCAGAAGTCGCGAAGCCGGCAGGCTCGTGCGTCCCGTGCCTCGGCGACGGCGCGGACGACGATGTCACGGTCGGTGACCAGCCCGACGAGCTCGTCGTCGCTGACGACCATCACGGCACCCACTGCGTTGTTCCGCATCGCACGCGCCGCGTCAGCCAGCGTTTCGTCTGCCCGCAGCGTGATCGGAACGGCCGTCATCACATCTTTAACGGACCGCATCGCCGGTCACCCCCTTCCTGTTGAAGAGTGCGCCGTACCCCGGGTGGCGCAGCTAAACCTGGCTTGTCACAACCGTGCCGGCGCGCAGTTGCCCTCGGGGAAGACCTGGCACGAAGATCGGTGAACTCGAGCCCGGTTACGTTGACACAGCGACCGATCAGCCCATCAATCCGGGGCGTTGAAATCCGCATCCTCCGCCGCTTGCGCCTCGTCTTCGTGCCACCGGCGGCGCCCAGGTCGGCCCGGGATATATCACGATCGCCTATTCGAAGGGCATGGTGAAGGACTCCCCGTCCATCGGCAGCGATGGGGAACTGTATGCCAGCGCGGAGGAAGCGCCTTTCCGCCACTGCGACCCTGAATCATCACGTGGCTGAAAGCCCAGGCCGCCTCGCCCGGTGCTGACGGGATAGCTGATGCAGCCGCGACAGCGTGTGAGCAGGAGGATCAGCGGTGCCGCTGTGGTAGTTCCTGATCACGTCGCGATGGCGCCAGGTTCGCGGCGTCGCCGCTGTGAGGAGGCTGTTTAACCTGCTGGTAGGCAATTTCATGATCTTCGTGGCGGATCTCGGGCGGAATACGATCAGGCAGGCGCCGCACCAACCGATCATCCCGTCTGCGAGCCACCCGGTCGTCCGGGGCTGCAACTCCGCCGCGCGGTGCGAACCGATCAGCAATCGCAGAAGGTCCGGACGCGCGTGCGGGGCAATTCCTGCTCGGAATTGCCCCGCGTTAAAGTCGGTCTGCCGCAGTTACTGGCTTGGCCGCGGCATAAGGCAATGGGTCTTCGGGTTCACGCCAACGTAATTCAGCGGCCCCGCGAGAATCGTCACCGCGATAGTATCCGCTTTCGCGCAATTCGCGCTGGGACTACTGTAATAGCCGCGCTGGCCCCCCGCCAGCGCGCCAATGATAAGCCATAGCACTACGACCCCCGGTAGGATGCGCGACACGCCCACCCTGCCTCCCAAGAATGTCGATTTAATTACAGGGTCGCCGCTTCGCGCGCTTACCCAGAGTCACAGAGCAGCACGGGAAGTAAGTCAGCGAGTGCTCCGATTGTGGCGGTAAGGCTGGGTTCCTGCAACTGAGTCATGAAAATTCCTGAGATCAGATTTTTCGTCCGCTTTCGCGACGATATCGCCGCAGGTTGTGCGGCCGGGAAGCGCTTGCACAGCTGCCGGGTCAGCCGACCCCGGCCGCACGACATCGACCGGCGGCGAAGACGGGCCGCACAGCCCCGCGACGGGGCTCCGGACCCGCGAGCCGCGCGGCCCGCCCACGGGCCACGAGCGAGCGCGCCGCAAGCTGCCGATCACCGGCCGGGCGGCTGTTGCGCTGCGACCGCGGGACGCCATCCGCGGCAGCGCGTGAGCGCCAGGTGGCAACGCGGCAGCAGCACGTCCGTTACCAAACGGCCACGGCGCCATTCCCGTTAACCGTTCGGCGGCTCCCCCGGCATCTCCATAGGGAAAGCCCGGCTAGATGCTGGGCATGGCAACTGGCTGCCCATCACCCCCTAGCGGCGCGAGCATTGCGGGGCCCGTTTTCCGCTGCGCCCAGCCGTCCCGGCCACCACGAGCGGTGAGCGGGACCGTCCGCGCTTCCCGATCATGTCCCGGCGGGGGCCAGACAAGTCAAACAGTCATAGATAGCGCAGACCCCATCAAAGTGGCACAATGAGCTCCCCGCCTGGGCCCGAAACCGCGATGGCCAGGGACGGCGGGCCGGATGAGGGAGGACTCCCATGGCCTTGATCGCGGTTGTGCTGCTGCTGGCCCTGATCCTCGGCGGCATCGGCTTCGCAGTGCACGCTCTCTGGTGGCTGGCGCTGATCGTGCTCGTGTTCTGGCTGCTCGGTTTCGTCTTCCGCGGCGGCCACAGACGGCGGTGGTACCGCTGGTGATCTAAGCGGCCCGCGACAGGCGACGGCCCGCCGGGTGTCCGGCGGGCCGTCGTGTTGCGGACTATTCAGTTGTTGCCGGGAGACTCGTCAGCCCTGGTCCGGGCTCGGGAGGTAGGCACCGGGCACCTGCGATGGCGTGTAGATCTTCGAGTCGCCCGGGTAGGGCACCTTCCAATCGTGGGCCTGGTACCAGGTGAACCGGTTCATCTGCTCCGGGTCGGCGTAGTCGGGGACCGCACCGTTGCCGGTGGTGTGCTGGCTGGCGAGCCAGGCCTGCCAGGCGGCGGCGGTGGCCTGCTCGTTCGCGGGCACTGCGGTGTTCTGGGTCTCCGCCTTGTTCAGCGCCGCCGCCGCGGCGCCGGTCTGGCCCATGGTGTCCAGACCACAGGAAGGCGGGGTGGAGATGCCCTCGGTAAGCGGGACCTGGTTCGGCACCGCGTTGTAGGGCGCGTCGTTGGGCTGGTTGGTGAAGGCGTCGTACATCGGCGTGGCGGCCGCGACCTTCTCGTTCAGCGGCTGGGCGCCGAGGATCTGCTCGATCGTCCGGACCGCCGAGATCTGCGAATAGTAGGTGTTGACCACCTTGCCGTGCTGGGCCCAGGGGCTGATGACCTGGACCGGGGCGCGGTGGCCGTCAACGTGGTCGGCGCCGTCCTGGCTGTCGTCCTCGAGGACGAAGATCGCGGAGTCCTTCCAGTACGGGCTGTGCGAGATCGTGTCGACGATCCGGCCAGTGGCGAGATCGTTGTCGGCCACCCCGGCCTCCGATGTGGTCGGCCCACCGGTGTGGTCACTGGAGAGCCACAGCATGTTGAAGTTGGACGGGCCGTTCTTCTGGAAGTCCTGCTTCCAGATCTGATACCGGTAGATGTCCGGGATGGAGAGGTCGAACGGCGGGGACGTCGGGTTGGCGATCTTGCTCAGCGACGGGATCGCCGAACCGTAGTTGCCCTTCAGGTCCGGGGTGGTCAACTGGGACGGGTCGCCACCGTTCTGGACGCTCTTCGCCGCGCAGTAGTACTGCTGCCACGTACCGGGAGGCTTGCCCTCCATGTACTCGAACTCGCCGTAGTTCCTGGCCGTCGCGCCGGCGGACTCGTTGGCGGTCCAGATGAAGCCCGAGCGCTGGTGGCCGAGCACGTCCTCCTCGGTGTCATAACTGCGCTGGTACTCACCCGCGGACGACTCGGTGTACTCCGGGTTGTCGGCCTGCATCAGCCAGTTGTGGCCCTCAGCGGAGTTGGTGCCGATGTCGTACACGTTGTCGTAGAGACCGAACTGCTTGGCCAGCGCGTGCTGGTTCGGCGTGGCCTTCTCGCCGAACTGGGTGAGCGTCGGGTCACCGTTGCCCTCACCCATGTCGCCGAACAACTGGTCGTAGGTTCGGTTCTCCTTCACGATCAAGAAGACATGCTTGATCGTGGACGGGTCACCGATCCGCGTCGGCACCGGCACTGCCGCCGCCTTGCCGCCCGTGGCCTGCTGGACGTCGGTCTTGCCCCAGCCGTTCTGCGCGAAGACCGTCGCGGTGTAGCGCGCGGTGTCCTGGTCGCTCGGAAGGGTGAAGCGCGTCAGTGATGCGGTGGTGCTGTGTGTGTCGTGGCCGCTGACGGGGACGGTTCCCTGCCCCTTGTAGGTCGTGATGGCGGGGCCGCGCGCGTCAATGCCGCGGACGTTGGTGACGACGATCTGGCCGTTGTCGGTCGCCAGGTCCGCCGGGTAGTAGTCCGTCGGCAGCAGGCCGATGTAACTCACCGGGTCCTTCGGCGTGCCATCGTAGCGGTAGACGGCGACGGCGTTGGCCCTACCCAGACTGACCAGCAGGTGGCCGTCCTTGGTCATCGTGAGGCCGTCTGGCTCGTACCCCGCCTTGGACGACGGCCAGGGCTGGGTGTCGATCGTCTGCTCGACCTGGTCCGTCGTCGTGTTGATGACCGAGACGGTGTCACTGTTGGTGTTGGCGACAAACAAGGCGTTGCCGTCGGCGTACATCTTGGTCGGGTGCAGGCCGACACCGATCGATCCGACGGCCGCGGACGGGTTCGAGGGGTCGATGACGCTGACCGCCCCGGTCGTCGACGTGCCCAGGTACCCGTTGGCAGGCACCTGGGTGCCATAGGAGTCCATGGTCGTGTCGCCGGACTGGGCTTGGCGGCCACCCTCGTCGCTCACGTAGAGCTTGCTGCCCACGAAGGCAAGCTGACGAGGGGCGATGCCGACGTTCCACGTCTGCTTGACCGCACCGGTGTTGGGGTCGAGCGCCACCACACTGTTCTGCCCGTTGAGTGCGGCGTACAGAGTGGACCCGTCGGGCGAGTACTTGATCTGGCCCACCAGCGCGGAGTTGGGCGTCGGAGTCCGGCCGTTGCCCGAAAGGTGGGTGCCCACCGTCGGGAGCGGGAAGCGGGTCGGCGTACCCAGGGTGCCGTCGGAGTTGACCGGGAACCGGCTCACGGCGTCTTGCTCCGGAAGCCAGAGGAACTTGCCGTCCGGCGAGTACGTCGGGCCTTCCTGTCCGACACTGCCATCCGACAGCTTCTGGTTGACGGCGGATGCGGAGCCGACCGTCCAGATGAGCTTGTAGTCCGACATGTCGAAGATCTGCAGGGCCACCGACTTGTCGGTGCTGGTCGCCGCGAGGAATCGCCCGTCCGGGCTGGTTGTGGAGCCCATGAACTTGCCGGTCTGGGTGAGCAGGCGCTGACCGATCGGTTTGATGATCTGGTCGCTGGAGATCTGGAGCCCGTTGGGGTACTGAGTGCCGACCTGGTTGTCGCCGAACACCGTCGTCGTGCCGTAGGCCACTCCCACGCCGACGGCGAGGAAAGCTGCCGTGCCGGCTACCACGGTACGGAGCCGGCGGCCCCTCCAATTCGGGAGCCCGAGACCGGCTCCCGAGACTTCTCGACGTTGCCGCGTGACTTGCATGCCTATCCCTTCGATATAGCTCCCTCCCGTGCGATTTGGAAGCTAGAGAGCGCTCGTGACGCGGGCAGAGCCGCCACTTGAACGTTCGCCGAACGAGAGACGGCCGCGAAGGACTCGGCGCTGTCCTGCCGGGCGGCTGCCAGGCTTTTTTCCTCTTCTGGGCCTCCGGTGGCCACATGCGGCCACCATTGGTCTATTAGTCAGTGGGGACGTTCGCCTCTCCGCAGGTCAGCAGGGGTCCGCCAATGATGGATACGGGGGTGCGGCGACGGCGAGGCCGGTATCCAGCGCGGCGGGCGGTCAGCGCCCGGGTGCAGTCGCATGACGAGGAAGGACGGCGTGTGCCGCCGTCTGGGCGGGGGGTTCCGGTGCAGGGCTTGATGATGGATTGCCCGTTGACAGTGCCGTATCTACTGGACCGAGCCGGGCGCTACTTTCCCGACGTGGAGGTGGTGAGCCGGGGGCCGGATCGGTCGGTCACCCACACCCGGTATGCGGAGGTGCGGCATCGCGCCCACCAGCTCGCCAACGGCCTGGCCCGGCTGGGAGTGCGCCGTGGGGACAGGGTCGCGACGCTTGGCTGGAACCACGCGCGCCACCTGGAGGCGTACTTCGGCATCCCGCTGACGGGCGGCGTGCTGCACACCCTGAACCCGCGCCTGCCCGCTGGCGACCTCGCGTACGTCGTGACCCACGCCGGCGACTCGGTTCTCCTGGTCGACGATGTGCTGCTGCCGGTCCTGGAGCAAATCCGCGACCGGGTGTCCCTGGAGCATCTCGTGGTCTGGACGAACAGTTCGCGCGCACCGGCGGACATGATCGACTACGAAGAACTCATCGCCGGCGAGCCGGATGCGTTCGCGGCGCCGCGGCTGGATGAGAACGAGGCGGCGAGTATGTGCTACACCTCGGGCACAACCGGCCGTCCGAAGGGCGTGGTGTACTCACACCGCGCCGTCGTGCTGCACTCGCTGTCCTGGGCCATGACCGACGGCCTAGGGATCGGCCAGCGCGACGTGCTATGCCCGGCGGTGCCGATGTTCCACGTCAACGGCTGGGGCTTGCCGTTCACCGCCACCCTGGTCGGATGCAAGCAGGTGCTTCCGGGCCCGAACCTGGACCCCGAGAGCCTGCTCGACCTGTTCGTCGCCGAGGGCGCCACGGTCAGCGCGGGGGTGCCGACGATCTGGCTGGGGATCTTGCATGCACTCGAGAAGGAGCCGGGTCGCTGGAGCATCGGCGAGCTCCGCATCGTCATCGGCGGGTCGGCAGCGCCGGAAAGCCTGATCCGCAGGTTCGACCAGCATGGGCTGCGGCTCGTTCATGCGTGGGGGATGACGGAGATGACCCCGACGGGCACTGCCAGCTGGCTGAAGCGCTCGTTCGACGCCCTGACCGACGACCAGCGGTACGCCTACCGCGCCAAGCAGGGCGTGCCGCTGCCGCTGGTCGAGACGCGGATCATGGGACAGGCGGGTGAGGCGCCCTGGGACGGCCAGGCCATGGGCGAGCTGGAGGTTCGCGGACCGTGCGTGGCCTCCAGTTACTACGAGGCGCCCGAGATGACCGGCAGATGGTCCGATGACGGGTGGTTCCGCACCGGCGACGTGGCGACGATCGACCCGGACGGATACGTGAAGATCAGCGACCGGACAAAGGATCTCGTCAAATCCGGCGGCGAGTGGATCTCCACCGTGGACCTCGAAAATGCGCTGATGGGCCACCCCGCAGTCGCCGAGGCCGCGGTGATCGCCGCCAAGCACCCGAAGTGGGACGAACGCCCCGTCGCCGTTGTCGTGGTCGAGGACGGTGCCGCGGTCACCGGTGACGAGCTGCGGGCTTTCCTGCTGCCGACGTTCCCGAAATTCTGGCTGCCCGACGAGTTCGTGTTCACCGACGAGATCCCGCGAACAGCCGCGAGCAAATTCCAGAAGTCGGCGCTGCGTGAGCAATACAGCGGAATCCTCATGGACCAGCCAGGCTAAGACGGCCGCCCGTCAGCGCCACCAGCGACGATCTCCCACCGAGGCGCGCCGTGCGGCGCTAGGCGACGCGATGGTCGTAGGGGCCGACGTACGGCGAGGACGTGGAGGAGAGCGATGGATCGGAGACGTGCCGGGCCCTGTGCATCTGGATGCCGGGCATCACCGACGTCAGTGCCTCCCGTGCCCGGTCCGCTAGCCGCTGCTGCTCCACCTTTTCTACGGCCCTCGCCTGGGCGGCCGCCAGCCGTTTCTTCATCACCCGTCGGCGCCGGTAATGAATGACGCCCTGTTTGGCACGATCGGCGACGAACAGGGCGATCACCAAGAGGACCAAGCTGGCGGTTATCAGCAGAATCATGGACATTAGGGGCCTCGGGTAAAGTACGCGAACCGGGATCGAATGCGACATCGGACGGGTTGCAGAACCGTTAATCACCATGTACCCAGCGCCGTTAAAAACAAAGAGCCTTTAGTCCCTGGGCGGGGGCGGGTACGACCGCAGACATGACCATCTCTTCCGGCGACCTGGTCCAGCGCAACGCGGCGTTCGCCGCGACCGGCGCGTTCGCCGGCCTTCCCTTCCCGACCAGCGACACCCTGCAGGTGCTCGGCTGCGTCGACTCCCGGGTCGACCCGAGTGATGTGCTCGGTCTCAAGCTCGGCGACGGTGTGGTGATGCGCAACATCGGCGGCCGGGTCACCCCGGCGACACTGCGCTCATGGGCCCTGCTGGGCCGACTTGGCCAGGGCCAGCCCCCGCGCGGGCACCTGGTGATCCTGCACCACACCGACTGCGGCATCACCCGCCTCACGGACTACCCGGAGCAGCTCGCCGCGTTCTTCGAGATCACGGCAGACGAGCTGGCGAGCAAGGCGATCGCCGACCCCTACGCGGCGGTGCGAGTCGACGCCGCCATCGCCCGGCATGCTCTGCCGCCGAGCCGGCTCGTGTCCGGCGTGGTCTACGACGTCAACACCGGGCTCATCGAGATCGTCGACCCGGCCGCCCACGAGTAGCAGCCGTGTGCCAGGAATCGGCGACCGCCGACGACGTCCAGGCCTCGATGCCGCGCCCGGTCGTGGGCAGCGCGGCCGACCCGATCGCACTGGAGCCGGTGGACGACGTCGTCGTCACCACGCTGGTCGACAACTTCTACGACGCCCTGCTCACCAGCGACGACACCATCACCCGAGCGCCGTTTGCAGCCGGAACCGCTCAAGCGCCGCAGTTCGAGCCGGGGCGTACCAACGTCGGGATGATGGCCGAGCACGGCTTCTCCGCGCTGGTCACGGTCCGCCGCGGCGACACCGCGACGTCCGTGCTGTTCGACACCGGGCTGTCCCCGGATGCGATGGTCACCAACGCCGACCGGCTCGACCTCGACCTATCCGGCGTGCACGCAGTAGTGCTCAGCCACGGTCACTTCGACCACGTCGGCGGCCTGGCCGGACTCGCCGGGCGGCGCGGTACCCGGTCCCTGCCGATGGTTGTCCACCCGCTGGTGTGGACCCGCCGCCGCCTCGCCCTGCCCGCCGGTGGGGCCGACGACTGGCCGACACTCAGCAAACGTGCACTGACCGGCGAGGGCTTCGACGTGATCGAGCGCCGCCAGCCGTCTCTGCTCGTCGACGGCTCCATCCTGATCACCGGTGAGGTCGACCGCACCACCGACTTCGAACACGGCATGCCCCCAGCACACCAGCACTGGACCGGCACAACGTGGGAACCCGACCCGCTGATCCTCGACGACCA
>JBPYFL010000061.1:0-157470 GCA_051986485.1 Streptosporangiaceae bacterium | reverse complement strand
CCATCGTATTAACCGTATTTTTCAGCTCCAGAATCTCGCCTTTGACATCGACGGTGATTTTCTTAGATAGATCGCCATTGGCGACGGCGGTCGTGACCGCAGCGATGTTGCGAACCTGAGCCGTCAGGTTGCCGGCCATGCTGTTGACGGAGTCGGTCAGGTCCTTCCAGGTGCCGGCGACGCCCTTGACCTCGGCCTGGCCTCCCAGCCGGCCCTCGGTGCCCACCTCGCGGGCCACGCGGGTCACCTCGGACGCGAAGGAGCCGAGCTGATCGACCATGGTGTTGATGGTGTTCTTCAGCTCCAGGATCTCGCCCTTGACGTCCACCGTGATCTTCTTCGACAGGTCGCCGGTGGCCACCGCCGTCGTCACCTGCGCGATGTTGCGCACCTGGGCCGTCAGGTTGCCGGCCATCGAGTTGACGCTGTCGGTGAGGTCCTTCCACACGCCGGCCACGCCGCGCACCTCGGCCTGGCCGCCGAGGCGCCCCTCGGTGCCGACCTCGCGGGCGACGCGGGTGACCTCGTTGGCGAAGCCGGACAGCTGGTCCACCATCGTGTTGAGGGTGTCCTTGAGCTGGAGGATCTCGCCCTGGGCGTCGACGGTGATCTTCTTGGACAGGTCGCCGCGGGCGACGGCGGTGGTGACCTGGGCGATGTTGCGCACCTGGACGGTCAGGTTGTTCGCCATGAAGTTGACGTTGTCAGTGAGGTCCTTCCAGGTCCCCGACACGCCCTTGACGTGCGCGCGCCCGCCGAGCTTTCCCTCGGTGCCGACTTCACGGGCGACCCGGGTGACCTCGTCGGCGAAAGCGGACAGCTGGTCGACCATCGTGTTGATGGTCGTCTTCAGCTGCAGGATCTCGCCCTCAGCGTCAACGGTGATCTTCTGCGACAGGTCGCCCTTCGCGACCGCGGTGGCGACCGACGCGATGTTGCGCACCTGGACGGTCAGGTTGGACGCCATCCCGTTCACCGAGTCGGTCAGGTCTTTCCACACCCCGGACGCGCGATGGACGTTCGCCTGGCCGCCCAGGATGCCCTCGGTTCCGACCTCGCGGGCGACCCGGGTCACCTCGTCGGCGAACGCCGACAGCTGGTCGACCATCGTGTTGACGCTCTCTTTGAGCTGGAGCATCTCGCCCTGCGCGTCCACGGTGATCTTCTGCGACAGGTCGCCGTTCGCGACGGCCGTGGCGACCGTGGAGATCTCCCGCGCCTGCGCCGCCATCTGGGTGACCTCGGCGGTGTGCCAGGTGAGCTTGCCACCCACCTCGTCGACCAGGGCGTGGATCTCGCCGAGCAGGGCGTCCGCCGCTGGCTCGCCGCGGCGCGGGCTCCTGCGCCCATCGAGCCACCGCCACCGTTTCCGGTATTCACCATCGGCCAACGATGTGAGCGCGTCCCGGATCAGCTCAAGATCCTCTGCGGTGTAACGGGCGCCCGAATGATCGGGCTCTTCAGCTACTCTTACCTGTTCGTCCGTTTTTCTCGTCGCCTGCCTGCTGCTCATCTTTCGCATGTCCGCCTAGCGTGCGCGTGCTTCCGGCAGAGCGGCTCCGCGGAGGGAGGCTCAGTTTTCTAGGATGTATGCCCGTCACGAGTCTGTCACGATGGCAGCATCGGAATAACCACATGACTCCAAGAGGAGACGTGGACGGGCAGTCGGAGCTGGTCGCGACGGCGACATACGAGCCAGAGCCCGCGGCCGCGGCCGCTGCGCGCCGGTTCGTCCGCGAGACCCTGCGCCGCTGGCGCCTGGCCAACGGCTCAAGTCGGCTCATCGACGACAGCGTGCTGCTGACCAGCGAGCTTGTCACCAACGCGGTTGTCCACGCGGGCACCCAGATCCAGGTGACCTGCCGGCTTGACGGACCCGAGGTGGAGATCGCCGTCCGGGACCGCCACCCCGCCCGGATGATTCCTGAGTTGCCGGCCCGCCCGGATGCGCCCGCCGCGAACGGCGTCCCCGCCGAGGCCGTGGAACAGGCTCCGGCGACGTCGGGCCGCGGTCTCCTGCTGCCCGCCGCCCTCGCGTCCTCCTGGGGCGTCACCTACGCGCGCGCGGCCAAGGCGGTCTGGTTCCGGATCGGCAAGGGCGCCAACGGCTCCGGTCCCGGGGACGGCGCCGCCGGGGACGGTGTTGTCACAGACGGCGCTGCCGGGGACGGCGCTGCCGGGGACGGCGCCACCGGGAACGGGTCCTCGCCCGGGGCCGCCCCGGACGAGGGCGCCCACCCGGTGGTGATGCGCCACGCCGCGCCGTTTGGCGATGAAATGGAGAGCCGCCGGCTGGAGCCGGTGCCGGACGTCGGCAGGCTCGGCTACGACGAGCTGCTGCGGCACACGGTGGAGACGGCCCGCGACGCCGTCGCCGCGGACGCGGCATACGCGCTGGTCGCCGACGAGGACGGCGAGCTGCGGATGCGCGCGGGCGCCGGGATCGGCCCGCCGGAGCTGCTGGAAGGGCTCGCCCGCCCGGCGGTGCAGGGTGTTGCCGACCCCTCCGGGCTGGGACTGCCCGCCGTCTACGATGACCTGGGCCAGGCCGGCCGCGACCTGCCGTTGCCCCGCGGGCCTGCCGCGCGGTCGCTGGTGACCGTCCCGTTCCTCGCCGAGGGCCGGGTGACCGGGGTGCTCGCGGTCGCGGCCGCGGAGCCGGACCGGTTCACCAACGACGACGCCGCCCAGCTTCAGCGGGTCGCGGACCGGGTGGCGCTGTCGCTGGAGCGGGCGCGGCTGGCCGAGCTGGAGCGCGCCCGGCGCGGCCGGATCAGCTTCCTCGCCGAGGCGAGCGACCTGCTCGCCGGGACGCTGGACCAGGAGAAGACGATCGCGCTGGCCGCCCAGCTCGTCGTTCCCCGGCTCGCGTCGTGGTGCGCGGTGTACCTGGTGGACGAGACCGGGACCGCCAAGCCCGCCTACGTGTGGCACTCCGATGAGGCACAGGCCGACGCGCTGTCCGGGCTGCTCGCCCGGGTCCCGCCACCGGACATCAGCGCCCGGGGCGGATCGCGCCGTTGGTCGCTGGCGATGATCTCGCCCACGATGGTCCCGCCCGGGGCGTCCAGCCTGCCCTCCGACGCCGTATGGTGCTTCCCGCTGGCCGCCCGCGGCCGCGCTCTCGGCGCGTTCGTGATCGGCCGCCCGCGCGGCGACCGGTTCCCCCGCGAGGCGATCGAGATGGCCGAGGACCTCGGCCGCCGCGCCGCGCTCGCGCTGGACAACGCGCGGCTGTATTCGCAGCAGCGGCAGACGAGCCAGGCGCTGCAGCGCAGCCTGCTGCCGCCGGATGTCCCGCACGTCCCCGGGATCGACCTGGCGGTCGTGCACGAGGCGGCCGGCGAGGGGAACGAGGTCGGCGGCGACTTCTACGACGTCTTCCCGGCGGGCGACGGCCGCTGGCGCTTCTCCATCGGCGACGTCTGCGGTACCGGCCCGGAGGCCGCCGCGGTCACCGGGCTCGCCCGATACACGATGCGGATCCTCGCCCGTGAGGGCCGCAGCCTCGCGGAGGTCCTGGAACGGCTGAACCGGCTCATCCTGGATGAAGGGCCGCGTTCGAGGTTCCTCACCGTGGTGCACGGCGAGATCGCCGTCGCGCCGGCCCCGCAGAGCGGACCCGACGCGGTTGCCCCGGCCGGCAAGCGCCCGGCAGGCGGGTGGGCGTTCGGCCGCCGCCGGGCGTCCGCGAAGCCGCCGAGGAGTCCCGCGGCGGCCGGCGGGCTTGCGGCATCGTCGCCCCCGGTTCCCTGCGCCCGGTTGTCGCTGGTGTGCGCCGGGCATCCGCTCCCGCTGCTGCTGCAGCAAGCCGGCAAGGCCGTCCCGGCGGCGAACCCCCAGCCGCTGCTCGGCGTCCTCGATGAGGTCGCGTTCCGTGCGGACACCGTCGACCTGTACGCCGGCGACCTGCTGCTGTGCGTAACCGACGGCGTGACCGAACGCCGCAACGCGGACGGACGGCTGCTCGACGACGATGACGGGCTCCGCGAGCTATTCGGCGAATGCAGCGGCCTGAACGCGCGCGCGGTCGCCGCGCGTATCCAGCGTGCCGTGCACGATTACGCGCCGCAGCCGCCAGCCGACGACATGGCCCTCATCGTCCTCCGCGCGCTGCGCCCGTAACGGCTCGCTCGCGACCATCGCCACACCGGCGGGTCACCATTGCCGGAAATGGTTCATCACGTCGATCAGGGCCTGGTGCGGCGTCGCGGCGCTGAAACGGCACCAGCACGCGCTGCGCGGGCCGGAGCCAACGATCACGGCGGACGCCGCCGGGGCCGCGCGGGCGTGGTCCCGCCCGCGCGCGGCAACGATCTCGTGCCCGGCGAACAGCGCGACCGGCACGCTCGGCGGCTGCCGGCCCGGTGAGCGGGTGGCGTCGGCGCGGCCCGGCTGCCAGGCGACGAGCATCGCGTGCGCTTCTGCGCCCTCGGCGAGGGCCCTGGCGAGCACGTCGAGGCTGGCGGGGAACTCGGTTCCCGGGGCGCGGTCAGCCCCGACGGCCAGGCGTACCCGGGTGTGAACGCCGTCCGCCTCCGGCTCGGCCTCCAGCACACCGGCCACCGGGCTGGCTTGGGTGCCGCCGGTGACGACCACGGTGGTCGGCCGCGGTGACCGGGTACGCGCGAACGCCGTCAGTTCCGGCGGTGACCACGGCTCGGTGACCGGCTCGCCGGTGCCCCAGCCAGCCGGATCGGCGCCGGTAAGGGCGGCGGCCGCAGCGGAAGCCGTTCTGGCTATGTCTACGGGTCCGGCCGCGGGATGGACGCCGGTGATATCGACACGCAGCGAGCCGTGTCCGTACGGCTGATGCGGCGGCATGGCCGGGCGGGCGTCGCCGTCATGGCTCCCGGCGCCGTGAATCGCCGTGTCCGGCTCCGTTGCGGCGGTGAACCGCTGACCGTCCCAGCGCACCGGCTGGCCGGAAAGGCCATCGGTGCAGGTGCCGTCGGCCGACCGGACGATCCACCGCGCCGCGCCGCTGACGGCGAGCAGCAACTCCAGCGGGTACGTGATCCGGGTGTTGTCCCCGGTCAGCAGGTACAGCATCCGGCCGGTGCCGACGGCGGCCGCATGTGCGCCGGCGATCCACCGGCTCAACCCGGCAACCGGGCGGTCCACCTCGGCGATGACAGCAGCCGGCGTGACGTCGTCCGCTCCCGGGAAGATCTGGTGCCGCGCGCTGCCGTCCGCGCTCGGGCCGTCAGCGGCGCTGCCGTCCATGGGGGAGCCGTTCGCGGGACTCTCGGCGCCGGATCCCGGGTCGACGCCCTCCGGGTCGCCTTGCGGGGCGCCTTCCGGGGCGCCTTCCGGGACGGAGCCTTCCGCTAACGGCTGGCCCATGTACATCCTCCCGTGGCGGCGACCAGGGCCTCGGCGAAACCGCGCGCGATTTCCCGGCCGCCCGGGTGTCTCGGGGAATCGCCGGGGCCTCCCCCGAAACCGCCGCCGGGGCGTGCCCCGGTACCCGCGCCGGGAGCACGGGTCTCCACCCACCACGCCGGGTGCGGTGCACCGGCATCATGGCCGAGGATCCGGTCCGCCTCACCCCGCGCCCGCACCAGCAGCGGGCTCTCGATGGTGACCAGTTCGCGGTCATCGTCGTCGCAGAGCTGGATCAGCGCCGCGCCCCCGACAGGACGGACACGCAGTCCCGGGGCCGCGGCACGCACGGCGGCCAGGATTGCGTCCGCGTTGGGTTCGCGGCTGCACAGCGCGATGACGTCGGCGGTCATGGTGCGCAGCGTATCGGCTTGGCCGGGCCTGCGGCGGTCGCGCGCTACGTTCGCGGCCGCCACCCTTTCCTCCCGGTTGACCGGCCTTCCTGGTTGACCGGCCCTTCCGGGTTGACCGGTCCGTCCGGGCTGATCGGCCGTCGCGGTCGAGCCGCCCGCCCGGCGGGCGGCCGTACCCTTGGACGCCATGGGTGACGATCCGCGGCGGCCGGGAGCGGCGGAGCTTGCGGCCGCGTACGGGCGGACGATTCCCGATGTCATCGAGTCCGGGCTGCGGGTGCTGTTCGCCGGAATCAACCCGAGCCTCTACTCCGCGGCCACCGGATATCACTTCGCCCGGCCGGGTAACCGGTTCTGGCCGGCGCTCTATCGTTCCGGCTTCACCGACCGGCAGCTCCGGCCGTGCGAGCAGCAGGAAATCCTCCGCGTCGGGCTCGGCATAACCAACGTCGTCGGCCGGGCAACCGCGCGCGCCGGGGAACTGAGTGCGGACGAGCTTCGCGCCGGCGGCCAGGCGCTGGCGGCAACAGTGGCGCGGGCGCGGCCGCGCTGGCTGGCAGTGGTCGGTGTCACCGCCTACCGCACCGCGTTCGGCCGGCCGGATGCGGTGGTCGGGCGGCAGGACGCCGCGGTGGAAGGCGTCGGGCTGTGGGTGCTGCCCAATCCCAGCGGCCTGAACGCGCATTGGCGGATCGACGCGCTGGCTGCTGAGTTCGCGCAACTGCGCCGGGCCGCCGGTCCCATCCGCCGCGGACCGCATCGCACCGGACCGCATCGCACCGGACCGAATGGCACCGGTGAGGGCCGGTGAGCCGGGCCGTTGCGATCGGTAGCGGGGCCGGATCTGGCGTGGTCCGGGGCGCGCCACTATTATCCCGGTCGGCTGGGCTCGCGGCATCGCGGTGGGCCCGGCGCGGCGGGCCATCCCGGAGCGGAGAAGACGGGCGGGCGGTGATGCGGATTGGCGGGCCTTGAGGGTGACAGCGCGCCGCGGATGACGCCGTACCCGGAGTGGTACCCCGACCCGGAGAACACCGGACTGCTGCGGTGGTGGGACGGACGCAACTGGACCCAGCAGACCCGCCCGGCCTCGCCACGCGACCCGGGTCCGGTCCCGGTGTCCGGTTCCGGCGGCGCCTTCGAGCCTCCCGCCGGCGATGGGCATCGAGGCACGTCAACGGCCCCAGACGGGCATTCCCGGCTGGAACCGCCGGGCTCGCGGCTGCCGCCGGTCGGCCAACTGGCCCAGCCGGTTTACGCGGCGCCGGACGCGGGGCGCAGCCGGCGCCGCATCTGGCTGATCGGCGGGATCGGCGTCGGCGTCCTGGCGGCCGCGTCAGCGGTGACGCTGGTGCTGACCGCCGTATTGGGCAACCAGGCGCCCGCCCAGCGCGCGCCAGCCCAGCCGCGGTCGGCGCCGGTGTCCCAGCCGGCCAGCCCGGCGCCCGCCCCGGTCGCGCTGGGTGCGGAGGTGGTGGACCAGCGGGCCGGGATCGGCTACCGCGTCCCGGCCGGGGCGGGGTGGCAGCCTATCCCGGCAGGATCCCTGGGCCGGTGGACTCTGGGCTACCGCGACCTCGCGCAGCGCGCGGGAAAGAGTCCGGGGCTGACAGCGGTGCGGGCGGAAGCGGAGTCCGCGCCGCTGCCGTCGTCCTACCGCTACACCGGCCCGCGGGACCTGCGCTCCGACGGCGTCCAGTTCGCGAACGAACTGGCGTCCTCGCACTTCGCCGCGCCGCACACCGTCGAGCAGCTTGGGATCAGCCGGCACGGCGGGAACGGCCACGACGGAGCCCGCTACGTCATCGAGTTCCAGATCCGCTACCCCGGGGTCCCGGCCAGGAAGGGCTCGGTGACCACCGAGACCGCTGCCGTCGTCATCGCTGGGCGCGGTACCGGGCACCGGCCGGGGGTTCTGTTTGTCGCGGCGCCCGGCACTATTGACGTAACCCTGGTCCCCAGGATCGCCGACACCGTCGTCGCCGCCCGGTGATACCGCTGCGGGGGGAGGCGGCACCGGCGCGGTCACGGTAGGCCGGGCAGACGGGCGACACCGGGAACCTCGGGGAAGGATGCCGGTATGGGCTGGATCATCGCCGCCATTGTGCTCGTCGCCATCGCCTGGGCGGTGGCCGTTCGCTACGAGATCGCCCGGCCGGGGGGGATCCGGAATCAGCCGGCCAGGTGGACCAGGTTCCGGAGCCCCGGCACGGGTGCGCCGCCGGACGACGCCGAGCCGCTGCCGCCGGATGATGGCGGCCCGCTTTCGTATCCCGGGATGCGACCGGACCACACCGCGGTGCTGCTGGCCGGCCGCTCGCTGCTGCGCGTGCATCCGTCCGAGGCGCCGGTGGGATCATGGGCGACCGGCCCGGGCCTGGGCAGGCCGCTGGACGACGTGCTCGCCCAGGCCGGCGCCGCGCCCGTATCCGAGCGCAGCGCCGTTCTGGCGCTCGGCACCGGCGCCGCTCCGGGGTGGCTCGCGGAGATGCTGCGAAACGGCGGTCGGCGTGCCGCCGTCCCGATGGTGGCGGCGCAGGCCCGGGGCATCGTCGCGGGGGTATCCGCGCATGTCGGCACCGGGGGATATCTTCCCGTCACGCCGGTGGCCGGGGACGGCGCGGTCGTGAGCGGATGGGTGATCTTGCCCGACACCGATGAGCTGCGGATGCTGGACCAGGCCGAACCGGAATACCAGCGCGTCCGGCTTCCGCCGCGGATCCAGGTGATCCTCACCGGCGGACGGGTCATCCAGGACTGCTGGGCCTACGAGTCGCGGCACGGCTACCTGACCGATCGCTCGGGCCGGCCCCGCGAGCTCACCGACCAGCCGGCGCTGATCGCGAGCCTGCTCGAAGACGCCCCTGCACTGTCGGGCATCGCTGGCTCCTCGCCCGAGGACTGGGTCCGGCGAGCGGGGGAGCCGGCCGTTCGTGACCGCATCCGGGACGAGCTGACGCGGTCCGGACTCACCGGGCGCGGGCGGGAACTGGCCGGAAACGGCGACCCGGGATAGCCCGCTGACGAGATCGCCGTCGTCACAATCCGCGGGCTTCCTGCCCGGACGGCAGCGGGCCCTGGGCGTTGAACTGGGTGAGCGCCTCGCGCAGCCGTTCCGGGTGCCGGGTCGGCGCGAGCCATACCGGCGAGGGGACGGCACGGGTGGGCCGGGATACCTTGAACCAGTAGCGCTGCGTGTCTGGCGGGCGGAAACGCGGGATCTGGGCGGCGGCTGGATCGACGTTGACGACCAGGGCGGCCTTCATCCAGAACGACCACAGGATTCCGACACGCAGATCGCCGCGCCCGCGGCTGCTGCGGCGCAGCTTCTTCAGTTCGCCGCGGTCAGTCACGACACGCAGATTCTGGACGCCGTTCCACGGACAGGAAAACACCTGGCGCCGCTGGGAACCGGCGGTCGGCAGTTTCCCGGCGCCCGCGCCGCCGCGGCGCGCAGCATGGCGCACGCCGCCGATGCGGATTCCCTCCGCGTCAATCCTGATGCCGGTCGGCCACGTGATGACCAGGCCGAAAATGCTGCCCCCCACGGCGCAGAGGATTCCCGCCACCAGCGCGAGGTTCAAAAGGAGCAGATTACCCGTGGCGAAGGGCACGATAAGGAAGATCAGAAACAGGGCCGGCCAGGCAATCCCGTTGAACAGGACCGGCCAGCGAAGCGAGCAATGATCCTCGGCGTAGAACACGGATTGGCCTCCTGCGGCAGGCGTGGCGGGGGTCACCGGGAGCCGTCCCGCATGACGGCGGTCAGCAGCCGGTGAAGGCCGGTCTCGTCACAGTCGGCCGGCGGGTCCGCGGGCTGGCCGACGCGGGTCCGCGTCACGCGGTATCCGGCCGGGCCCTCGCGCGTCACCTCGACATGGTCCCGGGCGGGACCGCTGCCGAGGTTTCCCCGGTACACATCGATCATCTTCGGCGGCCGGCGCCGCAGGGTCCTGCCCGCCCCGCGGTCTATCCAGCGCACCAGCGACATAGCGGCCTCGGCTGGACTGGCCAGCAGGTAGAGATACGCGGGGCCCATCCATTCGGCCTGGCGGTGCGTGGCCTCCTCGGCGAGCACCGCGCGCAGGCCGTATTCCTGGTCGGAGATCCCGTACAGCCGCATGTCGCGCGGCGCCCCGTTAGCGCCGTCGCGGCTGAGCACGATAAAGGCCGGCCGGGTGCGGCCCGCCAGGATCACGCCAAGGTCGGGCCGGACCCGCAGCATGACGTTCTCCGCCGCGGGATCATCGGTGCCGGGACCGGGCGGGTCGAGCAGCTTACGGTGGGTGAGGAACTTCAGCGTTGCCGCCGACAGCGCGTCGCGCTCGGACTCCGCCTTACCCGTCCACCAGTTCCAGGCGTCCTGGTCGATCAGCGACGACTGCATCGCGCCCAGCGTGCACAGCTCGGCGGTCGACATCGCCGGCAGGCGCACGGCGCCGTCCCGGTCGACCTGATCCAGCAGCGCGCGGGCCGCAGCGACGTCGGCCTGCCGCGGATCCGGGGCCGATGTCACGGTGTCGTCCTCATCTCGGGTGTCCACTGGTCAGAAGATACTGGTGACGGCGTTCCAGGCGCCTTTCGCGACCGAGACCGCGGTGTGCCCCACGTCGTTGCAGAAGTCCTGGAACGGCTTGACGTTGTGATATGCCCAGTCGCCGGCCAGGAAGAGGCCGGTGCCGACCATGGCGACCTCCCCGGCAACCGGCATTGACGCCTCGGCCCCGAAAATCCCGGCAATCGCGAGGCCGGTGTCGGCGCCGGTAAGGCCGAAGTTCGTGATGGCCGCACCGCGGTCCACCCATCCCATCGCGCCGCTGTCTGCTGGTTTCGCGATGGTGTACGCGTCGCCGATCAGCGCCATGACGCCCAGCCCGATCCCGGTACCGCGGAGAAATGGCAGCCGGGATGCCTCCGCTTCGCTGGCTTGCCGGAAGGCGCTGTTGACATCCTCCACGGCAGACCAGGAGCTGCTGAAGTTCCTGATCTCATCCACCAGGTCGCCGAAGGTCGCCTCGCCCCGGCTCATGTCCTGCATGACCGGCAGCACCCGGCCCGGGAAGTCGGCTTCCATCAGCTCGGGGATCTTGTCGGCGAACTTGGCCGCGTCCTCGGCTGCTCCCTCTGCGGTTTCGGCCGAGTGCAGCAGCTTGATCAGGATCATGTCCGCGAACGGAGCGGGCAGCGCGTGCAGGCGTTCATCCCAGGTGCGCACCAGGCCATCGGGCCCGAAGAGCTTTTCCCACTGAGTCGGGTCGGCCTTTTTCAGTTCGGCCGAGGCGCGCCGGACCTCGTCCTGCAGTTGCTGCAGGGACATCGTGTCGGGCAGCGCGCCGCCGAGTTCCGACTCGGCGGCGGCTATCCTCGCGGCGCACACCTGAGCGGCGTGGTTCACGGCACTCGCCGCCGAGTCGGCCTGCTGGCTCAGCCGGCTCATCGCCTGGGCCCTGGCAGCGGGGTCGGCATGATGCTGCCGGCTCAGGCTGTCTGCCTGGTTGTTCGCCGAGGACACCGCGTGCTGGGCCGACTCCAGGGCCGCGGCATAGCTGGTAAGTTCCTGGCTGGCGGCAATCGCGGCCCGGCAGGCCGGCTGGAACCGGGTGTGCACGGCGGCGGCGCACTCGCGGAACCGGTCGGCGAAGCCGCCGGTCCAGCCGTCCCCGGCCTGCTGCGCGTGGTGGGCGAGCGTCGCCCCCAGCGCCGCGTGATCGCCCGCCAGCCGGCGGAACTGACTCGCCGCTGCCCGCAAGCCGGCCGGGTCGCCGCTCGGCAGCTGGAATGAGCACATTTCTCAGCCCCCGGCCCCGACCGTTTCGAAGTTGCGGCCCTCGGTGCTGGTGACGGTGCCCATCTGGCTGATCGCGGTCGCGGTGTCATCCATCGCTTTGGCCAGCGCGCTGGCGAGGGACTCGAGCGCGGCCCCAACCTGGGGCTTGCCGGCCGCGGCCGCGGCCTGCTGGCCGGCCGCCGTCGCTTGGCGAGATTGCTGCTGGGCTGCGCTCACATCCGGTTTCATCGCCGCCGCCGCTGAATGCAGGCGCGCTGCGTCTCCGGCGATGGTCCCCATCCTGGTGTCCCTCTGCTTCTGTCTCCGCGGAAGATCACGCCTGCTGGCCGCGGGGCGCCGCTGGCGCAAAGGCTAGAGCATCGGCAATGTGGCGAACAAGGCCAGTGCGCCCGCGCGATCCGGGCAAGCCACGAACGCCGGGCCGCGACGGAATCCTGATACAACGTCGACCGCCACGGAAGGGGCGCATTTCGTGACGTTCCGGTAATGTCAGAGGCCCCCACGGCCGCAGACGATACGGAGGGTGATCGCTTCATGCCAGGTCAGCAGCAGTACACGCCCGAAATGATGGACCAGCACGCGAGCAAGACGGCGCAGAACGGCGACCAGATGCTCCAGCTGTTCAACCAGATCGCCAACGACATTCAGAACCTCAAGGCGACCGGGGGCTGGCAGGACCAGAGCGTCGACCGGGTGATCGAGCAGATCAACCAGCTCCGTCCGGGGATGAACAACCTGCACCAGACCCTCCAGAACCACTCGCAGGTCACCAGGAGGCAGGCCGAGAACGCCAGGAACCTGTCCAGCTCCGTGCACTGAGCCTTCGGGTCTCCCGCCCCCGGCACGCACCGGGCGCGGCAACCGGACAACGGCGCGTCCCGCGCTCGCCGAAGCGGGGCGCGCCTTTCGCTGCCGGTCTCGGCCGGTCTCGGCCGGTCTCGGCCGGCTCGATGCCCGCACCGTGCAGCGGCGACGCCGTGGGAACCCTCACTCGCTGATGGCGAGCTGGACCGGCGCGACGGTACCGGCCTTGATCAGCAGCCCCCGGCCGGCCGGCCCGGCGCCCGCGTTACGCGGCAGCCGCACCCCGAACACATCGCCATCGCTCGGTGACTCCACACTGACCAGGATCCCGCAGCGCGACCTCAGCGCCGCCGGGATGAAACCGGAGAACGCCCGGGCGAAATCGGGTGTGGATCCGGCGACGATCACTCCGTGGTCCGCGTCGCGCCCGCTGACGATGATCTTTTCCAGGGGATCGGATACCGGCGCGTTGAACAGCAGCTCGGCGTCGTCGACCAGCACCACGTAACGCTCCTGGCCCTCGGCCGCGGACTGCAGCGCGGCCGGGTCGGCGTCCGCTCCGAACACGCCCAGTACCCCGTCCTCGCCATCTAGCGAGCGCAGCGGCGACCGTCGCGGCGTGACCAGGATGACGGGGGTCTGCCGGGCGCGCAGCGACCGGGCCATCGTCATCAGCGTGGTGGACCGGCCGCTGCGCGGCGGCCCGGCCACCACCACGCCGGGGCCCTCGTCGCGCACGTCGATGCCCTGCGGCGCCAGCTCGTCGCCGCCGGCTCCGGCCAGCGCCCACAGCGGCGACGGCGGCGCGAAATCCGGGTCGAGCTTCCACGTCTCGTCCACGGTGATCCGCGGCGGCAGCGGATCCACCCGCAGCGGCCGCAGCGGCTGCGGCGGGCGCTCCCACCGGCCGGCGGCCTGCTCCGCCAGCCGCCGCAGCGCCGCCACCTGCGCCGCGCCCGAGGGGCTGGGGTCCAGCATCGCGATCTGCGCCTCGAACGGATGCGGGGTGCCCTCGAACATCACCCGGCCCGGTGGCTGATGAGCGGGCACGCTGCGCTCGTTGACGCCGGCCCAGGCCGCGTCGGCCCGGTCGGTCATCCGCAGCACCATCCGGCGGGCGAACACGGTTCCGACCTGGCCGATCAGCGCCGAACGGTCGGTGGTCACCACGGCGCGCAGTCCGACCGCGGCACCCTCGCGCAGGATCTGCAGCAGCGAGTCGATCAGCCGCCCGTAGTCGTACTGGTCGAACGCCGCGACGAACCCCTCCCACCAGTCGAGCAGCAGCAGCATCCAGGGCAGCGGGTCCGCCGAGGCGGCGCGCTGCTCCGCGAGGCCGGCGAAACCATCGGACGCGAGAATCTGCTGGCGGCGCCCGATCTCGCCGCGCAGCTTGCCGAGAAGCCGTTCCATCCGCTCCGTCTGGTCCCGGGTCACCACGGCGCCGCAGTGCGGGAGCGCGGTCAGCGGAAGCATCGCGCCGGTGCCGCAGTCGATCGCGTAGATATGCGCGTCGGCGGGGGAGGCGGACGCCGCCAACGACCCGGCCAGTGTCCGCAGCAGGGTTGACCGGCCGGTGTGCGCCGCCCCGGCGACGACCATGTGGCCGCCGTGCACGAGGTCGAAGGTGAGGGGTTCCCTCGACTGCCGGGCCGGGACGTCGGTGAGACCGAACGGGAGCAGTGGCACCTCCCCGGCCGGGTTTCCCGCAGCCGCGCCCGCAGGGGATCCCGCCCCCGGAAGCTCATCCAGCGTGACGATGTCCGGCAGCGGCGGCAGCCACGGACTGTGCTGCTCGGCGATGCCGAGCTTGGCGCCCGCCTGCCTGATCGCGTCCACCAGT
Organism: Streptosporangiaceae bacterium; assembly: GCA_051986485.1. Lineage (GTDB taxonomy): Bacteria > Actinomycetota > Actinomycetes > Streptosporangiales > Streptosporangiaceae > JBPYFL01. The sequence goes on along the minus strand of JBPYFL010000061.1, from coordinate 143,297 downwards.
ACCGACAGGTCGGTGACCATGGTCTCGTCGTCGCCGGCCGTTGCGGATGCCGGGAGTGCACGGCCGAGGCCCTGCCACGGCACCGGGACGGCCCGGGCGGCCTCCCCGGCCGGGGCAGACCCGGGACGCCGCCCGCCGATCCGCGCCGACTGCACCGCGACCGGCGTCGTCACCCCGGACCGGACGTAGCACCGCCCGGGCGTGTCCTTCAAGATGTACGCCGCGTCCCGGGTTTCGATGACGTCATCGGACTCGTCCGGCGTCACGACCCGCAGCGCGATCCGGAGGTTGGTGTTGGCCCGGATGTCGGCGTTCACCACGCCGGCCGGGCGCTGGGTGGCGAGGATCAGGTGGATCCCCAGCGACCGGCCCCGCTGTGCGATGCCGACCAGGCCGGTAAGGAACTCAGGCAGTTCGGCGACCAGCGTCGCGAATTCGTCGATGATCAGGACGAGCCGGGGCATCGGCTCCAGGCCCGGCCGCAGCCGGCGGGTGTCCCAGTAGTCCTCGATGTCCTTGGCCGCTGCGCGCTGCAGCAGTTCCTCGCGCCGCCTGATCTCGGCGGCCAGCGACGCCAGCGCCCGTTCGGTCAGGTGGCCGTCCAGGTCGCTGACCATCCCCACGGTGTGCGGCAGCCGGGCGCAATCGGCGAAGGCCGCACCGCCCTTGTAGTCGATGAGCACGAACGTCATCGAGTCCGGCCGGTTCACCACGGCCAGCGAGGCGATCAGCGTCTGCAGCAGCTCCGACTTGCCGGAGCCGGTGGTCCCGGCGACGAGCCCGTGCGGGCCGTCCACCCGCAGGTCGACGGCGAATGGACCGTCCGCGCCGACCCCGACCGGCGCCACGGTGGTCCGGCCGGCCCGCTGCCACTGCGCGGAGACGGCGGCCGCCGACGGGTCGGGCATCCCGATCAGATCCAGCAGCCGCGCCGAATCCGGGATCATGGCGTCAGCGTCGTCGCGGCTCACGTCGCGGACCGGGGCCAGCGCGCGGGCAACCCGGTCCGCCCACGCGACGCCGACCTGTTCCGCGAGCACCCGGCCGGCCATGTCGTACCCGCTGCCGCGCATGGTCACCCAGCCCGGCCGCTCGGGGTCCCAGGACGCGACCGCCGCGCACTCCTCCGGAAGGACGCGCTCCGCTTCGTCGATGCAGATCGCGTACATACCGGCGCGCCGGGCGGCGGCCAGCACCTGCGGCATGCCGGGAATGCGCCGCAGCCGCCGCGCTCCGTCCAGGACCACCACGATCTTCGGGCCGAGCTCCGGGTCGGGGAGATCGTCGCCGCCCGGGCCGCCGAGGGCCGCGAAGCCGGTGCGGTTGACCTGCTCCAGCCGCTGGTTGACGTCGGCGACCAGTTCCTGGACGCGCTTGGCGGCCGAGTCGAGGTCGGTTCCCACCAAGGCGACGCACTCCTGGCCGCGGTACGGCGCGCAGTGCGGCAGCCAGCGGACCCAGTTCCAGTGCGGTCCCGCCTCGGGGTCCGCGGTGAGCGCGACGATCTTCACGTCGCGCGGGCTGTGCAGCACGGCCGCCTGCGCGACGAGCCAGCGGGCGAGGCCGCGGGACGCGTTCACCGGGCCCGCCAGGCCGACCACGCCCAGCCGGGGGAGCGGCCAGGTCACCGGAACGTTGCGGGCGGTGGGCGGCGGCGGCAGCACCATGTCGTACGGCGCGTTCCGCTCGCCGGTGAACTCGACATTCGCGGGGAGATCCGTCAGCCCGACGCGCAGGTCCAGGGTGTCCGCGTCTATCGGGCGGCGCTCCCACAGCCGCCGCCGCGGGCCGGTCGCCGTCAGCAGCACCTGCGCCGGGTCGGGAGAGGTGTCGCGCCGCTGGGCCTCATCCGCCGCTACCTCCGCGGCCACCCTCGGGCCCAGCGCGGCCATCTTCTGCCGGTACTCCTTCATCGCCCTCTTGTGCGAGACCCGGCCGTGCCGCCTGTCGCTGATCCACTGCCCCAGCACCATCACCGGGCTCATCAGCATGAACAGCGCGAAGAACCAGCTGTGGAAGAACTTCACCAGCGCCACGCCGAGCAGCACCGGCAGCAGCGCTGCCAGGAGCTGCAGCCGCGGCTTGTCCGGGCGCTTCGGCTCGGCCGGCACCTCGATCCGGCGCGGCCGGTCCGACGGCGGCAGCCGCGGCGGGCGGTTGTAAGCGAGGCCGCCGTCACCGACCGGGGCCAGGTGCGCGTCCGGAACCTCCGGGTGGTTCAGCGAGAGGACGGCCGGGCCGACGGTGGCGACCGAGCCGAACGGCCAGGGCCGCGGGCTGGTCACCGGCTCGCCGTCGATGAGCAGCGTCCCGCCGCCGGTGGCCCCGGCGGGCTGGCTGAACGGCTGAAGCGTCGCACCCCCGGCTCCAGGGCTGATCACGACCTGGGCGACGAACGGCGGGACACCCGAACCGCCGACCCGGACGTGACAGTTCGGCGACGAGCCGATCGTCATGGTCCCGTAGCCCAGCCGGTGGACGGTCCCCGCGGCCGGCCCGCCGATCGTGCGGACCTCGACCACCCCGGCCGGCTCGGCGGTGTCGGCGGCGGCAGCGGTGCGGGGGTCGGGGGCGATCAGCGCACCCGCGCGCAAGGTCCCGTGCGCGGGTGCGCCCGGGTCGAGCGAGCGGCCATCTACCCACAGGGTGTCCGGGCGCGCCCCCGCCTGGCTCCGTCGGGCGGCCAGCGGGAGTTCGACGACTTCAGCGAGGTGCCCCGCGTCCCCGGCGGGCTCCGGCGGCCGTGCGGCGCGGTCGGCCGCACCGCCGAAGATGCTGCCCAGCGCGGTCGCCACGTCGCCGACGGTGGCCCCGTCGTCACCGGTGACAATGACGTCGCGCGGGCCTCGCGGGGTGAGCGCCGTCAGCGCGATCCGCATTTGCGTTACCTCCGCAACTTCCCGGGTGTCACGGGGTCCCGGCACGACCGCCGAGGCCGTGAGCCCGGCGCCGGAATACTGCTGGCAACTCGCTGCCAGGCGTTCTGGCGCGATCGGTGAGTAGCCAGATGGTGGCAGATTGGACGCATCGCTACTCACACCGGCGCAAAACGGATACCCTCCTAGGGCTTACTGTCACGTGGCCGTGTCCCGGCATGCCCGCGCGCATGTGGCGTACACGGCCCCGTCAGCAGGGCAAACAGCCAGCCAGCCAGAGCGTAGCGGAAGCCAGGGGGAGACACCTGACTTATGGCAAGCGATAGAGGCACGCTCTCGCGGGGTGCCGCGCCCGGGGCCGACCAACCGCTGTCCGCGGCCCCGACCGCCCCCGGCGGGCGACGGTTGCCGAGCGCGCCCCGCGAGCGACGGCCGGCACTCGCCGCCCTCGCGATACTGCTGATCATCGGCGGTGGCCTGGCCGCGGCCGCGCTGGTTCTGGCGACCGGCAAGCGGATGACCGCCATCGAGATCACCCAGCCGGTGACGCAGGGCCAGCGGATCCCGCTGGGTGCCATGCAGCCGGTTCAGGTCGCCTCCGGCACCGGAGTGCAATACGCGCAGTGGAGCCAGCGATTCTCGGTGTCCCGCGCCTACGCCGCCACCAACATCCCGGCCGGGACGGTGATGACGTCCGGTCTGGCCTCGCAGACCGGTACCTCGCTGGCGGGCAAGGTGCTGGTCGGGCTGGCGCTCAAGGACGGGCAGATGCCGACCGGGCTGACCCAGGGCCAGACCGTCGCGATCTACGCGGTCAGCAACAGCGGAGGCGGCTCGACCGGCTGCCCGGCCCCGGTTGGCGCCGTGCTGTCCACTGACGCGGTCGTCCAGGGAGTGGCCGGCGCCACCAACGCCTCGAACAGCGGCTCGACCGATGTGACGGTCGCCGTCGACCCGTTGGACGCGGGCAAGGTCTCGTGCAGTGCTTCGGCTGGCGGCGTCGCCATCGCCGCCGAGCCTGGCGGCTCGTCGGCGGCCGCCGCCGCTGGCCCCCAGCCAGGCCAGCAGGGAGCGGCACCGACCACGTTTCCGACGGCGGGGACCGGTATGGGTCCCGGCGCCCAGCCGGGCCCGGCCAAGCCTAGGAAGAAGGCAACGCCCTCGCCGACTGGAATTGGCTGACGCGGATGGCGCTGATAGCGGTGGCCGCCGATAAAGGGGCGCCTGGCGTCACGACGGCGTCGCTGGCCCTGGCCGCGGTGTGGCCACGGCCGGTGCTGCTCGCCGAGGCGGACCCGGCCGGCGGCGACCTGGTCTACCGGCTGCCGTCCGCCGGCGGCGGCCGTCTGGATCCCCGGCGTGGGCTACTCAGCCTGGCGGTCGCCGCGCGCCGCGGAATCCAGCCGCAGCAGGTGTGGGAGCACACCCAGAAGCTGAACGGCGGGCTGGACATCCTGACCGGGGTGGGCAACGCCGAACAGGCGGGGGGCCTGCAGCTGCTCTGGGGCAAGATCGGCCAGGTCCTCGCGGGAGTCCCCGCGCTGGATGTGGTGGTGGACTGCGGACGGCTGGGCGTGGATGGCCCCTTCTACGACCTGCTCGGGCACGCCTCCGCGGTGGTGCTGGTCGCGAGGCCGGACCTGGAGGGCGTCGTCCGGCTGCGGCACCGCGCGGTCCAGGTCGCTTCGGCGCTGGCGAAGCGCGGTCAGCCCGGGACCATCCTGGACGTGGTGATCGTCGCGGACTACAAGCAGTTCCGGTCGGCGACGGCTGAGATCGCCAGCGCGCTCCAGCAGGGCAACGTGCCGGCCCGGGTGGCCGGCGGGCTTGCCTACGAGCCGAGGAGCGCGGAGATGCTCCGCGGCGAGTGGGGCGGCAGGCTGGACAAATCGATGCTGATCCGCACCGCCCGGGAAACGGCCGCGCAGTTGGTGGCACAGCTTCCGGTCCAGGCCGGCGCGACGCAGCCGTCCGGGCCGCGGCGCCCGGAACGCACGGAGGCCGGAGCATCCGGCGACGGACCGCCGGGCGCGCGACAGCCTCAGCCCCCGAAACCCGCCGCCGACCCAGGCCAGCGGCAGCCTGCCGCCCCGCCAGCCGCCCCGCCAGCCGCCCCGCCAGCCGCCGCGCCAGCCGCCGCGCCAGCCACCGCGCCAGCGCCTCAGCACCCTGCCCCGCCATCTGGGTCGCCCTCTGCCCCGCCCTCTGCCCCGCCATCTGGGCCGTCGTCTGCGCCTCCTTCAGGGCCGCCGCCCGCGCCGCCGTTAGGGCCGGCGCAGGCGCATCCGGGCCCCGGTTCCGGTCAGCGGCAGTACGGTTACCCGGCGCCGCGCCGGGAGCCGGGTGCGCGCGCGACGGATTCGCACCACGACCGTCTGGTCGCCGGGCCGGGCCGCGACCGCCATGTCGCTGGGCCGGGCCGCGAGCGCGCGCGGCCGGATACCGAGCGAGACCGGCAGGCCGTGGATACCGGCCGCGCGGAGGCACGGCTGGACGGCGAGCGGGGCCGCCCCGGCACCGGGCCGCGCGATGATCAGGCCTGGCCCGGGCGGGAGCAGGGACGGCCCGGTCAGCAGCAGGCCTGGTCCGGTTGGGAACAGGCCCGGTCCGCGCGGGAGCAGGCCGGGTCCGGGCGGGAGCAGGCCGGGTCCTGGCGGGAGCTGGCGGGGTCGGAGCGGGAGCAGCGTCCGCCGGACCGTGATCAGTGGCCGGGCGGCCGTACCCCCGGCCTGCCGCGGGGACGGCCGGACGAGACGGCCGGCCGGGAACGCGAGGACAGCGAGGAGAACGACACACGCCCGCTGCCGATCCGCACCCAGGCCCGGACCAGCAGCGGACCAGCCCCGCAGCCCGCGGCACACCCCGCCGCACGGCCCCCCGTGCAGCATCGTCCGGAACGACCTCCAGCCGGTCCGGGACCGGGCATGCCCGGCTCCGGGAGGGGGTGACCGGCGGTGGACCATAGCCTCGTCAAGCGCCTGCGGCAGGAGGTCGGCAACCGGCTGGCCGAGCAGCGCCGCCTGGATGCGGCCGCGTCGATGCCCCCGATGTCCGGCGAGGACGAGCGGCAGTTCGCCCGCGCGCTCGTCGCGCAGGTCCTCGAGGACCACGCGCGCAACGAGATCACCGCCGGCCGCCGCCCGCCGAGTGCGGAGGAAGAGGAGGAACTCGCCGAGGCGGTGCACGCCGCGCTGTTCGGGGTCGGCCGCCTGCAGCCGCTGCTGGAGAACCACGACATCGAGAACATCGACATCAACGGGTGCGACCGGGTCTTCGTGGGCTTCGCCGACGGGCGTGAGGTGATGGCCGAACCGGTGGCCGACAGCGACGACGAACTGGTCGAGCTGATCCAGGTCCTCGCCGCCTACTCGGGCCTGTCCAGCCGGCCGTTCGACACCGCTAACCCCCAGCTCGACCTGCGGCTGCCGGACGGTTCCCGGCTGTCGGCGGTGATGGATGTGACACTGCGCCCGGCGCTGTCCATCCGGCGGGCCCGGCTGGGCAAGGTGTTCCTCGCCGACCTGGTGGGCAACGACACCCTCTCCCCGGCAGTGGGCTCGTTCCTGGCCGCCGCGGTCGCCGCGCGGAAGAACATCATGATCGCCGGGGCCACTAATGCCGGGAAGACCACGCTGCTGCGCGCCATCGCCAACCAGATCCCGCACGGCGAACGGCTGATCACCGTCGAGCGCGCGCTGGAACTGGGGCTGGATCACTTCCCCGAGCTGCACCCCAATGTGGTCGCGTTCGAGGAACGGCTGCCCAACATGGAAGGCCAGGGCGCGATCACGATGGCGGAACTCGTCCGCCGGTCGCTGCGGATGAACCCCAGCCGGGTGATCGTCGGTGAGGTGCTCGGTGACGAGATCGTCACGATGCTGAACGCGATGACCCAGGGCAACGACGGTTCGCTGTCCACCATTCACGCGAACTCGTCGCTGGAGGTCTTCAACCGGATTTCCACCTACGCCATCCAGTCGGCGGAGCGGCTGCCGGTCGAGGCGACGCACATGCTCATCGCCGGCGCCATCGACTTCGTCGTCTTCATCTCCAAGCGCAACGACTACGCCCGCGGCGGTCGTCTGCGCCGGTTCGTGAGCAGCGTCCGGGAGATCACCGGCGTGGACGGCCGGGTGCTGTCCAGCGAGGTGTTCGCCCCCGGCCCGGACGGTCGAGCCGTCGCGCACGCCCCCGTTTCCTGCGTCGCAGAGCTCGCCGAGCATGGCTACGATCCCGGCCGCGGAGCGTGGTGATGGGTTCCTCGTCCGCGGCATTGCCGTACCTCGCGGTCCTGGTGGGCGCCGCGGCGGGGGGTGGCGTATTCCTCCTCGTCGTCGCGCTCCGCGGCCTGCCGCCGAGCGCCCCGAGCCAGCGGCTCGCCCGCGTGGAAGAGCAGCTTCGGATGCTGTTCAGCATCCGCGGCGCGATCGCCGTCGTGGCCGGCGTGGTGGTTCTCGTCGCGACCCGCTGGGTCGTCGCCGGGATCGGCGCGACGCTGCTCGTGCTCGCCTGGCGCAGCCTCGGCGGCGCCGCCAGCGAGCGCCGGGCGATGGCGCGCCTCGAGGGCCTCGCCACCTGGACCGAGTCGCTGCGGGACACGATCGCCGGCGCGGTCGGACTGGAGCAGGCGATACCCGCCTCGCTGCGGGCGGCGGCGCCGTCCCTGCAGGAGCCGCTGGCCCGGCTGGTGGACCGGATGCACACCCGGATGCCGCTGGTGGATGCGCTGCGACGGTTCGCCGACGACCTCAACGACCCCGGGGCCGACCTGATCATCGCCGCGCTGATCATCAACGCCCGGCTGCGCGGCCCCGGCCTGCGCGACCTGCTCGGCGCCCTGTCCGACTCGGTGCGCGAGGAACTCGACATGCGCCGCAAGGTCAACGCGGAACGGCGCTCGACGCGGCGCAGCGTGCAGATCGTGGTTGGCGTTTCGGTCGGGCTCGCGCTGTTGCTCGGGATCTTCGATCACAGCTACGTCAGCGCCTACAACGGCGTGATCGGCCAGATGGTGCTCGCCGTGGTCGCCGCGCTGTACGCGGCATCGTTCCTGTGGCTGCGGAAACTGGCGAAGTTCGAGACGCCGCCCCGGCTGCTCGCCGCTCGATCCGAGGGCACCTCGCCGGGTGCGCCGGAGACGGTCGCCGCCTGGCGCGACGCCAAGCCCGGCGAGGCTGGGCGGGATGGCTCACGGCACGACCCGCGGGCCGAGGGCTACCGGGATGGCACCGGGCCGCGCGACGGCACGACCCGGCAGGGGGCATCGCTGTGACGGCCGCGCTGATCATCGGCGGAATCGTCGGCGCCGGGGTGTTCCTGCTGGTGATCGCGCTGACTCCACGGCGGGTCAGCCTGTCGAAGCAGATCGCCGCGTTCGACGCCGCGCGCGTTCAGCGGATCGCCCGGCCCTCCTCCTACCCCGGCGACGGGAAGGAGAGCGAGCTCAGCCGCCGGCTCGGCCGCTGGCTGGCCCGGTTCTGCGCGGAACAGGGTTGGGAGTTCCCCTCGCTGCGGGCGAACCTGTCCCTGGTCGGCAAGTCGTTCGAGAACTTCCTCGCCACCAAGGTGCTGCTGGCCGTCTTCGGCTTTCTGATCGCCCCGGTGCTGTTCGTGCTGCTCTCCGTGGTCGGCCTGCACCTGCCGCCCCTCATCCCGGTGTGGATCGGGCTGATCTTCGCCACGGTGTTCTTCTTCCTTCCGAACCTCGAGCTGCGGCAGCAGGCGGACCGGCGCAGGCGCGACTTCCGGCACGCGGTCGGCGTGTTCCTCGACCTGGTCTCGATGAACCTGTCCGGCGGCCGGGGCGTTCCCGAGGCGCTGATGGCGGCCAGTGAGGTTGGCGGCGGGTGGTCGATGTGGCGGATCCGCGACGCGCTGGCCAACGCCCGGATCACCGGCCAGACACCGTGGCAGGCGCTCGGCGCTCTCGGCGAGGACGTCCGGGTGGACGAACTGCGGGACCTGTCGGCGGCGCTCAGCCTCGTCGCCGACGACGGTGCCAAGGTGCGGGAGTCGCTGACCGCACGCGCCGCGAGCCTGCGGCGGCGCGAGCTAGCCGAACTGGAGGGCCAGGCCGGCGAGAAATCGCAGTCGATGCTCGTCGCGCAGATGCTGATGTGCGCGGCATTCATGCTCTTCCTGTTGTACCCGGCGGCGATCGCGATGCTCGGCGCGTGAGGCCATCCGGCGGCAGCGAGTTTCCATATCCGAGCAGAACTCCCGGTTAGGAGAGGCCAGATGCGAATCATCAACGCGTTCAGCGGCTCGGCGGGCGGATACCTGCGGGCGCTCCTCGCGGCCAGGGTGACGGCGCTGCGCGACGCCCGGGCGCACGGTGACGCGGGCGCCTCGGCGATCGAGCTGGCGATCATCACGGCCCTGATCGCGGTTGCCGCAGCGCTGGTCGCCACCGTCATCGTCGCTGTCGTGCACCGGAAGATCCCGCTGATTCAGGGCCTGTAGTGGCCGCTGCCGCGGCTTGCGTCCGCCGCGGCGTCGGCCGGAAGTCGGACACAAGGGGCCGGTCTTGGTGCCATTGCTGAGATGCGCGCTGCGCAGAGCCGGGGACCGGGGCTCCAGCGCGATCGAGCTGGCGATCCTCGCGCCGGTGCTGCTGATCCTCTCGATGCTCATCATCCAGTGGGCGCTGTGGTTCGAGGCCCGGGGAGTGGCGCTATCCGCTGCCCAGGCGGGTGCCAGGATCGCCCGCGAGCAGCAGCCAGGCTGGTCGGCGCAGTCGGCCGGCGAGGCCGTCAGCTTCTACCACCGGGTCGGCACCCGCCTGCTGAACGGCGTCAACGCCACCGTGGACCCCGCCACCGGCAACCCGGAGCAGGTCTATGTCACCGTCGGCGGCAAGATCCCGACGCTGATACCGCTGATCCCGGCGCTGACGGTGACCGAGAAGGCCGGCGGGCCGGTCGAATGCTTCCGTCCCGACCAGCCTGCGGGCGGGACCAATTGCGGGCAGGCCGTGCCATGAGCGGCACGTCGCTGATGCGTAACGGAGCGGCGACCGCGGCCAGGTCGCAGCGCGGCTCGATGGCCGTGGAGATGGTGCTGCTGACGCCGGCGTTCGTGCTGCTGCTGCTCTTCCTCGTCGGGGTGGGCCGGGTGGTCGAGGCGCAGGGCCAGGTCGACGGCGCGGCCCGGGACGGGGCCCGCGCCGCGTCGGTCCAGCGTGACCGCGCCCTGGTGGGCAGTGCCGTCGATCAGGCGGCGAACGGGGACCTGAGCCCCCAGGCCGGCAAGAACATGTGCCCGGACGGGATGACCGCGAGCTGGCAGCCGGACACCGACCCCGCGACGAACGTCCGGGTCACCGTCATGTGCGAGATCAACCTGGCGGTCGTTCCCGGCCTCGGAACGATGGACATCCACGGCCAGGCGGTCGCACCGCTGGACGCCTACATGCAGCGGGACTGGTGACGATGGTTGGCATCAGGCAGCTGGACGATCCGGACCGCGGCTCTGTGACGCTGTGGATCGTGATCTTCGCCGTCGCGGTGATTGCCCTCGCGCTGCTGCTCGCCGACGGCGGCTCGCTGATCAGCGCGAAGGAGCGCGCCGCCGACATCGCCGAGCAGAGCGCCCGCGCGGCGGCGGACGACATCTCGGTCACCAGCCTGCGCAACAACATCGTGCAGATCAACCCGGACGCCTGCCAGCAGGCCGGCAACCTCGTCGCCCGGTACCGCCTCAGCCCGCGGATGTCGGCCGCGATGTCCAGCTGCGACATCCAGGCGCAGCAGGCTACCGTCACCGTCTCGGTCGCCATCACCCCGCTGATCCCCGGATTCACCGGCAGCATGACCAAGAGCGTCACCGCAACCGCGAAGCCCGAGTGCGGCATCACCCAGGGAGGCGCGTGCCCGTGATGACCGCGAATCGCCCCAGAAGACCTGAACCGTCACGAAATGAATCGATAAGGTAACTGCCGATGGCGCCACCCATTCCCGGGACACGGAAGCCGGCGCAGGTCCCGCACCGGTCGGCCGGCGACGTGATCGCCGGCATCCTCGCCGTGATGCTGCTCGCGGCCCTGACGATCGGCGTGCCGATCGCGCTCATCACCACCATCGGCCTGCCGCTGCCCGGCAAGAACCCGATGTCGCTGCTCACCCAGCAGCTCGACTGGGTCGCGCTGCTGAAGATCCTGTCGGTCATCGTCTGGCTCGCGTGGATCCAGCTGGTCGTCTGCGTCGGGGTGGAGATCAAGGCGGCGATCCGGGGAGCGGGTGTACCGGCCCGGGTCCCGCTGGCCGGCGGCACCCAGGCGGCCGCGCACCGGCTGGTCACCGCCGCGCTGCTGCTGTTCACCGCCGGGGCCGCGCTCGCCCCCGCGTTCAGCAGTGCCGCCACGCCGTCGCACAACCCGCACGCCGCCGCCCAGATGGCCCCGGGACGCGACCACGCGCCGGCGCAGCCCCGCGATCCGCAGCCGCCGGAGCAGGTCGGCCAGCCCGCCATCGCGGCGGGCCCCAACGCTGCGAAGTACTACGTGGTCGACCCGCCGCATGGCCGTCACCACGACAGCCTCTGGGAGATCGCGCAGCGCCACCTCGGCGACGGCCGCCGGTACCGCGAGATCTTCGAGATGAACAAGGACCGGGTGCAGCCGGACGGCAGTAAGCTCACCATCTCCAGCCTGATCCGGCCCGGCTGGATCCTCGACATGCCACGCGACGCCAACGGCCCCGGCATCCAGGTCGCGGCGGCGCAGAGCGCGACCGTACCCGGGGCCCGCGCCGGTCAGGCACCGCAGGGACCGCCGGGCGGCTCCGGGAGCGGCTCGGTGACGGTGACGACGGGGCCCGGTGGCACGTCGGCGGAAGGTCCCGGTGGCACCGCCGTTATGCCTGGTCATGGCGGCGGATCGGAGGCGGCGCCGCCGGAGCAGCGGCCAGGAACCCCGGTGTTCCCCTATGAGCTGTCCGCGGCGTCGCTGCTGGCCGCCGGGGTGCTGACCGCGCTCGGGCGCAGGCGCCGGGAGCAGCTGTGGCGGCGGGCGTTCGGCACCCGGGTTCAGCAGCCCGAGGGGGAGGCGGCGCAGGCCGAGGCCGCGCTGCGATTCGGCGCGGACGAGCCCGCTGCGGCGATGCTCGACACCGGCCTGCGTTACCTGTCGCAGGCGCTGGCCGCCGAGGATCGCACCCCGCCGGCCGTGTTCGCCGCGCACATCGGCGCCGACGAGCTCGACCTGTGGGTGGCGCCGGCGGACAAGGCCGCGCCGAAGCCGTGGGAGGCCCTCGAAAACGGCCAGGTGTGGAAGCTCCCGACGTCGGCGGTCTCGTCGCTCGACCCGGACCAGGCGGGAGCGGCGCTCGCCCCGTACCCCGGACTGGTGTCGATCGGGACGAACGACAGCGGCCGGATCCTCGTCGACCTGGAGGTCGCGCACGGCCTGATCTCGGTCCGCGGCGGGTCCCGGATGGTGCGGGCGGCGCTGGCGGCGATTGCCGTCGAACTCGCCACCAACACCTGGTCCGACCGGATGCGGATCACGCTGGTCGGGTTCGGCACCGAGCTGACGATGCTCGCCCCGGAACGGGTCACCGCGGTCCGCACCCTCGACGACGCGCTGCCCGCGCTGGAGGCTCGCGCGGCCGAACTCGAGCAGGCCCGCGCCACCTCCGGCATCGAGTCGGTGCTCACCGGCCGCTGCCACGGAATCCATCCGGAGGCGTGGGCGCCGCACTACGTGATCATCGGCGTCCCTCCGACCCCGGAGCAGGCAGAACGGCTGCTGCAGCTGGCCCGGACCCGGCACCGGATGGCCGCGGGATACGTGGTGGCCGGCGACGTGCCCGGCGCCACCTGGACCTGGGAGATCACCGAGGCCGGCCGGCTTCGTGCCGGGGTGCTCGGCTTCGATCTGAAGGCCCAGCTGCTGCCGGAGGACCAGTACGCCGCGATGGTGGACCTGTTCCGGTCGGCGACCCTCCCCGACGGGGCCGCACTGGAAGATCCGCCGCCGGACTCCGCGCCACCCGGGCAGCTCGACCCGCACGCCACCTTCCCGGTCGAGGTGCGGCTGCTCGGTCCGATCCAGGTGGAGGCACCGGGGCCATCCGGCCCGCAGCGCCGCGCGCTGGACGACGAACTGGTGGCCTTCCTGGCCGGGCACCCGGACGGCGTGCACCCGAAGGTGCTCACCGGTGCGCTCTGGCCGCGCGGCGTCACCGACGACGTCCGGGACGCGGTGATCCGCCGGGCCGCCTCGCGGCTGGGTGACGACAGCGCCGGGAACCCGAACCTGATCACCGACCCCGATGGCCGGCTCCGGCTGGGGCCGCAGGTCCGGGTGGACTGGCAGGTGCTGCGTGCCCTGGTCGCGCGGGCCGGGCGCGCCGCGGACGACGCGGAGCGAGCCTCGCTGCTGGACCAGGCTCTCTGCCTGGTCCGCGGGCCACTGCTGGACGGCCGCGAACCGTCCCGGTACGTGTGGCTCGCCACCTCGGGCCTGGAGACCGAAGCCACCGCCCGGGTCGCCGACGCCGCGCACCGGCTCGCCGAGCTGCGGCTGTCGTCGGGCGACGCGGCGGGCGCGATGGACGCCGTCCGCCGCGGGCTCCGGCTGGCCGGCAACGACGAGCTGCTGTGGCGGGACCTGCTCTGCGCCGCCGACGGGACCGGCCGCGAGGACCTGCTGCGGGAGGTGATCGGCGAGCTGTCCGCCCGGGTGGCGCTGGATCCGCTGCTGCCCCGGATGGCGCCGGAGACCGAGGCGCTCATCGACGAGCTGCTGCCGTCCTGGCGGACATCGGTCGCATGACGGTCAGTGACGGCGCGTGCCGGCGGCTGTGGTAACCGGAAGTGTCAAGTGCGTAACGCTGGTTGTGAGCCGCTCACGGGTCCCGTTATCTTCAAGGCGCTTGGTGCGAAGCGGAACAATCCGGTCGAAGGCGGGACGAGGGGATGTTAAGGCGACGCGCGCCGGGCATGCTGGCTGCCGCGGCGACGACGGGCCTGCTCGCGCTGCTCGCCTCGGCCTGCGGTTCGCCTGGTCCGCAGGCGTTCCATCCGGCCGGGAAGATCTCGGCCGCGCCGAGCCCGAGCGCGTCGCTGGCGGCTTTCCGGTTCCCGCCGGACATCCACATCGAGTTCCAGTCCCCGCTGCCCGCCGATCCCCAGCAGGCGGCCGCCGTCACCACCGACCGGAACTTCCAGCTCGCCTTCTACTACGCCCAGTACACCCAGGGCAAAGACCAGCGGTTCAACGGCTACATCCCGCCGATCGCCACCGCGCTGGCGCGGGTGGTGCAGTCGAACGTCGCGCCGTACGCGGCGGATCACAAGTCGATCCGCGGCACGCTCCGGTTCTACGACACCTCCGTGTCGCCGGTTCCGGGCGCGCAGCAGAACGTGACGGTCACCAACTGCGTCGACGACTCCCAGTTGACCGACACCGACGCACGGACCGGCAAGCCGATACCGGACCCGTCTGCGCCCGGCTACACCCTCGAAAACGATGCCTTCAAGCCGATCGGGGGCGGCAAGTGGGGCCTCATCGCGATCTCGACCAGCGTCTACCCGCAGGGCAACTCGAAGGAGTGCAAACCATGATCCGGCGCCGGGTATTCGCCGCAGGCCTCGTCTTCGCCGGGGTGCTCGCCACGGAGTTCGTCGCCGCCGGCACGGCATCAGCCCACAGCGGCCCGGGCGGCCCGGCATCCACCAACGCCGGCTGCAACGGCGGCGGAGCCTGCTGGAGCGGGGTCTCACAGTACATAAAGGTCAATGGCGGAGCCCCCTCCGGCCAGGCCGGGAATACCGGTACGTCGGTGAACGACGTCCCGCCGCCGTCGTGCTGGCTGCAGTACTTCAGCAGCGGCCCGGGCATGGCCCAGTGGTGGCAGCAGTACACCCGCAGCGGCGACCCGAGCGTCGCGGCCAGCCTGGGGAACGCGAACATCCCGCAGCAGGTCCAGGCTCACCAGAATGACGGCAGCGGAGCCTGGTATCAGGCGGTGGAGAACCCGTCCGGGCCCTCGGACGGCGCCGCCTGCGTCGCGCAACTCGGGCCGTTTCGCTGGGTGCCCGCGGGCACCCAGCCGCCGCTGCCGCACATTCCGCCGCAGAACCTGGCGATGTATGCCTGGGCGCACATGCAACTGCCGCACCCGTCGTTCACCCTCAGCCCGCAGCGCAAGAGCTACGTCACGCTGCCGGTGTTCGTAACCGGCCTCACCAACACCAATACGTCCCGCTCGGTCACCGCAACGATCAACACGATCAACGGGCCGGAGCAGGAGACGGTCACGGCGACCAGCAACGGCGTCACGTTCGACACCCCGACTCCCGACAAGTACACCAACTGCGGTCCGAACGGGACGCGGGAGAGCCAGGCGCAGATGGACAAGGCGGGGCCCGGCAGCAAACCCGACTGCGGCGTCGTCTACACCCAGCCCTCGACGGGATACGCGCAGGGCTACCCGTTCCAGGTCGCTACGACCTGGAACGCCACCGACAACGAGGGGCAGCAAATCGCCACCGTGACGATGACCGGCCCGAACCCGCCCACGTACCTCCCGGTCGCCGAGATCCAGAGCGTCAACAACAGCGGCTGACCGGCCGGGCACCGCAGCCCGCCTGGTGCGTGCGGTAACCGCTTCGCCGCATGCAACCGAATAAACTGGCGGCTGGCCGTGTTATGCGCGGCGGTTGCCGCGTTCTGCGGCGGTCCCCACGTCCCTTCCGTTTCGGAGCCCTGCCTTCATGCCTGCCGAGCAGCTCACGGCGCGCGACGCGCCACTGGAGACGCGCGACGACCTGCGTAACGTCGCGATCGTCGCGCACGTCGACCACGGCAAGACCACGCTGGTCGACGCCATGCTGTGGCAGTCCGGGGCGTTCCGGGCCAACGCCCAGGTCGCGGAGCGGGTGCTGGACTCCGGCGACCTGGAGCGGGAAAAGGGCATCACGATCCTCGCCAAGAACACGGCGGTCTCCCGCGCCGGGCTGACGATCAACATCGTGGACACGCCGGGGCACGCCGACTTCGGCGGCGAGGTCGAGCGCGGGCTGTCGATGGTGGACGGCGTGCTGCTGCTGGTGGACGCCAGCGAGGGGCCGCTGCCGCAGACCCGGTTCGTGCTGCGCAAGACCCTGGCCGCCGGGTTGCCGGTGATCCTGGTGATCAACAAGGTGGACCGGCCGGACGCGCGGATCGCCGAGGTGGTGGACGCCTGCTACGAGCTGTTCATGGACCTGGACGCGAGCGACGAGCAGATCGAGTTCCCGATCGTGTACGCCTCCGCCCGGGCCGGACTGGCGTCGCTGACCCGGCCGGGCGACGGGTCGCTGCCGGACTCGGCGGACCTCGGGCCGCTGTTCGACGTGATCACGGGCACGATCCCGGCGCCCGTCTACCAGCCGGGGGCGCCGCTTCAGGCCCAGGTCACGAACCTGGACGCCTCTTCCTATCTGGGCCGGATCGCGCTGTGCCGGATCCGGAACGGCACCATCGCGCGCGGCCAGCAGGTCGCCTGGTGCCGCCGTGACGGCTCGGTCGAGCGGGTGAAGATCAGCGAGCTGTACCTGACCGCGGCCCTGGAGCGCGTCAGCGCGGATTCGGCCGGGCCCGGGGACATCATCGCGGTCGCCGGAATCCCCGAGATCACGATCGGGGAGACCCTGGCGGACCTCGACGACCCACGGCCGCTGCCGTTGATCACCGTGGACGAGCCCGCGATCTCGATGACGATCGGCGTGAACACCTCCCCGCTGGCCGGCCGCGCCGTCGGCGAGGACGGCCGCGCCACCGGCCGCAGCGCGGGCACCAAGGTCACCGCCCGGCTGGTCAAGGACCGGCTGGACCGCGAGCTGATCGGCAACGTCTCGATGCGGGTGCTACCGACCGAGCGGCCGGACACCTGGG
This sequence comes from Streptosporangiaceae bacterium, assembly GCA_051986485.1. Classification (GTDB taxonomy): domain Bacteria; phylum Actinomycetota; class Actinomycetes; order Streptosporangiales; family Streptosporangiaceae; genus JBPYFL01. Next base: position 126,542 of record JBPYFL010000061.1, on the reverse strand, counting down.
AGGTGCACGGCCGTGGCGAGCTGGCGCTGGCAGTGCTGGTCGAGACGATGCGGCGGGAGAGCTACGAGCTCACCGTCGGCCGTCCCCAGGTCGTCGCCCGCGACATCGACGGGAAGCGGCACGAGCCGGTCGAGCGGCTGACCGTGGACGCGCCGGAGGAGTACCTCGGCACCGTCACCCAGTTGCTCGCCGTGCGCAAGGGCCGGATGGAGACGATGACCAACCACGGGACCGGCTGGGTTCGGCTGGAGTTCCTGGTCCCGGCGCGCGGCCTGATCGGATTCCGCACCGAGTTCCTTACCGAGACCCGCGGAACGGGTATCGCGCACCACGTCTTCGACGGGTACGAGCCGTGGTCCGGGACGCTGCGCACCCGGCCGACCGGCTCGCTGGTCGCCGACCGCTCCGGCGCCGCGACCGGCTACGCGATCTCCGGCCTGCAGGAACGCGGGACGCTGTTCGTCTCCCCGGGCACCGAGGTGTACGAGGGCATGATCGTGGGGGAGAACGCGCGCTCCGGCGACATGGACGTGAACATCAGCCGGGAGCGCAAGCTGACCAACGTCCGCCAGTCCACCGGCGAGGAGCTGGAACGGCTGGTGCCGCCGCGGGCGCTCGGGCTGGAGCAGGCGCTGGAGTTCTGCGCCGAGGACGAGTGCGTCGAGGTCACCCCGTCCGCGGTGCGGCCGCGCAAGGTCGTGCTCGACGGGAAGGAGCGCGAGCGCTCCCGCGCCCGCGCCGCCCGCGCCCGCTCCTGAACTGCGTTCAGGTGCCGAGCCAGCGGGCGATCTCGGTGTGATCGGCGTCCGCGGGCAGCTCGGCCGCGGCCTCGGCCCACAGCTGGGTGGCGGCGGCCGACAGGCGCGACTCTGTGCCCGCCGCCTGCGCCAGTCCCAGCGCGATCCGCATGTCCTTGACCAGCAGCTGGAGCGGAAAGCCGGAGTCGAATGTCGCCGGCACGATGTAGTTCGGCCACTTGTTCTCGGTGGACCCGCTGCGCCCGCTGGAGGTGTTGATGGCGTCGAGCACGGCCGGGATATCCAGGCCTAGCTCGGCGGCGGCCGCCATCGCCTCCGAGGTCACCAGCAGGTGGGTGCCGGTCAGGAGATTATTGAGGGCCTTGACGGTGTGCCCCGCACCGCAGTCGCCGACGTGCAAGACCCGCGAGCCCATCACCTCGAGCATCGGGCGGACCCGGTCCACGCTCCCGGCGGCGCCGCCGACCATGATGGTGAGACTGCCCTTCCGCGCCCCGGGGACGCCGCCGGACACTGGCGCGTCCACCAGCGAGACATCGCGGTCGGCGGCGGTCGCGGCGAGTTCCCGTGTCGATTGCGGCTCCGACGAGCTCATGTCGACGACGACCGTTCCGGGGCTCGCGGCGGCGAGAAGCCCGTCGCGCAGCAGCACCTCGGTGACGGCCGCTGAGTCCGGGAGCATCAGAACGATGACGTCCGCGCCGTCGGCCGCAGCGGCCGCGTCCGGAACGGCTTCCGCGTCCGGAAGCTGCCCGGCCCATGACCGGCGGATGTTCTCGTTCACGTCGAACCCGCGCATCCGGTATCCGGCGGTGGCGAGTCGGCTGGCCATTGGGTTGCCCATCCGCCCGAGTCCGACGAAGCCGACGGTGGCACCGGGCGCGATCACGTTGGTGTCGGTCATCGGCTCTTCCGTCATCTGGACTGGTTGCCGGGCCCGGCCGCCGCGTAGTCCGCCTCGGCCACCTCGTCGTACCACTGGGTGGCGCCGTGCGAAACGGCGGTGTGGACCAGCAGCGAATCAGGGACGGCGCCGTGCCAGTGCTGTTCGTCCGGCTCGCTCCAGACGAGGTCCCCGCTGCCGACCTCTCGCGCCTCACCCTCGCGGGTCGCCACCACGCCGCGGCCTGCCGTGACGATGAGCAACTGCCCGCCGGGGTGGCTGTGCCAGTAGGTCCGCGCGCCGGGAGTGAAGACCACCGTGTTGATCATCATCCCGGGTTTGCTCATCACCGGGTCCATGTGCACCGCCCCGGTGAAGGTAGCGGTCTTCTGCTCGGACGGCTTGCCCGGCACCCGGCCGTGCGTCACGTGCATATCCAGCCTCCGATGGGTTACCGGATGGTCAGGTAGATGGCGCTGCCGATGCCGGCGACCAGGCAGTAGATCGCGAACGGGTACAGCGTCCGCGTCGAGTCCTGAACCCACCGCATGAAGAAGCGCAGCGCCAGGTATGCGCCGATGAAGGAGAGGATGGCGCCGAGCAGGACCTGGCCGTGGATGCCCGCGGCCAGCGGGCCGGTCAGATCCGGGATCTTGAGCACCCCTGCGGCCAGGATGACCGGCGCCGAGAGCAGGAACGAGAACCGGGCCGCGTCTTCCCGGGTGAGGCCCCGGAACATGCCGCCGACCATCACGATCCCATCGCGGCTGATGCCGGGAAGCAGCGCGACGATCTGCAGGCTGCCGATGACGATCGACTGGACCCATCCCATCTGCGCCAGCCGCCGGTCGGCCTCGACCGCTTCGGCGGTCTCCTGCGCCTTCATGGCACGCTGGCCGGATGAGTGCCGGCTGGGCGCACGATGCCCGGTATGCCACGCGCCGGGCGCGTCCCGGCCTTGTGTTTCCGGCCAGCCGGGCGGCGGATCGCTGGTCACGACTCCCATCGGCTGTGTCCCCGGATCCGCAGCGACCGCGGCCGCAACCTCCCGGCCGTTGTGGTGATGCCGGGTCTGGTCGGCGCGGCGCCGCCGCTGCAGGCGCTCCCCGGCGAACAGGATCAGCCCGTTGACCGCCAGGAACAGCGCCGTCGGGATCGGCTTGCTGAACGCGGTGCGGAACGGGTGCTCCAGCGCCAGCCCGGCGATGCCGACCGGGATCGTGGCGAAGATGATCATCCAGGCGAGCTTCTGGTCCGGGGTCCGGATGCTCATGGTGCGGATCGAGGTGATGAAGCCGCCGATGATCCGCACCCAGTCACGCCAGAAGTAGAGGATCATCGCCAGCGCGGTCGCGACATGCAGGCCCACGACGTAGGCCAGGTACGGGGATTCGGGCGCGGACACGTTGAGGTCGTGTGCCCAGCTGCCGCCGATAATCTGCGGGATCAGCACGTTGTGACCGAGGCTGGAGATGGGAAACAGCTCGGTGATTCCCTGGATCAGCCCGACGATTCCCGCCTCGGGATACGTGAGATGCGACACCTGTCAACCCTTCACTGCGGCCGGGGGCGCCCGCGGCCCGCTCCTACGACTCGCTCATCATGCCAAACGGCAGATGCGGGCGTGCCCGAGTCCGGAACTGCACCGCATCCGCATCTGCCGGAAGCCGTCCCGTCACCGGCCAGACTCACAACTGCCCAACGTAGTTCTCGCAGCAGTGATCCCGCTTCAACCATTTGCGGGGGGAACCTCGTACATCTGGGGGAAGGGCCCGGGCCGTGATCCGTCCGCGGGAGGGTCTACTTCTTCCCCGGGATCCTCGGCGTGTCGTCGGGCTGGCGGCGGGAGATCTTCGACCCGAGCCAGGTCAGCGGATCGTACTTACGCCCTGCGACCCGTTCCTTCATCGGGATGAGCGCGTTGTCGGTGATCTTGATGTTCTCCGGGCACACCTCGGTGCAGCACTTGGTGATGTTGCAGAGCCCGAGGCCGAAGTCGTCCTGGGCGCTGTTGCGCCGGTCCGCCGTGTCCATCGGGTGCATCTCGAGCTCGCCGATCCGCATCAGGAAGCGGGGGCCGGCGTAGGCGCTCTCGTTGTCCTCGTGGTCCCGGATCACGTGGCACACGTTCTGGCACAGGAAACACTCGATGCACTTGCGGAACTCCTGGGAGCGCTGCACATCGACCTGGGCCATCCGGTACTCGCCGAGCTTCACCGCCGGGTCCGGGGTGAACGACGGGATCTGGCGTGCCTTCTCGTAGTTGAAGGACACGTCGGTGACCAGGTCGCGGATGACCGGGAAGGTCCGCATCGGGGTCACCGTAACCGTCTCGTCCTCGGCGAACAGGTTCATCCGCGTCATGCAGGCCAGCCGCGGCCGGCCGTTGATCTCCATCGAGCAGGAACCGCACTTGCCGGCCTTGCAGTTCCAGCGGACCGCCAGGTCGGGCGTCTGGGTCGCCTGCAGCCGGTGCAGCACGTCGAGGACGACCTCGCCCTCGTTGACCTCGACCTGGTAGTCGGTCAGCGCGCCCGCGCCGGCGTCGCCACGCCAGACCCGGAACGGTGCCTTGTAGCTCATCTGGTCTCCTCGGACGTAGCGGTCTTCCCGGCTGCGGATTCCTCAGTCACCGGCCGGCTCCGCGGAGGCCCCCACCCCAGCGGGGAGTTCATCGTCGGTCATGTACTTCTTCAGCTCGTCACGGGGGAACAGCCCGAGCAGGTCCTCGCGCATCGACGGGAGCGGCTGCCGCTTCAGCGTGACCGTCGAGCCGTCGTAGGAGCAGACGAGGTTGATCTTCCGCCAATCCCGCGACATCTCGGGGAAGTCGTCGCGGGTGTGCCCGCCGCGGCTCTCCTCGCGCTCCAGCGCCGCCTTCGCCACGCACTCCGCGATCAGCAGCAGGTTGCGCAGGTCCAGGGCGAGGTGCCAGCCGGGGTTGTAGGCATGGCCTCCGGCGGCACTGACCGCCGTCGCGCGGTCGCGGAGCTTGCCGAGCTCGGTGATCGCGGTCTCGATCTCCTCGCCCTTGCGGATGATGCCGACCAGCGAGTGCATGGTCTGCTGCAGGTCGGCGTGCACCTCGTACGGGCTCTCCCCCTCCGAGCGCGCCAGCGGCTCCTCCGCCTCGGCGAATGCCGCGTCCAGGTCCGCGTCGGCGGCGGCCGGCCGTCCGGACAGCCCGTCCAGGTAGTCGGCTGCCCCCAGTCCGGCCCGCCGCCCGAATACCAGCAGGTCGGACAGCGAATTGCCGCCGAGCCGGTTGGACCCGTGCATGCCGCCGGACACCTCGCCGGCCGCGAACAGGCCGGGAACGACGGACTCACCGGTGTCCGGGTCCACCTCGACGCCGCCCATCACATAGTGCTGCGCCGGGCCGACTTCCATCGGCTCCTTGGTGATGTCGACGTCGGCCAGCTCCTTGAACTGGTGGTGCATCGACGGCAGCCGCCGGAGGATTTCCTCCGCGGTAAGCCGGGAGGCGATGTCGAGGAACACGCCGCCGTGCGGTGAGCCGCGGCCGGCCTTCACCTCGGCGTTGTTGGCGCGGGCCACCTCGTCCCGGGGCATCAGCTCCGGCGGGCGCCGGTTGTTGTCCGGGTCCTTGTACCAGCGGTCGGCTTCTTCCTCGGTCTCGGCGTACTGGTCGCGGAACACGTCGGGCACGTAGCCGAACATGTAGCGCTTGCCCTCGGAGTTGCGCAGGACGCCGCCGTCGCCGCGCACCGACTCCGTCACCAGCAGGCCCTTTACCGAGATCGGCCACACCATGTGCGTCGGGTGGAACTGGACGAATTCCATGTTCACCAGGGTCGCCCCGGCCAGGACGGCGAGCGCGTGCCCGTCCGCGGTGTACTCCCAGGAGTTGGACGAGACCTGGAACACCTTGCCGATGCCGCCGGTGGCGAGGACCACCGCCGGCGCCTCGAACAGCACGTACCGGCCGTTCTCCCGGATATAGCCGAAAGCCCCGGCGATCCGGTCACCGTCCTTGACCAGCCGGGTGATCGTGGTCTCGGCATAGACCTTGATCATCGCTTCCGGGTCGCCGTGCTCACGCGCGTCCTCCTGCTGCAGTGACACGACCTTCTGCTGCAGGGTGCGGATCATCTCCAGCCCGGTGCGGTCGCCGACGTGCGCGAGCCGGGGGTAGGAGTGCCCGCCGAAGTTCCGCTGGCTGATCTTGCCTTCGGCGGTGCGGTCGAACAGCGCGCCCCAGGCCTCGAGTTCCCAGACCCGCTCCGGTGCCTCCTTGGCGTGCAGCTCCGCCATCCGCCAGTGGTTCAGGAACTTGCCGCCGCGCATCGTGTCGCGGAAGTGCACCTGCCAGTTGTCGTGCGGGTTCGCGTTGCCCATCGCCGCCGCGCAGCCGCCCTCGGCCATCACCGTGTGCGCCTTGCCGAACAGCGATTTCGAGATCACCGCGACCTTCTTGCCCCGCAGCCGTGCCTCGATCGCAGCGCGAAGGCCGGAACCGCCGGCGCCGATCACGACGACGTCGTAGGGGAGCCGTTCGATCTCGGTCGTCTTAGCCGTCACCGCCACCACCTCAGTTGAAGAAACGGAAGTCGGGGAACACGCCGGCGGCGAGGAGCCAGATGTAGAGGTCGGTGGCCGCCAGCGTCCACAGCGAGATCCACGCCAGCTGCATGTGCTTCGCGTTCAGCTTCGAGACCTGTGTCCAGGCCCAGTACCGCACCGGGTGCCGGGAGAAGTTCTTCAGCCGCCCGCCGGTGATGTGCCGGCAGGAGTGGCACGACACCGTGTACGCCCACACGAACACCACGTTGATCAGCAGGATGAGCGTCCCGAGGCCGAAGCCGATCCCGCCGGTCTTGCCGTGGAACGCCTCCACCACGTCGTAGGTGAGCAGGATCGCGACGGCAATGGCGACGTAAAAGAAATAGCGGTGCAGGTTCTGCACGATCAGCGGCAGCCGGGTCTCGCCGGTGTAGCGCGCGTGTGGCTCGCGGACCGCGCACGCGGCAGGCGCACGCCAGAATGCGCGGTAGTACGCCTTGCGGTAGTAGTAGCAGCTCAGCCGGAACCCAAGGACAAACGGCAGTGAGACGATCGCGTAGGGCACGATCGACGGAACCTTGGGGAACCACTGGCCGAGCGCGCTGGACCCGGACGCGCAGGCACCGCTGACGCACGGGGAATAGAAAGGCGTGAGGTAGTGGTACTGCGGCACCCAGTACCAGCGGCCGAGGAAAACATGCACCGTGGCGTATATCACCCAGATGGCGAGCAGGGCCGCCACCAGGTTGGGCGACCGCCACCAGGGATCTCTCCGCAGCGTGGCCTCGCTGATCTGCACCCGGGTCCGGTCTTCGGCTCCCGGGTCCAACAATGCCTGCGTCACTTGTCCAGCGCCTCCGATTGCTGACAGATCTCCGCGCGGTGCTGGCGCGGTCGGGAGCTGCTCCGGCAGCCGGCCGCAGCCTTAGCTGATGCGGCGCATCCGCCGCAGAGAAGTCCGCGCTCCCGAGGGGCTCCGCGCCCGCTCACGCTGAGTGGACCCTATTGCAATCCATCTCACCATGTGACACCGGGTCAGGTTCACCCGCTGGTATGTGACTATTGCTACATACCGCAGGGGTCAGCAGCCGCCGTCAGCAGCCGCCGTCGAGGCGGCGGTACTTGCGCTTGTAGTAGATCAGCGGTCCGACGTCGGGGCGCTGCGAGTCCACGCCGATCACCTCGCCGACCACGATGCTGTGGTCCCCGCCGTCGTAGACGTCCCGGGTGCGGCACTCTAGCGACGCGATCGCGTCGTCGAGGACGGGTGCCCCGGTGCGCGGACCCGGATGATGCGGGTAATCGGCAAGCTGGTCCTTCAGCGGCCGCCCACGGGTCGCCAGCCAGCGAGACGCCTCCTCGGCGTCATCGCCGAGCACCGACACCGCCCACGACCCCGCTGCCACCACCGCGTCGTGGAAGCGGGCGATCTTCTCCGCGCAGAACAGCACCAGCAGCGGGTCCAGTGACACGGACGTGAACGCGTTCACCGTCATCGCGTGGTCGACACCGTCGAGGCTGGTGGAAACGACCACGATGCCGGCCGCGAACTTGCCTGCCACCTCACGGAAGGCGTCGGCGTCCACGCCCGTCACTGAGGTGGTCTCCGGGTTCCCGGGCTCCCTGCTGGACCGCCGGCCTGCTGTGCGCGGGTCCAGCCGCCGAACGCGGCTCCGACGCCAATGGCGGCGCACAGCGCACCTCCGTACAGGTAGATCTCACCGGCTAGCGAATTGGTGATGACGATGCTCCCGCCTGTGCTGGGCAGGGCCATCGAAAAGGACGCGATGATCCAGCCAAGCGCCGCGGCGAGCGCACCCCCCACGGACCGGGTCGCCCGGCCGCACAGCCAGCAGGCGGCCCCGATCGCGAGGACGAAACAGACCGCGCCCAGCGGCACCGGGCCGATGCTCCGGCTGAACTGGAAAGCCCCGGTCAGCCCGAGCAGCAGCCCGAACACGAACAGGACGGCGTACAGGCCAACCGCGGCGAGGATGCGACGGGCCGGGGGGATCATCAGCGCGGACCGTACGCCGCCCGCCCCGGCCACCGGCGCGGGGGTGCCGTTCGCGGTCGCGTACGTGCCGGCAGCCGATGGGGTTGCCTGCGGTGCGCTGGCCTGCGGTGCGCTGGCTTGCGGTGCGCTGGCTTGCGGGGCGCTGGCCTGCGGGGCGCTGCCGTTGTCCGAGGCGGCCGTGGTGCCCTGCTCGGCGCCCGGACCGCCGGGCGTGGTGCCCGCGGTGGGGGTGGGGCCGGTGCCGGGGTTCTCGGCTGGCGGCACAGCGTGCAGGTGCCGGTGCGCCTGATCGCGCTCCGGCGGCTCGCGCTCCGATGTGCCGCCCACGAAGGAAAGGCTACCTAGCGCACCGGGCTCAGTCGGGCGATGCCGCCACGACCGGGACTATTCGCCGAGCCCGGCAATCCCGGCGAAAAGATCGTCCTCCCGGTCCGCGCGGTCTGGACGCGATCCGGGCGGACCTGCCAGCAGGACGAAGTCCTCGTGCGGGGGCACCACCCGGCCCAGGTTGTTCGACAATGCGAAGAACCGCCCGTTCACCGTGATCTGGGTAGCGTGCGCCCGCATCGCCGCCAGCTTGGCGTCGGCGTAGGCGGCCGTGTCGATCCGGGTGGTCACCGCCTCGTCCGGCACGCCGAACGGCAGGTCGTCGGCGGACGCCGGGACGTCGAAGCCGGTACCGGCGGTGTGCAGGTCCGCGATTCCCCGGGCGATGTCGGACCGCGTGACGGCGGTCGCGTAGAACTTCGCGACCGCCCACGGCTCCCCTCCGCCCTGCTGCGAGCGCTGGTCCCGCTGGTCGTGCTGGCTCTGCTGGCTCTGCTGGAAGGCCCGCCAGGCCACCCGGTGCGCCTGAATGTGGTCGGGGTGCCCGTAGAAGCCGCGTTCGTCGTAGCTGACGATCACCTGCGGGCGCACCTCGCGCACGACCGCCTCGATGATCCGCGCCGCTTCGGCGACGTCGGCCCGCCAGAAACAGTCCGGCTGGTCGTTGGCCGGCGTGCCCATCATCCCCGAGTCGCGCCACCGGCCGGGCCCGCCGAGGAACCGGTGATCGGTCACGCCCAGCGCGGCGCAGGCCGCGTCGAGCTCGCCGATCCGGTGCGCGGCCAGTTCCTCGCCACGGCCCTCCAGGTGGGCCAGCCCCGGCGGGATTACCTCGCCTTCCTCGCCGAGCGTGCACGTGATCAGCGTCACGTGCACCCCCTCAGCGGCGTACCTCGCCATAACGCCGCCGGTCTCGATCGACTCGTCGTCCGGATGAGCGTGCACCAGCAGCAACCGTTTGTCCGATGCCATGGCAGCATCGTGGACCATGGTGGAGACCTTCCCGCGGCAGAATGCCCGGACCCGGGGGTTCACTCTGGGCCTCCCGCGCGGCTTCCAGATCGCGCCCGACGGCAGCCGGGTGGCGTTCCTGCGCACCAGGGACGGCGCCGATCCGGTGACGTGCCTGTGGGTACTGGACACCGAATCCGGTGTGGAGCGCCTGGTCGCCGACCCGGCGGAGCTTACGGCCCCGGGGGACGCGGACCTGCCGGCCGAGGAGAAGGCCCGCCGGGAACGCGTCCGTGAGCAGGCCGGCGGCATCGTCAGCTACGCCTGCGACCGCGATCTCCGGATCGCGGTTTTCGCCCTGGCCGGACAGGTGTATGTGGCGGACCTGCTCAGCACGGGGGACGCCGGGGGGAGCGGTGCGTCGGCAAAGACGGTGCGGGACGTGCCGGTGCACGCGCCGGCGGTCGATCCCCGGCCGGATCCGGCCGGGCGGCGGCTGGCCTACGTCAGCGGCGGCGCGCTTCGGGTCACCGGGCTACCGGGGGAGGGGCGGCCGGACGAGCCGGACCGGGTGCTCGCCGACCCAGCGGGCGCGTCCGGGGTGACGTTCGGGCTGGCCGAGTTCATCGCCGCCGAGGAGATGAGCCGCACCCGCGGATACTGGTGGGCACCGGACGGCAGCGCGGTGATCGCCGCCCGGGTGGACGAGACCCCGGTCCAGCGCTGGTACATCGCCGATCCGACCAACCCGGACCGGCCGGCCCGGGAGGTCGCCTACCCAGCCGCCGGAACGGCGAACGCCGACGTGTCGCTCGTGATCATCCGGATCGATGGCACCAACATCCCGGTGAGCTGGGACACCTTCAGCTTCCCGTACCTGGTGACCGTCCGCTGGCAGGCCGGGTTCGACCCAGTCGCGGTGGTGCAGAGCCGCGACCAGCGGGAGATCCACCTGCTCCGGGTCGATCCGGGCGACGGCGGCACCAGCGTGCTGCATGCGCAGATCGACCGGGACTGGGTGGATATCGTCCCCGGTTCCCCCGCGTGGACCAAGGGCGGAGACCTGGTCTGGACCCGGGACGGCCTGGGCGCCCGGCGGCTGGTCGTGGCCCCGCCGGACCAGTTGGCGTACGTTGAGCCCGTCACCCCCCCGGACCTCCAGGTCCGCGGGGTGCTGGACGTGGACGGCGACACGGTCCTGTTCGCGGCCTCGGCGGAACCCACCGAGGTCGGGCTGTGGACCTACGGCCCGGATGGCCTGGCCGAGCACGGCCAGGAACCGGGAGTGGTTTCCGGCCGCCGGGCGGGCGGGATCACCGTGATCACGTCCCGCACGCTGGACCGCAACTACCCGGTCATCGAGGTGTTCCGGGAGGGCTACGCCGGGACCTACGCCAGTATCGAATCCCGCGCCGAGCACCCGAACCTGGAGGTCGCCCCGGGCAACCGGCGGGCGACCCCACAGCCGGAGATCCTCGCGGCGGGACCGCGGGGCGTCCGCACCGCCGTTGTGTATCCCTCGTGGCATCAGCCCGGGTCGGCGCCGCTGCCGGTGCTGATGGACCCGTATGGCGGGCCGCACGGTCAGCGGGTACTGCGGGCCGCGGGGGCCTACCTGGTGCCGCAGTGGCTCGCCAACCAAGGGTTCGCGGTGGTGATCGCGGACGGCCGGGGAACGCCGGCGCGGGGGCCTGAGTGGGAGCGGGCGGTGCACGGTGACCTCGCCGTGCCGGTGCTGGAGGACCAGATCGATGCGCTGCGCGCGGCGGCGGAGACGCTCGGCGACCTGGACCTGTCGCGGGTGGCGATCCGGGGATGGTCGTTCGGCGGATACCTGGCGGCACTGGCGGTGCTGCGCCGCCCGGACGTGTTCCACGCCGCCGTCGCGGGGGCGCCGGTGACCGAATGGCGGCTGTATGACACCCACTACACCGAGCGCTATCTCGGCCGCCCGGACCAGGACCCGGACTGTTATGACCGCACCTCCCTGCTGCCCGACGCGCCCAGGTTGGAGCGCCCGCTGCTGCTCATCCACGGGCTCGCCGACGACAACGTGACCGCGGCGCACACGCTGCGGCTGTCCTCGGCGCTGCTGGCCGCGGGCCGGCCGCACAGCATGCTGCCGCTGTCCGGGGTCACGCACATGACGCCGCAGGAGGAGGTGGCGGAGAACCTGCTGCTGCTCCAGGTCGACTTCCTCCGCCGCGCACTCGGCGTCGAATCGCCGCCGGGGTAACCGGCTGTCCCGGTGCGCTGTCCCCGGTGCGTCAGCCGATGGCCTGCTCCAGGCGGTCCAGGCCCCAGTCCAGGTCCGCCTCGCTGATCATCAGCGGGGGAGCGAGCCGGATCGCGGTGCCGTGGGTGTCCTTGGCCAGTACGCCGAGCGCCGCGAGCCGCTCGCACACCTCGCGCCCCGGCAGCGCGGCGAACTCGACACCCGCCCACAGCCCGCGGCCGCGGACCCCGCGGACCGCCGATGGCGCAGCCGACCGCAGCGCGGCCAGGCGTGTGTGCAGGTGCGCGCCCAGCTCCGCCGACCGGCGCTGGTACTCGCCGGTGCGCAGCAGAGCGATCACCTCGCGGCCGACCGCGCACGCCAGCGAGTTCCCGCCGAACGTAGACCCGTGCTGGCCCGGGCGCAGCACACCGAGCACCGGGGCGTCGGCGACGACGGCGGACAGCGGGACGATGCCGCCGCCGAGGGCCTTGCCCAGCAGGTACATGTCGGGCACCACGCCCTCGTGCTGGCACGCGAACGTGGTTCCGGTGCGGCCGAGGCCGGACTGGATCTCGTCGGCGATCATCAGCGCGCCGTGCCGGGTGCACAGCTCGCGCACCCCGGCCAGGAAACCGGGCGGCGGGACGACCACGCCGGCCTCGCCCTGGATCGGCTCGACCAGGACCCCAACCGTGCCGGGCCCGATCGCGCCGGCCAGCGCGTCCAGGTCGCCGTAGGGAACCACCCGGAACCCGGGGGTGTACGGACCGTATCCGTCCCGCGCGTCCGGGTCGGTGGAGAAGCTCACGATCGTGGTGGTGCGGCCGTGGAAGTTGCCCTCGAACGCGATGATCTCCGCCCGGTCCGGCGGCACCCCCTTGACCTCGTAACCCCATTTGCGCGCGGTCTTGATCGCCGTCTCCACCGCCTCGGCGCCGGTGTTCATCGGCAGCACCATGTCCTTGCCCGCGAGCGCGGCGAGTTCCGCGCAGAACGGTCCGAACTGGTCGTGCTCGAATGCCCGGCTGACCAGCGTCACCTTCTCCAGCTGCGCGCGGGCGGCGGCCACCAGGCGGGGGTGCCGGTGGCCGAAGTTGATGGCCGAGTAGGCGGCGAGCATGTCCAGGTACCGGCGGCCGTCGACGTCGGTGACCCAGGCGCCTTCGGCCTCGGCGATCACGACCGGCAGCGGATGGTAGTTGTGCGCGCTGTGCGCCTCGCTGAGCGCCAGCAGGTCGCCCGTCCGCGGGTGCTCGTCGCCGCCGGGTGCGGGGGCCGCGCCGTTACGCCGGAAGAACTCGCGGCCGGTGGATACCTGCACGCTCATGATCGCCCCCTGTGTCATCCTCGCAGTTCGAGCGTGCAGCATTTGGGGCCGCCGCCCGCCTTCCGGAACTCGGAGAACTCCACCGGAACCGGCTCGAAGCCCGCATCGGTAAGCTGACCGGCCAGCCCGGTGGCCTCGGCGGGAAGCACCACGTGCCGCCCGTCGCTGACCGCGTTCAGCCCCAGGGAGACCGCGTCCTGCTCCGACGCCTCGATCAGGGTGGCGAACTGCCCGGCGAGCGCAACGCGCCCCTCCGCCGTGAACGCGGCGGGGTAGTAGGCCGCCGTGTCCGCGTCGAGCACCGCCAGCGCCGTGTCCAGGTGGTAGAACCGCGGATCGGTCAGCCGCACGCTCACCACCGCAACCTCGAACAGTTCTTCCAGCTCAGCCGCCGCGGCGGCGTCGGTGCGGAAGCCGTGGCCGGCGATCACCGCGCGGCCGGTGTAGAGGAGATCACCCTCGCCCTCGTTGACCACGTCCGGGTCGCGCACCGCGGCGTAGCCGCTGCGGCGGAACCAGTCCAGGTACGCCTTTCCCTCGGCGGCCCGCTCCGGATAACGGAACCGCGCGCCGAGCACCCGGCCGCCGATCACCGTCGCGCCGTTCGCGGCGAACACCATGTCCGGCAGGCCCGGCTCCGGCTCGATGAGCCGCACGGTGTGGCCGAGGTCGAGGTAGGCCTGCCGGAGCCGCTCCCACTGCCGCCGCGCGAGGGAACGGTCCACCGGCGCGCCGCCCGGGTCCATCCACGGATTGATCGCGTACTCGACGGTGAAGTAGTCCGGCGGGCACATCAGGTAGCTGCGCGCCGTCGCGTGCCGCGCCACGCCACCGGCACCGGCCGTCGCGGCCTCAGCCCCGGCGGCACCGGCCTGCAGAAGCACCATCTCCAGTCCCCTCTCGCTGCCAGCACCATCAGCGTATGGCCCCGATGGCATCGCTGATAGCCGCAGAACATGCGCTGGAGCGGTACTTCGTTGCAGATTATTGCGAATGCACAGGCGATTCATTAAGCAGAACGGCCGATGCGGGCTTGCCCGCCGGAGATGCGGCATTCGTGGGCGGCCGCACCCCTGTGCCGGGCTGGGCTGGCGGCTCCGCCGATCGGTCCGGGCCGGGTCAGACCAGGTCCAGGATGGCGAATTCGTGGCTTGCCCAGATCTTGCGCGACGCCTCCTCTGGCGCGGATCGCACCTCCGGCTCGGCGTCGATGATCTGGGTCAGGCGGCCGGGGTGCTGGTATCGGGGCCAGCCGGGGTCGCCGCTAGCGGCGAAGCGCGTCCACGCCGACCGCATCCCGTCCGACACGGCGACGGCATCGGGGCCGGGATCGGTGTCCAGCCGCAATCCGCCCGGCAGCAGCGGCAGGCGGCCGAACACCAGCGGGATGTCGAGGGCGTGGCAGGCGCCCAGCGGGCCGACCGGGCCCCCCGGACCGCGCGCGGGGGGAGCCGGAAAGCACAGCTCGTAGCTGAACGCGCGGCCACCGCCGGCGGCATGCGCGTCGGCCAGCCGGAAGCTCGGGATCCGGAACAGCCAGTCCGAGCAAACCAGTTCGAGCAGCTGTTCCGGTCCCGCGCCGGGATAGGCGGCCCGGTACGCGGCCTCGCCGCCGACATCGCCGGCGAACACCCGCAGCACCGTCGACGCGTGTTCCGCGCCGATCTCCACGTGCCGCAGGCCCCCGGTTCCAAGCATGATGAACAGCCGGTACTCGTCCCGGTTGCAGCCGGCGATCAGGTCGACGCCGGCCGCCGCCCCGTCGGCGAGGGCCTCCCACGGCGGCCGCGGCAGCACGTCCCCGTCCACGACCGGGGAGAACGGCGTGGGGGTGTGGGCGACGGCGCCCCAGCGGTGCTCGTGGGAAGGCAGCTTGGCGACCAGCGCCTCGGCGGCGCGGGCCAGGTCGCCGGGACCGGTTTCCGCCAGGTCGGCGGCCGTGGCACGGCGGCCCAGGCCGGCGGCGACCGCATCCCCGATGTCCGCCGCCAGGGCGGCCGAGAAGTAGGTTCCGGGGACGCTCTGGGTGATCGCCCGCCGGAACAATCCGGCCGCCCGGGGCATCGCGAGCAGCGCGGCGACCGATCCGGCCCCCGCGGACTCGCCGAAGACGGTGACGTTGCCCGGGTCGCCGCCGAACGCGGCGATGTTCTCGGCCACCCAGCGCAATGCCGCCACCTGGTCCAGCAGGCCGCGGTTCGCCGGGGCGCCCGCCGCCTGGCCGAAACCTTCGAACCCGACCCGGTAGTTGAAGGTGACCACGACGGTGCCGTGGGCGGCGAGCGCGGAGCCGTCGTACATCGGCTGCCCGGCCTGCCCGAACAGGTACGCCCCGCCGTAGACCCACACCAGCACCGGCAGCCTCGTGCCGCCCGGGTCCGGCGTCCACACGTTCACCGTCAGGCAGTCCAGCGGATCCCGCCGGCCGGCCCGCGGCAGCGGGCGCGCCGCGCCGAGCGCCTCGCCGGGCTGCGGCGGCGCGGGCCCGAACGCCGTGGCGTCCCGCACCCCGTCCCACGGCTGCGGCGGCGCGGGCGCCGCAAACCGGAGGCCGCCGAACGGCGGGCGGGCGAACGGGATGCCGCGGAACACCGCGCAACCGCGTTCCGTCCGGCCGCGGACCGCCCCGTCGCCGGTACGCACCACCGGGCTCCGGGCCACGCCAGCGTCTCCGGTCACCATGCCCGACATCTTGCCCCGCCCCTGCGCCTGCTTTCCAGCATCGGTGCTGGCTGCGCCGCTCCAGGCGAGTGCAGGCCGGCGTCGACCAGGCAGGCGCCGCCGCTCGGCGCTAATACCGGCCGATCTCGCGGGCCAGGTCGAGGCCGAGAAGATGATCCAGGTATGCGAAGGTCTCGAACTTCGCGCCGGGCGGCACCGCGCTGTCGGTTTCCAGCGTCCCGAGGTGACGCAGCGCGGCGGGGGTGTCCAGGTCATCCTCGAAGGCGCCGAGCACCGCGTCCGCATACGGCCGGGCCAGCGGGGCGCTCGGCTCGGTCGCCCAGGCCGCGACCATTTCCCGCCAGCGGCCCACCTCCCGGTCGGCCGCCACCAGCCCGTCCCAGGTCAGGTTCGCCGGTTCCCGGTACCGGTGCCGCAGGAACGCCAGCCGGAGCGCGAGCGGGTCGAGGCCGGGTTCGGTGACGTCGCTGAGCCACGCGATGCCTTCTGCGGGGTCCTCGTCCGGGTCGGCGACCTCGCGGCCGTCGACGGTGACGCTCGCGGTCGGGGCGGCCTCATGTGCCACCACAACGGCCGCGGGCGCCGCCTCCGGGTCGTCCGGGTTGTCCGGGTCGTCGTTGGCGGCGGGGGCGCTGGAAGCGGTGGCGGCGCCGGGGGTGCCGGGGGCGCCGCGGGTGGCGCGGGCGCTGGGGGCGCCGAGGGCGCCGAGGGCGATGTCGAAGGCCGGACCGTCCTGGCTGGTCCAGCCGGGCCAGCCGCGGGCGGCGAGCCGGGCGATGGGCTCGGAGGCGGGGAAGGTGCGGTCGGCCGGATGGATGTTCAGCGCCGAGCGGTTGGCGCGCAGCGCCGCAAGGATGGGCTCGTCGGCGGTCGCGACCGACTCGTAGATGGTGACGGCCAGGCCCCGCTGCTGCGCACACCGCCGGATGAGGTCCGGAAGCAGGGCTGCGCGCAGGTCGCCCAGATGCGGCCGGCGATCGAGGCCCGGGCCGCTGACATGCATCCACAGTTCACCGCGGCGCGTCCCGGTGATCGGCGCGAGAAGCCGGGAGCGGGGGTCGTAGAGCCGGAGCATCCCGCCAGCCTAGGGCGGGCCCAGTCAGAAGAGGGTCAGGAGAGGGCGGTGAGGCGCTCGGTGGCGGCGGTGATCCGCTCGTCCGAGGCGGTGAGGGCCACCCGGATGTGCCGGGACCCGGCCGGGCCGTAGAACTCGCCGGGCGCCACCAGGATGCCGGCCTCGGCCAGCGCCCCGACCGATCCCCAGCAGTCGCGATCCGGATGCTGTGCCCACAGGTAGAGCCCGGCCTCGGAATGCTCGACCGTCCAGCCCGCCGTGTTCAGCGCGGGCTGCAGCCGGGCGCGCCGGGCCGCGTAGCGGGCGCGCTGGTCGTCGGCGTGCTCGTCATCGTCCAGTGCGGCGGCCATCGCCGCCTGCACCGGGCCGGGAACCATCATCCCCGCGTGCCGGCGGACCTCCAGTAGCTGCTGGATCAGGTCCGGGTCGCCGGTCACGAAGCCCGCGCGGTAGCCCGCCATGTTGGAGCGCTTGGACAGCGAGTGGACGGCGAGCAGCCCGTCGTGTGAGCCGCCGGATACGTCCGGGTGCAGGACCGATACCGGCTCCGCGTCCCATCCGAGGCCGATGTAGCACTCGTCGGAGGCCACGACGGTGCCCCGTTCACGCGCCCACTGAGCGACCTTCCGCAGGTGCTCGGCCGGCAGTACCCGGCCGGTCGGGTTGCCGGGTGAGTTCAGCCACAGCAGCCGTACCCGCTGCGGGCCGAGTGCGACCAGCGCGTCGGTCGCCACCGGCCGCGCACCGGCAAGCTGCGCCCCGACAGCATAGGTGGGGTAGGCGAGCGCCGGGTGCGCGACAACGTCGCCGTCCCGGCAGCCCATCAGGGTAGGAAGCCAGGCGACCAGTTCCTTGGTGCCGATCACCGGGAGGACCGCGGAAGGCGGCACGGTCACACCGTGCCGGCGCTGCAGCCAGCCG
This sequence comes from Streptosporangiaceae bacterium, assembly GCA_051986485.1. GTDB lineage: Bacteria > Actinomycetota > Actinomycetes > Streptosporangiales > Streptosporangiaceae > JBPYFL01. The sequence goes on along the minus strand of JBPYFL010000061.1, from coordinate 108,859 downwards.
GCCGCGGATTCCCGCAGCCGCTGGGTCCCATGGGTCAGCGGGTAGCCCGGAGAATCGGCCCCGGCGGCGAGCGCGTCGCGCACCACCGCCGGGACCGGGTCCACCGGGGTCCCGATCGACAGATCGACGATTCCCCCGGGATGGGCGCGCGCCTTCTCCCGGTAGGGGGCGAGCAGGTCCCAGGGGAACCGGGGTAGCCGTCCGGCCAGGGTCGGGGCGGTTCCCGCCCGGGTCAGCTGTCCCCCTGCGGCGGGAGTTCGGCGACCAGCGGGTGGTCCTTCTCGATCTTGCCGCTCTTGGACGCGCCGCCCGGCGAGCCGATGTCCTCGAAGAACTCGACGTTCGCCTTGTAGTAGTCCTTCCACTGGTCCGGCACGTCGTCTTCGTAGAAGATCGCTTCAACGGGGCACACCGGTTCGCAGGCGCCGCAGTCCACGCACTCGTCGGGATGTATGTAGAGCATCCGGTTGCCCTCGTAGATGCAGTCCACCGGGCACTCGTCTATGCATGACTTGTCGAGCACATCAACGCAAGGCTGCGCGATGATGTAGGTCACCTTTTAACTCCTCTTCATCCGGGCCTTGCCACGGCATCTGTTCCGGGCACGCCACGACCGACCACGGGCCTGCTCCCAGTATCGCCGTGCCGTTCAGCCGATTGTGTCGTCAGGGGGCAAGCACGTATGTACGCACGCTATGAGATCTCCATCACTCCTGCTCAAACCGGCCATCGGGTGTCGCTCCGCCGCCGCGTCGGCGGCGGGAAGTTCAGCGACGTCGTCGGCGTCCTCGAGGCGTGGGAGCACGGCGTCCTGACCGTCCGGCGCCGCAACGGCGAACGGGTGACCGTCGCCGAGGACACGCTGGTAGCGGGCAAGATCGTGCCGCCGCTCCCCGGGGAGCCAACGCGCTCAGGCCGGCATTCTACGGGTCCCGGTGAGTGACGGGGCGGCGAAGTGGGTGCGGCGATAACGAACCGCTCAGGACAGGTCGACGCGGTCCGTCGGAGCGGCCCGTACCCCGCCCGGCACCTGCTGCCAGCCGCTGGTGCCACCGGCGGCCTGCCACTCATATCCGGCATAGCGGACCGAGCGCATCCCGTACTCCTCGGCGTGAGCGACCGACCAGGCGGCCACCGACCAGCCCGCCGCCACGCTGGCGACGCGCACCGACACCGACGGCGCGACAGTGCCGCCGGGATCGTTCTGCGCCCTGCTCACGTCGACCCGCCCGAACGTGCGGGCCAGTTCCTGCTGTGCCACCGGGAGATTCGACGTGACCTTGGGCGACGGTGCGTACCAGCACCACACCGCGCGGGGTGCCTGACCGGTGAACGCCCGCGACATCAGGGTGGCGAACTGCTGGTACTGCTGGTATGCGGCCCCGTCTGCGCTGTGCTGCACCTCCTGGGCCGCGGTGTACACCGGCATCTGCAGGTAGCCGGGGATCTGCACCAGGGCGTCGAAAAACTTGCCCGCCGCGTACACGGGGTCCTCAAGCTGCTGGGCGGTGCCCCACCCCTGTGAGGGCCGCTGCTGGAAGACGCCCACCGAGTCGCGGTCACCGTAGAGGTCGTTGTGCAGATGCGACTCCTGCATAGCGGTCGCGTACGCGACGGTCACGGCACCGGACGGCATGCCCTTCCGGTAGCCGACGCCGGCGATCGTGCCGGCGATCGCCGCCTGTTCCGGATCCAACGGGACGGACTGACCGGAGACGCTGGCTTGGCAGCCCGGCCCGATCAGATAGGGCTTGGTCCGGTGCAGAATCACGTACCCGGCAACGGCGAGAGCGAGCGCGACCGGGATGGCGATCAAGGCCATTCCCAGGCGTTTTGCTCGTCTCGTCGGCATAGCATCTGACCGTACCGGCAACGGGGTTCGCTCACGCTGCACCGGACGGCGAACCCCGTCATCTCTGAGCAAAACCTCAGCTAACCGTGACGCCCGTTCTGCCCACGGCGCGGGTTCGGCGATGAACTAGGCTCGCTGGCCATGAGCCAGACGCCACACCAGACCGCTGCACCGTCCGCGAGCCCGCTGCCCGGTGAGATCGACGAGCTCTGGGAGCGCCGCCGGGAGCTGACCCCGGACGACACCGCCGCCCGGGCGGTAATACTCGCCGCCGTCGACGCCCTCGACGCCGGTGAGGGCCGGGTCGCGCAGGTCGATCCGCGCACCGGGGACGTCGTGGTCGACGAGCGCGCCAAGCGGGCGATCCTGCTGAGCTTCGCGGTTCTGGGGATGTCGCAGGTTCAGCTCGGGGATTTCCGGTACCACGACCGGATACCGCTCAAGACCCGGCTCGACGGCGTCCGGGTGGTGCCGGGCGCCATCGCCCGCTGGGGCTCATACATAGCGCCCGGCGCGGTGCTGATGCCGTCGTTTACCAACATCGGCGCCTACATCGGCTCCGGAACAATGGTCGACACCTGGGCGACGGTTGGCTCATGCGCCCAGGTGGGGAAGAACGTGCACCTGGCCGGCGGCGTCGGCATCGGCGGCGTGCTCGAGCCCCCGAACGCGGTCCCGGTCGTCGTCGAGGACGACGCGTTCATCTTCTCCCGCTGCATGGTGGTCGAGGGTGCCCGCGTCCGCCAGGGCGCCACCCTGGGTGCGGGCACGATTCTCACCCGGACGAGCCACGTCATCGATGTGGAGACCGGTGAGGAGCTGCCGCGCGGGGAGGTCCCGGCGTGGTCGGTATGTGTCGGCGGCACCCGCCCGCGGCGCTTCCCCGGCGGGGAGTTCGGCATGCCCTGCGTGCTGGTGCTGAAGCGGCTGCCCGAGGGGACCCGGCACAACAAGGCGACCATGAACGAGATCCTCCGCGAGCACGGCGCCACCGGCTGAGAACACGCCGCGCCGCGGGCCGGGACTCCCCGGCCGCGGGCTGAGAACACGCCGCGCCGCGTGCGCCGATGCCGGCGGATCGGCTGGTCGCCCACCATTCATCACACGCTCACGGTTACATTGGGTTTCCGCTCCAGTCGCGGGCATGACTAGTTCACCTGCGTCAATACGGTTGGAGATCATGAACAATAATCGGGAGGGGCGCATTCGGGTGCGCCGCCAGGGACCCGCCACCCTGCGTGGCAAGGCGATCCCGCAGACAACCACGGACCAGCGGTTGCTCGACCGGCGCGGCCCGGCCGAGTGGGTGCACACCGACCCGTGGCGGGTGATGCGCATACAGGCGGAGTTCGTTGAAGGGTTCGGCCTCCTCGCCGAGCTCGGCCCGGCGGTCAGTGTCTTCGGATCGTCGCGGGCCAAGGCCGGCTCCGGGGAATACGGGCTCGCCGAAGGCGTCGCCTCCCGGCTCGTTGAGGCTGGCTACGCCGTGATCACCGGCGGCGGCCCCGGTGTGATGGAAGCCGCGAACAAGGGCGCTGCCGCCGCCGGCGGCGTCTCCGTTGGCCTCGGCATCGAACTGCCGTTCGAGCAGGGGCTGAACGAGTACGTCGACATCGGGCTGGAGTTCCGGTACTTCTTCGTCCGCAAGACCGTCTTCGTCAAGTACTCGCAGGCGTTCGTCGTGCTGCCGGGCGGCTACGGGACGCTCGACGAGCTGTTCGAGGCGCTGACGCTGGTGCAGACCGGCAAGATCACCCATTTCCCGATCGTGCTGATCGGAACCTCCTACTGGTCCGGCCTGGTCTCATGGATCCGCGACCGGATGCTCGCCGAGGACATGATCTCGCCGGGCGACCCCGACCTGTTCCAGGTGACCGACGACCCGGACGATGCGGTGCGGATCATCCGGGAAGCCCATGGCCGTCAGCGGCCGCGCGGCGGGATGAGCTGGACGGGCACCAGCGCCCCGGCGGGCGGAGCCAATGGCCCGCTGCCGGACGGATCCGCGGACGGATCCCCGAACGGAGCGTCGGACCGAGCGCCGGACGGAGCGTCGGACCGAGCGTCTGACGGAGCGCCGGACGGAGCGCCGCGGCCGCGGTTATGCGAGCCCGCGCGTTGACCGGGCGGGGGGGCGGATACCGCGGATCGACTCAACCATGTCGATCGCCTGGCGAACCGCCGCGACGTTCCGCGCCCGCATCACGCGGGCGCCCGCCCACGCGCACACCGCGGCGATGGCCACCGACGCGGCGTCATCCGGCCTTTTTCCATCCGCGTTGACCAGCACCATCCAGCCATCGGCCGCCAGTTGGGCGGTCTGCGCGGGAGCGGCGGCGAGCACGATGGAATCGCGGCTGATGTCGCTGGCCAGCGCGGCCTGAAGGCTGCCGCACACCAGCCCGGCTCCGGTCCGCGCCGCGACCGCGGCGTCCCAGGTCAGGTCCGCTTCTTCGGCGCCCTGCCCGGCCGCGCAGATGAACATCCCGGGCTGCCGGTTCCGGACACCGGTCACCACGTCCGCGCCCACGCAACCGAGGTCGATCAGCAGCGCTCCCGCGGCAGCGGCGGCGCCGGCCTCGGCCATCGCGGCGGAGGCGTCCAGTCCCTCGGCGATGGCGCAGATAACTGGTCCGTCGGGGACAACACGGCCCCGGAGATGCAACTCCACGCAGCGAGCATGGCACGATTTGTACGTGCTAGTGGTATTGGCTGTCGCCGCCGCCGTGATCATGGTGGGCGTCGTCGTGGTCGCCGTCGGCAGGGGCGGCGAAATGGCCTACTTCCCCAGCGACTACGCGCCTCTGGAACTCGGCGTCGTCGCCGCGACCGATGTGGTGCTGCTCCGGCCGCCGACATCGATCTGGGGCTACAACATGCAGGTCACCGACGAAGCGCTGAACCGCATCACCCAGGCATTGAGCCAGCGGGACGTCCGGATCGCTTCCCTCGAACAGCAGGTCGCCGACCTGCGATCGGAACGCGACATCCGGCTGCCGGGCCCGCCGGACCCGACGAGCGCGGATGTGCGCGCGGCGCGATGGGAGGCCAGGGCCGCCGGCTGGGACGCGGCAACCAGCGACCAGCGCACCGGTGTGGAAGGTTTCAGCGGCCGGGATGTCGTCCCCGCGACCCGCCCGCAGTCGCCCGTCGGCCCGGTCGGGCCGGAAGGCCCGACCGACCGCAGGCGCGCGGTGACGCCGGTGGAGGCCGTCACACCGGTGCACGAGGCGTCACCGGCGGAAGCTGGGTCAACGGACGAGGCCCGGTCACCGGGGGAGACCCGGTCAGCGGCAGAGGACACATCACCGACGCAGGCGGCGGCAGCAGCGGAACACCAGGCGCGAGAGTCACCCGACGGGCCGGCCGGGACCGTGGCCAACCCTGACCCGGCGGAGGCGGGCGAGGACACGAAGGGCTCCGGTGACTGACGGGGCCGCCGAGCCCGGCCCAGACGGCAGGCTCCGATGCCCCTGGGGCGTGAATCCGCCCGAGTACCGCGCGTACCACGACGACGAGTGGGGGCGCCCGGTCCGCGACGATGGCGGCCTCTTCGAGCGGCTGTGCCTGGAGGCGTTCCAATCCGGGCTGTCCTGGCTCACCATCCTCCGTAAACGCGATAACTTCCGTGCCGCCTTCGGCGACTTCGAAATCGAGGCGGTCGCCCGCTATGACGGGGCCGACGTGGCGCGGCTGCTGGCCGACCGGGGCATCGTCCGCAACCGGGCCAAGATCGAGGCCGCCATCGCCAACGCCCGTGCCGCGCTCAGCCTGCCGGGCGGCCTCGCGGCCACGGTGTGGAAGTACGCCGACGCCGGCGGTCCGCCCCCGCGCACCCTGGCCGACATCCCGGCCACCACTGCTGGGTCACGCGCCCTCGCCCGCGAACTGAAAGGGCACGGATTCCGGTTCGTCGGGCCGACCACGGCCTACGCGACCATGCAGGCCTGCGGCTTGGTCGATGATCACCTCAAGGACTGCTTCCGCCGCGCCGCCCACCGCTAAAAGGGTGCCGCCGCAGAGGCGGCTTCATGATCGTGGTACAGGCAATGCAATATTGCAGTCTGTGCACCGCGATCATGGAATTGATGGCCCCGGGGGCGCCTCGGGGCGCCGCGGGTGCGGGGGAGCGGGGGGATCGAGCGGTCAGCGGCCGGTGAAGCGGGGTTTCTCCTTGCGCGCGAACGCCTGGGTGGCTTCGTTGTGGTCGGCCGTCACCGCCAGCCGCTCCTGCAGGTCCGCTTCCTTGGCGAGTGCCTCGTGCAGGCCGTGCGCCGCGGCGAACGTGACCGCTTCCTTGATCGCGGCGTAGGCGGCGGTCGGGCCGTCGGCGAGCCGGGCCGCCAGCGCCCCGGCCTCGTCCATCAGCTTGACCCCGGACACCACCGAGGTCACCAGCCCCAGCTCGAGCAGCCGGTTCGCGCTGACCGGCTCGGCGAGCATCAGCATCTCCAGCGCTGTGGAGCGGCCCGCCAGCCGCTGAAGCGTCCACGACGCACCGGAATCCGCGCCGAGCCCCACCTTCGCGAAGGCCATCAGCATGCTCGCGTTCTCCGACGCCACCCGCAGATCGCAGGCCAGCGCGAGCGACGCCCCGGCGCCGGCGGCCACGCCGTTGACCGCGGCGATCACCGGCTTCGGCATCGCGACGAGCGCGTTCACGATCGGGTTGTAGTGCAGCCGCACCGTGTCCAGGGCCTTCGCTCCGGACGGCCCGCTGCTGCCCAGGCGCTCGGCGTGTTCACGCATGTCCTGGCCCGCGCAGAAGCCGCGGCCAGCCCCGGTCAGGACGATCGCCCGCGCCGTCTCGTCGGCCGCCGCCCGCTCCAGGGTGCCGAGCAGCGACACCTTCATGTCGGTCGTGAGGGCGTTCCTCGCGTCGGGCCGGTTCAGCGTAATCGTGGCCACCGCGCCGTCGAGTTCATATCGCACGCTGTCGTCAGGCACGGCAACACTGTAGATCACCTGGTGCCCCGCTGATCCGGTGCGTTGTGAGATGCGCCACCGGGGATGCGCCCGGGGCGGGTGATGCACAGGGGTTCAGCGGGTCCGCCGCCGCGCCGTTGGGAAAAGTCGCGGGGACGGCGGCGGGCAAACCGCCCGGGATCGGCGCGCGGGAAAGCTGATCATTACCATTCCACCGCCGGACACGGGATAATAGAGACATCTGATCGACATGTTTCAGGCTGGGCGGCCCCGCCGCGGTGTCCGCAACGGTGCTGCAGGCGCCCGGAGGTTCACGCGGTGCAAGCAGGAAGGGGAGGCAGGATGGCGGCTATGAAGCCGCGGACAGGCGACGGTCCGCTTGAAGTGACCAAGGAGGGCCGCGGCATTGTCATGCGAGTCCCCCTGGAGGGCGGTGGGCGGCTCGTGGTCGAGCTCACCGCGGATGAGGCGACGCGTCTGGGCGAGGCGCTGCGATCTGTCGTCGGCGTCGGCTGAGCCTTGGCGCTCGACGTCTCGGTCAGCACCGCGCCCGCATCCGGGCCGCGCGCGCTTCTGGACCACTGCGGGGCTGCGGTCGCCGCGGGCAAACCTTTTGACCTGGTCGCGGTAGGGATTCCGGCCGATTCAGGCACATTGCCGGATTCCGGCGCCGCCAATGACTCCGGCCGCCGGGTGGAGATCGCCTCGTTCCTTCCGGCCGGCACCGGTGACCTGCTGGATCGGTACGACATGTCGGGTGCGCCGGGTGAGGTTACCGAGGTGGCCGCCGACCTGGGCGCCGGCCTCGCCCGGGTGTTGCTGCTGGGCACCGGCGACGGCTCGGTGGTGGCGATGCGGCAGGCCGGAGCCGCGCTCGGCCGGCGGGTCAAACGCGGAGCCAGCGTGGTCGCCGACGCCACGGCCGGCTTGCCCGCCGACGCGACGCAGGCGTTCGCGGAGGGCCTGCTGCTGGCCTCCTACCGGTTCTCGCTGAAGTCGGCTGCACCCGGCGAGGCCGAGAAGCCTCCCGCCGCGGTAACGCTTCTGGTCTCCGACGGCGCGCAATCGTCCATAACGGCCGGTGCGGACCAGCTCGCCGCCGCACGTGCCATCGAGGACGCGGTGGCCACCGCCACGGCGGTGGCGCTGGCGCGAGACCTGGTCAACACCCCGTCGGCGGTCAAGACGCCGGAGTGGCTGGCGAACCGTGCCGCCGAGGTTGCCGCCCGTAGCGGCCTGCGGATCCGGGTGCGCGGCGGCGACGAGCTGGAGGCGGGCGGCTTCGGCGGGATCCTCGCGGTGGGATCCGGTTCGGTGCGGCCGCCCCGGCTGATCGAGCTGACCTACGAGCCCCAGGGCTGGCGCACCCACATCGTCCTGGTGGGCAAGGGAATCACCTTCGACAGCGGGGGGCTGTCCCTCAAGCCGAACGACGGCATGAAGCTGATGAAAACGGACATGGCCGGCGGCGCGGTGGTCATCGCGGTGCTGTCGGCGCTAGCCGGGCTCGGTGTGCCGATGCGGGTGACCGGGCTGGTCGCGGCGGCGGAGAACATGCCGTCCGGATCGGCGATGCGGCCCGGCGACGTGATCGCACACTACGGCGGCCGGACCGTCGAGGTGCTGAACACCGATGCCGAGGGCCGGCTGGTACTGGCTGACGCGCTCGCCTACGCGGACGCCACGCTGGCCCCGGACGTGATGGTGGACGTCGCCACCCTCACCGGGGCCGCGCGGATAGCGCTCGGGACCAAGGTGGGCGCGCTGTTCGCCGACGACGACGACCTGGCGGCCGAGCTTGCCGCGGCAGGCGAGCGCAGTGGCGAGCGGCTGTGGCGGATGCCGATCACCAGCGACTACCGGGACGCGCTCGACTCACAGGTGGCCGACCTCGCCAACATCGCCACGCGCAGCTACGGCGGTGCGGGCGCGATCGTCGCCGCGCTGTTCCTGCGTGAGTTCTGCGGTTCCCGCCGGTGGGCGCACCTCGACATCGCCGGGCCCGCCCGGGCCGCGGCCGATGACGGCGAGGTGACCAAGGGTGGTACCGGCTTCGGCACCCGGGTGCTGCTGCGCTGGCTCGCCGGGCCGAGTTAGCTACGGCGTCCGCTTGATCGCGGCGAGCAGCCCGTCACCTACCGGCAGCAGCAGCGGCAGCAGTCGTTCGTCCTCCTGCACCTGCCTGCCCAGTTCCCGGATCGCGACGGTCTCCGGGTCCCGCTGCGACGGGTCGGCTACCCGGTCGTGCCACAGGGCGTTGTCGAACGCGACGATGCCGCCCAGCCGGAGCAGCCGCAGTCCCTCGGCCAGATAGTCCGGGTACTCGCGCTTGGTGGCGTCGCAGAAGACCATGTCGTACGCCTCGTCGGTGAGCCGGGGCAGCACGTCCAGCGCCCGCCCGCTGATCAGCCGGTACCGGTTGCCGGGGAAACCGGCCTCCTTGAAGGTGGCCCGGGCCAGCTCCTGGTGCTCGGGTTCGACGTCGACGCTGGTCAGGACGCCGTCGCCACGCATGCCGCGAAGGAGCCACAGGCCCGAGGTGCCGCAGCCAGTGCCGATCTCGACCACCGCCTTCGCGCCGATGGCGGCGGCGAGGAACCGCAGCGCCGCGCCGCTCGCGGGGCCGATCGGCGACGCGCCGCCGACCTCGGCGGCGTTCTGGCGCGCCGCGAGCAGCAGTTCGTCCTCGCTGACGAACTGCTCGACGTAGGCCAGGTTGGCCTCTGCACTGGTTATGGCTGCCTCCTCGGGTGCCCGCCCGGTGCTGCCCGCGTGGGTGCGGTGCGGCGGCGAGGTCCCCGCCGCTTTCACCGGGAGCGGCTCTTGGAGGAAGCCTAATCTGCCCGGCGCCGCGAGCCCGGTAAGCCCCGGGAACCGGTCGGCGTGCCGTGTCGTTATCCGTATCGGGCCAGTGCTCGGCCCGGTTGGTGAAATGCCGCGGACCGGGCACGATGGTGTCAGGGAGCAGACCTCCGGAGAGGGGGGAGCGGTGGACCAGGCTGCCGGTGCCGAAGAGTCCGGTCAGGCGCGCACCGCCGTCGCGGACTGGGTCCCTCCGACCTGGGAAGAGGTCGTCCGCAACCACTCGGCCCGGGTCTATCGCCTGGCGTACCGGCTCACCGGCAACCGGCACGATGCGGAGGACCTGACGCAAGAGGTCTTTGTCCGGGTCTTCCGGTCGCTGTCCCGGTACACCCCCGGTACCTTCGAGGGCTGGCTGCACCGGATCACCACCAACCTGTTCCTCGACATGGCGCGGCGCCGGCAGCGGATCCGGATGGAGGGCCTGGCGGACGACGCGGCGCAGCGCCTGCACGGCGCGGACCCGACACCCGCGCAGGCATTTGAGGACCGTCACCTCGACAGCGACATCCAGGAGGCGCTGGAAGCCCTCGCTCCCGAGTACCGGGCGGCCGTCGTGCTCTGCGACATCGAGGGCCTGTCATACGAGGAGATCGCGGCCACGCTCGGCGTGAAGCTCGGGACGGTCCGCAGCCGTATCCACCGGGGCAGGGCGCAGCTGCGGGCGGGTCTGGCGCACCGCCGGCCCCGGGCGACCAGCCCCAGGCTTCAGCCGTCGAGCCAGGTCAAGGAACCATGAGCCACCCGGGAGCCAGCCTTTCCGCGCTCGTTGACGGCGAACTCGGCCACGACGAGCGTGACCGCGTGCTCGCGCACCTGGCGAACTGCACCGCGTGCCGGGACGAGGCGTCGGCGCTGCGGCGGCTGAAGCAGCGGATACGCGATCTTGACGATGAGGCCGCGGGTGCGGAACTCGCGCGCCGTCTGGTCGCGCTGGCGGAGCCCGGAGAGCCGGTGCCGATACGCCCGGGGCCGTCATCGCGGCAGCCAAGCCCGGTGATGCGGATGTACCCCGAGCCCGCCGCCCCGTTCCGCGGCCCGGCCGGCGCGGGTTCGCGGGCCCGGCACCGGCGCGCGCCGTACGTCGTCGCCGGGGTGTTCTCCGTCCTGGTGGCGGGCGTCGGCGGCGCCTCGTTCCTGGTGGGCGGCGGTGAACCGGCGCCCGGTCCGCACGTCACGCCGCCGGCGGGCATGTTCACGGTCGAGCACTCGGTGACCACGGGCGAGGTTCCCGTCACCAATCCCGCCGCCACCTACCTCCCCTCTGGTGTGAGCCCGTCTCAACTGCCGTGAACAAGGGCGCCCGACGAACCGCCTGCCGCGTGGAATGGCAGGGATATCCAGCCATCGCGTCGGTGGTGGTGCTGCTGCTGTTGCTCACACCCGCGCTGCTGGTCGTAACGGCGGCGGACGCGCGGCCGCACCACGGGCCCGCCGAGCCGGAAGCTGCGAGCCGGCCGGCGGTACATACCGCGGCCGGGGGCAGCCCGGGGCCCGGCACCGATCAGGGCATCACGTTGCTGCGCCAGGCCGCAGCGGCGGGCCGCACGGTGCCGTACCGCGGAGTGCAGATGATCTCCTGGTGGGGTCCGCAGAAAACCACCACGACGGTGGTGCACGTGGCACACGAGCCGGGCGACGGAACGCTGCTCCAGATGGCGGGTACCGGCGCGCAGCCGGCCGCCGCGACCTACGTTCCGGATACGCCCGGCATCCAGGAACCGGGTAGCGCTTTCGGGGTCACCGAAGAAGCGCTCAGCCTGCTCGCCCAGAACTACCGGGTGGTGGCGGGCGGTACCGGGTCGGCGGGCAGCCGTCCCGCCCAGATCGTGGAGGCCCGCCGCGGCGACGGCACGGTCGCCGCACGGTTCTGGCTTGACGAGGCGACGAAAGTGCCGCTGCGCCGTGAGCTGTTCGACCGGCGTTCCCGGATGATCAACGAGGACGCGTTCATCGACCTGGACATCGGACGGTCCGCGGTCACCGGCGTGCTGGACGAGCAGGCTGCGGCGGCCCGTCCGTGGCGCGATGAGCTGAGCGGTTCGGACCTGGCCACGCTGCGGGCTCGCGGCTGGCCGCTGCCGGAGCGGCTCCCCTCGGGGCTCTCCCTGTTCGAGGCTCGGCAGGCCGGCACGGCATCCGGGCCGGTGTTCCAGCTCGGATATTCGGACGGGCTTTCCGGGGTGTCGCTGTTCGTCCAGCGCGGCGGGCTTCCCCGCACGCTGGCGGGGTATCAGAAATGTGACGTGGCCGGCCATGACGTCTACCAGCGGGATTCGGCCCAGCAGCTTCTTACCTGGGCAGGCCGGGGCCACGTGTACACGGTGATCGCCGATGCCCCGGCGGGCACGGTGGATGCCGTGGTGGACGCGCTGCCGCATGACGCCGCACCGGGCTTCTGGGGAAGGCTCGGCCGGGGGTTGGCAAGGCTGGCCTCATGGGCAAATCCGTTCGGCTGACGGCTCGCGCCACCAGCGGGTACGTGCGGGGTAGCGACGGGACGGCGCGGGGGTGGTGTTCGCCTGATGAGCGAGGAGACAGGTGCGTCCGCGCCCGCCCCGGGTCCGCCGGAAGCCTGGCACGCCCCTGTTGCCGCCGCTGAGCCCGACAGCCAGCAGACGTGGCCGCTGCCGGCGGCTCCCGAGACAGCCCCGCGGCGCCGGGTGCGGCCACGCACCGGGATCCTGGTGGCGCTGGCGCTCGTCGCGGGCCTGATCGGCGGCCTGATCGGCGGGTACATCGGAGCCCGCCCCGCGCCTGAGCACACGAGCCAGGGCTACAACCCCGGGCCGATCCCGTCGGCCCAGACGAACCGCCCACCGGGTTCGGTCGCCGCGATCGCCGCCCGGATGCTTCCCAGCGTCGTGATGATCAAGGTCAACGACGGCGAGGGAACCGGATCGGGATTCGTCGTCGACGGCGGCTATATCGTCACCAACAACCACGTGGTCACGCTCGACGGCCAGGACAAGACGGCGCCGCTGCAGGTCGTCTTCTCCGGCGGCCAGAGCGTGGCCGCGAAGCTGGTGGGCGCCGACCCGTTCTCAGATCTGGCCGTGATCCGGCCCGAGGGCGGCCCGGACCTTCAGCCGGTCCAGCTAGGGAACTCCGCGGGTGTCGACGTCGGCGACCCGGTTGTCGCCGTCGGATCGCCGCTCGGGCTGGCCGGGACCGTCACCAGCGGGATCGTGAGCGCCCTGCACCGGGCCGTGCAGGCCGGCAATGACCAGGAAGGTGCGGCCGGAGGGTCATCAGAGGCATATATCGACGCGATCCAGACCGACGCGCCGATCAATCCGGGCAACTCAGGCGGCCCGCTGGTCAACAGCCAGGCCCAGGTCATCGGCGTCACCTCGGTGATCGCAACGCTCGGCGGCGGCTCGCTCGGCAGCGCCAGCCAGAGCGGCAGCATCGGCCTGGGCTTCGCGATCCCCGTTGATCAGGCCGCCGGCGTCATCCAGCAGCTCGTCGAGACGGGGAAGGCGGTGCACCCTGTCATCGGCGCCGTGCTGATCAGTGACTACACCGGAGACGGCGCCAAGATCTCGCCGTCCCAGGGCGGCGGCCAGCCGTCGATAGCGCCGGGCGGGCCTGCCGCCAGGGCGGGCCTGGAGCCCGGTGACGTCATCGTGGCCCTGGACGGCCAGCCGGTGCACAGCATGGACGACCTGATCGCGGGAATCCGGAGCCACCGGCCCGGCGACAAGGTGCGGCTCACGTACCTGCGGGGCGGTGCCCGGCACGACACCGTCCTGGTCCTGGGTTCCGCGCCCTCCTCCTAGGAGATCCCGGCGCCCGGGCCGCGCCGAGTGGACGGTGTGTCGGCGCTGGGGTTTACATTGGAAGCGCCGGACGCGGCGGCCGGGGCTGCCGCCAGAGTGGGAGTTCTGCGTGTTCGACCTGTCAATCTGGAAGCTTCTCGCTCTTGCCGCGATCGCATTGGTGATCTTCGGACCCAACGAGCTACCCAAGATCGCGAAGCAGGTGGGAGGTACCCTTCGCGAACTGCGCCGGCTGGCGGAGGGAGCCAAGGCGGACCTGCGGGAGGGTCTCGGACCGGAGTTCTCCGACTTCGAGATCACCGACCTGAACCCGAAGAACTTCGTCCGGCGTCAGCTGTTCGACACGGTCGACGGCGAAGACCCGGCCGCGGCGCACCACGTGAACGGTGATGGGGCTGCGGCCGCGCCGACACTGTCGCCCGGCGAACGGCCGCCGTATGACGCGGAGGCCACCTGACACGGTGACCGGACGGAGTCGCCTGCGAGGCTCCCGGTTCTAACTGCGCTCGGCTGCCGGTCCGGGGTGGCGTTCAGACCGGGCTGAGGCCGAGCTGGCGCCCGGCGAGACCGCGCGCCCGGCCGCCGAGAACCCCGGCGATGTCGCGCAGTGTGGCGGACGCCGGCGCGTCCGGGTTGCTGAGCACCAGCGGGACCCCCGCGTCACCGCCCTCGCGCAGGCCCACGTCGATCGGCACCTGGCCGAGCAGCGGTACCTCCGCGCCGGTGATGCGGGTCAGCGCGGTGGACACCGCCTCGCCGCCGCCGGAACCGAACACGTCGACCGGCTCGCCGCAGTGCGGGCAGGGCAGATAGGACATGTTCTCGATAACGCCCGTTATGCGCTGGTGCGTCTGCAGCGAGACCGCCCCGGCCCGTTCCGCGACCTCGGCGGCGGCCAGCTGTGGCGTGGTCACCACGAGCAGTTCCGCGCCCGGCAGGAGCTGGGCGACCGAGATCGCGATATCGCCGGTGCCGGGCGGCAGGTCCATCAGCAGAACGTCCAGATCGCCCCAGTAGACGTCGGCGAGGAACTGCTGCAGCGCGCGGTGCAGCATCGGGCCCCGCCAGACCACCGGGGAGTTTCCCGCGGTGAACATGCCGATCGAGATGACCCGCACGTCGTGCGCGGTCGGCGGCATGATCATCTTCTCGACCTGGGTCGGGTGCCCGGTGACACCGAGCATCCGCGGAACCGAGTGGCCGTAGATGTCGGCATCGATCACGCCGACCGTCTGGCCGGCCGCGGCCATCGCGGCGGCCAGGTTCACCGTCACCGACGACTTACCGACGCCGCCCTTGCCGCTGGCGACCGCGTAGACCCGGGTGAGCGAGGAAGGCTTGGAGAACGGGATCTCCGGCTCGGGCCGGCCGCCGCGCAGCTTGTTCTGCAGTTCGCGCCGCTGCTCGTCGCTCATCACGTCAAGCTCGACGCGCACCCGCGAGACGCCGGGAAGCTTCTCGACGGCGCCGGTGACGTCCCGGGTGATGGTGTCGCGCAGCGGACAGCCGGCCACGGTGAGCCACACATCGACCCGGACCGACCCGTCCGGGGAGATGTCGACGTTCTTGACCATGTTCAGCTCGGTGATCGGCTGGTGGATCTCCGGATCCTGGACGCCGGCCAGCGCCTGCGTCACCTGCTCGACAGTAGGCGGGGAGGTCATGCCCTCATGCTACGGCGACAGCACCGATGGCTTCCCACGGGAGCACGGCGCCGACCAGTAATCTGGCCGCTGAGGTGCGGTTTCAGTAGGTCAACCGCGGCGGCCGCTCACCCGCGCGAAGCGGCCGGCTCGCAGATCACCACCGGGATGTCGCGGTCGGTGTTGCGCTGGTAGCCCTCGTAGCCCTTGTACGCGGCCACAATCGTCGGCCAGAGCTGCGATTTTTCCTCCCGGGAGGCCGTGCGGGCGAGCATGGCCCGGGTGCGGCTGTTAACGGTGAGTTCGACCTCGGGATTCGCGGCGAGGTTCTTGTACCACGAGGGATGGTCCTGGTGGCCGCCCTTCGAGGCGACCAGGATGATCCGCTGCTCCTGGCAAATCGGTGCGGTGAGCATCGTGGACCGTCGCTGACCGGTCTTCCGGCCGATCGTGTGCAGTTCGACCGGCTGCATTCCGGCCACGGTGCGGGGGAACCTGCCGCCGCTGATCGTCAGGAGGGCGCGGTGGCCGCTCTCAAGCGTCCACGCTCCGATTTCGAGCACCTTGTCCGGAATGCGCATGGCGTTACCTTAGCGCCGCCGGGGTCGAGCCGGGCTTCCTCGCGGCATGCCGGCCGCGATGCAGGCGGCTCAGCCCGGCGGGGAGGCGGCGGCGCCGGAGGCGCCAGTGACGGGGATCCGCTGCCATTCGACCCAGCCGAGGGCGCGGTCGGAGGCTGTGACCCGCCAGCCGGGGGAAGCGGCCGGCCAGCTCATCCGCGCGGATCCGCCCTGCCACGCCAGCACGGCGGTGGGTGCCGGCAGGGTGCGCGCGTGACGGACATCCACCTTTCCGGAGCCGACCTTGGCCCAGCTGACCTCGTACTGCTCCAGCACCCACAGATGCCAGCCCAGCCGCTTGTCCAGGAACACGCCTCCGGGCGGCCGGAGGACTTTGGCCAGGCTTGCCGCTTGGAGTTCTGGGCCCGCCCGCTGCGACGGGTCGGTGATGTGGGCCGTGATGGCGGTCATCGCCGCCACGGCCAGGACAACCGCCCCGGACAAGGCGACGGCCCGGCCTGCCCGGCCTGCCGCCACGGCCAGGCAGCAGCAGGCGAGGATCGCGATCGCGATCGCCGCGGCGCGGATCACATGCAGCGACGTCCAGCTCTGGGTGAGGAACGAGATCTCGGGAAACGAATCGGCGCTGAACCAGTTCCGCCTCAGCCGAGTGCCCGCGCCCGCGACCACGATCTCCGTCAGAACCGCCGTGAGCACGACCGCGGCGGCGAAATACCGGACGAGGATCCGCGGCCCGAGCTTGGCCAGCATCGCCGCGCCCGCGAGGACCAACACCGGCGCCAGCGTCGCGAGATACCGCCCATTCACCCACGTGTCGACTCGTCGCAGGTCCGGCATGGCCGCGGAAAACGCGATGCCGATGCCCAGGGTCGCGGCCAGGACGACCGCCGCGACGACCCGGTCGGCCCTCGCGGCGTCCGTTCGCACCGTGGTGACGGCGAGGCCGGCCAGGCCAAGTGCCGCAACGCCCCCGGTCGCGGCGATCTGGTACCAGAGCTTTCCGGCGGTCCACTCAGCTGTCGTCAGCAGGCCGCTGAGGCTGCCGAGATGGGCGATCAGCGTCCGGCCCACGGGCAGCGCTCCCGATGGGTAGTTACGCCGCAGCAGGATCACGTTGAGCTCCGCCGCGAGGCCGGCGGCGACGGCGAGGATGGCGCCGCAGACAACCGCGTCACGGCGCGGCACCCACCGGCGCACAGCGGCGACGACCAGAACGGCAAGCTGCAGCCCGGCGATGACCGCACCCCGGCCGTGCACGGCGTACGCGTATGCCGCGGCGAGGCTCGCGAAGATGCCGTACCAGAGCCCATCGCGGCCGGTCCCGGCTGCCAGCCAGCGGTGCAGCAGGAGCAGCCAGCCGAGCACCACCACCGGAAGCACGGTGTCGGCCAGCGGGAACTGGCTGTAGAAGATCACTGCCGGGAGCAGGGCCGCCAGGCAGCCAATCGCGAAGGCCGGCCGGCGGGCCAGGCCCATCTGCCGCAGCGCCGCAAACGCGAGGGGCAGTACCAGCGCGTTCACCAGGCCATTGATGATCATCACGAGCCGGTAGATCACCACCGGGTTCGTGCTCAGCCAGAACGCGGGCGTCAGCAGCAGCGGATAGCCACCCTGGTACTCCGGGTCGGATGCGACGAAGTGCCCGCCGAGCCCGCCACTCAACGATCGCCCCGCGATCAGGTACCCGGTCGCGTCCGGCAGCTCGGACGGTATCGCCTGGTGCCGCGTCAGCCAGATCCGGAAGGCAGCCTGCCCGAGCCATCCGACGGCCAGCAGGGCCGCCCAGCGGCGTCGCGCAGCACGTCCACTCGCCGGCGCCTGCTGTGACGGGGCTGTCGCAGGTGCGCCGATACGGGTACTCAATACCGGTGATCGCTCCGGGGGAGGCGGCCGACTGCCCGCTGCTGTGCCGGGGGTTCGCCCGCGTACGGGTAGGGGGTCCGACGCAGCAAGATCCGCTGCGATCAGGTGAATGCGCCGTGTATCCGGCTGGTGCGGCCTGGTGCCGACTGGTGCGGCCTCGGGCCAGGCCGGGCCCGGACTGGACCAATCGTAGCTGTCGCCCGGGCTACGCGGCGGTGTCTTCCGGGTTAACGCCGCAGCTTCGGCCGTGGTTCGCCGGGTGCCCGCGGGGGGCGTGGTGATTGCCCGCTGTCCTCAGGCCGGACGCGCGGGACCCTTTAGCATGGGTGGTGTGAGCGCGGTCACAGACGCGATTACGCCGGAAGATCTCGCGGTATGGCGCGGCCTGCAGCGGGTGCAGCTGACGATCATGCGGCGACTGGAGAATGCTCTGCTGGCCGCCCACGACTTGCCGCTGGCTTCGTTCGACGTGCTGCAGCAGCTTGCGGAGGCCCCGCAGCACCGGCTGCGGATGAACGACCTCGCGGTCGGCGTCCTGCTGTCCCGCAGCGGGCTCACCCGCCTGGTTGACCGTCTGGAGCGCGACGGCCTGGTGGCCAGGAATGCGTGCGCGAATGACGCGCGTGGCCTGTTCGCCGTACTGACTCCCGCGGGCGGCAAACGCCTGGCCGACGCAACGCCCACCTATCACCGCTGCATCCGCGAGCACTTCCTCGACCGGATCGGCGCCGTCGAGCTGCGGCAGATCGCGGCCACCGCGTCGAAGCTCGCCGGATTATCCCTCCGGGCTGCGGTCCAGCACGCCCCACTCGGCGAGCGCGGCGGCGAGGCCGGCCGTCAGCGGGAGCGCTGCGAACTCCGACGGCCAAACCCAGCGGGCATCGGCTGCGTCGTCACCGGCGGCGAGCTCACCGCCGGTGACGGACGCGGCGTAGTCATTGATGTCGAAGACCGCTCCGTCCGGCCCGGGCCGCGTCACCGAGCCGATCAGCTGTCCCGGTGTGACCGACAGTCCCGTCTCCTCACCGACCTCGCGGGCCACCGCCTGCTGGTCCGTCTCGCCCGGTTCAACCCGCCCACCGGGCAGCGACCACAGCCCGGCGCCGGGCGGATGGCCGCGTCGGATCAACAGGAGCCGGCCAGCGGTGTCCTTGATCACCGCGCCGACGCACGGAACTCCTCCACCAGGCATGCCGCCAGTATCGCCGGACCCGGCAAGACCCCGCCATCACCGCCGCCGGACCGGCACCATTGCCAGCGTCCTGCCCGTCAGTAAACGGACCGGAGCTACCGGTATATGAAACTAATCTGTGGTGCAGCTAATTCTTGAGCTGCGAATACATTTATTTATCGATTTAGCATCGATTGCCCTCCGGGGTGCCGCCGTAAAGCGGCTCGCCGTCCATGCGGGCATTACCCGGACCTTTTGAAGCATTTGCCCGGCGGTGGCCGCGGCGCGTCGTCCCCCGTGCAGGCCTGCTTCCTGCGTGCCCGAAATGGGGCAGCGGGCGGGCCGGAACCGTCCGGCAGGCGAATCCCGGGTAAACCTTTGCAAATGGTCTCGCGCGTCGGGAAAATCGGCGCAAGCATAACGGCAGCGATGGTCCCAGGTATGTAGCGACGGTCTCGGGCTCAGCGGGCGCGGCTCGCTGGGTCTTTCGATAGGGCGGTGGGAATGAACCGGCGGCAACGGCGGCAAAGGATGCGGAAGCGGCCGGCGCCGGTTCCGGTCGTGGTATCGGTGATCCTGATCTCGGCGGCCGCGGGCCTAGCGGGGGCCACGGCGGCATCGGCGGCGCCGGCCGCCCCGTCGGCCGCACCAGCCACCGGTATCACCGTCGACGGATCGCAGCCCGGCCCGGCCTATGACGGGGTCGGCGCGATCAGCGCGGGCGGGGCCAACTCGCGGCTGCTGATCGACTACCCGGAGCCGGAGCGGTCGCAGATCCTGGACTACTTGTTCACGCCGCACATGGGGGCGCAGAATCAGCTGCTGAAGCTGGAGATCGGCGGGGACGCAAACTCCACCGACGGCGCCGAACCCTCGCACGAGCACACCCAGGGCGCCCTCGACTGCAACGGCGGGTACGAGTGGTGGATGGCCGAGCAGGCGGTGGCGCGCAACCCGGGCATCAAGCTGTACGGGCTGCAGTGGGCGGCACCGGGCTGGACCGGCACCTGGACCCAGAGCGACATCAATTACCTGCTGGACTGGCTGGGCTGCGCCCGCAGCCACGGGCTGACGATCAGCTACCTCGGCGGCTGGAACGAGCGGAACTACCCCTCGGGCGGGCAGTGGTTCATCAGCCTGCGCAACGCCCTCGACGCGGCCGGCTACACCTCGACCCAGATCGTGGCCGCAGACGGCGCGTCCGTCGGCAACACCAACGCCGCTAATGCCGCGATGAAGGGCAACGCCACGGCGCAGCGCATGCAGCCCTACTACTACAACGCGAGCGACCCGTGGCAGATCGCCAATGACATGTCCAGCAACCCGCAGCTGAAGAACGCGATCAGCGTGGTCGGCGGCCATGACACCTGCGGCTACCCGACCACCGGCTACACCTGCTATGCGACCCCGACAGCCAGGTCGATCGGCAGGCCGCTGTGGGAATCCGAAGTCGGCGGCATGGACGCTAACGCCGGCGCCCCGGCGATGGCACGGACCATCAACAACGGCTACAACCAGGCCAGCATCACCGGGTACCTGTTGTGGCCGCTGATCGACTCGATGCCCCCGGGCCTGAACTACGAGAATGAGGGGCTGATCACCGCCGACCAGCCGTGGAGCGGGAACTACACGGTGAACCGGATGACGTGGGCGATGGCCCAGACCACCCAGTTCGTCCAGCAGGGCTGGCTGCACGTCGGCGGCGCCAACAAGTCGCTGGCCGGCGGCGGCTCCTACAACACCTACCAGGCGCCGGACCACTCCAACTGGTCGATGGTGGCGGAATCGACCGAGGCTCCGTCGTCGCAGCCGTCCCAGACGGTCACCGTGCACGTCACCGGCGGGCTGCCCGCCAGCGACGTGCATGTGTGGGCAAGCAACATCTGGAGCACCAGCCAGACCGACTACATGTACCAAGAGCCGGACGTGCACCCGTCCGGCGGGACCTTCACCTACACCATCCCGCGCGGCTACGTCGTGACGTTCACCACCGCCGGCGGCCAGGGCAGGAGCTGGGCGTCGTCCCCAGGGCCCGACTACATGCACCAGACCAGCGGCCTGCTCCCGGAGCAGGCGGGCAGCAGCGGGGATGGCAGCGAGGAACCCGCGCTGCTGGCTGCCCAGGAGGGCGCCTACGAGTACGGGCCGTGCGGCGACGGCAGCCCGGCGCAGGACTGCGTGCAACAGAAGGCGATCGGGGTGCCGACCCGGTGGTATCCCGTCAACAGCACGAGCAACCCGTACGCGGTGCTGGGCGACGACTGGAGCGGCGGGTACACGGTCACCGGTGACGTGATGTTCACCGGCAGCGACGCCGGCCAGACCGCGGGGATTATCGGCCGGTTCTCCGACCAGGCTCCCGGCGGCCAGCCGCAGGAATTCCGTGGCTATGAGCTGACCCTCCGGGCCGATGGCGAGTGGTGGCTGTGGAAGAACAGCGTCTGCGGTTGCACCGGGACACTCGCCTCCGGCAAGGCCGCGGTGCCGGCCCCCGGGACGTGGCACACGCTGTCGCTGAAGATGAACGGTTCCGCGCTCACCATGTCCGTCAACGGGCAACAGGTGGGCCAGGCCACCGACAACGATCCGAACTACACCCACGGCGCGGCCGGGATCATGACCGGCGGCTGGTACCCCGTCTCATACCGCAACATGTCGGTGACCTGGTGACACCGGAAGGCGTCCGGTCACCGGCCGGCGGCATTCCGGGCGGCATTTAAGGACATTCGGTACTTGACGCCGCCACCTGGCGCGGTCACGGTTTGTGGTCATGAAGAGGTGCCCGCGCTGCGGTGCCGACGTCCACGAGCCTGGCCCCTGGTCCAGCGCCTGGCGCTGCGACGCGCACGGCGAGGTGATGCCGCTGTACCCGGTGCGCAGCCCATCGCGGGACGGCCTGCTGGGCCTGCTCCGCACCGCCGCCGTGCCGGTGTGGGTGCCGTGGCCGCTGCCGGCCGGATGGCTGGTGACGGGTTTCGCCGGGGCGGGCGATGAGCGCAGCGGGTTGCGGGCGTGCGTGGTGGCGCTGTCCGGCCCGAACCCGGTGGGAGGCCTGGGCGACATGCTCATCATCGCCGAGGAACCGGGAGTCGGCCTCGGCGCCAACCTGGCGGGCCTGACCGGGCCCGATCCCGGAGACGGATTCGCGGCCGCGCCGCCGGACGCCCGCGTGCGGTTCGCCGGCCGCGAGTTCCCGCTGTGGACGGTCGACGCCCCGGACCGTGCCGTGTTCGCCGGTGAGGCGATGGCCAACTGGCTGTGGCTGGTGCTGTGGCCCGACACGGCCGGGCTGTTGCTGGTCGAACCGCTGATGCTCCGCGACCTGCGGGACCCGGGGCCGCATCTCGACCTCCCCTTCGGCGCGCTCTCCCCGCGGCTGCCGTGAGGAACGAGGCTGCGGTGAGAAGCGATGCTGCGGTGCGGAACGAGGCTGGCGTGCGGATCGACATGCACTCGCACAGCAGCGCGTCGGACGGGACGGACCCACCGGCCGAGGTGATGCGCCGCGCGCGCGAGGCCGGCCTGGACGTGATCGCGCTGACCGACCATGACACCAGCGACGGCATCGCCGCGGCCGCGGGCGCCCTCGGGCCGGGCCAGACCCTCGTCCCGGGAATGGAGCTCTCCTGCCGCCTGAGCGACAGCGACGGCGGCGAGCACAGCGTGCACATGCTGGCGTACCTGTTCGACCAGTCGGAACCGGACCTGGCGGCGGAGTGCGCCAAGATCCGCGATTCCCGGCTGCACCGCGCCCAGCGGATGGTGCAGCGGCTGGCGGAACTGGGAACGGGCGTCAGCTGGGACCAGGTGGCCGCCATGGCCGCCGGCGGCACCGTCGGCCGGCCGCACATCGCACGCGCCATGGTGGCGGCCGGGGTGATCGGCCGTCCGGCGGACGCCTTCACCCCCGACTGGCTTGCCCCCGGCGGCCGCGCCTACGTGCCCCGCTACGCCCCGGAACCGGTGCGGGCGATCAGCCTGGTGCGGGCAGCCGGCGGGGTCCCGGCGCTGGCGCACCCGTGGGCGGGCGAGCGGGGGTGGAAGGTGCCGGAGGAACAGATCACAAGGCTGGCAGCGGCGGGTCTCGCCGGCGTCGAAGTCAACCACCCCGACCAGACACCGCCGCAACGGCTGAAGCTGGGTGAGATCGCCGGCCGTCTCGGCGTCGCGGTCCTGGGCTCGAGCGATGACCACGGCAGCCTGACCGGCCACCGGCTCGGCTGCGAGACCACGGCTCCGGACGCCTTCGACCGGATCGTGGCGCAGGCGACTGGCGCCGCCGCGATCACCGGATGAGTCACGGTCGCCGCCGGCCGCATGCTACGACTTGACGTGTGACTGACACCGCCCGGATCGAAAACGTCGTCTCGTCGGGGATGCTGACCGTGGACGGCGCCGCACATGATGTCGAAAACAACACGTGGATCATCGGCGACGACGATGAGGTCATCGTCATCGACCCCGCGCACGATGCCGCCGCCGTGCTGGACGCGGTCGGTGGACGCGAGGTGCTGGCGGTGATCGCCACCCACGGGCACGCCGACCACATCGCCGCGGCGCTGGAGGTCGCGGCGCGGGATGAGGCGCCGGTCGCGCTGCATCCGAAGGACCGGCCCGAGTGGCGCGACGCTCATTCCGATCAGGAGCCGGAGATCGAGATGGAGGAAGGCGGCGTATTCGAGGTCGCCGGGGTGCATCTGGAGATCCTGGACACCCCCGGCCACAGCCCGGGCTCGGTATGCCTGTACTGCGAGGAACTGGGCGTGGTGTTCTCCGGCGACACGCTGCTGAAGGGACGGCCCGGCCCGCATGGCGGCGGGTACCCCGACTTCACCAGCCAGCTCAATTCGATCGGCGAGAACCTGCTCACCCTTCCCGGCGAGACGCGGGTGCTGCCCGGCCATGGCGAGGAAACCACCGTCGCGGCAGAGGAGCGGCGTTTCGACGCCTGGGTCGCCCGCGGGCCGGAGGCGCTCGCCGCCGGAGCCACCTGACCGCGAGGCCGGGAGACCGCCGGGGGAGACGGCCCGGGCGGGGACAACGGGCATGACATCCCGGTTGCGGGTGTTTGTCCGGCGGCCACCGGGCGGACAGGATGGGATCATGCCCGCTGCCAATCCCCAGGGCGTCCAGCTTGGTTTCGAGGCGATGCCGGCCCGGCTGTACCGCTGCACCCCCTCCCGGCTGAGCGCGTGGCTGGACTGCCCCCGCCGGTACCGGATGACGTACCTGGACCGGCCGCCGCCGCCGAAGGGCCCGCCGTGGGCGCACAACAGCCTCGGCGCGAGCGTGCACAACGCGCTGGCGAACTGGTGGCGGCTGCCGGTTGAGGAACGGACCGTGCAGGCGGCGGGCGATCTGCTGGAGGCGGGCTGGATCGGGGAGGGCTTCGCGGGCGCCGAGCAGTCCGCGTGGTACCGCGACGATGCGCGGCGGATGGTGGAGGCCTACGTGTCCCCGCTCGACCCGGCGGACGACCCGCTCGGGGTGGAGCGCACGGTCGCGACACGGACCGACAAGATCGCGGTATCCGGCCGGATCGACCGGCTGGACGAACGGCCAGCCCAGGACGCCGGCGACGGGACCGAGTTGGTGGTCGTCGACTACAAGACCGGCCGGCACGTGCTCAGCACCGATGACGCGCGCTCGTCGCTGCCGCTCGCGCTCTACGCGCTCGCCGCGGAGCGGGTGATGCGGCGCCGCTGCCGCCGGGTTGAGCTTCACCACCTGCCGAGCGGGCGGGTCGCGGCGTGGGAGCATTCGGACGAGGCGCTGATGCGGCAGCTGCGCCGCGCCGAGGAGATCGGGGCCGAGTGCGCCGCCGCGGATGAGCAATTCCGGGCGGGGCTGCCCGCGGACCGGTATGACGAGGTCTTCCCGCCGAACCCGCGACCGGCCTGTGGCTGGTGCGACTACGTGCGGCACTGCCCGGAGGGAGCGGCGGCCGCGGTGCGGCGGAACCCCTGGGACGGCCTCGCAGCCCCGGGTCGCAGCCCGGCGGGCGGCGAGCCGCAGCCGGGTTACGGCTGACGCGTCAGTCGGCGACGGCTGGCTCGGCGGCCGGCTGCTTGGTCTCGGCCGCGTTCCAGAACGAGGTGAGCGTGCTCGCCGTCGTGTCGGGCGCCTCCACCGCGGGCGAGTGCGCGGCGGCCGGGATACAGACCCGTCGCGCGCCCAGCCGTTTCGCCATCTCCTCCTGCACCGCAGGGTCCCAGGTGTCGTCCTCCTCGCCGTAGACCACGAGCACCGGCGCATGCACGGCACGCGCGAGGTCGGCCACGCGGTCCGGGCAGGACAGCAGTTCCTCCGCCATCACCCGCAGGCCGGTGGGGGAGTTGCGCAGCATCCGGGTGCGCAGGAACGCGGCGACATTCGGCGGCGTGCCGTCGGCCTGGTGCTGCGGCCCGAGCGACTCGTCCCACAGCCGCCGCACGCCGATCTGCGCCATCGCGGCCAGCAGCACCGTCACGTCCATCGCGCGGGAACCGGTGATGCCGGCCGGCCCGGAGCCCATCAGCGTGAGCGAGGCGAGCCGCGGCATCCCGGTCAGCACCGCCTCGCGTGCGGTCAGCCCGCCGAACGAATGGCCGACGAGGTGCACGCGCTTAGCCCGGCCCACCGCCTCCGCGGCGGCGCGGACGTCCGCGCCGAGCGTGCTCAGGGAGTAGGCGGACGGGTCGTCCGGGCCAGGCGACTCGTACTGGCCCCGCATGTCGATGGCGACGACTCTGCGGCCGGCCGCGGCCAGCGGCTGCATCACCGCCAGGAAGTCTTCCTTGCTCCCGGTGAATCCCGGCACGAGTACCGCCGGGAGGCGTTCGCACACGCCGCTGCCGGGCAGGGCCTCGAGCGTGGCGAATGGGCCCCGCCGTGTCTCCAGGGTGCGCCGCCGAACCCCGTCGGGCAGCTCAAGGAACCGCGGCGTGCTCACGGCGGATGTCACCTCGCTCGCTGGGTTGCCCTCCCGGCGTGCAACCCTACCCCCGGCACCGGCCGACCGGGAGGCCCCGCGCGGGCATCGGCTCAGCGCGAACGGCGCCGCCGTCGGCGCCGCCGTACCGGGGCGCCGTCGGTCCGGGCTCCGTCTGCCCGGGCCCCGTCGGCCGGCTCGGCCGCGCCGCTGGCCGTCTGGTCCGGCCGTGCCGCGGTCCGCCCGCCTCCGGATGGCCGCGGCCCGCCCGAGCGGGACGTTCCGGCCCCCTCCGTTGCCGCACCGCCCGCACGGGGGCCGGATCCGCCGGATACCGGCTTGCCGGACCGGGTGCGGCGCCGCAGACGGCGACGTGCCGGTTCCCGCCGTGCTGGTTCCCGCTGGCGCTCCCGCGGAGACCGGGCGCGGCCGGTCTCGCCGATGTCCTCGACCTCTTCGGCCTCGAGCCCGGCCCGTGCCCGCTTCGCGCGCGGCAGCTCACCGGTGGCAGACTGCGGGATCCGCAGCTCGGTGAACAGGGCCTCCGAGGTCGAGTACGTCTCCGGCGGGTCCGGAAGTTCCAGCCCCAGCGCCGCGTTGATCAGCTTCCAGCGCTGCATGTCCTGCCAGTCCACCAAGGTGACCGCGACGCCGTCCCGCCCGGCCCGGCCGGTGCGGCCGATCCGGTGCAGATACGCCTTCTCGTCCTCGGGGCATTCGTAGTTCACCACGTGCGTCACATCGACGACGTCCAGCCCGCGCGCGGCCACTTCGGTGGCGACGAGCACGTCGACCTTGCCGTTGCGGAACGCCCGCAGTGCGCGCTCGCGCTGGCCCTGGCCCAGGTCTCCGTGCACCGCGGCGGCGGCGAACCCGCGCCGCTCAAGAGCCGTGGCAACCTGATCGGCCGCGCGCTTCGTCTGGCAGAACACCATCGTCAGGCCCCGGTCTTCGGCCTGGAGCACCCGTGCCAGGATCTCGATCTTGTCGAGATGATGTGCGCGGTAGACGTGCTGCTCGGTGCTGGGGACGGTTTCCGGCTCACCGAGGTGCTCCGCGCGGACATGGGTGGGCTGGCGGAGGTACCGCCGGGCCAGCGTGACCACCGCGGCGGGCATCGTCGCCGAGAACAGCATGGTCTGGCGGATGTCCGGGGTCAGTTGCAAGATCCGCTCGACGTCCGGCAGGAAGCCGAGGTCGAGCATCTTGTCCGCCTCGTCGAGGACGAGAGTCCGGACTCCGGACAGGTCCAGATGGCGCTGGCGGGCCAGGTCGAGGAGCCGGCCGGGGGTGCCGACGACGACGTCAACGCCGGAGCGCAGCGCCTCGATCTGCGGCTCGTAAGCACGGCCCCCGTAGACGGTGAGCACCCGCGCACCGCGGCTGCCGTCGGCCTCAAGATTCACTCCCGCGGCCTTCAGGTCTTCGGTGACCTGGCTGGCCAGCTCCCGGGTCGGGAGCACGACCAGAGCCTGCGGCACATCGCCGCGCCCGCGGTGGCTGAGGTCCAGCCGCTGCAGCACCGGGACGCCGAACGCGAGCGTCTTCCCGGTGCCGGTCCTGGCCTGGCCGATGATGTCGTGCCCGCCGAGCGCGATCGGCAGGGTGAGGGCCTGGATGGGAAAGGCCCGCTCGATCCCGGCCGCGCGGAGGGCGGCGCAGATGGCCTCCGAGGTGCCGAGTTCGGCGAAGGCAGGTCCGAGCGGGTTACCAGAAATGCCTGGTGATTCGTCCGTTGGTTGGTTTGTCAATGTCTCGGTTGTCAGGGCGTTCAGCCTCCATTGCCGTGACCGCGGCCGCTATCCTCATCCAGGCACAGCACGCCTGGGGCGCGGTCTGGGTGTGACACCGTCACAACTCCGCAAAAGCGGGCCAGGGCGGCTCAACCAGCCCCGGACTGATCCGGTGTCCTGTTATTCCCAACGCAGCCTGCGGCTACCACATTCCGATCACGATCCGCAGCACACTGTACCGAAAGCTGCGGGAGTGCGCCCGGGTAACCCCTGTCGCGGCGGGGCGTGTCCCGCCGGGCCCGCAGGACCGCCTTACACTGCATCACGTGAGCGAGGCGCCGCGAACCGTTGGCCAGGACGGCGAGGACTACCTGGCGGCCGTACGGGATCTGCTCGGGCTGCTCGCCTACGCCGAACTCGTCGCGTTCTTCCGGCTCTCCGACGACGCCGCGCTCGCGCCGTCGATTGCCGACAAGGCGGCGCTCGGCCGGATGGCGGTGGCGGAGTTCTCCCATTTCGAACTGCTGTGGAACCGGCTGCGGGAACTCGGCACGGATCCGGAACAGGCGATGCGCCCGTTCGCCGGGCCGCTGGACGCCTTCCATGCCCAGACCGCGCCGGGAGACTGGCTCGAGGGACTGGTCAAGGCGTACGTCGGCGACGGCCTGGCGGCGGACTTCTACGGGGCGATCGCCGAGTTCCTCGATCCGCGGAACCGCGAACTGGTGCTGGAGGTACTCGCCGACACCGGCCATGCCGAGTTCGCCGTCGAGCGCGTGCGGCAGGCCATCGAGGTCGATCACACGCTTCCCGGGCGGCTGGCGCTGTGGGCCCGGCGTCTGGTCGGCGAGGCGCTGGGCCAGGCGCAGCGGGTCGCCGCCCAGCGGGACCCCCTGTTGCATCTGCTGGCAGGGCAGGTCGCCGCCCCCGACGCGGCAGCGAAGCGAGAGGTCCGGCCCATCGCCGAGGACGGAAGCCAACTCGGCGAGATCGGCCGCCTGTTCGCGCGCATCACCGACGCGCACACCAAGCGGATGGCCGCCCTCGGCCTGGACGCGTAGCCGGGGCGGTCAGCTGTAGGCGCCGAAGCCCATCCGGCGCGCTTCCGGGCTGGCGAGTTCCACGTACGCGAGCTTGTCCGCGGGGATCAGTACCCGTCCGCCCTTCTCGTCGGCAAGGGCGAATACGCCGGCCTCGGCCGTGAGGGCCCGCGAGAGCAGTTTCTCGACCTCCTCCGCGGAGGCGGTGGTCTCCACCACGAGCTCGCGCGGAGCGGACTGTATGCCGATCTTGACTTCCACCCGTTCCCCCGGTCAGCCGGTGCGCGGCCAGCCGCTGATACCGCGCCACGCGAGCCGCGCGATGAGCTGCTCGGCTGCGTCCTTCGGTATCGGGCGGTTCGAATTGAGCCAGTACCGGGCACTCACCTGGGCCATGCCGACCAGGCCGGTGCCGAGGAAGTGCGCCTCCCCCTCGGACATCCCGGTGTCCTCGCGTATCACTTCGCTGATCATCGCGGCGATTTCCCTGCCGCTGCGGTCCAGCCGGGCGCGGACCGCGGGGTCATTGCCCAGATCCGACTCGAACACGAGCCGGAACGCACCGCCTTCCCCGCCGACGTAGTCAAAGAACGCGCCGAACGTGGCCGTGACCCGCTGCGAGTTGTCCGAGGTGGACGCGAGGGCCCCCCGGACCGTCGCGACCAGCAGGTCCGTATTCTCATCCAGCAGCGCCAGGTACAGCTCAAGCTTGCCGGGAAAGTGCTGGTACAGCACCGGCTTGCTGACTCCGGCCCGCTCTGCGATCTCGTCCATGGCGGCAGCGTGGTAGCCCTGCTCGACGAACACCTCTTGAGCGGCGCCGAGCAGCTGCCGTCTCCTAGCTGGGCGCGGTAGCCGCGTACCGCGCGTCCGTGCATCCGGGGTTGCCGTCACCGAACTCTCCGATGTGCTGTCGGGGAGCGGAATTTCCGCCGTATCGCGTAATCCTACGTCCCGGTAGCCACCCCGGTCAGCGTCCGCCGGCGGGCGGTTTCGCCGTCGGCCAAACCCGGGCGGCGGGCAATCTCGCCCAACGCGGCAGGAAAAGCGGTGCAAGCGGGAAAATGCCTGCCAAATCGGCCGCCGGGCGGAACCGGGAAGAGCGCGACTAAGCCAGAGGCGAACGGACCGGCGAGAGCGAAGTGCCGTGCGCCAGCTAAAGGCGTCAGCGGTAGTCGTCTTCGTCGAGTTCGACCGTGCGCTCCTGGTCCGCGCGGTCCGCCTCGTCGGCGTCGAGCGGGACCTGGCCCGGCCAGTCGGTAGGTCCCTGCCCGCCACGCTCGGGGTCATCGTCGGAGCCGCTGCCCACGCTCTGGTGCTGCTCGAGTGCGTCGCCCACCGGCGCTTCCATGCCACTGTCGGTCATCCGCTGGCCTCCTTGGTCCGTCCGGCAAGCTCGCGCAGCGGCGGCTCGATCGCTTCACCCTAAGACTCGCGCCGACTGGCTGGTGCGCACAGGCGCATTTTTCCAGTTTCCACACGGCTCCAACACGCAAGCAGACGCATCCCGGTGCGTATTCCTGCGCAGCGGTTGGCTCCCGGTTTGGCTCCCGCAGCCCTCACTGACTTTCCCATTGATAGCGGCCCCGCCGCGGCGCGCCCACGCCACGGCAGGGCCTAGGCAAACCGACCCAGTAGGAGGTCAATCGCCATGTCAATCAGAATTCCACAGGCACCGGCCCGGCCACCGGGCGCCGCGCTGCATGACGCTGCGCTGATGGTGCTCTGCCCGATGTGCTGGGCATCACCCGGAACCGTCTGCCAGCGGCACCCTGCCGGGTGCCACGTCGCCCGGTACGCCCATGCGGTCAATAAGGGCCAGCTGACGGCCGGCGAACTGGCCGCCGTGCTCGACGGCCTGGACGTCATCACGAGCTGGACCGTCATCCCGGCGGTGGCGTCATGACTGACAACCTCGCGATTCACCTGAAGCTGGCGCGCAAGCTGCTCGCCGACTTCCACGCCGCAGAAGCCGACCACTCGTGGCAGGACCGCATGCCGTACTGGATCGGGTGCCTGTCCTCCCGCCTCGAGGGCCTGGCCGACGCCGCCGAGGAGGCGTCCCGGTGACCGCGGACAAGCGCCTGCCCGGGGAAATGTCCGCCGAGGCCGTGCTGGTCCTCAGCATGGACGAGGTCGTGACGCTGATCCGGGCGATGGCCGACGCCGCCGAGTTCAAGCTGCTCGGCGCTGACGGCTGCCGCGCCTGCCGCCGGACTGGCTTGTGCACGGCACACCGGGGCGCGTCTCAGCAGGCGACGCGGTACTGCCAGCTCAGCAAGAACCTCATCGACGCGGCGGGGGTGCTGCGGTCATGAGCGAACGCAAGATGCCCCGGTGGCCGCTGGCGATCATCAGCCTGCCCGCGGCCGTCGCGATCTGGAGCGGCTGGGTCGGCCTCGGCCAGCTGTGCGGCTTCGGCCTGGTGACGCCGCTGCCGGGCATCGTGAACTGGCATCTCAACACCGCCATCACGCTCCCGGTGGGCGTGGAAGCCTACGGGACGTTCGCGCTGGCGGCGTGGCTGTCTCCCGCTGGGGTGCCGGAGCGGGCCCGGGCGTTCGCGCGGAAGTCGGCGATCGGCGCGCTGCTGCTGGGCATGTCCGGCCAAGTCCTGTACCACCTGCTGGCGGCCGCGCATTCGGCCCGGGCGCCGTGGCCGGTGGTGGTCCTGGTCGCCTGCCTCCCGGTGGTCACCCTCGGGTTCGGCGCGAGCCTGACGCACCTGCTGCGCGCACCCGGTGAGACGGAACGGGTGGCATCTGAGAGCGGACCCGAGACCGCACCTGTACCTGCACTCGAAGTGCACCCGGAGCCTGCACCCGCACCCGTCGCCGAGGTGCACCCGCAGCGCACCCGGAAGGCATCGCGCACCCGGACCCGCACCCGTACCCCGAGCGCACCCGAGGTGCGGGAGGCAGCGGAGCGCGAGTTCCTGTCCGAGATCGCCTCGGGTGCAGTGCCGAGCCTGCGTGACATCCGGTCCCGGCTGCATGTCGGCCAGGACCGCGCCCAGGAGGTGCAGGCGCACCTCGGAACCCTCGTCCGCACCTGACAGAACACGCTCCCGGCCCGGGGCCAACCGCCAAGTCAGACACCCGGACCGGAACTCACCGAAATGAGGAGAACAGCATGACAGACCCGCAAGGCAAGCGGCGCGGCCGGTCCCGGCGCCTGGCTGCACCCGTCACCGAGGCGTGGCTGGTGATCCCCAGCAGCCCGAGCTATCTGGTCAGCAGCGAGGGCCGCGTCTGGTCGGTCGCTGGCGGCAGGCTCGTCACGCAGAGCCGCGACAACCACGGCTACTGGCGGGTGTCGCTGCGCTCCGGCGGCCGCAACGTCACCCGCCGCGTGCACACGCTCGTCGCCGAGGCGTTCATCGGCCCGCGGCCAGCAGGCCAGCACGTCAGGCACCTGGACTCCGACCAGGACAACAACACGCTGCTGAACCTGCTGTACGGCACTGCGAGTGAGAACGAGCAGGACAAGAGGAGCAGGAAGAGGAAGAAGAGAAAAGGGACACGGGGAAGGAAAGAGGACAAATGTAACAGGCTTCCCCGGGCGACCAAGCCTGTTACACCTCCTGCTACGGCAGGGGGTGCCCGGTGAGGTCTTGCTGGAAGCTCCTCGGCATCGGATTCCTGCTCGCCGTGGCGGTCATCGTCGCATCCGACGCCGTCCAGGCCCGCACGCACTGGTCCCACCGGACCTGCCTGAGCGCCGCCGTCGCCGGAGCCGTGCTGGCGCTGGCCGCATTCGCCAAGGTGCGGCACGCGGCGCGGAGCGGGGGTGCGCGGTGAACCTGTACCTCATCGCCGCCGCCCTGATCGGCGGGTTCATCGTCTATGGCGCCATTAAGACCGCTCACCGCCGGCTGCATCACCACGGGATCCACGCGGGACTCTGGCGCTGGTTCACCGGCCAGCCGTGGAATGGCCGTGCAGTCACGGACGCTGGCTGGTTCCGGCCCGCCACGCGGGCCCTGACCCGCACCGGCCACGCCTCCCGGTTCAGCCACCTGCCGCGCTGGAAGCGCACCTGCTGGCGCACCGGCTGCACCCTCGCACCCGCCGCCGCCCTGTACGGGTACATCACCGACCGGGCGGTCACCGAGCTGGCGGCGCTGCTCGGGGCCATCGCCGCCACGCTCTACCTGGTGTGGCGCACTTACCGGGCCGTCCGGCGCCATCAGCACCGCCGTACCTGGCTGACGCCGATCCACATGGCGCTGGCACGGGACGTCGGCTGGGCCATCGCCGACCGGCCGGAGAAGTGGATCGAGGTCGAGCGGGACCGGTCCAAGGCCACGCTGGCGCTGCCGCAGGGATTCAACGCCTCCAGTCACCAGCAGGACCAGATCGGCTCCGCCGTGGCGGGCAAGCTCGGCCTGGAGGCGCCCGAGGTGCGCTGGCGTCTCGCCGGGCCGCGGCCGACGCTGGAGATCACCGCCGCGCAGCCGCCGCCGCAGCACGTCAAGTTCGCCGACATCACCAGCGCCATCGCCGCCGCGAAACCGGATGAGTTCGTGTTCGGCCTCGGCCGCAAGGGCGCGCCGGTCACGGCCAGCCTGAGCGGCGACAGCCCGCACATCGCGCTGAGCATGGCCTCGGGTGCCGGGAAGTCCACGGTGGCGCGGCTGCTGCTGTCGCAGCACCTCAACCGCGGCGGCATCGGCGTCGTGCTCGACCCGAAGCTCATCAGCCTCCAGTGGGCGCGCGGCCTGCCGAACGTCGCCTACGCGGGCACCCCGGCGGAGATTCACCGGGTGCTGATGTGGCTGGAGCACGAGCTCGACCGCCGCAACGCGGTCGCGCTGGCCAGCGCCGACGTCGACGGCATCGTTCACGGCAACGTCGGGCCGCCGGTCCTGGTCGTCGCCGAGGAGCTCAACGTCGGCATGAACCGGCTGCGCGCCTACTGGCGGACGGCGAAGGAGCCGGGCGAGCCGAACAAGTCCCCGGCGATCGAGGCGATGGAGTCGCTGCTGTTCGCCGGGCGCCAGGCCCGCATGCACGTCCTGGCGATCGCCCAGATGCTCAGCGTCCGGGCCAGCGCCGGCGGCGAGGCCCGGGAGAACATGGCGGCGCGGATCCTCGCCAGGTACAGCGCGAACGCCTGGAAGATGCTCGCGCCCGAGCACGTGATGCCGCCCTCGTCGCGGGTTCCCGGCCGCGTGCAGATCGTCACCGACAAGGTCAACGAGACACAGACCGCATGGCAGACGCCGCGGCAGGCACGGGACTACTCCCTCGCCGGAATGGTCACCGCCTGCCCGGCCGGCATGCCCTGTGTTACAGCCCCGGAACCCCGTCCCGAACTGGCGGACAGGCCCTCTGACCTGTGTGCCGTTACACCTGACCCCTCCGGCGTAACACCCGCCCTCGAGGGCGCGGTGACGCTCCGCGAGGCCAAGGACGCGGGCATCTGGAAGGGCTCACTCGGCGCGCTGCGGATGCACCGCCACCGCACCGAAGGCTTCCCGGAGCCGGTCGGGATGCGCGACGGAGCCCACGTCTACGACGTCGCCGCCCTGGCGGCGTGGGCGGAAGGGAGGTCCGAGTGAACACCTACCTGGCTCTGGGGCTGCTCGCCGCCGCGGTCGTCGCGCTGCGGGTCATCCGGGCCCGGTTCTACCCCTACGGACCCTGCCGCTGGTGCCAGCGGCGGCGCGGCCGCGGCCGCGGGCCCGGCTCCGGCCGCGGCTCCTGGTCGCACTGCCCCCACTGCGGCGGCAGCGGAGAGCAAATCAGGCTCGGCGCCCGGATCTACCGGCGCTGGCGCGAACAACAACGGGAGGACCAGTCATGACGCTCACGCTCGCGAACATCGTGTTCTACGCCGCGTGGCTGACTATCGTCGGCGCGCTCCTCACCGCCGGGATCCGGATGAACCGGCCCGAGGAACGGCCCGGGCCCGCCGAACAGGCCCGGGTGATCGTCCTCGCCCCTGGCGAGCGGAACCAGCGGCCGGTGATCCACCAGCACGTCCATCTCCACGCCGTGACCGACGCGGACGTGGCCGCCATCAACACCAAGCGCCGGGGCGCCCTGCCCCGGCCCGGACACCTTCAGGGGGACAAATGAGCTCCGTCTTCTGGCTGCTGTTCTCGCTGTACTGGCCCGCCCACATCGGCGCCGGGATAGCGCTGTACCGCCGCGACCGCGCCGAGCGCCGCCTCACCGGCCGCCTGCGCAGCTACATGCTCCGCGGTTTCTGGCCCCGCACCGCGCCACCATGGCCCGCGCCCCCGCCTCCGGTCACCGCAGCCCCGCAGCCGCCCCAGGACGCCTGGTCGTGGCACAACCAGCAGGCCAGCCCACCGCAGCCGCAGCCGCCGCAGCAGCAAGACCCCTACTGGCTCAACTGACGATCCGCTTGCCCGTCTCACTAACCCAACCGCTACGCACCAACGGAGGAAATCTGATGAACCACATGCTCCCCGGCCTCAACCTGCTGTTCGACCCGTCCCTCGCCCACGCCAGCCCCGCGGACGTGGCGCTGTTCCCCGCGTCGTCGCTGTACCACGCGGCCCACGGTGCGGGTGGTCACGGCTTGGTCGTCGTCGGCATCGTGATCGCCGTTGCTTACTTGCTCTTCCACGCCGGCCACGCTCACAGCACCTACCGGCACGGCCGCGCCCACGGCCACCGCGGAGCCAACCTCTACTGGAGCTCGGCCCGCGGCCCGTGGATCAGCATCCCTGGCCCGTTCGGCACCCGCATAGGTCACCGGCTCTAGTCCTCACCGAACAGCGCCCCGTCCGCCCTGACCGGCTGGCGGGGCGCTTCCATGTGCAGCCCCGTCGACGCGAGATGTTCACCGGTTACCGAGACCGGCCCACGGCGCCGGAGGACACTCGGCTTCACCGCGGCGGCCCGGGTCGGTACACCAGTCCAGATGACTGGGTCCCGGCGCTGCCCGAGCCGCCGCGGCTATCTCATCTGAGAGCCTTGGGCGGCATGTACGACTGGCAGGAGAGCGACGAACGCTCCATCGAGACGGAAACCGACTACGTGCTCCACGTCCTCGACGACATCCGCGAGCGCCTGGAGAGCTACATCCGCCAGCGCCGGGACGGAAACCGCCTTCCCGGCCTGTACTGGAGCGTCCAGGCCAGTCTGGTGGCGAGCCCGCCCAGGGGAAGCGACCGCGACGAGATCGACATGCAGACCGGCCTCTTTCCCGAGGAGATAGAGCTCGTCACCGCGCTCATCAAGGTCTACGGCGAACCGCCGAAGACATGGTTCCGCCGCCGGCCCGCCGCAGCGGCGGACTAACCTCCCGGCCCAGATACGCAGGTCCCGCAGGCGCAGCTGTAGGCGTTCGACGCGGGTACGGAGCCGGTCGCGGTCCCGCCGCGCCTGGTAGCGCTCGGCTCGCACCAGGTCGCGGGCGCCGCGTAGCAGTTCCAGCTGCTCCTCGGCGCGATGAACCCGCCGGTCAGCGAGCGCGAACCGCCGGTCGAGTGCCTTGAACACGGCCTCGGCAGCGTCGAGCGCTTCCCGGGCATCCGTGAGGCGTTCCTCAACATTCGCCAGCTCGTGCCGCAGCGCTGGCCCTGAAACCCGCCGCGTAACCATCGCGCCCCCTACGGCCGACCGTACGACCGGACAGGAGCCACACGGACCCCGCTGGCGCCGGGCCGGGCGACTGAGGACGTGCCGAACTACGACTTGTTCTACGCCAACCGGGATAAGCGCGCGCTCGAGGAGATTGACCTCGAAGACCGGTCCGTAACCCGCGAAACCCCGACCAGGCCAGGCGTTCCGCCCCCATCGTCGGGTCGGCCCGGTTGGGCAACACAGGCCCCATCAGCCTCGTTGTAGGCGATTTTCGCCGTAACCGACACCCTGGGGCGTTACCGTGTGTAGTTTCCTGCTTTGTGAGCGCTGCGCGTTCTCGGCCGGTCCCGCGGGCCGGCCGAACCCGCGCCGGTCCACGGCACTAGAGAACGGAGTAAGCCGTGAACAAGCGTTCACACCGCAAGAAACCGCCTGCCAACCTCGGCCCGGAATGGCTGCCCGTCACGCTCCAAGTGGCGTGGGAGCTGGTGCTCATCTGGTACCGGTGGCGGGGCGGCGGACCAGGGTGTCACCTCTAACGAGGTAACACCCGAAGTCCAAAACCAGGCGGCCCTCCCGCTCTGAGGTTCCCCACCAACGGCGGGGGGGTCGTCGTCAACTAACGGCACTGTAAGTTCCCGTCCGAGCTGCGCGCCAGAGAATGGCGACATTGTTATGCACCGTGCCGACCGGTAGCCCCCGGGCCGTCGGTCATCGCTCCGGCCCGGCCAGGGCCACCTGAACAAGGCGGACCGCCTCAGCCGCGGGCACGCCCAGCAGGTCGGCAATCTCCCCGATGCGCACCTCGCGCTCGTCGTCGACGCCAGCGCGCATGCCGATCGCTACCTCCTCGGCGAGCGTCAGCGCCTCGACCGCCTCACTGCGGGTCAGCTGACGCCCCGGCAGCCAGCTAACCGTCCAGAGCGTCCGCTGGCCCTCCGGCATCGGCCAGCACGTCGCTACGTGGGGGGTCACGTCGCTGGTCATCGTGTCCGCTGCGATCGTGATCGCCATCCCGGGAGCGTACTCCGCGGTGTAGCGCCACTACATCCACTACAGCCAGGGCCGCGCCGGTAAAGAGCCGGAACAGCGGAACGGCGGCCCGGCCGATGCCGCAGCCACCGCGGCCCGCGGAGACAGCACCGCGGCGGAACAGCACCAGCAGCCGACGAGCTCGACAGCACCCCGAGCCGCGCGCTGGCATCGTGCCACGCCTCGCGGCAGCCACCGAGCCAAGCCGAGCCACCACGGCCGCAGGCCAACCGTGCCGCTGCGCCTGGCCTTCCCATCGCTTGAGGACCGCTGCGCTACGGCCGAGCTCGCCTGCCAATAGGGAGGGCGTCAATCCGGTCCGGCAGGGCAGCATCCCCGGCGCTCAGCAGCGCCAACGGCCCTCCGGGGGGTGGGTTATGGCCCCCAAGGACCCCCCGAACGCCGGCCGGGCCGTCAAAGCGTCTGCCATCCCGCGCAGTTCGCGAAAGGGTTTTTTAACCCCTGCGCGCCTACGGTGGTTGCTATGACTTCACCGCAGGCGCTTGGAGTGGCGGCTGAGCCGCCGAAGCGGCGGGCTGCGCCGCGTGATCTGGGGAAGGCGGGCCGGTCGGTGTGGCGGGCGCTGAGCAGGGCTTATGAGTTCGCCCCGCATGAGGAGCCCATTCTGGCTGAGCTGGCGCGGACGCATGATCTGCTGGCCCGGTTGCGTGAGGAGCTGGCGGCCGCGCCGTCGATGACTGTGGCGTCCAACGTGCACGGACGGGTCCAGCATCCGTGCATTCCGGCGATCGCAGCGACGCAGGAGACGCTCCGGAAGCTGCACCTGGCGCTTTGTTTCCCGGATGCGGACGATGCGCTGGGTCCGCCGCGCCCGGCTGGCCAGCGCAGCCGGAGGAGCCACCGGCGTGCCTCGTAGGAGGGACCGGGCGCCGTCGTCGGCGGCCCGTGACGCGCTGGCCGATGGCTTGAGCTACATGCGGGACCTGGCGGCGAAGGTCGGCGACGATGTCGCTGCGCGGCGGTTCGAGGTGCAGATGCTGAAGGTCATGGCGGGCGAGCCGTTCACCGACCACGTCTACAAGATGACCCCGCCGGACGGTGACCTGCCGCCGGGCTTTGGCCCGAACGACCTGGCGACGTTGGGCAGCGATAACGTGATCCGCCCGGCGGGCGAGGGCGCTTAGTTGACGGACCCGCGCCCCGGTGACCTGGAGGAAAGCCAGGGCGCGGGCCCGATGAGCCGCCGCAGCTTGCCCGGCTGCGCGCTCATGCTCACGGCCGCCGAGCACAGACGGCTGTGAGGGCGCGGGCCACGGCGATAGGAGACGCCTGCCCGCACTCCGCCAGCGGGATCCCCATCGCGCCCGGCGGAGCAGCCTAGTCACCAGGCCGCCTTGACGTACTCCACCGGGTCGGCGAGGGCGCCGCTGGGAGCGATGGTGCCGAGCACGGCCGGCGACTGGCCGCAGCCCCGGGCGATCTGCGCGAGAGCGGCGCGGAAGAGTTCGTCCTCCGACATCTTGGCGCGTGCGCGACCGTTGATCAGCAGCGAGTGGCTGTTGTTGCTCATGCCGGGTTCGCGCCAGCCGAGGCCCTTGTGCTCGGGCCCGGGCGGCGGGTCCGTGGGGCCGACTTTCGGTGCGCCATGCTGGCGCGCTTCGGTCACCAGCGGCTCGATCTGGCTGTTGCGGGCGCCGAGCTTGCTCAGGAAAGCGATGCCGTAACGGATCATGGCTTGGTAGTCCTCGGCGGCACTGTCGCCGGTGCCGAGCTCGGCGTACCGGTCCCGGACGGCCTGGAGGCCGGCGAGGCGTTGCTCTTCGGCGTCCTGTGCGGCGATGGCTTCGGCACGCCGCACCGCATTCTGCGCCTCCTCGATGGCCATCCCGGCCGCCTGGAGCTCCTCGCCTGTCGGGGGCGTCTCGTTCCGGTCCTCGTTCCGCTCCCGCAGCCTGTCCATCCGCTCATTAGCGGCCCTGAGCTGCTCGGCCGCCTCCTGTGGGGTCGGTTCCGTCCGGTCAGCCGAGTCCGCCGCTTTCGTTGTCGTTGCCATCGTCTTCGTCTCCTTCGTCGTCTGGTCCGTCGCCGTCGCTGGCGACCGCGTCGGCGAGCATCGCCTGCGCGTCTGCGTGGCCGCTCACGTGTTCCAGCGCGAGCTCGTCGGCTTCCCGCCGGGCTGCGATCAGCGCTCGTATATGGCCCTCAAAGGTCGTCACTCGTCCTCCTCCTCGTCGCCTGGTTCGTCGTCTGGACCGTCCCGCACCAATGCCTCCATCTGCCGCCGGACGTGGGCGGCGAGCAGTTCGCGCAGCGCGGTCACGTGACCGCCTCGAGGTTCCTGTCGGCCTTGCGGTACGTGCGGCGGATGATGACGTGGACGGCGCCGCAGGAGGTGCGGCGCGGCCCTTCGGCTTCGCTGCGGTCGCGGACGCGGCCGAGGTGGACGCCGCCGCAGTACGGGCAGCGGATCGACAGCCAGTGCCAGGTGCGGCCGGTCACCGGCTCATAGAGGCTGGCGTCGGCGACGGGACGGCGGCGGCGACGGGCTCGCATCGTCCGGGCTGGCCGTAGCGTCACAGTGCCCGCTCCCTGCGGTGAGCCACACCTGCCGACCCGTAGCCGCGCTCCTGGCGCTTCTTCTTGCGGGTTTCGCGGTTCGCTGCCGCCGGGTCGGTGCCGTTGAGCTTGTGCACGACCAGCTGGACGCGGGCCAGCGGTACGCCGGTGCGGCGGGCGATCTGCTG
The DNA here is from genome assembly GCA_051986485.1 of Streptosporangiaceae bacterium. GTDB lineage: Bacteria > Actinomycetota > Actinomycetes > Streptosporangiales > Streptosporangiaceae > JBPYFL01. The sequence goes on along the minus strand of JBPYFL010000061.1, from coordinate 69,197 downwards.
CGGCGTGCGGCCGTCCCCGAGCTCGTTGCGGACGATCGCCTCCAGGCGCTCCGGACTGATCATGGTTTCCTCCCAGTACGAAGAAAGAAGAAAGAACTAAGGTGAGGCGGATAACCGCAGGTCAGAGACGTGTGGCCTTGAGGCTTTTTTCGTTCGTCCGTCACGCTGCCTCCGGGCTGCCGGTGGACTTGCGGTAGATGGCTGCTGGGCGCCCCCCGGTGCGGCGCTCGGACTCCTCGTAGGTGCCGTCAGCGGTGAGCTCCGCCAGCAGCGCGTCCAGCGCCGCAGCTTGCACGTTGCGAGAGAACAGCCCCGAGATTTCGGATCGGGTCATGCCGTCCGGGCCTGCCGCGTCCAGAGCGCGCCTGATCCGGTCAAGCTGCGGGTTCCTAGCCGTCCGGCCGAGCACGAACCGGGCCGAGTCCCCGGCGTACCGGACAAGGGCGCGGGCCGCGGCGATGTCATCCCGGCTGGCTTGGTCCCGGCCATCAAGCGCGGCCTGAAGCGCGGCGATGCGGCGGCAGTAGGGCGCGGCGCGCTGGGTGAACTGCGTGTAAGCCGCCGATTCGTCGTCGTAGGTCGTCAGCTCCTCGTAGACCTGGGACTCCCAGAGCTTCATGGCGCCTTTGTCCAGGCCGATCTGGCCGACCCCGCTGGCCTTCTTGATGCCATCGCTGAGCTTGGCCGACAGCTGGGCGACGGTGTCCGGATCGAGGCCGGGCGGGAGCGGCAGGCGCTTGGATCGCTCGACGTAGATCGGCAGGAACCGGTTGTAGGTGCCGCCCGCCATGTCGGACTCAGCGAGCTTGATGCGGAACTCGCCCGGCGTGATGTGGCCGATGATCACGACGTGCGAATCTGAGGCACGGAGATGCGAGCGGTTCAGCACCGACAGGGCGATGCCGTCCCACACCTGGCGCAGGACCGCGGCGAGCGTGCTGCCCTCCCGCTTGGCCCGGGCCATCACCTGAACAAACTCCGGCTCGATCACCAGGAGCCGCTTGTCTTCTGTCCCGCCGTCGTCGTTCTCGTCCCGCGTGTCGCGGATGCGCTCGATCAGGCCCTCGCCTGATGAGAGGCCGGTAACGGTGAACTCGGCAGCGTCGGGGCACGCTCTACGAAAAAAGGTGGCTGCCGTCTGAGTGGCCTCGCCCTTGCGGCCCGACCCGGTCTGGCCGAACAGCAGCGGGCAGATGATCAGCGGATGCCGGGTGTTCCCGATCTGGACATAGGGGTTCCGGCCGATGGCCGCACCCGCCTTGGCCAGCAGCGATACATACACCCCGACCGGGTCAGCCTCGGTTGTCGGGTCCGCTGCCCAGACCATCTCGCCGAGAATGCCGGCGAACATCACCGGGTCTGGCTTGGGCGTCAGAGGTGCCTCAGACTTAGTTCTTTCTTCTTTCTTCGTATCGGAGGATTCGTCCGCCGGGCGCACCATGCCAGCCAGGCTGAGGATCCTGTCTGCGTCTTGTACTGGCGCGGCGCTCACGCGACTGCCCTCCGGTTCAGCCCGGAGGAGATCGTCCGTAGAGCCTCACGCTCACCGCCGCGGAGCCCAGCAGCGAGCGCAGCATCCCGGAGCACCCGCTCCGCCACGTCGCGCTCGATCTCCCCGGCCGCCACCATCTCCCCGGCGCGGCAAGCCGACCAGAACAGCGGGCCGTTCCGGTCACCGGGCGTCGAGTCGAGAACGGTCTGCACCAGGGCGCGAAGCCGGTTGTACGTCCGGCTGGATTCCATCTCCGGCAGGGCCGGGGTCTCTGAGCGCCGCCCTGTTCCGGCCGGAGGGTCGAGCAGATCCGCGATCCAGCCAGGCAGCGGGCGCGGGTCCTGGCCGTCTGCCACCCGGTATGGCCGGCCATCGCGCACCGAGCCGGGGCCAAGCACGTATCCGCCGTGGCTGTCGCCTCCGCCCCGCACGTCGATCATCGGCCCCAGCGGACTGTTGCCGATCTTCCGGCCGTCGGGAGCGCGGTAGTACAGGTGAGCGCCACCACTCGGCGTCGTCACCGTGAAAGTGCAGGGCCAGCTGGTGACGCCCGCATGTTCTGCCAGCGCGGCGAGCACATCGCAGCCGTTGACGATGCCCGGCTCATTCCGCCAGTGCTCCCACTTTGGCGGCAACTGGTATCCCGGCTTGGGCTGGTCAAGGTCGAGGATGACCAGGCCGGACAGCTTGGCCGCGATGCCGTAGTTCTCTCCCGGCCGGAAAGCGGCACGGCTCAGCCGGTCCACGTCGGCGGTTGCTGCGGCTGGCCACGACAGGCGATCCCGCGGCTCCTTGCCACCTGGGCGTGTCGGGAACACCGCCCAGCCTCGGCGCGCCGCGGCGATAGCAGCGCGGCGGATCTCACTGGCGGGTGCTACTTTGATTGCGTCGTAGGTGGCGACGTGGTGAGGGCCGGTTTCCGTGCGAGGGGGCCGGCCTTCTGCCGTGTTAGGCCGCATCGGCACCACCGCTCTCAGTGCTGGCCAGGCGGCGCTCCACGAACCGCTCGAGCGCCTCATGCGGGATTCGGCGGCTGCGGCCGATCATCATGCTGTCGATCTCGCCGTGAGCGATGAGATCCCACACGCCGTGCTCGCCGATGGACAGCAACCGCGCAGCATCTCGCACGGTGCGCAGGAGCGGCTGGTCTGCTGGGCGATCGCCTGCCCGGCGCACTACGTCCTGCTGGCTGCCGTCGGGGTATTCGAGCTGCACCCGGATGACGACCTCGCGGGCGTTCTCGTTCATGCGGGCACCCCTTCTCCGTCCGATTGGGCCGAGCGCCAGGACCGGTTGCACATCGCCTGCATGCGGCGGTTGCCCACGCCTAGTGCCTGCGCGAGCCGCAGAACGGTTCGCGGTTCTGCCCGGCGGTGGCCGTTGACGATGCGCCAGACGGTTGCCGGGCTCAGATCCGCCAGCACCGCGGCCTGGTCCATGTCGATGCCCCTGGCCCGGAGAAACTCGCCGAGTGTCGCGGACATTGAATCAGTGTTTGAGACACGTTCACTGGAGATCACGCATTGCACGGTAGCGGAAGCTCGGCAAGTTGGCAACACGTAGCTGTTGCCAGAAACAATCTGAGCGTGTATCAATGAGGCATGCCAGCGAAATCGGTGCCGTACAGCTCCGTGCTTGCCGCCAACCTCAAGGCCGCTCGAGCACGGCTGGGCGTGACCCAGGCCAGTTGCGCTGCGCGCATGAAGGCGCTGGGCTTCGACTGGTACCCACAGACCGTTGGCAACACTGAACGCGGCAGCCGTCGGCTAGCGGCAGAGGAACTGCTCGGCTTGGCCTACGCACTGGAGACCACCATCGCCTCCCTTACCGCAGCCTCGGAAGATGACCAGCTCGTAGAACTGCCCAGCGGCGCGATCATCGCGGCCGCCTCGGTGCGGAAGTCGGTGGGCGGCACCAAGGACTTTGCGGTGCAGTGGGACGGCGACAAGCCGGTGATCCCGCCGGCGGTCAGCGAGATGCAAGGACCTCACGGCACCACCCACATGCTGCGCGGCGGCGGCGCGTTTGCGCCTGACGATGAGGATGGCGGCTGATGGGCCGCCGGGCGCCGGGCGATGGGTCGGTCTACTTCGACGGATCCCGCGGCGTCTACGTCGGGGCGATCGACCTCGGCCGGGACCTGGACACTGGCAGGCGCATGCGCCGCAAGGTGTCCGGCGCGACCCGCAGAGAGGTCCGGAGCAAGCTCGACGAGCTCCGCCAGGAGCACCGCAAGACGGGGACGGTCGGCCGCCAGGACGTGACCGTGGAGCGCATCATGCGCGACCTGCTGGACGCACCACCCGCCGCGTGGCGGTCGCCGATCACGATGGACGTCAACACCCGCCACGTGAACCGCGTCATTGAGGCGCTCGGCAAGGTCCGGGTTGTGAAGCTCACCCCCGGTGAGGTGGAGCGCATGCTCCGCAAGCTGGCTAGAGACGGCCTGTCGACGTACACGATCAGCGCGACTCGGGCCGTCCTGGCGCGGGCCATCCGCCGGGCTCAGCGGGACGGCCTGGTTGGCCGGAACGTCGCCGAGCTCGCCGAGACGCCGCACGGCACCCGGCGCATCTCCCAGGCGCTGACGCTGGAGCAGATCGGCCAGCTGTTCGGGTCCGACCTTGCTCCGTGGTGGCGCGCCTACCTCACCACCGGGATCCTGTGCGGGCTGCGGCCCGGCGAGCTGCTCGGCCTCCGGTGGCAGGACATCGACTTCGACGGCGGTGCGCTGCGCGTCCGCAAGGCCCTGCACCAGCAGCGCGACCCGGCCACCGGCAAGATTGCGCTCGTACTGGCCGACCTGAAAACCAAGCAGTCAAAGCGGACGCTGGCCCTCCCTGCCGCCGCCGCCGTGGCGCTGCGGGCACACCGCACCGCCCAGACGGCTGAGCGGCTGCGCCTTGGCCGGCACTACGCCGATCACGGCCTCGTGTTCTGCGGGACCGCTGGGCAACCGTGCTGGCGCCAGGACACTAACCGCGCGTTCAAGCGGATCTGCTCTGCGGCGGACATCCCCGGCGACTGGCACCCGCATGAGTTGCGGCACACATTCGTCTCGGTGCTGTCGGATGCAGGGGTGGATATCGACGCGATCGCCGACTCCGCCGGCCACTCCAGCGCGAATGTCACCCGCACGGTCTACCGGCACGTGATCGCCGACAAGCTCACCACGGCGGCCGAGGCGATGGACCGGATATTCGGACAGGTGAGCGGATCATGACCGCCGTTGGCTCCCAGGTTTGGCTCCCTAGGGCCGGTTCGCTACCTGTTTCAGCAGGTCACGGAGCGGCGGTTCGATCGCTTCACCATACGTCGGGAAAGCGTGCACGACATCGGCGAGGATAGCCAAGCTGAGCTGCGCCCGCACCGCGAGCGTCACCTCGCCCATCCACTCCTCGGCGTGCAGCCCGACCGCCGCCGCGCCGGCCAGTGTGCCGCTCGCGGCATCGGCGTATAGCTCGATCCGGCCCCGGTCGTCGTCCTCCATGGTGGCCCGCGCCGTTTCCGCGAGGTCGAATCCGGCCGTGCGCAACTCGACGCCTTGCGCCGAGGCCAGTTGCGGCGAGAGGCCCACGGCGAAAACGGACGGCGCCGTGTAAACGGGGCGCGGTATTGCGCGGTAATTAGCGGCCCGCTCCTCCCCGAGTATGTTCGCGGCAACAATGCGCGCCTGATACTGCGCGACGTGGGTATAGGCCGCCGTCCCGGTGACGTCCCCGGCCGCCCAGACCTGGCCCTCCGCGCCGGCCGGGCCGCTGCCCGCGATCACGGCGCGGCAGTGCTCATCAACCGTCAGGACACTGCCCGGATCCGTTTCGATGCCCAGCGTCTCGAGCCCGAGCCCGCCGAGCCGTGGCCGCCGGGCCGTGGCGAGCAGCACCCGGTCGGCTTCCACCTCGCTGCCGTCGGCGAGTTCCACCACGATCCCGTCGCCGGTCCGGGACGCCCGGGTGATCGTGGCGCCGAGGCGGACATCCGCACCCGTCCGGCGGAGTGCGTCGGCGAGGATCTCTCCGGCGAAGGAGGCCTCGGCGGGAAGCAGCTGGGCGGCCTCCTCCAGCAACGTCACCTGCGACCCGAACGCCGCGTAAATCTGGGCGAGCTCGCACCCCACGCCGCCGCCGCCGAGCACCACCAGGCGACGGGGGAGGTCAGGCCAGGTCAGCGCGTCCGCAGTAGTCCAGGTCGGCACGTCGGCGAGCCCCTCGGCGGCCGGCGCCACCGGCTCGCTGCCGGTCGCGATCACCAGGTCGGTATAGCCGAGGCGGGTAGCCTCCAGCGGACCGGAACCGCTACCACCGGCACCCGCGCTCCCGGCCCCGCCAGTCGGCTCGACCTCGGCAACACCCGGCTTGATGACCCGGCCGGTCCCGCGGACCAGGGTCACCCCGGCCTCCGCAAGCCGTGCGGCTGCCGACGAGTCATCGAGTCCGGCCGTGATCTCGTCCCGCCGGGCGATCGCGTGCTCCCAGGTCTCACCGCGCCGTGCCGACTGCAGCAGCGATTTCGACGGACGGCAGGCGAGGTAGGGTGACTCGCCCCCGACCAGGCCCGCCTCGGCGAGCGCGACGGACCGGCCCGCCCTGGCTACTTCGGTGGCGACGTGCTGGCCGGCTGTCCCGCCGCCCAGCACGACGACATCGAAATCGGTCACTGTGCCCTCCCTCTGGCGTCGCGCGTGCCGCATGCGCTTCCCGGAACGCCCTGCACCGGACGCTCCGCCTCCTCTGGCAGCCTCCCCAGCCGGGAACTCGCCCGTTCATCATCGCACCCGTGCGGGATTCCGCCCCCGCGTTGGTGCAGCTTCACCGCGCCACCTTGTATCGCGAGGACGCCGTTACGGGTCCTGGTCGCCGGCCTGACGCACGCCGGTCACATCCGGTGGCCGCTGCCACGCCGTGGCGCCGGTACCGTTGCAGGTCAGCGAGCCGCAGTGCCAATTCATTCGAATCTGTATTCGATTGACAGAATCAGGACAACCGTGGATGGATCGGAGCCGGGACCAAGGGTAGGGACAGAGCATGCGCAGCATCTGGAAAGGCGCGATCTCGTTCGGCCTCGTCACCATCCCGGTGAAGGTCTACGCGGCGACCGAGCAGCGCGACATCGCTTTCCGGCAGGTCCACCGGGCCGACGGCGGCCAGATCAGGTTCCGCCGGGTCTGCTCCGTGGATGGCGAGGAAATCCCCTACGCCGACATAGCCAAGGGCTACCCGCTGCCCAGCGGCGAGATGGTCGTGCTGACCGATGAGGACTTCGCCTCGCTGCCGCTCGCGACGAGCAAGACGATCGAGGTGCTGCAGTTCACACCGGCCGAGCAAGTCGACCCGATCTTCTTCGCCAGGAGCTACTACCTGGAGCCCGACGCAACCGGCGCGCGGCCGTACGTGCTGCTGCGTGACGCGCTGGAGGACTCCGGCCGGGTCGCGATCGTGAAGGTCGCGCTGCGGCAGCGGGAGTCGCTGGCCACGCTCCGGGTACGCGAGGGCGTCTTCGTGCTCGAGACGATGCTGTGGCCGGAGGAGGTCAGGGCCGCCGACTTCCCGTTCCTGGAGGAAGACATCGAGGTGCGGCAGCAGGAGCTCAAGATGGCCGGGTCGCTGATCGACACGATGACCGCCGACTTCGACCCGGACGAGTACCACGACGACTACCGGGAAGCGCTGGAACAGGTCATCGAGGCCAAGATCAGCGGTCACGAGGCGGTGCTGCCGGGCGGCGGGCCGTCTCCGGAGGCGGCCCCGGCGGCCGATCTCGTCGCCACCTTGCGGGCGAGCGTCGAAGCGGCGCGGGGAAACCGCGAGAAGCAGGCCGGCGGCAGCCGGACAGCGGCCTCGTCCGGCGGGAGCGAGGCGGCGGCTTCGCCCGGTGAGAAGGAGGCCAGCCCCGGGCGCCAGGCCTCCGGGTCCGGCCGCCGCAAGGCAGCCAGCGGCGGCGGCGGCAAGGCCGGCCGGTCCGGCACGGCCTCGGGGTCCGGGCGCAAAGCGGCAGGCGAGCGCGAGGGCCGGAAAGCCGCCGGATTACCCCCGGGCCGTGCGGACGGAGCGGCCGGCCGACGCAGGGGCGCCGCCTGAACCGCCCGGGGCGTTTCCCGGTTCCGGCCAGGTGGCCCGGCGACGATCACGGCCGGAAGGCTGCGGCCGGTCGCCGAGTGCGAAGGTTCACGCCGGGAATGCGGCGGCGGCGTGGCACGGTTGACTTAGGCGGCATCGAACATCGAACAGGAGAAGAGCACCTTGTCTCTCCCACCCTTGGTTGAGCCCGCACCGAGCCTGACCGTCGACGAGGTCAGGCGGTACTCGCGGCACCTGATCATCCCCGATGTCGGGATGACCGGCCAGAAACGGCTGAAGAACGCGAAGGTGCTGTGCGTCGGCGCCGGCGGCCTGGGGTCTCCCGCCCTGCTGTACCTGGCCGCGGCCGGCGTGGGCACCCTCGGCATCATCGACTTCGACGTGGTGGACGAGTCCAACCTGCAGCGGCAGGTCATCCATGGCCAGTCCGACATCGGCAAGTCCAAGGCCGAGTCCGCGCGGGAGTCGATCAACGAGATCAACCCGTACACCGAAGTGATCCTGCACCAGGAACGGCTCGACTCCAGCAACGCGATGGAGATCTTCGAGCCATACGACCTGATCGTGGACGGCACCGACAACTTCCCGACGCGCTACCTGGTGAACGACGCGTGCGTGCTGCTCGGAAAGCCGTACGTGTGGGGGTCTATTTTCCGCTTCGATGGCCAGGCGAGCGTGTTCTGGGCGGAACACGGCCCGTGCTACCGCTGCCTCTACCCGGAACCGCCGCCGCCCGGAATGGTCCCGTCCTGCGCCGAGGGTGGCGTGCTGGGCGTGCTGTGCGCGTCGATCGGCTCGATCCAGGTCAACGAGGCCATCAAGGTCATCGCCGGGATCGGCGACCCGCTGGTCGGCAGGCTGATGATCTACGACGCGCTGGAGATGACCTACCGCACGGTCAACGTCAAGAAGGACCCCGAGTGCCCGGTGTGCGGCAAGAACCCGACCGTAACCGAGCTGATCGACTACGAGGAGTTCTGCGGCACCGTCTCCGAGGAGGCGCAGAACGCCGCCACCGGTTCCACGATCACCGCCCGGGACCTGAAGGCGATGCAGGACGCCGGCGAGGACATCTTCCTGGTGGACGTGCGCGAGCCGAACGAGTACGAGATCGTCTCGATTCCCGGCGCGGTGCTGATCCCCAAGGGCGAGTTCTCCTCCGGAGCAGCGCTGGAGCGGCTCCCGCAGGACAAGCGGATCGTGCTGCACTGCAAGAGCGGCCAGCGGTCGGCCGAGGCCCTTGCCGTGGTGAAGGACGCGGGCTTCTCCGACGCGGTGCACGTCGGCGGCGGGGTCCTGGCCTGGATCAAGCAGATCGACCCGTCGCTGCCGGAATACTGACCCGGACGCCGGCCGCGCGCGATAACCGGGCGCGGCCGGGCCGGTGCGGGCGGAACCTGATCCGATAGCCCCGGCTGGCACCGCCGCCAAACCGCTTCCCCGTAACATTCCCTTGTGAACGAGCCGGAAGCCGCGGCGAGAGGCGCCGACCCGGCATCCGAGGAGCCGCGGGACAGCCCGCCGCGCCGGATCGGCCTGACCGTGGCGGCGCTGGTCGTGGGCGTCGCGGTGCTGGCTGCGTCGATTGTCGGCGTGACGCTCGCGTTGCTGCCGCGCCAGTTCACCGCGAGCCAGGCGCAGCAGATCATGGCCTGGGAGACGGCCAAGCGGTGGCGCAGCTGGCCGGCCGGGAAGATCTTCCCGCCGACCATCGGGTACCAGGTCCCCGCGGGCAGCCTGCAGGCAAACTCTGGGCTCGGCCTCACCGCCTACCGGGCGGGCATCGGCCCCCAGACGTCGTGCGCCGCGGCAACCGACCCCACCGCCGGGCGGGTGCTCGGCCAGAATGGCTGCGCCGCACTGCTCCGGGCCACCTACACCGACGCCACCGGGGCGTTCGTCACGACGGTCGGCATTGCGGTGCTGCCCAGTTCCCAGGCGAGCGATGCGGCACGGGACGCGCTCACCGCCGCCGGGAAGGCCACACCCGGCACGTCCACGGCGGTCGGCGGGCAGGGCACCGGCGTGCGCGCGCTGCCGGTGGACGGCACGCTCGCCGCCGGGTTCGGTAACGCGCAGCGGCAGATCTCCTCGGTGGTCCCGTCCGGCCCTTACCTGATCATGTACGCCTCCGGCTACACCGACGGCCGCCCCCGCGAGCAGCTACAGCCCAATCAGTACGCAGAAGGCGAAATGGTCAGCGTGTCGGTGGGCATCGCCAACAGCGTGGCGGCCCGGATCGGAGCGCCGCCGGCGGCCCCGCACTGCCCGGGAGCCCCCGGATGCTGACTCCGATGCGCCGGATGGCGGGCATCCGAGGGGCCGCCGGGTTCCTCGCCTGCGCCGTTGTGCTGCTTGTGCTGACCGTGCTCGCGGCGGTTCCCGCGCGGGCGGCACCAGCCGACAGTGTGCGCGACGCGCAGCAGTGGGTGCTCGACGCGATACACGCGCCGCCGGCCTGGACCGCCAGCCAGGGTCGCGGCGTCACGGTCGCGGTCCTCGACAGCGGCGTGCTCCCGAGCGTCTCGGACCTGCAGGGCTCGGTGATCACGGGACCCGACTTCACCCACACCGGCACGCCGGAGTCCAACTCCGCGTGGGGGCAGCACGGCACCTGGATGGCGTCGCTGGTCTCCGGCCACGGCCACGGGTTCGGCGGCAACGACGGCGTGCTGGGCGTGGCGCCGCAGTCAAGGATCCTGTCCGAGCGGGTGATCACCGACCGGGAAGACCCCGCCTACCGGCAGTACCAGCAACAGCCGGAGCAGCGAATCCAGCAGTGGCTGGCCAGCGCGATCGACTACGCGGTCGGCCACGGCGCGCGGGTGATCAGCATGTCGATCGGGTACAGCGCGCCGAGCCTGCCCGTGCGGCAGGCGCTGCAGTACGCCTTGGCCCGCGGCGCCATCGTGGTCGCGTCGTCCGGCAATTCCGGCCAGAGCTCGTTCTCGCAGAAGCACAGCTACGCCCCGTATGCGTTCCCCGCCGACTATCCCGGCGTGCTCACCGTGGCGGCCACCGACCAGGACGGCAGCAGCGCGAACTTCTCCAGCTCCAACCAATCGGTGCAGGTCGCCGCCCCCGGGGTCAGTGTCCCGGCGCAGGGGCGCGACGGCCAGTACTGGCTGGTGAGCGGGACCAGCCCGGCATGTGCGCTGGTGTCCGGCATCGCGGCGCTGATCAAATCGTCCTACCCGGACCTCCCGCCGGCTCAGGTCGCTCAGGCCATCACCTCAACGGCCAGCGGGCTGTCCGGCCCTAAATACGACGACCAGGTCGGTTTCGGCGTCGCCGACGCGAACGCCGCCCTGGCGCGGGCCGGTCAGCTGATGCGTGCCACGCCCTCGTCCGGCGGGACGGCACTGGGCGCGATCGGTGGCGTCCCGCCGGAGGGAAGCTCGGCGCCCGGTCCATCGCAGCCAGCGGCGGCGCAGTCCTACTTCGGCGGCGGAGCGGGCCGCGCCGCGGCCCCTCCCGTTGCGCCCCGGGGCAACGGGATGTTGTTGCTGTTCGGCCTGCTCGGGCTCGCCTCGCTGCTGGTCTCGATCGTCGCGGTCACCCGGCTCGGCGTCCTCCGGCGCGCCGGATCAGCCCTGGCGGCGGCCGATCCGGCACCGGGAGCCGGTTCGGCCCCGGGAGCGAGCCCGGGACCCTGGGCAAGTCCGGGACCGCCAGCCGGTCCGGGACCGGCGGCCAGTCCGGGACCATGGGCCGATCCGGGACCCTGGCCCGGGCCGGAGCCGGATGAGGAGCCCGGTCCGGGACCGGCGGCCGGTCGGGGACCATGGGCCGATCCGGGACCCTGGCCCGGGCCGGAACCGGATGAGGAGCCAGGTCCGGGTTCCGCGGGCGGATCGTGGAACACTCCGCCCTGACCCCGTTCGCTGAGCGGGTTCTCGACGTGGTGGAGCGGATCCCGCCGGCCCGGGTCATGTCGTACGGCGACATCGCCGAGTACCTGGAGGAAGGCGGGCCACGCCAGGTCGGCCGGGTAATGGCGCTGTGGGGTGGCGGCGTCACCTGGTGGCGGGTGATCCACGCCGACGGATCGCCGCCTCCCGGCCACGAGCGGGCGGCCCTCACCCGCTACCGGGCGGAGGGAACCCCGCTGCGTTCCGCTCCCGCGGCGGGCATGAGCGCCCGGCGGAGACGGCGACTGCCGCCGGCGGCGGAGGTCCCGCACGGGCCGGTGCGGGTCGACATGGCGGTCGCCCGCTGGCGCGGGGATTAGCCGTCCCCGGGGGCAATCGGCCACGCGGCGGTTATCTCACCACCACCGTCGCCGCTGTCCGCCGTCGCGTCCGGCGGGCCGTCGACGATGAACATCCGCCGGTGCAGATTGACCGCCGCGCAGGCATGGTTGGGAACGACCCGCAGCCGGGTCCCGACCCCGATGGGGGAGGGCTGCGGGCTGTGCACGATTGCATGCTCCTCGTACAACTGCTGTACTAGCAGGTCCGGGTGCCCCGGGATGAAACCAAACCCGGGGGTGAGCGGTGTCATCCGGTCGGCCGCGAGCGCCTTCGATCCGGCGTCGAGGATGATCCGCCGCGGGTCCGGGCGGCCGACGACGGTGGCCAGGACGCTCAGCGCGCACTGGCCGGGCTCGGCAACGCCGAGCGCGACCTGCGTCGCGTCGTGGAACACGTAGTTGCCCGGCCGGATTTCCGTCACGCCGCGCTGCTGGCCGAGATGGCGGGCGGTCGGAGTGGTGCCGGTGCTCAGCGCGGCGGTCTCGATGCCGCGATCGGCGAGTACGCCGGCGGTGGAGACCACCGCGGCCGCCTCGGCGGCGGCGATCGCGGGCACGTCCTGCGGCGACCGGGCGTGGTAGACGTGCCCGGCGAATGTCATCAGGCCGCCGAACGGGGTCCAGCGCGACGATCCCGCACGCCCGACCAGATCGGCGGTTTCCTCGCCGGGCGCCCGCCCGAGCCGGCCGGCGCCGCAGTCGACCTCCCAGAGGTAGCCAACCGTGACGCCCGCGCGCCGGCAGCAATCCTCCAGTGCCCGCAACGCACCGAGATCGTCGAGCACGATCCGCAGCCGCACCCGGCGGGCCAGGTCCACCAGCCGTTCCAGCCGCCACGCGCCCACCGGCGGATAGGCCACCAGCAGGTCGGCGGCGCCGTGGGCGGCCATCGTCTCCGCCTCGCCGAGGGTCGCCACGGTGATTCCGGACGCGCCGTGCTCCAGCTGCATCGCCGCGATCCGGGGCGACTTGTGGGTCTTGGCATGCGGCCACATCGCGACACCGGCCTCGCGCGCCCGCCGGGCCATGTCGCGAACGTTGCGCGCCAGGACGGGGTAGTCGACCAGCAGGGCCGGGGTCGGGATCGTGGCAAGATCCGGCAGCCGCCCCCGCGCCGCCGGTTGCGGGTCGTCCGGAATGCGCATTCGCCCACCTTTCCGCCGGTACGCACCCGCGGCGTGAAGGTCCTGGCCAGCAGTTCTCACCACCGGCGGCGTGCCGCGCCGCACCGGCATGCATCTTAGGCGGCGAGCCCGGGCGCGAAGTGTCGGCGGCATCTGCTGGAATGCGGGGCATGCAGCAGGCACACCCGGTGTACACGTTCGTCCGCCGCCCGGCGCCCCCGGCGCGGGCGCCGGAGCTGGACGCCGCTCAGCGGCGGGTCGTCTCGCACCGGGGCGGGCCGCTGCTCGTCCTCGCCGGGCCGGGAACCGGCAAGACGACGACGATCGTGGAAACCGTCGCCGAGCGGATCGAGCGCCGCGGCCTCGACCCGGGGCGGGTGCTCGTCCTTACCTTCAGCCGGAAGGCGGCGCAGGAACTCCGTGACCGCATCACCGGCCGGCTCCGGCGCACCACCCGTGAGCCGATCGCCCTGACGTTCCACAGCTACGCCTATGCCCTGGTCCGGCGGGAGTTCTCCGCGGCGGGCGACGAGCCGCCGCGCCTGCTGTCCGGCCCGGAGCATCTGCTGGAGATCCGCCGGCTGCTGCGCGGTGACGCCGCGGACGGCGGCGCACGCTGGCCGGAGCCGCTGCGGCCCGCGCTGACCACCCGCGGGTTCGCCGAAGAGCTGCGCGATTTCCTGCTCCGCGCCGCCGAGCGCGGCCTGGACGGCGCCGCCCTCGCGCGGCTCGGGCGTAGGCGTGGCCGGGACGACTGGGCCGCGGCGGGCGCCTTCCTCGACCGCTACGCCGCACGGTTCGACCTCGCCCCGGTCCCGGCATACGACTACGCGGAGATCATCCGGATCGCGGCTGCGATGCTGAGCCGTTCGGCCGTCCGGGACCGCGAGCGCGCCGCGTACGACGTCGTCCTGGTGGACGAGTACCAGGACACCGACCCGGCCCAGGCTGATCTGCTGCACGCGCTGGCCGGCGACGGCCGCGAGCTCATCGTCGTCGGCGATCCCGATCAGTCGATCTACGGGTTCCGCGGTGCCGACGTCCGCGCGATCCTCGGCTTCACCGAGAGGTTCCGCACCGCCGACGGCCGGCCCGCTCCGGTTGTGGCGCTGGGCACCTGCCGCCGCAGCGGCGCGTCGCTGCTCGCCGCGTCTCGCCGGATCGCGGAGCGGCTTCCGGCGTTTCCGGGCGCTCGCCCCGGCCCCGCCGCGCCGGATGCGGCGCGGCAGGCTGCCGGGACGGGGCGCCGTCCGGGCCACCGGGACCTGATACCGGCCGAGGGCCTGGACGCGGGCGGCGTCCGCATTGCCGTCGCGGAAAGCGCCAGCCAGGAAGCCGCCCTGATCGCGGACACGCTGCGCCGGGCGCACCTCGCCGACCACGTGCCGTGGACGGATATGGCCGTGCTGGTCCGCTCTGCCACCCGCCAGGTGCCGTCGCTTCGCCGGGCGCTTACCGCGGCCGGGGTTCCGGTGACCGTCGCTGGGGACGAGCTGCCGTTAGTGGCCGAGCCGGCGGTACGCCCGCTGCTGCTACTGCTCCGGTGCGCGCTCGCCCCGGCTGAGCTGGACGCGGCGGCCGCGGCCGAGCTTCTCACCGGCCCGCTCGGCGGCGCGGACACGCTGGCGCTGCGCCGGCTGCGGCGGGCGCTGCGCGCCTCGGCCGAGGCGGCCGGCGAGCCCCGCGGCGGCGATACCCCGGACGACCTGCTCGCCCGCGCCGTGAATGATCCGCGCGAGCTGATCGGTGTCGAGCCACGTACCGGCGCCCCGGCCGGCAAGGTGGCAGCCCTGCTCGCGACCGCACGGCGGTCGGCGGAGCGCGGCGAGACGGCTGAGCAGGTGCTGTGGGCCGTCTGGGACGCGTCCGGCCTGGCGGCCCGCTGGCAGGCGTCCTCCGCCGCCGGCGGCGGCCAGGGCGCGGCCGCGGACCGCGATCTGGACGCGGTGCTCGCCCTCTTCGACGCGGCGCAGAGATTTGCCGAACGGCTCCCGCCGGGCAACCCGGCTCTGTTCCTCGACTCGCTCACCGGCCAGGAGATTCCCGGGGACACGCTGTCCGAAGGCGCCGCCCGCGGTGACGCGGTGCGGATCCTGACCGCTCACCGGGCGAAGGGCCTGGAATGGGACCTGGTGGTGGTGGCCGGCGTCCAGGAGGGCATCTGGCCTGACCTTCGGCTGAACCGGTCACTGCTGGGAACGGACGAGCTGGCGGAGATCGCCGCCGGGACGCAGCCGGAAGCAAACCGCGATATCGCGGTTGCCGCGTCGCTGTCCCGGCAGAGCGCCGAGGAGCGGCGGCTGTTCTACGTCGCGGTCACCCGCGCCCGGCGCCGCCTGCTGGTCACCGCGGTAGGAGGCGAGGACACCGAAGAACGGCCATCCCGGTTCCTGCGCGAGCTCGGTGGAGACGACGTCGAGATCGAGCGGCCCGGCTCCGAGGCCGAGGGGACGCGAGCACGCTGGCTCTCGCTGCCGGCGCTGGTCGCCGACCTCCGGGCGGCGGCCGCCGACGCCGGTGCGCCGGCCGCGCTTCGCCGGGCCGCGGCGGCGCAGCTCGCACGGCTCGCCGCCGATGGTGTCCGCGGCGCCCATCCCCGGCAGTGGTACGCGCTGACCGCGATCTCCGACGCCGGCCCGGTGGTCCGCGACGGCGCCACGGTCCGGCTCTCACCATCTCAGGCCGAGTCGTTCGCGCGCTGCGGGCTGCGGTGGCTGCTCGAGGCCGCGGCCGGCGCCCGGACGTCGGACACCGTCCAGCATCTCGGCACCGTTATCCATGCGGCCGCCGTCCTCGCCGCCGACGGAGCGGAAGACGAGGAGATCGGCCGCCGGGTGGACGAGGCGTGGCGGCACCTGGATTTCGGTAGCGCCTGGTACAGCGAGAAGCAGCGCGAGCAAGCGCACCAGATGGTGCGCCGGTTCATCGACTGGCACCGTGCGAACCCGCGGAAGCTGGTGGCCACCGAGGAGAACCTGAAGGTCACCGTCGGCCGGGCGCAGATCACCGGCCGGGTGGACCGGCTGGAAGTGGACGACGAGGGGCGTGCGGTCGTCGTCGATCTGAAGACCGGCGCCAGCCGGCCGGCCGACGGTGAGCTGGACCGTCATCCGCAGCTCGGCATCTACCAGCTCGCCGTCCTGCTGGGTGCCTTCGAGCACATCGGGCTGACCGAGCCGGGAGGGGCGGAACTCGTCCAGGTCGGCAAGGCCGCCTACCGGGCGCGCGCCCGGGTACAGCGGCAGCGGCCGGTCCCGGAGGACCCGGACCCGGGATGGGCGCAGGCGCTCGCCGAGGCTGTGGCCGCGGGCATGGCGGGGCCGGTGTACCAGGCGACGGTGAACCCGGGCTGCCGGACCTGCCCGGTCGCCTCCTGCTGCCCGGTTCACGAACGCGGAGGCCACGTCGGCGAGTGAGGCCGCAAGCGCCGGACCGATGGCCCCACGCTGGCGGAACAGTCAGCCTTCGGTGACGTCCTTCTGCGGGTAGATCGTCTCGCCGCGGGCGAGCATCGATACGAACTGCGAAATTCGCCGGGCCCTGGTCTCCTCCCGCTTGGCCGTGCCGAGGCGGTACAGGATCGCGAAGCGGTTCTGGCTGTTCAGCCTGCTGAACATGGCCTGCGCGGCCGGCTCGGCCGCCAGCGCCACGGCGAGGTCGGGCGGTACCTCGATATTTGCCGGGCCGGCGTAGGCGGCCTCCCACCGGCCGTCAGCCCGGGCCGCCTCGACCGCGGCGGCGCCCGCCGGATGCATCCGGCCCTGTGCCATCAGCCGCTCGGCGTTCGCGACATTGCGCTTCGACCAGGCGCTCCGCGCGCGCCGTGGGGTAAAGCGCTGCCAGTACGTGGCCTCGTCGCGCCGCCGGATCTGCCCGTCGATCCAGCCGTAGCACAGCGCTTGTTCCAGCGCTTGGTCGTAGGTGAGGCTGGTCGGGTCAGTGGTGCCCTTTTTCGCCAGCACCAGCCGGACTCCGGCGGTGTCGCCATGATGCTGATCGAGCCAGGCCCGCCATCCGGCCGCGTCGGGCACCAGCAGTTCCGGAAGTTCACCCGCCACAACCCGAGTCTCGCAGAACCTGCCGGGTCGTTGCTTCGCTGGAAACGGACATCGCCCCGGGCACATTCTCCGGCCCGGTTCCGTCACAGCAGCGGAGGTGGAGATGACCGGTCTGAGCCTTGCGCTGCGCAATCTGGTCTTCACGATCGTCGTGCCGGGCCTGGGAGGCGGCTACGTCCCCTGGCTGATCCTGACCCGGCACGGCGCTCTGCCCGCCCCGGCCGCCTGGTACGCAGCGGTCGTCATCGCGGCCGGGGTGGTGCTCTACCTGTGGTGCGTCCTGGTCTTCGCGGCCTCCGGCCGGGGAACACCCGGGATCTGGGATCCGCCGCGGCGGCTGGTCGCCGCCGGTCCATACCGCTGGGTCCGGAACCCGATCTACATCGCAGCCCTGCTCATCGTCTCCGGCGAGGCCTGGCTGTTCATGTCGGCCGATCTCCTCGGCTACGCGGCCGTGCTGGCGGCGTCGTTCCACCTGCTCGTCACCTGGTACGAGGAACCGCGGCTGCGCGTCCGGTTCGGTGAGCAGTACGGCGACTACCAGCGCACCGTCCGCCGCTGGATACCCCGTCCGCCGAGCCCCGGCCAGCACCCCAGCCCCGGCGAGCACCCCAGCCCCGGCTAGCGCCCAGCTCCGGCTAAGCGCCCGAGCCCCGGCTATCGCCCGAGCGTCCGCTAGCTTTCGAGCACCGGGTCAGCGCCGAGCCCCGTCAGCGCATGTCGCGCTTGAGGCGGGCCAGCTCTTCCTCGATGTCGTGGTGGCCTGTGGCAGCCGGCGGGATCTGCGGTGCCTGCGGCGGGGCGGCCTCGACGCTTTGGGGCGCTTTCCGGCCGTGACGGCGCTGTTCGCGTTCCTGCTCGCGCTGCAGGCGTTCCGTCTGCTTCCTGGCCCGGGCCTGCTCGTGCCGCGTCTGCGCGAGCTTGTACTTCTCGTGCACCTTGAACCCGGCAACGACCAGAGCGGCGAGCACGACGCCGACCGCGATCCAATACAGGAAGTGCAGCACGGTCCCGAGCACGATAAAGAGAATCAGTATGGCTGCGGCGATAGCTAGTGCTTTAATCCAGCGCATCGGCCGCCTCCTCTCACGGGCAAGGTCCCCAGGACGGGCGATACCTTCCTTGAGGCTACCTGGCCCGACCAGCCGCCGGCCGTCCGGAGCCTGCGTGCGTTCGCCGCCCGGGATAACGGTGTCTCACCGGTCCGCACCCGCGTTGCCGACGGCCCTGTCGGCGAATATACGGACAACGTTATATTTGCGACGGTTGCTCGATTCCGGATGCGCGCCAGGAGTATGCCCGGTCGGGCCAGGAGACGAGGACGATGCCGCTGGCACTGGTCGCTGGGCATGTCTGCATCGATCTGATCCCGGATCTGGCCGGACCGGTCGATGCGGCGCCGGGCGGGCTGAGGTCCAGTTGAGCGCCGACGGGGACGCCAAGCCGCGCCGGCCGACGGTCATCGACGTCGCCCGTGCCGCGGGCGTCAGCGTCAAGACGGTGTCCCGGGTCATCAACAACGTCCCAACGGTCAACCCGCAGATCGCCGAACGCGTCCTGGCCGCCGTCGCCGAACTTGGTTTCCGGCGCAATGACATGGCTCGCAACCTGCGGTCCGGCCACAAGTCCGTGAGTGTCGGCTTGATCATCGAGGACTTCGCCAACTCCTTTTTCTCCGCGATGATCGCAGCGGTGCAAGAGGTCGCGGCGCAGCACGACGCACTGCTGATCACCGCGAGTTCCGAGGGAGACCCGGAACGCGAACGGCGTTTCCTGCTGGCGATGTGCGACCGGCGGGTGGACGGGCTGCTGGTCGTTCCCGCCGGGCCGGACCACGCCTACCTGCGGCCGGAAATCGACATGGGCGTCCCAGCGGTGTTCCTCGACCGGCCCCCGGTCGGGCTGGAAGTGGATGCGGTGCTGCTGGACAACGCCGGCGGTGCCCGCCTGGGGATAGCGGCGCTGGCGGAGCGCGGTCACCGGCGGATAGCGCTGCTGGTCGACTCACCGTCGATCCACACCATGCGGGACCGGCTTGCCGGTGCCACGTCGGCGCTGGAGGCCGCGGGAATCCCGCAGGACCCCGGGCTGGTCCGGTACGACCTGCGCGAGCCGGGGGCGGCCGCGGCCGCCGTCGCCGAGATGCTCGCCTCGCCGCGCCCGCCCACCGCGTTCTTCTGCGGGAACAACCGCATCACCATCGGAGCGGTACAAGAGCTGTGGCGGCACGGCAGCGACGCCGCACTGGTCGGATTCGATGACTTCGAGCTAGCTCACCTGATGCCGCGGCCGCTGACGGTGATCTCCTACGACACCCGGCAGCTGGGCAGGATCGGCGCCGAGCTGCTGTTCCGCCGGATCGGCGGGGAACACCCGCGCCCCTCCACCACGATCTTGCCCACCCAGCTGGTCGAGCGCGGCTTCCAGACGACCGCCGCCCCGCCGCCGCCGCCGCCGGACCGGGCCGGCCCGCCAGATCGCGCGAGGGCCGGATTAGCCTGCTCGGTGCGGCGCGGGTCAGCAACGGACCGGTCGCGGCGCGGCGGGCCGCAGCAGCGGCTGCGACAGGCAAGCCGCGCGGAACGCTCAGCCAGCCGGGTCGGGCGGCAGGCAGCACACGACATCCACGTCACCGGCCAGTTCCGTCTGCCCGCAGCCAAACGGCACCAGCACCGTATCCCCGGTCCGTAGCTGCAACCGATCGCCGTGCTCGGTGCTGAGGACCCCGGTCCCGGCGCAAACGACCAGCACCGAGTACCGCGGTCCGATCGCCATCGCGGTGCCCCAGGGCTGCACCCGCTCGGCCCGGAAGAAGGGGTCGGCCTCGGCCGGCAGCAGCGAGAGCGCGTGCGGTGGGACTGCAATGCCGTCATCGCGGAGGCGCAGCCGCTTGAGCCGTTGTGGATCTACTGCATGCCTGTTCAGGCAGCGAAGGGCCAGGTCGCGATCCACGCCCACCTGTACCGTGCCGTCGACGCCGAATGGCTCCCACTCGAGCATGACCGAAAGGTCGGACGGCTGCTGCAGTTCGATGGTGAACACCCCGGAGCCGATGGCGTGCGGGAAACCGGCCGGGACCAGGACGCGGTCCCCCGGCTCGACCTCGAACCGGTTCATCGCGGCCAGCATCGCGCGGCTGTCCTGCGACGCTGTCCACTGCGCCAGCGTGGGCTCGTCCACCTCCGTTTGGAAGCCGAGATACACCACCGCGCCCGCGTCGGTGCCGGGCAGCACGACCCACGCCTCGGTCTTTCCGTGCGGGCCGTATGGGCAGCCCAGATGGCGTACGGCGAAGGTGTCATCAGGATGGCAGTGCACCGGTAGCCGTTCAGCGGCGTCCAGCAACTTGACCAGCAGGGCTGTTTCGGGGCCGAAGCGCTTCACGTGCTCGGGGCCCAGATACGCGACGGGATCGTCCTGCACCGCCGCGCGTAGCGTACGACCGTCCGGCAGCCGAGTCAGGCCGGTTCCCGGCTGGCCGAATGCCGACGTCGTCGAGGCCACCCAGTCCTCGGGGACGTAATCGCCGGAGTTGCCGGCGCCGCGGAACGAGGCGATCCTCGGGCCGCCACGGTAAAAACGTCGTGGCTGGTTGGGCCCCAAGTGAACAGGCGTCATTGCCCGCATTCGGGCTCCTCGGAGTCAGATCGGAAGCACATCAGACGCTAAAGGGCGGGGTAGCGGCGTGCCACCCCGCCCCGCGCACCGGCCCCCTGGTCGAATCATTCATGGTCACGAAACCCCCGTAGGAAGGCACGCTCAGATGGGCATCACCATGACCGGCCCCGAACCCGCCGTGGCCGTGATGACGTGCTGCGCCGAAGCGCTCTTCGGGACCATCACCTGGCTCGCGCCGCGGCCCGAGTGCGCGTTCACCTGATAGCTGGCGCTACGGGGCACCCGGATGATCACCGCTCCATTCTGCGCCGTGGCCGCGACGTTCTTCGGCGGGGCGCTGAAACTGGTGTCGATCGCGCCGGCGTTTGAGCTGAGGGTCGCGTTGGCCGCGGACAGGTGCTGGCCGGTGATCGTGCCGCTCGCATCCGTGGCCTGTACCTGGCCCGCCAGCGAGGTGAGCTGGATCGCGCCACGTGCGGCGGTGGCGTTGACCGAGGCCGACTCCGGCACCTCGACGTAGTAGGAGCTGCTACCTCCCGGGGAGCCGACGGTGAGCGTGCCGCCGGACAGCTTGTGCGGAGCGGGTTCCATCGAGTTGCCGACGCGCTGATCCGCGACGACGGCCCCGCTCGTTCCCTTGACGATGATCGATCCGGAGCCGCTGGCGACCTTGACCGAGCGGACCGCGCCCGCCGCGGTGGCGCTGCTGCCGCCGGTGCTGCCGCCGGTGCTGCCGCCGGTGCTTGCCGCCTTCCCGCTGGCCTTGCTCGCCGGGCTTGCCTGTGCGGCGTGCGCCCCTGTCGAACTGGAGCCGCAAGCGGACAGCGCAACAGCGCCCACACAGCCGATAACGACGGCGGACAACGCTGGCACGCGCGACTTCGTCTTCATGACACCTCCTTCGTACGGTTCAGGGCAGCTCTGCCCATCCAGCAAGTGCTTGCCAGCACCGCCGCATCGCAAACGGGACATGTCCGGATCCACCGGGACTTCGCGGCAATCCGCGTTCCCGGCGCAGTCCCGGCCGGCCCGCCCGGCCGGCCCGCCCGGGCGGCATGTGGGTACGTTGCCCATGTGGATGCGCGCGGCCGGCTGGCAGCTCGGTGGCTGCCAGCCAGGACGCGGCGGCTTTCGGCCTGGGCGCCGGTGGCGCTGGCGGGGGCCTGCTACCTCGCCTCGGCGGCCGCATGTTGCGTGCTCGCTGCCCGCCACCGCGACGGGTTCGGCGATCTGTTCATCTACCGCTCGGCCGGTCACGCTGTCCTCGACGGCTCCCCGCTGTATCAGCTGCGGTTCGCCTGGCAGTTGCGGTTCACCTATCCGCCGTTCGCCGCACTCGTCTTCATTCCGCTCGCCTGGCTGCCCTGGCCGGTGGTGCCGCCGCTGGTGATGGCGGCGAACGCCGCCGCGCTGCCGTTAACGCTGTTCCTGGCGCTGCGGCTTCCGCCTGTCCGTTCATGGCTGGCCGGGGTTGCGGGGCGCTCGCCGGACCCCCCGCGGGCGGGACGCCTGGCCGGGCCGGAGCTGGTGACCGCCCTGACGCTGGCACTGCTGGCGGCCTGCGCGGCAACCTGGCTGGAGCCGGTGCGGACCAACCTGGCGTACGGCCAGGTGAACCTGCTGACCACCACGTTGATCCTGACCGACCTGGTGCTGCCGGACCGCTCCCGGTTCAAGGGCGTGGCCATCGGCATCGCCGCCGGGCTGAAGCTCACCCCGGCGATTTTCGCCGTATATCTGCTGCTCACCCGGCGTTACCGGGCCGCGGTGGCGAGCGCGGCGACCGCGGGCCTCACGATGGCACTGGCAGCGGTCCTGCTGCCCGGCGATTCAGCGGCGTTCTGGGGCGGCGCGTTCGCCGACCCGGCGCGGATCGGGCGGGTCGGGAACGTGACCAACCAGAGCCTGCGCGGCGCCCTGGCCCGGTTCTTGCACACCGGGAACGTCCAGGCGCCCTGGCTCATCGTGGCGGCCGTGATCGGCGTGGCCGGGCTGACGACAGCGGTCCTCGCCGCCCGGCGCGGCGACGAGGCGTCCGGCTTCGCGCGCTGCGGCGTCACCGGCCTGCTGATCTCGCCGGTGTCCTGGTCGCACCACTGGGTGCTCGCCGTTCCCGCGCTGCTGTTCGGCTGTGCCGCGGCGTGGCGCAGCCGGTCGGTTCCCGCGCTGGCCGCCCTCGCGGCCGCGGCCGGAGCAGCTTGGACCGGGATCATCGGGCGGATGCCCAACGCGGCCCGCTCCAACGCCGAGCTGCACCTCAACCCGCTCCAGCTGGTGGCCGCCGACGCGTACGTCCTGGCGGGGCTCGTGGCGATCGCGGTATTTGCCGGGCAGGAGCTGGCCCGGGCGCGGCGCCGCAGATCGGGCTTCCCCGCCCCGGCCGGAGAACCGGTCGGCCGCCCCGCCGCGCCCGGCTGATGGGCAACGGCCCGTGGGCAGCCGGCGGAATGTCGGTGGCGTTTGCTGGAATGCCCGGTGGGAGGTGAGCGGGATCGCAGGCAGCACTGAGACGTACTCACCGGCCGCCCTTGCCGGGCGGCTGGGGTTGCCGGAGCCGACACCGGAGCAGGCCCGGGTTATTGGCGCACCACTGGGGCCGCTGGTCGTCGCAGCGGGAGCCGGCTCGGGCAAGAGCGAGACAATGGCGGCCCGGGTCGTCTGGCTGGTGGCGAACGGCCTCGTCCGGCCGGAACGCGTACTCGGCCTCACCTTCACCCGCAAGGCGGCCGCGGAGCTTTCGGATCGGGTCCGCCGCCGTCTTGACGGTCTCCGGCGCTCGGGCCTGGAAATCGGTGGCCCAGACCACGGCCCCGGCGGCGCAGGCCAGGGAAACGGCCGCCGCGCGGGGGAGATAGCCGGTGAGGCGGGCGTCGGGCAGGACCCGGACGATGGCGATGCGCTGCTCACCGGTGAGCCGGCCGTGTACACATACCACGCGTACGCGGGCCGGATCCTCGCCGAACAGGCCCTCCGCGAAGCGCTGGAGCCGTCGCTGCGGCTGATCACGCCCGCGGTGCAGTGGCAGATCGCGGCGCGGGTGGTCAACGGCTACGGCGGACCGGTGGACAAGATCCCGTGGACACCGGCCACTGTGACAGCCGCCGTGCTGGAGCTGGCCGGGGAACTGTCCGAGCACCTCCGCGGCACCGGCGACATCCGGGCGCTGGGGGAGCGGCTGGCCGCGGAGGCGGCCGCAGTCAACGGCGGACGGCTTGCCGGCGTGGCGCGCAAGATCCTGGAGACCCAGCGGATCCGGGAGCAGCTGCTGCCGATCGCGGAGGAGTTCGCCGCGGCGAAGGCAACCCGCGAGGTGATCGACTACGGCGATCAGGTCGCCCTCGCCGCGCAGATCGCCAGCCGTCACCCCGCGGTCGGAGCCGTCGAGCGCAGCCGTTACCAGGTCGTCCTTCTTGACGAGTACCAGGACACCAGCCACGGGCAGCTGGTTCTGCTGCGGTCGCTTTTCGGCGCCATCCCCGGGGATGACGGAGCGCCGGGCGGCTACCACGGCCATCCGGTGACCGCGGTGGGAGACCCGTGCCAGTCCATCTACGGATGGCGCGGCGCGAGCGCCGGGAATTTGCGCCGTTTCCGGACCGACTTCCGGCCCGTCCGGCGGCCCGGCGCTGGCCCGGCCGGGCGGTCCGATTCGCTGGCGCCGCTATGCGTGCTGTCCACCACGTTCCGCAACACCGAACGCATCCTTGATGTGGCGGCCGCGCTCCAGGCGGACCTGCGGGCGGAAGCGTCCGAGGTCCCGCGCCTGGTGCCGGCGCCCGGCCGGGAAGGCCGTGGCTCCGTGGCGTGCGCGCTGCTTCTCTCGGCCGCGGATGAGGCCAGCTGGATGGCCGAACGGATCACCCGGCTGCTCGATCTCGCTCCCGGCATCGCGCCGGACGGTCGGCGATGGCCCGACGTTCACGCCGACGCGCAGCGCCGCGTCCGGCCTTCCGACGTCGCCGTGCTGTGCCGCAGGCGCTCCCAGTTCCCCGTCGTGCGCGCGGCTATCGAGGCACGGGGGATCCCGGTGGAGGTCGTGGGCCTGGGCGGACTGCTCACGGTTCCCGAGGTGCAGGACGTGGTCGCAACGCTCCGGGTGCTGCACGACCCGGGAGCGGCGGACGCGCTCGCCCGGCTGCTGACCGGTCCGCGGTGGCGCATCGGCCCGGCCGACCTGGTGGCTCTCGGCCGCCGGGCGCGGGCGCTCGGCGACCGCGACGCGGGCGGGGAGAGCCCGGCGGACGATGCGCTCAGCCAGGCAATCGCTGACATGACCGCCGACCCGGGAAGCCTGGTGGAGGCGCTGGACGATCTCGGCGACGCGGGGCAGTACTCACGAACCGGATACGCGCGGCTGTCGGCGCTCGCGGAGGAACTGCGGGCGCTTCGCGGGAACGCCGGCCAGCCACTGCCCGATCTGGTGACCGAGATTGAGCGCACGCTCGGCCTGGATATCGAAGTGGCGGCGAGGCCGGGCATCTCCCCAGCCTCGGCACGGGCGGACCTGGACGCGTTCGCGGACGCGGCGGCGGCGTTCGCCGGTGACGAGGAAGAGCCGACGCTCGGTGCGTTCCTCGCATACCTGGCTGCCGCCGAAACCGAGGAGTTCGGGCTGGAAGCCGGCCGAGTAGGGGAAAGCGACAGCGTCAAGCTGATGACGGTCCACGCGGCCAAGGGACTGCAGTGGCCGGCCGTGTTCGTCCCGGGCCTGGCGGCCGGGGCGAAGGCGCAGGTCTTTCCGGCGCGGCCGCGGGTGTCCACCCGGTGGACGGACAACCCGCGCAAGCTGCCGTTCGCCATCCGCGGAGACGTGGATGACCTTCCCCGGCTCCGCGGACTGGACGAGGACTCGGTGAGCGCGTTCACCGAGTCGGCCAGGGAACGTGATCTGCGCGAGGAGCGCAGGCTCGCCTACGTCGCGGTGACCCGCGCCGAGTTCTGGATCGGCTGCTCGGGCTACTGGTGGGGCGACGGCACGGCACCGCTTGGGCCCTCGGTCTTCCTCGAAGAGGTCCGGGCGGCCTGTGCGGCGGGGGCCGGTCAGGTTCAGCACTGGGAACCGGAGCCGAACGTCGAAGCGGGGAACCCGGCCCTCGCAGAGCCAGCGTCGGCACCGTGGCCGGCCGCGGCGTCCGGCCCGCGGCATGAAGCCGTCCAGGCCGCGGCGGCCCTCGTAGAAGAGGAGCTCGCGGACCTCAAGCGCGGCACCAGCCACCGGACGGCGGCTTCGGGAGATGCGGCGGCTTCGGGGGATGCTGCGGCTTGGGCGGGCTCGGCGCTGGGGGATCGCGATCGGGCACGGGTCACGGCCTGGCAGCGCGATGCCGGGTTGCTCCTCGCGGAGCGTGCCGCGCGCATCCGCGATGCGGAAGCCGGTTCGGTCCCGGTGGATCTTCCGGCCCGGATGTCCGTGTCCTCGCTGGTCGCGCTGGCCCGCGATCCAGGCGAGTTCGCCCGGTGGGTGCGCCGGCCGATGCCGCGGCCACCTGCTCCGCAGATCCGCCGCGGTACCGCGTTCCACCGCTGGCTGGAGAACAGGTTCGGCCAGCAGCCGCTGATCGATCCCGATGAGCTTCCCGGCGCCGCGGACGACGCCGTGGAGGCGGGCGCCGCCGCGGGCGCCGCATCGGCCGAGGCCGATCTGGCGGAATTGCAGGACCGCTTCAACGGCGGGGAATGGGCTGACCGCCTCCCGCGCGAGGTGGAGGTGCCGTTCGAGATGATGATCGGCGACCGGCTGGTCCGTGGGCGGATCGACGCTGTCTTCGCCGACGCCGCCGACGGCTGTTTCGATGTCGTCGACTGGAAGACCGGCCGCCCGCCGAACACGGACGCCGAGCGGCACGCCGTGGCCGTTCAACTCGCCGCTTACCGGCTGGCGTGGTCCGATCTCGCCGGGGTGCCGCCGCAGCAAGTCCGCGCCGCCTTCTACTACGTCCGGGATGACCTGACCGTCCGGCCTGCCGACCTCCTCGACGCGGAAGGCCTGGCCGGCCTCGTCACCGGCCTGGCCACAACTTCCAGGTAGACGTGCCCTGCGGGACCGGTGCCGCGCTCAGACGACGGCAACGCGCCCGGTGCCTCAGCTGCCGGGCTCGATGAGCACCTTGAGACCCGAGCGCCGGGCGGCGAGCTGGAACGCCTCGTCCGCCCGGGTCAGCGGCAGCCGGTGCGTCACCAGCGGCGTGAGCTCCACCGCCCCGCGCTCGGCGAGCGCGATCGCGCGCGGGTACACCTCGTTCATCCGCCGCACCATCGCGATGGTCAGGCCCTTGCGGCGGGCGGCCGATGCCGGGAACGTGGTGCGGTCGTCGGCGGGGATGCCGCCGAGCACGACGCGCCCGCCGGGCCTGACCGCCTCCATCGCCAGCCGCACCGCGTCATCGGTACCGGCGATCTCGAAGACGGTGTCGATGTCCGCGCCAGCCAGCGCGGGCAGCACGCCGGGGCCGGTCACCTTGGCAGGTGCAGCCGTCGCAGCGGCGCCCAGCTCACCGGCGGCCTGGCGCCGGTGCGGAAGCGGATCCACGGCGACCACCTCGCTCGCCCCGGCGACCCGCAGCAGCTGGATAAGCAGCAGCCCGATGGGTCCGCAGCCGATGACGGCGGCGACGCCGCCAACCCGCAGGTGGCCGAGATCGAGCGCGTGGATGGCCACCCCGAATGGCTCGAGCATCGCGCCGTCCGCGTCGGTCAGCTTGTCGGGGAGCGGATGCAGCCGGGCTTCCGGCCACGGCAGGAACTCCCGCATCGCCCCGTCCTGGTGGCCGTGGCCGGCGAACGCGACGCGCGGGCACAGGTTGCGGTAGCCGTCCCGGCACTGGCGGCACTGCTCACAGGGGATGGCGGGGTCGATCGCGACCCGCTCGCCGCGCCGCGGCCCGTCGGCGACGATCCCAGCGCTCTCATGACCGAGGACCAAGGGCCGTTCAAGCCGCGCGTCCCCGATACCGGCTTCGTCCCACCAGTGCAGGTCCGAGCCGCAGATCCCGACCGCCGAGACCTGTACCAGGGTCATCCCCGGCCCGGGCTCGGGGACTGGCTCGTCGGCCACCCGGAGATCGCCAGTTGCGTGCAGCCGCGCTGCCTTCATCCATCCTCCCCTGCGCTCGCGGTCGCGGAGCGCGACCGCGCCCCGCCGTCGGGTGTCGCGGCTGACGCTCCACGATCACGCTACCCAGGCGGGTCCGTCAGGGTTTCCGCGCGATCAGCGCGGACGGTGCTCCCGGAGATCGCGCAGTGCTCAGGCACCGCGGGGCCCAGGAACCGCCCGCCTCATCCCGCGGCGGCTGCCTCGCGGCCGTCGGTGAGGATGTGCACCTTGTTGCGGCCGTCGTGCTTCGCTCTGTACACGGCGTTGTCGGCGGCGGCGATCAGGTCGTTGAGGTCGCGGTGCGCGTCCACCAGGGTCGCGATCCCGATCGAGGCGGTGAGATGCGCGCCGAGCACTCCGTCATCGTCGGTGACCGGCAGGCTGGCGATGCGCGTGCGAAGCCGTTCGGCAATTTGCCGCGCCTGCCGGACGGTGGTGTGCGGCAGCAGGATGGTGAATTCCTCGCCGCCGAAACGCCCGATCAGGTCGTACTCGCGCATGTGCTCACGCAGCGCGTCGGCGACCTCCCGGAGCACCCGGTCACCGGCCAGGTGCCCGAACGTATCGTTGATGATCTTGAAGTGGTCAAGGTCCAGCAACGCGAGGGCGAGCGGGGTCCGCGTCCGCACCGCGCGTGACAGCTCGACGGCGGCCTCGCGCTGCCAGGTGGCGGCGTTCAGCAGCCCGGTCTTCGCGTCGGTCCGGGCATCGTTGACCAGTTGGGCGTGCATCAGGAACCGGCGCTGCAGCAGCACCGACGGCACCGCGCAGATCAGCAGGAGCGGCTGCAGGGCCGTCACCACCGCGGTCAGCGTCCCGAATCCCAGTTCGACCAGGTCCGATGACAGCGACTCGCCGCAGAACATCATTTCGCGCAGCCGCGCGGCGCGATCCGAGAGCCTGATCGCGGCCATCACCATGCCGCCGTTGATCGCCCAGCCCAGGGCGCCCGCCAGGATGACCGTCGCGGCCCAGGTGACAGCGTGGGTTCCGGTGCCTGGCGCCGGGCCCGCGATCGAGGGCGGGACACGGTGGAACGCCTGCGACGCGCCGCCGTAGCCGATCCCGATCGCGGCCGTGCTGAACACCCTGCGGTAGACCACCATCCCCCGGACCCGCCAGAGCTTGTAGCAGGTCAGCGGGATCGGGGCGAGCAACGTGTATACAGGCGGCAGCAGCACCGCGATCGCGAGGAACCACACGGCCTGCATGTCTCGCACGGGCGCACCATGTGGCTCGGCGACGTTCCGGGTGGCTTCGATCGCCACCATCCCGCAGGCGAGCAGCGGCAGGAAGATCGCAAGCTGTGCTAGCTGCCAGTGCGCCTCGGCCGCGGAGATGGCAAGAACGAATGCCGCAGCCACCGGCGCGAGGATGACATAGGTCCGAAGTGGGAAGGACAGCGCCCAGAGTGGCCACTCGCGTACACGCGACGTGGTCGTCGCGTGCGGCCAGGGTCCGGGGCGCATATCCATGATCACTCACTGTTGAGAGCCGTGAACTCGGGGGTCGCGGATCGTGAAGAGCGAACGTCACATAGTTACAGAATGCTGGTTAACGCGTCAAGGTACCATCCAGTCTGCTCCCTCCTCTTGCACTCAGGGGGAGTAATGTGCATCAATCTGTTACATACACACCGAAAAGGGGTCATAGGAGGGCGCAACGATGGATCCGTTCATCGAGTGGGGCTGATCAGCCCGGTAAGTTGCCTGCTCCCGCGCGCTTACCGCTCGCATCAGCGGCGGTCACGGCCAGTGGGGGTGGGCCCGGGTAACGGTGCCAGCTGAGGTTCTGCCCGGCGGCGCCAGTTCAGCGCAAGCAAACAGGCGGTAACCGCCCCCGCTGCCCCGGCCACGCCGATCACGGCGGCGGGGGCGGTCACCGCCGCTGCAGCTCCAGCAAGCACGTACACCACTCCCTGGCTGACCTGCATGCCCGCGTTAGCCAGGCCGAAGGCCTGTCCCCGCCGCTTGTTCGGCACCGCGGCGACGAAGGCGGCATTCGCGGCCAGCTGGTAGGCGCCCATGGCGCCACTGGCCATGAAGATCACGATCGACGTGCCCAGTCCGGGCCGTAGCAGGCAGGTCAGGAGCACCGCACAGCAGCCGATCGCGAGCGGCCCCATCAACCGCAGCCTTCGTGCGGGCTCAACCAGCCGGGTGAAAGCCACTGAGCCGATCACCGTGCCGGCCGGGCCGGCCGCGAAAACCAGCCCGGCCGCGGCCGCGCCCCCGCCGAGCCGGGCCGTGTAGGGAACGGCCAGCGGTTCGGCGACACTGTAGAACGCGGCCAGCCACCCGAGCAGCATCAGGGCGCGCAGCCTGCTGTCGCCGAACACCAGGCGGGCCCCGGTCATCGCCTCGGCCATTCGCGACGCAGCGCCAGGGCCCCGTTCCGGCGGCGCACCCGCCGCCGGCCGTGCCCGGACCCCGTAGCGCACCAGCAGCGCGGACAGCACGAACGTGGCCGCGTCGGCCACCAGCGCCGCCCGCGGGCCGAGGAAGCCGACGACGACGCCGCCGACCGCGAAGCCAGCGACCGTGCCGGTCTGGATTGTCATCTGCGTGACCGCGGTGCCGAGCACGTATCGCTCGCCGTCGAGCACGTCCGCGATCGTCGCCGCCCTTGCGGACTTGAACGGGACGTCCAGCAGCGTGACGACGAACAACAGCGCCACCATCGCCCACAGCGGCATCCCCGGCGCCGCCATCACCGCCACGAGCACGGCGCGGGCGACATCGCTGGAGACCATGACGGCCCGGCGGGGGAGGCGGTCCGCGAGCCCGGAGAGGGTGAACCCGCCGATCAGCCAGGGCACGTAGGTGACCGCGTAGGTGATCGCGGTGAGCATTGGCGAGTGCGTGCGGGCGTAGACCAGGACGGTCAGCGCCACCCGCGCCAGCTGGTCGCCGGCGACGGAGAGGATCTGCGCGAGCCAGAGCCGCCGGTACTCAGCGTCAGCGAACACGTCACGGAAACGCACTCGCACGCCGCCATCGAGCACCCTGCCTCCAGCTGTTATGTCCCCGGCCACTGGGCGTCAGCGCCCGGCTGGGCGGGGCGACAGCACATAATGCCGGACATTACTGATAGATCGCAACAAATCGTGACTACGGAATCACCGGCAGGCCCGTATTAGGGTCGGTTGCGGGCACGTTGACCGGTATCGGCCAGCCCAGGGCCGCCAGTCCGGAGAAGCGGGCACCGCCAGCGAGAACGCCGCGAGGCAAGGAGGCAGGCCGGCGATGGACGTCCGCGAATATGTACGGGATCACTCGGCGGAGTTCTCCGCAGCGCTCCGCGAATGGCTCGCGATCCCGTCCGTCTCCGCGGACCCGGCGCACCACGGCGACGTCCGGCGGTCGGCCGAATGGATCGCCGGGCACCTCCGGTCGGCCGGGTTCCCGGTAGTGGAGATCTGGGATCCCCCCGCCGCGGGCGAGGGTGGGGAACAGGGTGGTACCAGGCGTAGCGGCCTTCCCGCCGTTTTCGCTGAGTGGCCGGCCACCGGGGCCGACGCTCCGGCCATTCTGATCTACGGGCATCACGATGTGCAGCCGGCCGAGCCAGCCGAGGAGTGGGATTCCGACCCGTTCCGGCCTGACCTGCGCGGAAACGAGCTCTTCGCGCGCGGCGCGTCCGACGACAAGGGGCAGATGCTGTTCCATGCGCTTGGCGTCCGGGCGTGCTTGAACGGCACGGCCGGGGGCGCGCCACCGGTAACGCTGAAGCTGCTGATCGAGGGCGAGGAAGAGGTCGGCTCGCCCGGGTTCGCCGGGATGCTGCGCCAGCGGCGGGACCGGCTCGGCTGCGACGTGGTCGTGGTCAGCGACACCACCATGTGGGCACCGGACGTGCCGTCGATCTGCACCGGGATGCGCGGGCTGACGGACGCGGAGATTTCCTGCTACGGACCCGATGTGGAC
This sequence comes from Streptosporangiaceae bacterium, assembly GCA_051986485.1. Taxonomy (GTDB): domain Bacteria; phylum Actinomycetota; class Actinomycetes; order Streptosporangiales; family Streptosporangiaceae; genus JBPYFL01. The sequence continues at coordinate 37,557 of JBPYFL010000061.1, read as the reverse complement.
CTGCACTCCGGCTCGTTCGGCGGCGCGGTGCCGAATCCGGTGCACGCGCTGGCCGCCCTGCTCGCCGGACTGCACGATGACGGCGGCCGGGTAACGCTGCCCGGCTTCTACGACCGGGTGCGGCCGCTGTCTGCGCACGAGCGCGATCTGATGGCCCGGCTCCCGTTCACCGAAGCGGAATGGCTGGCCACCGCCGGCGGCAGCCGCGCGGCGGCGGGCGAGGAGGGGTACTCGACGCTGGAGCGGGTCTGGGCGCGCCCGACCGCTGAGATCAACGGCATGTGGGGCGGGCACACGGGTCCCGGCCCGAAGACGATCGTTCCGCGCGAGGCGCACGCCAAGGTCTCCTTCCGGCTGGTCGCGGACCAGGAACCGGCAGAGGTCCGCCGCGGCCTGCGGGAGTACGTCGCGGCGCGCACCCCGCCGGGCATCCTGGCGCGGGTGGAGTTCTCCGGGCCCGGCGTGCGGCCGTGTTCCTCACCCATCGGCTCACCCGCCGTCGGTGCGGCGCGCGCCGCGATGGCACGGGCGTTCGGCCAGGAGGTGCTGTTCACCCGCGAGGGCGGCAGCGGGCCGGAAGCCGACCTGGCCGACATTCTCGGCGCGCCGCTGGTCTTCCTTGCGGTCGGCCTCCGCTCGGACGCGATTCACGCGCCGAACGAGCGGGTGCAGATCTCCCGGCTGCTCAAGGGCGCCGAGGCCGCCGCCTACCTGTGGCAGGATCTCGCCGGGCACCGACCGGGCGAACTCGCCGTCACGGCGGCCCGGTGACCGGGACGGGCCGGGTGGACGACCGCGGCGCCCTCGGCGGCGCCCAGCCCGGCGGGCGGCTAGACGATCTCTGGCCTGGGCCGATCGGCGAGCTGGCGCTCGCCCGCGGCACCATCGACCACGCGACGCACCGCCGTCAGGATGGGGACTGGCTGGCTGACGCCTGGCGGGATCCCCGTACCCGGGTCCTGGTGATGTCGGACGGGCGGGCTCCGGTCCGGGACGCCGCCGACGCCGGATCGGTGTCCGCGGAGGGCCCCGCCGAGCTGGTCCTGGTGCCACCGCAGCAGGCGCCGGACGCGACCAGGGTGCTGCTCGGCGTGGACGGTGACGGCGTCGCCTACTTCGCGGTTCTCGCCGGGCCCGGCCCGGAGCACTCGGTTGCCGGGGCGCGGCACGCCGGGCTGCGGGAGGTCGGCGCGGTCCTGGATGACCGGGATGCGGGCCTGCTGACGGAGGCGGTCGCGCTGGCCGACTGGCATGCCACGCACACGCACTGCCCGCGCTGCGGCGCGCCGACCACGCCCGCCGAGGCCGGCCACATGCGGGTCTGCCCGGTCGACGGCAGTCAGCACTTTCCGCGGGTCGACCCGGCCGTGATCATGCTGGTGCTCGACCCCGCCGACCGTGCCCTGCTGGCCCGGAACCGGCGATGGCCGCAGCGCCGGGTGTCGATCCTGGCGGGGTTCGTCGAGCCTGGCGAGTCAGTGGAACAAGCGGTGGCGCGCGAGGTCGGCGAGGAGGTCGGGATTGCCGTCGCCGATGTCCGTTACCTGGGCAGCCAGCCGTGGCCGATGCCGCGGAGCCTGATGCTCGGCTTCGCCGCACGCGCGGACGGGGCACTGGATCTCCGGGTCGACGCCGACGAGATCGCCGAGGCGGCCTGGTACAGCCGGGATGACCTCCGGGCGGCGCTGGCGGCCGGCGAGCTGAGGCTGCCGCCGGCGGTGTCGATCGCGCGCCGGATCATCGAGGCCTGGTACGGATCTCCCCTGCCTGGGTGAGCACGCCCGCCGCCGTCAGCCGCCGGGTGCCAGGAGCTTAACGGCCTCGGCGGCGTCATCGTGATCCGTCTCACCGGGGGGCACGATCGCGATCACAGGGGTGTCGAGGCCGTCCGCCTGGTACTCGGCGATGCGCTCCCGGCATGCCTCCGGAGGGCCGTGCACGACGAGGTCGTCCACCACCCGGTCGGGTATCGCCGCGAGTGCCCCCTTCCGGTCGCCGCTGGCCCACGCGGCCTGCATCGGTCCCAGCTCCTCACCGCGGCCCAGCCATTCGTGGAAGGCGGCGTACGCGGGAACGGTGAGGTAACCGGCTATCAGCCGCCGGCCGATCGCCCTCGCGGTCGTGGCGTCGCCGGTCGGGCAGACGAAGATCCGGGCGATCAGTTCGCTTCCCTCGCCCGCCACGGAGCGGACCTTCCGCACGTCGGCCGGGGACAGCCAGTTCGTGATGACGCCGTCGGACTCGGCCGCCGCGAGCTTGATCATGCCGGGCCGCAGGGCCGCCAGCGCGAGCGGCGGCGGCGACGCGGGCGGTGAGTCGAGCCGGAACCCGGTCACCGAGAACGTCTCATACTTCTCGGTCACCTTCTCCCCGGCCAGCGCGGAACGCAGGAAGCGCAGCGTGTCCCGGGACCGCCGGTACGGCTCGGTAAGCCGCATCCCATTCCACGCTTCCACCACCGGCGGGGACGAGGTGCCGACTCCGAGTACGAAACGGCCGGGCGCTAGGTCGGCGAGGCTTGCGGCGCTCATCGCGAGCAGCGCGGGGCCGCGGGTGTAGACCGGGACGATCGCGGTGCCGAGCCGCAGCGCCGGGGCCCAGTCCGCGGCCAGGGCCAGCGGTGTGAACGCGTCGGTCCCGTTGACCTCCGAGGACCACGCGTCGGTGTAGCCGAGGTCTGCCAGCCGGGCGATGATGTCCCGCTGCCGGGGGAGCGGAACCCCGCGCAGCGGAAGGGTCATTCCCCATCGCCGCTGCCGCTCTCGCGCTGGCGCCGTCATATCTGCCTCCTCGTCTCGGTGCCACGGCGGGGAGAACCCGCCCTGCTCACGGGCAGTCCGCCACGATCATGGTTTCAGCCCGCCGAGCCGAGCCGGACGGGGGCCGCGGCGGCGCCGATCCTACCGATCGCCGGATGGCCGCTGCCGGATGGCCGCACGGTGGCCTGAGTAAGAATCGGTGCCCGGAGGTATCACCGATGCGACTCGACGACTTCAGCGCGCTGAGCTTCGACTGTTACGGGACCCTTATCGACTGGGAGGACGGGCTGCTGGCCGTGCTCCGGCCGTGGGCCGCCGCCCAGGGCCTCGATCTCGGCGACGAAGAACTGCTGCGTGCCTACTCCGGGCAGGAAAGCCGCGCCGAGGCGGAGAACCCACGCGAACCGTATCCCGCCATCCTGGCCCGCAGCCTGCGCGCGCTAGCCGGCGAACTCGGCATCCAGGCGACGCCGGAGGATGCGGCACGGCTAGCCCGCTCGGTGCCGGACTGGCCGGCGTTCGATGACTCCCGCGACGCGCTGGCGGCTCTCGGCGAGCGCTATCAGCTCATCATCCTGTCCAACGTCGACCGGGCGTCGTTCGAGGCCAGCAGCCGGCGGCTGGGCGTCCGGTTCGACGGGGTGCTGACCGCCGAGGACATCGGCTCCTACAAGCCGTCGCCGCGGAACTTCGCGGCGCTACTCGCCGAGGCACGACGGCTCGGCGTCGCAGAGGGCCGGCTGCTGCACGTCGCGCAGAGCCTTTTCCACGACCACGTCCCCGCTCAGCAGACAGGGCTGCCGACGGCCTGGATCAACCGCCGCCACGACCGCCCGGGGTGGGGAGCGACGCCGCCACCGCCCGCCGCGGTGACCCCGGACTGGGAGTTCCCCTCTCTGCAGGCACTGGCCGGTGCCGTGGCGGCCGGGTCCGGCTCGTCCGGGCGGTAGCCGCGCGGATGAACGCCGCCGCGGCATCGCGTGCGGCGTCGCTGCGGTCAGGCCGGCCGGTCGAATTCGCCGTTGCGGGCGCCGTCCAGGAAGCAGTCCCATTCATGCCGGGTGAATACGAACGGCATGTCGCCACGGTGCTTGGAGTCGCGCAGTGCGACCTGGCCATCACCGATATGGGCGATCTCCACGCAGCCGGAGCTGCCGCTGCTTGCGCTGGCCTTGACCCATCGGGCGTTGGCAATGTCGGGATCAGGCATCCCCCGTACTCCCTCCGTGATCGCGTAATTGATCATTCCTCTGTTCCTGCCATGGCGATGAGCTCGCGTGACTCCTCCGGGGAGAGCGCCTGGGCACGCAACTGGTCGAACACGTCGGCCCAGCGGCGTACCTGCCGCTCCTTCTCCAGGTAGATGTTGCCGCCCGGGATCTCCACGTAGACCACGCCCGGGTCCACCTCGCCCGTCTCGCTCCCCGGGAACTCGAGGATGGCGAACGGGCCGTCGAGCCCGGCGTGGGAGCCCTGGGAGAACGGCAGCACCTGCAGCGTCACATTCGGGAGGTCGCTCGCCTCCGCGAGCCGGCCGATCTGGCCGCGCATTACCTTGTGGCCGCCGACCGGCCTGCGGAGCACCGCCTCGTCCATGATCGCCCACAGCTCCAGCGGGTCGCCGGGGCGCTCCAGCACCTCCTGGCGCTTTATCCGCAGCTCGGTGAGCCGGTCGATGTGCCCGGCACTGGCCCTGCGGTTCGCTGCGCGCAGCGCGGCACGGGCGTAGTCGGCTGTCTGCAGCAGCCCGTGAACCCGCTGGGCCTCGAAGGCGCGGAGCGTGGCCGCCTCAGCCTCCAGGCCGACGTAGGTCCCGAAACCCGTGGGCAGCACGTCTCCGTACTGGTCCCACCAGTCCCGGCGCTGGCCCTGCCGGGCCATGTCGACGAGAACTGCACGCTGGGCCGGGTCGGTGACCCCGTACATGTCCAGCATCGCGGCCGCGTAGGTGGACCGGCACGGCGCCTTGCCGGTCTCGATCCGGCTGAGCGTGGATAGTGCGAGGTCGAGGTGGCCGGCCACCTGGTCCAGCTTCAGGCCAGCGGACTCGCGCAGCCGCCGCAGCTCGAAGCCGAGCCGCCGCCGCCTGACCGTCCGGCCAGCACCAGCGGACACGTGACCCCACCTTTCGTTCACACGTGGTGACACTGGGGTACAGGCCCGGCACAATGCGCGACGAAGCGCCGGTGCCTGACATGCCACCCTACTCCCGCGCAACTCGCCGGAACCGCTGGTATCCAGGCTGTAATCCCGCCACGGAAATTCCGCGACGCACTTGCGTGAGGGCGTCGCCGACGGCATCATCTGCATGACCGATTGCAGGCATGCCGCTACGGGCGGCCCACACCGGCCTGGCCGGGAAAGGGGAGAGCGTGACGTCAGCCGCCTCGCGCGCCGCGACCGCGCCGGCCGACACCGCCGTCACCGACCTCCCGGCCCACGACCAACCTGGCGCCAGCCCGGCGCTGCTGGCAGGCGAGGCGGCAGCGGATCAACCAGCGGCCGGTCAACCGGCCGCTGATGTACCCGCGGCCGAGGCGGAGCAGCCACCGGCGCCGGGTCCCGAGGTCCGGTGGCGGCGGGCGTACCGCGGCGATGAGGCGCAGATCGCGGCTCTGCGCCGGTGGCTGGCCGTGCTGCTGCCGGCCTGTGACACCCGCGACGATGTGGTCACCGTGGCCGTCGAGCTTGCGACGAATGCGGTGCGGCATACCGCGAGCGGGCACGACGGCTGGTTCATCGTGGAAGTCGTCCGGGATCCCGGCATCGTCCGGATCGCCGTCGCCGATCAGGGCGCCGCGTCCGGCCCGCGGATGGACGATGACATTGACCCGCTGAGCGAGTCGGGACACGGGCTGCAGATGGTCCGTGCCCTGTCGGTCAGCGTCGGCGTGGCCGGAAACCAGCGGGGCAGGGCCGTGTCGGCCGACGTTGCGTGGCCGGATGCATCCGGGCCCGGCGCCGGCGCGCCCGGGTTGCCCGCGGGCTAACCGGCTGGGTTTGCCGCTGGCTCTGGTCGGCTAACCGGCCGGGTTACCGCGGGAGCCGGCCCGTTAACCGGTCGGCGGTTACCGGGGGCGCTCGCGGCGCGCACGGCCGCGCCCGTTTGGCTGGAGCTGCGGGCGGCCCAGTTCCGCGGGCAGCAGCAGAAGCGGATTGCTGGTGCTGGCCACCACTTCGCCCGCCAGGTCATGCACGCGGCTGCCGCTGGACCGCGCGACCTTACGGAGCAGGTCGAACGCCTTCCGGGGGGTGAGGCGATGCCGTTCGGCGAGGATGCCGATCGCCTGCTCGATCCGGACACGGGTGGCCAGCGCATGCTCGAGTTGGGCGACGGTCGCCTTGAGCCGGCTGGCCTCCGTCCCGCCGCGCGCAGCGGCGCCGTCACCGTCGGCCGCCGCCTCGCCGGAGCCGCCGCGGAGGGCTTCGCCGCCCGGCTCGCCGTCCACCGGCGGGGTGTTCCCGGTCCCGGCTCCGGTGCCGCTTGCGCTGACCGCGCCGCTCCCGGGGTCACCGGGCGGATCCGGGGTCTCGGAGACCCCCGGCTTGCGCGGCCTCGGCACATCGCCGGCGAGCAGCTCGGCCAGCACCATCGCGCTGACAAGATCGGGCAGTGCCTCGGCCTCGCCGGGACTGGGCTCATCCGGGCTCACGCCGCCGGTCCTGCCGCCACCGGCGCCGTCCACCTGCCAGCCATCGGGGGTCCGGCGGACCACCAGCCCGTCCTCGGCGCTCGTTCCAGGACCGCGGCCGTCCCGCCCAGCGGCGCCAGGCGCCGCGGAGCGGTTCCTGTCGTGGTCCGGTGACCTGCGGCCGGCGGCGGCCGGGGGGCCGGCCTGGTCCCCGGACGCCCGGTCGGCGTTCATCGAGATTCGGCCAGCCGGCCCAGTCGTTCCTTGACCTGGGCGGCCGACGGATTGGTCAGCGCGGTCCCGTCCGGGAAGACCACCGTGGGCACGGTCTGGTTACCGCCGTTGACGCTCATGACGTACTCGGCAGCTCCGGGCTCGCGCTCGATATCCACCTCGGTCATCTCGATGCCGTCGCGCGCGAGCTGGCTCTTCAACCGCTTGCAGAACGCACACCAGCGCGTCGTGTACATGGTGAGCCCAGCCGTCACTGGCCGTCTCCCTCCGATTCGTCCGCAGGTATCCGTCGGATAAGCAACGCTGTGGGCGCATCCCTGCTTCCCCGCAGGCTGAATCGCATGCGGGACGAGCCGGCGGGCCGGCTGCACCCATCCGAGTATCGAAGCACGAGAACGGCCGGGAAACCTGCGAAACTAAGCTGCGTGCCGGATCCGATTCTCTCCGGGCTGGACCCGGACCAGCGTGCCGTCGCTGAGACCGTGCGCGGCCCGGTCTGTGTGCTCGCGGGAGCGGGGACCGGCAAGACCCGTGCCATTACCCACCGGATCGCGCACGCGGTCCGCACCGGGACGGTCGCCCCGGAACAGGTCCTGGCGCTCACGTTCACCACCCGGGCGGCGGGCGAGATGCGCGGGCGGCTGCACCGCCTTGGAGGCGGCGGCTCGCAGCTGGACCGGGTCCAGGCGCGCACGTTCCACGCCGCCGCGTTGCGCCAGCTTGTCTACTTCTGGCCGCGCACCGTGGGCGGCCAGGCGCCGCGCGTGCTCGACTCCAAGCTCTCCCTGATCGCCGAGGCGGCCCGCGCCGCCGCAGTGAAACCCGGCCAGCCGGAACTGCGGGATCTGGCCACCGAGATCGAATGGGCAAAAGCCACCCAGGCCCGCCCCGAGGACTACGCCGACAGCGCCCGGAAGGCGGGCCGGACCCCGCCGTTTCCGCGCGACACGGTGGCGGACGTCTACGGCGGGTACGAGCGGCTGCGCCGGGACCGGCACATGCTGGACTTCGAGTCGATGCTGGAGCTGACCGCCGCGATCCTCGCCGAGCATCCGGCCGCCGCCGAGCAGGTCCGCAGCCAGTACCGCTATTTCGTGGTGGACGAGTACCAGGACGTCAACCCGCTGCAGAAGCTGATGCTGGACAGCTGGCTCGGCGGCCGGGACGACGTCTGCGTCGTCGGCGACCCCAACCAGACGATCTACTCCTTCACTGGAGCGACCCCGGCGTTCCTGACCTCGTTCACCGCCGAATTCCGCGGCGCCACCGTCATCCGGCTGGTGCGGGACTACCGGTCCACGCCGCAGGTCGTCCGCATCGCCAACCGGCTGATCGGTGCCCGCCCTCGCAGCGCTCAAAGGTCCGGACGCGGCGTCGAACTGATCGCTCAGCGAGCCGACGGCCCGGAGCCGGAAATCACCGAGTACCCGGATGAGCAGGCCGAGGCCGCGGCGATCGCATCGCGGGCGCGCTCGCTGATCGGCGGCGATGGGGTACCCGCACGTCAGATAGCCGTGCTGCTGCGGACCAACGCCCAGACCGTGGCCTATGAGCGGGCGTTTACCGACGCGGGGGTGCCGTACCAGGTCCGCGGCGCCGAGCGGTTCTTCGAGCGTCCCATCGTCCGGCAGGCACTCGTGCTGCTGCGGGCCGCGGCGAAGTCCGAGCCGGACGCCGGGGACGCCGCCGGGAACGGCGGGGCCGCGATGCTCGACATCGCCCGGCACGTCCTGTCCGGCCTCGGCCTCACCGACCAGCCGCCGTCGGGCGGAGGCGCTTCCCGGGAGCGATGGGAGTCGCTGTCCGCGCTCGCTCAGCTGGCCGGCGATCTGACCACCGCGCGGCCGGGCGCCAGCCTGGCGGATCTGGCCGCCGAGCTGGACGAACGGGCGGCGCTGCAGCACGCGCCCGCGATGGACGGCGTGACGCTGGCATCGCTGCACTCCGCGAAGGGCCTGGAATGGGACGCGGTGTTCCTCCCCGGGCTCGTCGACGGCATGCTGCCGATCATCTACGCGCAGTCGGCCGACGCCATCGAGGAGGAGCGCCGCCTGCTCTACGTCGGCATCACCCGCGGCCGCGAGCGGCTGTACCTGTCCTGGTCCCCGGCCCGCTCGCCGGGAACGCGTCCGTCCCGAGCCCGGTCGCGGTTCATCGACGATCTGCGCGCGGGGGACCAGGTCCCGGTTGGCGGCGGGGCTGCGGCCGGCGGGCGGCCGGGCCGGCCCGGCGGGGCGACCACGGCCCGCCGCCGGGCGGCAGCTCAGGTCCCACGGTGCCGTGTCTGCGGCCGCCCCCTCGGCGGAGCGTCCGAACGTAAGCTCGGCCGGTGCCTGACCTGCCCGGCCGACGTCGACGAGGCGGTGCTCGACCGGCTGATCGAGTGGCGCCGCGGCAAAGCCGCCGAGGAGAAGATCCCCGCCTACGTGGTGTTCACCGACACCACGCTGCAGGCGATCGCCGAGCGGGCGCCGCGCACCGCCGCCGAGCTCGCCCGGGTCCCCGGCGTTGGCAGCGTCAAGCTCGATCGGTACGGTGCGGGAGTGCTCGCGATCTGCGCTGACGCGGCATCACCAGCCGACGGCGCTGCCCCGGGCGCCGCGCCCGCGGCTGCCGACGCCGACGACGAGGAACCACGCCAGCCATGAGCAAGGCACTGTCCGATCTGCTCGATCTGCTCGACCTCGAGCAGATCGAGGTCAACATCTTCCGCGGGCAGAGCCCCGCCGACCGGGTGCAGCGTGTCTTCGGCGGCCAGGTGGCCGGGCAGGCGCTGGTCGCCGCCGGGCGGACGGTGCCGGATGACCGGCCAGTGCACTCGCTGCACGCGTATTTCATCCGCCCCGGTGATCCCTCCATTCCGATCATCTACACGGTGGACCGGGTACGAGATGGCCGGTCGTTCACCACCCGGCGGGTGTCCGCGATCCAGCACGGCAAGATCATCTTCACCCTGTCGGCGTCGTTCCAGCGCACCGAAGCCGGGCCGCAGCACGCGGTGCCGATGCCACAGGTCCCGCCTCCCGAGGACGTTCCGCCGACCGTGCCGCGGCTGGAGAAGGTGTTCGGCCCGCTGCCCGCCTTCATCCGCGACCGCCCGATCGACATCCGGTTCGTCGGGCCGCTCACCGTCGAGGCGGAGCGCGACTCGTCGCTGCGCACCAACCAGAACCTGGTCTGGCTGCGGGTGGACGGTGAGCTCCCGGACGAGGAACTGCTGCATGTGTGCCTGATGACGTACGCGTCCGACATGACCCTGCTGGACTCGGTGCTGCTCGCTCACGGTCTGTCCTGGGTGGATGGGCAGACCACCGGGGCGAGCCTGGACCATGCGATGTGGTTCCACCGCCCCTTCCGCGCCGACCGCTGGCTGCTGTACGCGCAGGAGTCGCCGGTGGCGGCCGGCGCCCGTGGCCTGGCGCGGGGCCAGGTCTTCACCGCCGACGGCGAGCTGGTGGTGTCGGTGGTCCAGGAGGGGCTGATCCGGACCGGGACCGCGCCCGGGGAGTGAAGCGGCCCCGGGCGGCCCGGCGGAGACGGCCGGCGCGGCAAAATCGCAGGCCAAAAATGCGTTGCCGTTTGATGCGCCTGGTCCGTAGGCTTCAAGCACACTCGTGGGACGCTGCCGTCAGCCAGCCCACCGAAAGCCCGCGAAGGGAGGTGCCCAGGATGATCACGATGACCACCGTGACGCGTGCCGGTCACGGTCGGCCCGTGCCGGGCGCCTTCCCGTGCAATTGCACCGGGTCGGCCGCCCGCACCGTCGCCGCCAAGGGCGCCAGCGGCACCAACGGAACCGCGCAGCCCGCGCACGTGTACACGGACAAGGCCCGTACGGATGCGCGGATGCGCGACGCCATGGGTTCGCAACCACGGAGAGCCCCGGTCTAGGCAAAGCCTGCCGGCTGCTCCTCAGGCCGCGGACCCGCACCGGGTCCGCGGCCTTCGTTATGCCCGGCCACGTTCACCCGCGGCGCACTCAACGACGAGACAACACGCGACGACACGAGGACACGAGAGGGGCTGAAACCCATGCAGTGGCCCGAGACCACCCGGGCGGCCGGAGGCGAGGCAGCGGGCAGCCGGGAGGCAGTCGACGGGAGACAGACGGCCAGCTGGCCGGTGGCCGGAGCCGGAACGCTGACCGTCGAGGCGCTGGCCGGTCCGGCGGCGCTGGCCGGTCCGGAGGCGCTGGCCGGTGCAGCGGCGCTGGCCGGTTCGGCGTCGGTGTTCGCCGACCTTGAGCTGCCCTGCCGCGGCGACCCGGAGCTGTTCTTCGCCGAGCGTCCCGAGGACGTGGAGCGCGCGAAGGCGCTGTGCCGCGGCTGCCCGGCCCGGCTGGCGTGCCTGGCAGGCGCGCTGGAACGCCGGGAGCCGTGCGGCGTCTGGGGCGGCGAGCTGTTCATCCACGGTCAGGTGGTGCCGCGCAAGCGGCCGCGCGGACGACCCCGCAAGACCGAGGTCGCCGCATGAGGTGCAGGGGAGGTGACGGTGTTCCGACAGGAAGCGATAGCGCGGGAGCGAAGACGCGAGATGCTGGCACAGGCGCGCTGTCAGCGGCTGACTAGCAACCTGGTGGCGCTGCGCCGGGCCCGGCGCAGCGCTGCCCGGGCGGAGCGGCAGCTGTCGCGCGCTCGGTCGGCCACCGCGGCGCTGAGCGGGTCGCTGCCCACCGAGCGCGAGATGTAGAGGTGGTGTGTGGCCCGCGTGCCGCGGGTCGGCGCGCCACGCCGGGGTGCCCGGGCGAACGGGGGCCGTCCGGGCACCGGCGGCCCGGCAACGGCGGCGCTACCCGGCTTCCGCTTCCACTTCGTCGTCCGCCGGGTCGTCGCTGACGCCGTCATCGAAGTATCCCGGCAGCCAGCGGATCACCTCTGCCCGGAACGGGCCCTCGCACTCGAGCTGGCACAGGACGCCGATCCCGGCCGTCGAGACGCGGTGGATCAGCACATACGACGGCGGCAGGTTGAACTTGCGGGTGATATTCGACGGCCGCAGGTCGGTGACCCTGGCCGCCTCGGTGCGGAGCCATTCCCGGCTGAAGGCGAACGTCTCCGGCTCCGACGGCTCGGCCAGCGGCGCGAGGAACGCCCGCAGCGCGTCCATGTCTACGTCGATGCCCTCGCGGAAGAATCCCTGCTCGCGCAGCTCATGCTCGACCGCCTCCATGTCCCCGTCCTCGTGCATGATCCGCAGGACGCGGCCGATGAACGAGGGGAAGCCGCCGGGCAGCGTGTCCACCGCGCCGAAATCAAGAACCCCGAGCCGGCCGTCCGACAGCAGCCGGAAGTTGCCGGGATGCGGGTCGGCGTGCAGCAGGCCCGCCCGCTCCGGTCCGGAGAACAGGAACCGCGTGAGCATGATGCCGACCCGGTTGCGGTCCTCCTGTTTGCCCGAGCTGATGATCCGCGACATCGGCGTCCCGTCCATCCACTCGCTGATCAGGACGTGCCGCGAGTTCTGCACCACGTTGGGAACGTAGATGTCAGGGTCGCCCGCATAGGCGTCCGCGAACGCCTGCTGCGAGCGGGCCTCGTGCTCGTAGTCCAGTTCCTCCGACACGCGGTTCTTCAGCTCGGTGATCAGTGGCTTGACGTCGAGGCCGGGCATCAGCACGGCGAACAGCCTGGCCGCGCGGCTGAGCTGGGTGAAGTCGTTGAGCAGCGCCTTGCCCGCCCCGGGATACTGGATCTTCACCGCGACGGCCCGGCCATCCTTCCAGACCGCGCGGTGCACCTGGCCGATCGACGCGGCCGCGGTCGGCGAGTCGTCAAAGTCGGTGAACCGGTCCCGCCAGTCCGGGCCGAGATCTTCCTCCAGCACCCGGTGGACGGTCCGGGCAGGCATCGGCGGCGCGGACTCCTGCAGCCGGGTCAGCGTGGCGCGGTACGGACCGGCCAGCTCCGGCGGCAGGGCGGCTTCGAAGATCGACAGCGCCTGGCCGAGCTTCATCGCGCCGCCCTTGAGCTCTCCGAGCACGCGGAAGATCTGCTCGGCCGTCCGCTGCTGAATCTCCGTCGCCACGATCTCGGCCGGGCGGCCGCCGATCCGCTTGCCGACGCCGATGGCCGTGCGGCTGGCGTAGCCGATCGGGAGGGTCGACAGCTTCACGGACCGGGTTAGAGCGCGTCGGGGCAAGCCAGTCATGTACTCATTGTCGGCTACGGAATGTCGTTCCTTCTACAACCACAGTCGTAGTGCATCGGCCACGTTCTGCGACGCCATCGCCAGTCCGGCATCACGAGTTCCAGCGTCCCGTCGATCGCCGCCGGGGACGGTCCCGCGGCGTCGAGGAATGCGAGCGCCTGCATCGCGGCCTGCGTGGCCGCGGCCGTGGCGAGCACGGCGTCGCAGGCCGGCGGCGACGTCTCCGGGCCGGCGAGTTGCGCCGCGACCAGCGGCCACGCCGGGTCGCGGTCGCGGCGCGTCAGGTCGATGCAGCGGATGCACGCGGAACGCCCGGGTGTCACCAAGGGGCCGACGACAGCGATCGCCTCCGCCGCGGTGACGCGAAGGTGCGGGACGCCCTCGCGCATCAGCCGGATGATCAGCCCGGGCTCGGGCTCGCCGGTGAGTACGGCGAGGTCCGGCGGCCGGTCCGCGCCGGCGGTGCGCACCCCGGGCGCGATCCGCCTGATCGCGCGGGCCGCCCCACGTTCGGCGGGGATGCCGAGATCGGCGTGATGCAGACCGGCGGGCGCGAGGTCGGCAAGCCCGGCTGGCCGTGGGTCGGTGCAGCTGACACGCCCGATTCCGGACCCCGCGAGCAGGCTGGCCACGCTCGCGCCGATCCGGCCGGCCCCGTGCACCCGGACGTGGCCGGCGCGCCTGCGGGCGATGATCGCCGCTCCGCCGTCGTGCTGCCGGTGCGCGAGTGAGGCCGTCGCCAGCTCCGGGCCAAACTTCCGGCGCGCGAACGCCGGAAGCGACCCGTCCGCCGATGCCGGCACCGCATCGAGAGCGTCGCCGGCGGCCAGCAGGGCGATGACCCGGTCCGCGGTGCCGGCCGGGATTCCCCGGTCTCTCGCTGCCGCGATCACCCCGGCCCGGTCCCGGCTGCCGTCAAGGGTATGCAAGACGCCGGTGGCGGCCCGGCCGAGCCCGGTGAGCGCCACCGCACGGCGCGGGTCGACGCCGACCTGGATCGTCTGGCCGTCGCGCCACACGACGCGGAGACCGGGTTTCAGCGCGGGCCTGGCCAAGTGCTTCGCCGCCGCCCGCTCGCCGTCGCCGGGACTCGTTCCGAGCGCGTCCCGGTCTGCTCTGCTGACTGGTGTCATGAGACCCAGCCTGCCGCCGGGAGGCGGTGGCCGGCCGGCCAATTTTCCCGCCTGTGGAAGGAGGCTGGTGTCCCCGGGCCGCCCAGCTCGGGGGCTTGCCGGGCGGGCCGTTCGTCCCCCTTCCCCTGAAGCGACGCGCGACCTGCTGGCCCGGGGACCTTGGCCGGAAACCTAAAATCGCCGGCGCCCGTCGTCAATGCATCCCTGTGGACACCGCTGTGGAGAAGCTGGGGAGAGCGCGGAGTGTCGCTGTGGAAATCCTGGTACGGGCTTGTGTATTCGGCGCCGGTGTATCTCGCGCAGGGGCTCCTAGCTGGCCGGATGCCATGCACCGGCTGTGGAGGAGGAAAAGTCTGGGCTAACGTGCTCAGGTGAGCACCGTTTCCTCCGGTGCCGGAGGTTCCGCCGGAGATCCAGGCCGGGTCGAGGTGCGCCGCAGCACCCGGCGCCGGCGCACGGTCTCCGCCTACCGGGACGGCGACAAGACGATCGTGCTCCTGCCCGCCAGGTTCTCGCCGGCGGAGGAGAAGCAATGGGTCGCCCGGATGCTCGACCGGCTGGCGGCCCGCGAGAAAAGGCTCCGGCCCAGCGACGACGGCCTGCTCGCACGTGCTTCCGAACTATCGGCGCGGTACCTGGGCAACGCCGCGGTGCCGCGGAGCGTCCGCTGGGTGGGCAACCAGAACAGCCGGTGGGGATCGTGCACCCCGGCCGACTCCTCGATCAGGGTGTCCACCCGGCTGCAGGGGATGCCCGGATGGGTTCTCGACTACGTACTGGTGCACGAACTCGCGCACCTGATGGTGGTCGGCCACGGACCGGAGTTCTGGCGGCTGGTGGCCACCTACCCCCGGGCGGAACGCGCCCGGGGGTACCTGGAAGGCGTCGCCCACGCCGCGAACCTCCCAGAACCCGAGCTGTGAGCGCGGAACCAGCGCACCCCTGGAAGCCGGGGAGCCGGGTGGTTGCCGTCCTGGTCACCGGGTCCGTCACGGCCGCGGCGCCGCCAGGCACCGAGCCGGCGGCGTTCGCCCGGGCCCTCGTCGAGGACACGGCCGACCTGGTGGCCGACCTGGAACTGGTGACACCGGCCGTCGCCGTGAGCCCGGCCGGCGAGGCGGCGCTCGGCGGGACTTGTGTCGAGGAGCTGGTGTGGCCGGGAACTCCGGTCATCAGGCTCACCGCCGACGCCGGGCCGGGACCGGCCGTCCAGTCGCTGGCCGCGCTGGCGGACCTGGGCGCGCGCCAGGCGGCGGTGCTGGCCGCGGACGCGCCGGACCTGCCGCCGCTGCTGATCGGGAAGCTGCTGCGTGCGCTCGGTTCCGAGCGCCGGGCCGACGTCGCCATCTGCCCGGCCGAGGGCGGCGGCCTGGTCGCGCTGGCCGCCTGGCTTCCGCCGCCCGCCTGGCTGGCCGGCGTGCATACCGTGCGGGATGCCGCCGAGCTGGATGTGCCGGACATCGCAGAACGGCTCCGCGGAGCGGCCCCGAGCCGCGCTGCGTTGCGCAACGGCCCCGGCTGGCACCGGATGCGGTCGCCGGCCGACCTGGCCCGGCTGGATCCCGGCCTGGAGGGATGGGCAGCGACGCGGGAACTGCTGACCGCCCGCGGCCCCAGCCCGTGAGGCAGGCCGCCGGCGCCGGGTTAGCCGCCTTCGCCGCCCCCGGGCTCATCCGGCCCCTCGCCGGCTGGCCCCTCGCCGGTTGGCCCCTCGGCGGGTGGCTCCTCGGTGCCAAGGTCCGGGCCGAGGCCAGAGATGTCGAGCTCCGGCTGGTTGCGGACGAACGAATCCGGGTCGTCGAAGTCGCTGGCGTCCGGCAGCAGGTCGGGGTGCGCCCAGACGGCGTCCCTGCCGTCGGCGCCGCGGGCCTGGGTGAGCCCGCGCCAGATCACGGCCGCCTCCCGGAGCCGGCGCGGCCGCAGTTCGAGGCCGACCAGGGCGGCGAAGGTCCGCTCGGCGGGGCCGCCGGTGGCGCGCCGCCGCCGCACCGCTTCGGCCAGCGCGTCCGCCGTGGGCATCCGCGGGCCGGCGGCGTCGGCGACCACCGTGGAGACCCAGCCTTCGACCAGCGCCAGCGCGGTCTCCAGCCGAGCCAGCGCGGCCTTCTGCCGGGCTGTCTCCTCCGGCCGGAAGAACGTCCCGCCCGCCAGCGCCTCCTGCAGCGCCTCCGGGTTGGCCACGTCCACCTCGGAAAGCGCCTGGTTCAGCTTCGAGGTATCGACGGTGATCCCGCGCGCGTACTCCTCAACGGCGCCGAAAAGGTGGGCGCGCAGCCACGGCACGTGCCCGAACAACCGGTGATGCGCGGCCTCCCGCAGGGCGATGAACAGCCGCACGGCGTCGAGCGGAACCGACAGCCCCGAGCCGAACTCGGCGACACCCGCGGGCAGCAGCGCGGCGGTCCCTTCCGGGCCAAGCGGCAGGCCCACATCGGTGGAGCTCACCACCTCCCGCGCCAGCGCGCCGACCGCCTGGCCGATCTGGCCGCCCACGACCAGGCCGCCGACCTGGCGCAAGATCCCGGACATCGGGCCGGTCACCGCCTGAAGCTGCGCCCTCAGCTCCTGCGGGATCTCGCCGCCGAGGGACTCGCCCATCGTCAGCGCGCCGCTCATCGTCTCGACGGCCTTCGCCGCGATCGGGTCGCACAGCCGGGACCAGACCGGGAGGGTGGCCTCCACCCATTCCGATCGGCTCCACGCCTGGGTGGTCCGGACGCCGGAGGGGAAGGCGGTCACGTCGTCCAGCCACAGGTCCGCCAGCCGCACCGCCTCCGAAATCTCGGTGCGCTGCGGTTCGAGGACGCTGGGGTCTCCCTCGGCCACGACGGCCTGCCGTGCCACGTTCTTCGCCAAGTCCCAGTTGACCGGGCCGCCCTTCCACGACATCAGGTCCGCGAACTGGCGCAGCGCGTCGGCGAACTGCTGCGGGTCGCCGAACAGCGCGGCCGGATCCACCGGGCCTCCGCCGCCGGGGCCGCCGGGTCCACCCGGGCCGCCGGAACCGGGTCCACCCGGGCCGCCGGAACCGCCGGGACCACCCGGGCCGCCGGGCCCGCTCCCGGAGCCGGACTCGGGGTCTGGGTCGTCCGGAAGCCCGAAGCCGAAAGGTGTGTCACCCATCCGTTTGGCCTCTCAGGCAGGATGGAAGGGTCATGTCCGCCACGTTATCTCGGGAGCGAAACTCGGTGAGCACCGCGGATGGCCAGGTTCGCCCACGGCGCAGCAGGCAGCGGCCACTCGGCGGGACCGGGCGGGGCGATACCGCCCGGACCGGCGATGGCAGTGCCGGCGCCGCACCGCGGGCTGCCGCGGGGAAAGGCGAGGCGCACTCCCGCGGGCACGGCCCCGTGGTGGCGGTGACCGGTGCCGCCCGTGGCCTCGGCCAGGCGCTAGCGGGCGCGCTCGCGGCGTCGGCGAGGGTCAGGAAGGTCATCGCGATCGACGACCACCGGGGCGAAATCGAGGGCGTGACCTGGCGCGTGGTCGACGTCCGCGATCCCGTGCTCGCCAGTCGCCTGGCCGGCATCGACGTCCTGGTGCACACCGACCTCGACCTCAGCCCGGATTCGGATTGCCGCAGCCGCCGCGCGTTCAACGTCCGGGGCGCGGAGACCGTCCTCACCGCCGCGGCCGCCGGGCGCGTCGGCACCGTGGTGCTGGTGACCAGCGCGATGGTCTACGGGGCGCGGCCGGAGAACCCGGTGCCGCTGCCGGAAAGCGCGCCGCTGGCCGCCGACCCGGACAGCAGCGTGGTGGGTGACCTGCTGGAGATCGAGGATCTGGCGCACCGGTCGCCACGTACCCATCCCGGCATGCGGGTGACCGTGGTCCGGCCCGCCGCGTTGATCGGCGACGCGGTAGACAGCCTGGTGACCCGGCATTTCGAGGCGCCGCGGCTGCTGACCGTGAAGGGGACCGCGCCGCATTGGCAGTTCTGCCATGTCGACGATCTGGTTTCCGCCCTTGAGCTCGCCGCGACCGGCGAGGTGACCGGCGAGTTCGCGGTCGGCTGCGACGGCTGGCTCGACGGGGATCGGGTGGAAGCCATCAGCGGGCTCCGCCGGATCGAACTGCCCGCCGGGCTGACGTTCGGCACGGTGCAACGGCTGCACCGCGTCGGCATCACGCCGGCCCCGGCCAGCGATCTGCACTTCGTCGTCTACCCGTGGGTGGTGGACTGCGCGACCCTGCGCCGGGCCGGGTGGCGGCCGCTGCATGACAACGAGTCCGCGCTTTCGGCGCTGCTCGCCCAGCGCGCGGGCAGGCACGCCGTGGTGGGCCGCCGTGTCGCCCGCAAGGAGGCGACGATCACCGCCGCGGGCGCCGCGGGAGCGACCGTCGCGGTGATCGGCACCGCGGCGATCGTCCGCCGGGCGCGCCGGGGCAAGCGCGGCGACTAACGGCCTGGGCCGCGCTCCCAGCGTCTGCGCTCGGTAGTCTTCCCGTCATGTCCCGACGTTCCGCGACCTTGCTGGTCGCTGGGATCGCCGCGTTTGTGCTGGCCGTCGCCGGTGCCGTGGTGCCGGTCCCGTATGTGGTGCTGTCCCCCGGCCCGACCGTCAACACGCTGGGCAACACATCCAAGGGGCAGCCGCTGGTGCAGATCTCCGGGCATCCCGTGTACCGGACGAGCGGGAACCTCAATCTGGTCACCGTTACCTTCGCTGGGGGGCCGGGGGACGAGATCAACCTGTACCAGGCGCTTCAGGCATGGCTGGAGCCGCACGATGCGGTCGTGCCGCAGGAGGAGATCTTCGGGAGCAGCACGAACTCCCAGGAGATCCAGCAGCAGAACGCGCAGCAGATGACCAGCTCACAGGAGACGGCCACGGCTGCCGCCCTGAACGAGCTGAAGATCCCGTACCAGACGGAGGTTTCGATCGCCGGCACGGTGAAGGGCATGCCGGCCTACGGGGTGCTGCAGCCCGGTGATGTGGTCCTTGCGGTGGACGGCCACCAGGTGACCAGCCAGCGGCAGGCGGCGGGCCTGATCGCCGGGCGCAGGCCCGGCACCCCGGTGCAGCTCACCGTCAGCCGCGGCGGCCGGAGCCTGACCCGGCAGGTCGCCACCATCAACCACGGCGGCAAGGCGGAGATCGGCGTGGTGGTGCAGGATCAGTTCAAGTTCCCGTTCACGGTGACGATCAGCGTGGGCGAGATCGGCGGCCCGAGCGCCGGGATGATGTTCGCCCTCGGGATCATCGACAAGCTCACCCAGGACAACCTGACCGGCGGCCGGTTCATCGCCGGGACCGGCGAGATCGAGCCCAACGGCAAAGTCGACCCGATCGGCGGCATCCAGCAGAAAATGGCTGGCGCGCGCCACGACGGGGCGACCGTGTTCCTCGCCCCGGCCGCCAACTGCTCCGACGTCAAGGGCTCGGTCCCGGCAGGAATGAAGATCGTCAAGGTGTCGACGCTCGATCAGGCGGTCCAGGACCTGCAGGCGCTGAAGGCGGGAAAGCCCACCCCCTCCTGCTGACCAGGGGCTATGACGGCACCGGCGGAGGGAACGAGCCGGTCACGCGGTAAGTTGCCCTGACGAGGTTCCGCTGAGCTGCGGCCTGGCCGCGGGTGCCGCGTGGTCCTCACCCAACGACCGAGCGTCCCCCGTGGCATTACGTGAGGTAAGGGTTTGCCGTGACCGTCAGACCTCCGGGCCGTCCCCCTGCGTTCCGATTGCCGCCCCGGCCGCGGTACCTCATCCCGGCGGTCATCGCCGTCGTCGCCATCATCGTGCTGTTCGTGATCTTCACGGGGATCTGGACCGACTACCTCTGGTTCCGCTCGGTCCACTTCAGCTCGATCTTCACCACCACGCTGACGGTCAAGGTGGTGCTGTTCGTGGCCGGCGCCGTGGCGATGGCCGCACTGGTCGGCGGAAACATCTACCTCGCCTACCGGCAGCGGCCCGGGTACCGGCCCGCCTCACCGGAGCAGCAGGGCCTGGATCGCTACCGCGCGGTGCTCGACCCGCACCGCCGCCTGGCGCTGAGCCTGGCGCTGGCCTTGATCGCGCTGATCTCCGGGCTTTCGGTGGCTGGTTACTGGCGGACCTGGCTGCTGTTCGCCAACCGCACCGCATTCGGTCAGACGGACCCGCAGTTCCACCTCGACCTCTCCTTCTACGCGTTCACCTACCCGTTCATCCGGTTCGTGCTGGGTTTCCTCTTCGCAGCCGTGGTGCTGTCGGTGATCGCGACCACCGCCGTCCACTACCTGTACGGCGGGGTACGGCTGCAGGGGCCCGGGGAACGGGCGACGGCGCCGGCCCGTGCTCACGTGTTCATCCTGCTCGGCGTGTTCGTGCTGCTCAAAGCGGTCAGCTATTACTACGACCGGTTCGGCCTCGATTTCTCCCAGCGCGGCACGGTGACGACCGGCGCCTCCTACACCGACGTGAACGCGGTGCTGCCGGCCAAGACGATCCTCGCGGTGATCGCGGTCGTCTGCGCGCTGCTGTTCTTCGCCGGTGCCGTACGGCGCAGCGTGATCGTTCCGGCCGTCGGCCTCGGCCTGCTGGTGCTGTCGGCCATCCTGGTCGGCGGGGTCTACCCGGCGATCATCCAGCAGTTCCAGGTCAAGCCCAACGAGCTCGCCAAGGAGTCGCCGTACATCCAGCGGGAGATCGGCGGTACCCGGACGGCCTACGGCCTCACCTCCGGCAACG
Organism: Streptosporangiaceae bacterium; assembly: GCA_051986485.1. Taxonomy (GTDB): domain Bacteria; phylum Actinomycetota; class Actinomycetes; order Streptosporangiales; family Streptosporangiaceae; genus JBPYFL01. The sequence goes on along the minus strand of JBPYFL010000061.1, from coordinate 16,979 downwards.
TCCACGAGGCCTCGTACCCGGCGACGCTGAACGAATCGACGGCGCAGCTCGGTGCGCAGGTGACCTCGCTGCCCGCCAACCGGCTCGCGGACCCCGGGGTGCTCTCGCCAGCCTTCCAGCAACTCCAGCAGATCAAGGGCTACTACCGGTTCCCGTCCACGCTCGACATCGACCGTTACCCGGTCAGCGGCAGCAGCACCCCGCAGGACATGGTGGTGGCGGCCCGCGAGCTGCCGGGTCCGCCGTCCGGCCAGAGCAACTGGATCACCCAGCATCTCGTCTACACCCACGGCTACGGTTTCGTGGCAGCCTCGGCCGACAGCGTCGCCAGCGGTGGCGGGCCGGCCTTCACCGAGAGCGACATCCCGGCGCACGGCCAGATCCCGGTAACCCAGCCGCGCGTCTACTTCGGCGAGAACGAGTCCCAGTACGCCATCGTCGGCGCGCCGGCCGGCCGGGCGCCGATGGAGCTGGACTATCCCAACCAGAGCGCCACCGAGCAGCAGAACTACACCTACCAGGGCGACGGCGGGGTGCCGATCGGCTCGCTGGTCAACCAGCTGCTGTACGCGGTCAAGTTCCGGCAGCTGAACATCCTGCTGTCCGGGTCGGTCAACAAAGACTCCAGGATCCTCTACCTACGCGATCCGCTCTCCCGGGTGGCCAAGGTCGCCCCGTTCCTCACCCTGGACGGCGACCCGTACCCGGTGGTCGAGGGTGGCCGGGTCGAGTGGGTGGTGGACGGTTACACCAGCACCGACAACTACCCCTACTCCGAGCGGACCAGCCTGTCGGGCGCGACGACCGACTCGGCGGGCACATCGTCGCCGGTGGAGCAGAACGGCGACCAGATCAACTACCTGCGCAACTCGGTCAAGGCAGTGGTCGATGCCTACAACGGCACCGTCACGCTCTACCAGTGGGACTCCCGGGACCCGGTGCTGCGGACCTGGATGAAGGCCTTCCCCGGCGTGGTCAAACCGCGCAGCGACATCCCGAACGCGCTGATGGCGCACCTGCGCTACCCGCAGGACCAGTTCAAAGTCCAGCGGCAGATCCTCGCGCGCTACCACGTCACGCAGGCGGGCGCGTTCTACGGCGGCCAGGGGTTCTGGGACGTGCCGGCCGACCCGACCAGCTCGGCGGGGGAGCCGCAGCCGCCGTACTACCTGACCATGAACATGCCCGGCTCCGCCGCGCCGGAGTTCTCCCTAACCGCGCCGTACGTGTTCAAGGGCCGGCAGAACCTGGCTGCCTACATGGCGGTGAACAGCAACCCGCAGTCCCCCGGCTATGGGCAGATGCAGGTTCTGGAACTGCCCAGCGACACCGCGATCCCCGGCCCGCAGCAGGTGCAGAACGCCTTCGAGTCCGACCCGTCGGCCTCCTACTACCTCTCCCAGTACCGCCAAGGCGGCTCCCGGGTGATCCTCGGCAACCTGATCACCCTCCCGGTCGGCGGCGCGCTGCTGTACATCGAGCCGATCTACCTGCAGGCGTCGGCGTTCAGCGGCGGGTCGTATCCCACGCTGCAGCGGGTGTTCGTCTCGTTCAACGGCAGCACCGGCTACGCGCCCACCCTCCAGCAGGCACTCAGCCAGGTGATCAGCTCGGTGCCCTCGCAGCCGGCGCAGCCCGGCCAGCCCGCGTCCGCTCCCGCGCCGGCGTCCGGAAGCCAGCAGAACGCCGCCATGCAGGGCGATCTCGCCCAGGCCGAGCAGTACTACCGCGCGGCGCAGGCGGCGCTGCGCAACGGCGACCTCGCCACCTACAGCCAGGACATCCAGAAGATGAACACCGCGGTGCAGAGCGCCAGTGCCGCCTCATCCGGGGCGTCGGGACCTTCCTCCAGCGGGCGGTGATGGGCACCCCGCCACGCCGTTAGGCTGAGATCATGGCAGTCGCCGACGCGATCGCATTCGCCGGTCACCAGGTGCATGTCTGCCGGAACCGCGAGGCAGGGCAGCTGCTGCGCTGGCTCGGCGACGTGCAGGGACTGTCGGTGCTCGACGTCGCTGGCGGCGACGGCTACTGGGCCGGTGCCGCCCGTCGGCGCGGCGCCCGGGCGGTCTCGGTGGACCTGTCCCGGCCGAAGATGCGGCGCGGGAAGCAGCTCGCCATTGCGCCCGCGCTGATCGAAGCGGACGCGCTGGCGCTGCCCTTCCCCGATGGCGCCTTCGACCGGGTGATGTCGATCTGCGCGCTGGAGCATTTCGACGACGGCGAGGCGGCCCTGGATGAGATGACGCGGGTGCTGCGCCCCGGCGGCGAGCTGGTGCTGTCGGCGGACGCGCTCACCCGGGCGGCGCGCTGGCCGCAGCTGTACCGGGCGCATTGCGACCGCTACCACGTTCAGCGCACCTACACGCATGAGACGCTGGGCAAGCTGCTCGGCGATCGCGGGTTCGACGTGGTCGATCACGCCTACCAGTTCCAGGCCTTGTGGGCTGAGGGTTTCTACCTGGGTCTGTCCGCCCGCGGCGGGCGGGCCGGATTCAACTTCGCCGCGCCGCTGGCCCCGCTGGTCGCGGCCAGCGACCGCCGGCGCAGCGGTGATCAGGGCAGCATCGTGCTGGTTCGGGCCCGTCTCCGGGAACCGGGGCGCGAACATGTGGCGTGATCTGCTTATCTGGGTCACCGGGCGGAATACCCTGCTCACACAACCACGCAGTCGAGAGGAGCGGATCAGCCGTGGCACCTCGGGTGCTCGTTGACGCCACCTCCGTGCCCGCCGACCGTGGCGCGCTCGGGCGGTATGTCGACGGGTTGATTGGCGCGCTCGCATCGGCGGGCGCGGACCTTGCCGTGGCCTGCCAGCGAGCGGACGAGGAACGGTACAAGCGGCTGGCCCCGGAAGCCAGCGTGGTCGCCGGGCCGACCGCGATCGCGCACCGGTCGGCGCGCCTGGCGTGGGAGCAGACCGGCCTGCCGCTCGTCGCGCAGCAGGTGGAGGCGGACGTGATCCATGCGCCGCATTACTCGATGCCGCTGCGCCCCGGCACGCCCTGCGTGGTGACCATCCACGACCTGACCTTCTTCACCGATCAGGACCTCTACAGCCCGGTGGTGTCGACGTTCTTCAAGTCGGCGATCCGCACCGCGGTGCGCCGGGCGACGCGGCTGCTGGTGCCGTCCAAGGCCACCAGGGATGAACTGGTGCGGGTGCTCGGCGCGGATCCGACGCGCATCGACGTGGCCTACCACGGCGTGGATCACAAGCTGTTCCACCGTCCGGATCCGGCCGAGGTCCGGCATGTGTCCGACCGGCTCGGCCTGCATGGCAAGCCGTACGTCGCCTTCCTCGGCGCCCTGGAGCCGCGCAAGAACGTGCCGGCGCTGATCAACGGCTGGGCGGACGCCGTCGGCGAGATGGAGAACCCGCCGGCCCTGGTGCTGGCCGGAAGCCGGGGCTGGAGCGACGAGGTGGACGCCGCCGTCGCCGCCGCCCCGCCGCATCTGCGGCTCGTGCGGCCCGGTTACCTGCGTTACTCCGACCTTCCCGGCTACTTCGGCGGGGCGCAGGTGGTGGCCTTCCCCAGCCGGGGCGAGGGATTCGGGCTGCCGGTGCTGGAGGCGATGGCGTGCGGCGCGCCGGTGCTGACCACGCATTGCACCTCGCTTCCCGAGGTGGGCGGCGACGCGGTCGCCTACACCGAGCAGGACGCCGGCAGCATCCGCACCGCGCTGCGCGGGCTGCTGGAGGACCAGTCACGGCGCCAGGCGCTGGCCGACGCGGGTTACGCTCGGTCGCAGGAGTTCACCTGGGAGACCTCGGCCGAGGCGCATCTGGCCTCCTATGAGCGCGCGGCCGGCCAGGACGCCGAGCCGGCCTGACAGCCACCCGCGACATGCGTGCCCCGGGCCCTGAGATTGACCGGACCCTGAGATTGACCGGGTAGCGTCGGCCCTCATGGAACCTCTCGAGGCGATCCTGCTCGTCGGCGGCCAGGGCACCCGGCTGCGCCCGCTCACGGTCTCGACCCCGAAGCCGTTGCTCCCGGCCGCTGGTGTCCCGTTCCTGGCCCATCAGCTCGCGCGCGCGGCGGCCATCGGCGTGGGTCACGTGGTTCTCGCCACCTGCTACCGGGCGGACCTGTTCGATAAGGAACTGGCGCGCCTCGCCGAGGGTGATGCTCCCGGGCTGAAGATCGAGCATGTCACCGAGGAGCCGCCGCTCGGTACCGGCGGCGGGATCCGGAACGCGGCGAGCCGGCTGCACGGCGGGCCAGATGACCCGGTCCTGGTGCTCAACGGCGACGTGCTGTCCGGTCATGACATCGCCGCGCAGCTCAGGATGCACCGGGAACGCGACGCGGCGGCCACCCTCCACCTGGTGGAGGTGCCCGACCCGGGCAGGTTCGGCTGCGTGCCGACCGACGAATCCGGCCGGGTCACCGCGTTCCTGGAGAAGACGCCGAACCCGGTGACCAACCGCATCAACGCGGGCTGTTACGTGCTGCGGCGCCGGGTAATCGACGAGATCCCGTCTGGCCGCCCGGTCTCGGTTGAGCGGGAGACGTTCCCGGCGCTGGTCGAATCGGGCGCGATGGTGACGGGTTACGCCGACAACGCGTACTGGCTGGACGTGGGCACGCCGGAGGCGTTCGTGCGCGGCTCCTGCGACCTGGTCCTCGGCACGATGCCCTCGCCGGCCCTGCCCGGTCCGCCCGGCCCGGCGCTGCTGCTGCCCGGCGCGACGGTCGGGCCCGGCGCGACCGTGGACGGCGGCACCGTCGTCGGCGCGGGCTCGGAGGTCGCCTCCGGCGCGCGGGTGGAGGGCAGCGTTCTGCTCGACGGCGTTACCGTGGCGCCGGGTGCGCACGTCCGCAGCAGCCTGCTGGGCCACGGCGCGCGAGTGGGCGAGGGTGTCGTGCTCGACGGCGCTTTCATCGGGGACGGCGCGGTTATCGCGGCCGGCAACGAACTGCGCCACGGCGCACGCGTCTGGCCGTGGGTCGAACTGCCGGCCACCTCCGTCCGCTTCTCCACCGACGCCTGAGCAGGCGCCGGGCTCAGATCGCGCGGTAGTCGCGGAGGGGCAGGCGGGGGCCGCGGCGGGGCGGGGCCGAGCCGCGCAGTTCCACCAGGCGGGTGACCCGGTACCGGTGGCCCGCGTATGGCGCCAGCAGTTCGAGCATCCCGGCGTCGTCGGTGGGCCGGCCCGCCAGCGTCCATCCGACGATCGCCGGAAGGTTGTAGTCGCCCACGGACACCGCGTCGGCGTCACCGCACGCCCGCTGGCGGACCTCGGCCGACGTCCACGCGCCGATACCCGGGATCGTGCGCAGCCGGCAATCGGCTTCGGCCGGCGCCAGCGCGGCCACCTCCTCCAGCCGGCCCGCGACCCGGGCCGCCGACGCGACGGTCCGGGCGCGCACCGCCTCCACCCCGGCCCGATGCCAGTGCCAGGAGGGGATCGACGCCCACACCCGCGGCGGCGGGATGACGCGCATCCCGGCGGGCGCCGGGCCCGGCGCGGGCTCGCCATAGCGCCCCAGCAGCCACCGCCACGCCCGGAACGCCTCCGCCCCCGGGACCTTCTGCTCCAGCACCGCCGGAACCAGCGCCTCGAAGACGCGCCGGCTGCGGCCCACCCGCAGCCCCGGCAGCGACCCCGCGATCTCCCGCAGCCGCGGATGGACCGGTGCGAAGCCAGACGGGTCGTCGCGGGCGCCAAGCAGCTCCGGCAGGCTCTCCAGCAGCCACCGCGAACCGGGACCCCAGGCGGCCGCCAGCACCACCACAGGCCCGCCCGGCGGGCTTTCTGGCGCGGCTGCGATGCGCAGCGTCCCCGGGCCGTCCGGCGTCTGGCAGGTCCGCCAGATCGCACCGTCCGCCGCGGACCGCAGCGTCGGATCCGACCGCCCGTGCCGGTGCACCGACAGGGTGCGCCCGACGTCCAAAGCGAACGGAGCCTCCCACTGCGTGCACACCGGTTGCCGCACGCGCTGCCTTTCTCGCAGGTACCAGGGCAGGAGCGTGGTGAGCATATCCGTCGTTAAAGATCAATGCCCCGAGGCGCGCTGCGCGCTGCTGGGGGCACGTGGCGTCCGGCTCGCGTCCAGCACGGGTGAGCCCGCGGCACCCCGCGGATCCGGGCCGCTCGACTGGCCGGGGGTGACCCCGAAGTAAGGTGCGGCTCATGACTGTTTCGGGCGACTCGTCCGGTCCGCCGTCGTCGCCAGCTACCCCCTCCACCGTCCCCGGTGGCGCGCAGCAGGACCCGCGGCCGTCGGCGAGTGCGATGCGCCGGGCGCTGGCCCGGGCCAGGGACGGAAAGACTCTCGACGGTGCCGAGGCAGCCGTGCTGCTGCAGGCCCACGGCGAGGACCTGGACCAGCTGCTGTCCTATGCCGCCCGGACCCGGGACGCGGGCCTGGAGGCCGCCGGGCGGCCCGGGGTCATTACGTACTCCCGGAAGGTGTTCATTCCCCTCAGCAGGCTGTGCCGGGACCGGTGCGGCTACTGCACCTTCGCCACCGTGCCGCACCGGCTCGACAGCCCGTTCCTGTCCCCGGACGAGGTGCTCGCCATCGCCCGGCGCGGTGCCGAGCTCGGCTGCAAGGAAGCCCTCTTCACGCTCGGCGACCGGCCCGAGGACCGGTGGCGGCAGGCGCGCGAGTGGCTGGACGCGCACGGCTACGATGACACGCTGTCCTACGTGCGGGCGATGGCGATCGCCGTCCTGGAGGACACCGGCCTGCTGCCGCACCTGAACCCGGGCGTGCTCTCCTGGCAGGACCTGCAGCGGCTGAAGCCGGTCGCGCCGTCGATGGGGATGATGCTGGAGACCACGGCGGCCCGGCTGTTCGCCGAGCGCGGCGGCCCGCACTTCGGCAGCCCGGACAAGGACCCGGCGGTCCGGCTGCGGGTCCTGGAGGACGCCGGGCGCAGCAACGTCCCGTTCACCACCGGGATCCTCATCGGCATCGGCGAGACGATGGCCGAGCGCGCCGACTCGCTGTTCGCGATCCGCAAGGTCGCCCGCGAATACGGCGGCATCCAGGAAACCATCGTGCAGAACTTCCGCGCCAAGCCGGACACCAAGATGCGCGACGTCCCGGACGCCGAGCTGGACGAGCTGGCCGCGACGATCGCGGTGACCCGGCTGGTGCTCGGACCGAAGGCGCGGGTGCAGGCCCCGCCGAACCTCGTCGGCGACCAGCACCGGCTGATCCTGTCGGCGGGCATCGACGACTGGGGCGGGGTGTCGCCGCTGACCCCCGACCACGTCAACCCCGAGCGCCCCTGGCCGCAGCTCGACGATCTTTCCTCCATAACGGCCGCGGCGGGGTTCACCCTGTCCGAACGGCTGACCATCTACCCTCCCTACATCCGCGAGCCCTGGCTGGACCCGCGGCTTACCCGCCACGTCGCGGCGCTGGCCGACCCGGACACCGGCCTCGCCCGCGAGGAAACAAGTCCGCGGGGGCTGCCGTGGCAGGAGCCGGACGGCGGCTGGGGAGAGGCCGGCCCGGTCGGCCGCACCGACCTGAACGTCGAGATCGACACCGCCGGCCGTTCCGCTGACCGGCGGGCCGACTTCGCCGAGATCTACGGCGACTGGGACGAAATCCGCGCCCGCACCACCAACGGCGGACGGGGCACCACACCACGCCGCAGCGCCGCCGGATTCAGCGAGGCGATGCGCCGGGCGGAAACCGATCCGGCCGGCCTGACCGACGACCAGGCCCTCACCCTGCTCGCCGCCGACGGACCAGACCTGGAGGCGCTGGCGGGCCTCGCCGACGACATCCGCCGGGACGTCAACGGCGACGACGTGACCTACGTCGTGACCCGCAACATCAACTTCACCAACGTCTGCTACACCGGCTGCCGGTTCTGCGCGTTCGCCCAGCGGCGCGGGGACGCGGACGCGTACACGCTGTCCTTGGAACAGGTCGCCGACCGTGCCGCCGACGCGTGGGAGGCCGGAGCGACCGAGGTGTGCATGCAGGGCGGCATCCACCCGGACATGCCCGGCACCGCCTACTTCGACATCGCGGCCGCGGTGAAACGGCGCTGCCCGGAGATGCACGTGCACGCGTTCTCGCCGATGGAGGTGATGAACGGGTCGTCGCGGACCGGGATGCCGGTGCGGGAATGGCTGACCGCGGCGCGCGAGGCCGGCGTGGACTCGCTGCCCGGGACCGCCGCGGAGATCCTGGACGACGACGTCCGCTGGGTGCTGACCAAGGGCAAGCTGCCGGCGTCGGCATGGATCGACGTGATCACCACCGCCCACGAGCTGGGCATCCCGACGACGTCGACGATGATGTACGGCCACGTGGACAGCCCCGCGCACTGGGTCGCGCACCTGAGGGTGCTCCGCGGCATCCAGGAGCGTACCGGCGGCTTCACCGAGTTCGTGCTGCTGCCGTTCGTGCACGCGAGCGCCCCGATCTACCTGGCCGGGCTCGCCCGTCCCGGTCCGACCCGGCGGGAGAACCGGGCCGTGCACGCGGTGGCGCGGCTGATTCTGCACGGCGCGATCGGCAACATCCAGTGCTCGTGGGTGAAGCTCGCGGACGACACGTGCCGGGACGTGCTGCGCGGCGGGGTCAACGACCTCGGCGGCACGCTGATGGAGGAGACCATCAGCCGGATGGCCGGCTCCGAGAACGGCTCGTACAAGACGATCAGCGAACTGGCGGCGATGGTCGAGCCGACCGGCCGGCCGGTGCGCCAGCGCAGCACGACATACGGCGCGGTCTCAGCGCAACGGCTGGAAGCGGCGGCTGCCAGCGACGGCGTGTGCTCGTCGGTCCGGCGCGGCGTGCCGCTGCTGTCTACCGGGTGACCACGTAGCCGGACGGGTCGCGGTCCGGGCGGGGTGCGGGCGGCGCGGCCGGGTGGCCGACGCCGACGGTGCCCATCGGCTGCCAGTCCGGGGGCAGGCCGAGCGACGCCCGCGCCACATCCGGGCAGAACAGGGTGCTCGACACCCAGCACGAGCCGAGTCCCTCGGCGGCGAGCGCGACCAGCAGGTTCTGCACCCCCGCGCCCATCGAGACCAGGAACATCTCCCGTTCCGCCCGGCCGCGCCGCTCGTCCGGGTACGGGTGCGCCGCGTCGGCGACCAGGCACGGGACGATCAGCAGCGGGGCGCGGCGCAGCGGCTCACCGCGGGCGGTCCGGCGGGTGATCGATTCCTCGCTGAACCCGTCGCGCCGCAGGTCGGCGATCCAGGCTTCCAGCATCGCGTCCAGCAGGTCTTTCCGTGCCCGCGCCGACTCGGCGATGGCGAACCGCCACGGGACGCTGTGGTGCGGCGCGGGTGCGGTGAACGCGGCCGCGACCGCCCGCCGGACCGCGTCGCCGTCGACCGGGTCGGGGGAGAAGTCGCGGACCGTCCGCCGGGCGGCCAGCACCTCGCGGGGGCCGAACCGGAACATGTCCTCGGCCGCGGGCCTGACCAGGGCGGCCGCGCCCGGGCCGTCGCCGTCGGTGACCAGGTGCGCCAGCCCACGGACGACGGCGACCGGGGTCTTCCCGACCTTCCCCTTGACCAGGTCGGTGGCGGCGGCGATCTCGTCGGCGACCGCGGCGACCGTGACTTCCAATGGGTTGCCGTAGCTGTCGCTGTGACCGCGAAAGTCGAGCACCGGAGTTACCCCGGCGAGCCCGATCGCGGTGTCGGTTTGGCCGGTCCGCCACGGCCGGCCCAGCGTGTCGGTGACCACGACGCCGAGCCGGAGGCCGAGACGGTCTCGCAGAGCGGCCCGCAGCCGCCGGGCCGACGCGTCCGGATCCTCAGGCAGCAGGACCAGGGAGCCGGGTTCGCTATTGGAGTTGTCCACCCCGGCCGCCGCGAGGACGAGGCCGTGCCGGGTCTCGCCGATCTTCACCGGCCCGCGCCGCTCCACCACCCGCACGGTCTCCGCGTCGATCGCGGCCTCCCGCGCTGCGGAGTCCCGCGCGCTGGACGCCGCCCGGATGACGCGCCCTTCGGCCTTGCTGATGATCTTCGATGTCACTGAGAGCACGTCGCCGTCGGCGAGGGCCGGGGCCGACGCCGCGATCAGCGCGGCCAGGTCGTCTCCCTCGGTGATCTCGGGCAGGCCGGTGACGGCGGCGACCTCGATGCCGCTCGGGGTGCCGGGGGGCATGGCCGCGGTCATGGCTGCAACTCCGTCGCCAGGTCGAGGCAGGCGCGGGCGATGTCCGCGGTCGCGGCCACGTCACGCATGTAGAGCGGGCGCGCCCGCACCGCGATCCCGGCGAGGCCCGGGTCGTCGGCCGCGGCCTTGTCGGCGTCGTCCACGAGCCAACCGTTGAGAAGCTCCGGGCCGTACCATCCGGCGACGGCAGCGGCGCTCGTCTCCACCCCGATCGCGGTCAGGCACGCGTCCGCCATCCCCCGCACCGGGGCGCCGCCGATGATGGGCGAGACACCGATGACGGTCTTGCCCGCGACCGCATCCCGGATGCCGGGGACCTGCAGGATCGTGCCGATGCTCACCACCGGGTTCGACGGGGGGAGCAGCACCGCGTCGGCGGCCGAGATCGCCTCCAGGACGCCAGGGGCGGGCCGCGCGTCCTGCGCCCCGTCCAGCACGATCTCCGTCGCGGGAACGGCGGCGTGCAACCGGACCCACCACTCCTGGAAGTGGATGCTCGTTCGGGGGGTGCCCTCCTCTTCGATCACGATGTGCGTCTCCACCCGGTCGTCGGTCATCGGCAGCAGGGTCACACCGGGCTGCCAGCGCTCGCACAGCGCCGCCGTCACAGCCGACAGTGACTTCCCGGCGCCCAGCATCTGGGTCCGGACGATGTGAGTGGCGAAATCCCGGTCGCCGAGGGTGAACCAGAGCGGTTCCGCTCGGTAGGCGGCGAGTTCTTCGCGCACCGCGAACGACTCGTCGGCCCGGCCCCAGCCCTGTTCCTCGTTGATGCCGCGGCCGAGCGTGTACATCACCGTGTCGAGATCGGGGCAGACCCGAAGCCCGAACAGGTTGATGTCGTCACCGGTGTTGCCGACGACGGTGATATCCGCGGCTGGTGCCGCTGCCCGCAGGCCGCGCAGGAAACGCGCCGCGCCGACGCCGCCGGCCAGTACAACGATGTGCATGCTGGCCAGTCTCGCAGGCACCGTCCGTGCAACACTCGGGGAGTTGTATGGAAGGCTTCGCCCCAGCATCTGGCGTTCCAGGGAGTTCGTGGTGATACGAGAGGAACTCAAGCGGGTCCGGGAGCCGCTTGCCTGGGTGCTGCTCGCTGCCGCGGCCATCAATGTGGTCACCGGCATCGTGGACGCGCTGGACAGTTCCTGGTCGCTGGCGAGGCTGGGCGTGCTGGGCGGTGCCGGGGCCTCGGGGACCGGTTTCGCCGAACGGGCCCTTGCCGGCGGCGGTGACGTGACGAGCTTCGGCGCCGCTGTGCTGCCGGTACTGGCGGTGATCCTCGCGACGCTGGCCGGGGACAAGGTCCGCCGGGCCATCCAGATCACCAGAACCGCCACCCTCCTGCAGGGTGCGGGGCTCCTAATCGGCTCGATCTACTGGCTGGCGGCGCTGGGCGCCCACGTTAATGCCGCGGTGACGGCGAGGTTCTTCGTGCAAGGGCTCGCTGGCCTTGCGCTGTCGGCCGCGGGGCTGTTCTTCCTGGTGCATCTGGCGAGCCTGCCGGAGATGAAGCCGGAAAAGCAGCGCCAGCCGGCCGCTTACCCGGGTTTTGGCTACCCGCGGATGCCGGCTACTGGCGCCGGTGCGCCAAACCCGGACACGGCGGTGCTCGCGATCCCACTGCCACCGGCTGCCGGGCAGTTCCAGGACGCCGGGCAGCCTGACGGCGGCGGGTTCCCGCACGGTGGCGGTCAGGCCCGGGACCGAAACCAGCCGCCGGGCAGTGGCCAGCCGCCGGGCAGTGGCCAGGCGCGGGGCGGCGGTCAGCCGCTGGGTGGTGTCCAGCCAGACGGCAATGGCCAGCCACCCGTTGCCGCGCCGGCGATGGGGCCCCCCGGCCAGCCGGTGCCAGTCCTGCAACACGGCGTCGCGCCGCACCCGGCAGCGGCACCCGAGAGCGCGCCGGATCCGATCGCGCCGCAACCCGTTGCACCGCACGAGGCCGCTGATCTAATGGCACAGGCGGCCCCGCAGCCGACGGCCGAGCAGCCAGTGGCTGAGCAGCCGGTGGCCCCGCCGGTGGCCCCGCAGCCGGCGGCTCCGCAGTCGGTGGCCCCGCAGCAGGTAGCTCCCCAGCAGGCTGCTCCGGAGGCGGCTCCGGCGCAGGCCGCTTCGCCATGGGGGGCTCCGCACCCGGTGGCTCCGCAGCAGGCCGGTCTGCAGCAGGTGGCTCCGCAGCCGGCGGCTCCGCAGCCGACGGCCCCGCAGCCGGTTGCTCCGGCGCAGGCCGCTCCGCCGCAAGCCGCTCCGCAGCAGGCGGCTGAGCAGCCGGTCGCTCCGCAACAAAGCGCTATGCAGCGGGCCGCCATGGAGCGCGCCGCCATGCAGCAGATGGCCGGGCAGCAGATGGCCGGGCAGCAGGCGGCCGGGCAGCAGATGGCCGGGCAGCAGATGGCCGGGCAGCAGATGGCCGGGCAGCAGATGGCCGGGCAGCAGGCGGCCGTGCATGCGGCCGCGCAGCACGCGGCTGGAATCCAGCAGGACGCCATCCAGCAGGACGCCGTACAGCAACCCGCCATTCAGCAGCCGACGGCCCAGCAGCCGACGGGTCAGTTGGAGGCCATTCAGCCAGCGCCCCGGCGGCAAGAGGCCCCGCCGCAGCGGGCAGCATGGCAGCCGGCGGAAGAACAACAGACCCTCAACCGGCGCCCCACTCCGCCGGGCTACGCGCAACAGCCTGGCGCGTACGGGTACGCGACGAACCCCGGCGGACACCCGTCCCCGTTGCCGGGTAATCGGCCCGAATACCGGCAGCCCGGCTCCGCTCCAGCCCCCGCTCCCGTCCCGCAACATCCAGCCCGTCCGCAGCCGCACGCCCAGGAGCAGCCCGGTCAGCTCGGATACCGGCCGCCCGAGTACGGCGTCCACGCGCCGCACCCTGGCGACGAAGGCACGCAGCCCCTTCCGGCGCGGAAACCAGGCGGACACGGTCCCGCGCCCTACCCCCAGCCCGACCACCCCGAGCCGGATTACCCCCAGCCGGACTACCGCCCGGCCGGGTACGACCAGCCGGGTCGCGGCCACGCCGGGTCGCGCCTTCGTGGGTACACGCAGCCCGGCTACGGTCAGGGGAGTCATCAGCAGGCCGTGCCCGGGCCGCCGCCGGAGAATTGGCCGAGCGCAGCGGGTTACGCCGGCCGTGAGCCAGATCATGACCGGCCCGTGCCGCGCGACGGGGCTGCCTCGGGGCAGCCGTCCCCGCCGCAGAACTACGAGCAGTACTACCGGCAGGCCCGCCAGCTACTGGCCAACTACGAAACCAGCGATCAGTACGGCAATCCTCAGCAGCCACCCGCTCCAGCGGAGGGCGGGCAGGCGGGCGGCCGTGGGCCGCACGACGCCGTGGGCGATGCTCGCTGGCGTCAATGGGATCGCTGAAGCCCGCTCAGCCGCGCCGATCCGGCGTTTCGCGGGTTCCGCGGGCGAGCTCGGTTGCCAAGGCCTCCGGCGGCGTCCAGAACCGCCGGAAGCGGTCCAGCCACGCGTCGATGTCCCGCAGCGGTGTGGCCCGCACCGCATAGAGCCTCCGTGTTCCCTCGGCCCGCGCGGTCGCGAAGCCGCTGTCGCGCAAGACCTTGAGGTGCTGGGACACGGCCGGCTGGGATATCCGGAACTCGCGCCTGATGATCTCGCAGACCGCTCCAGAGGTCATCTCGCCGTTGGCGATCAGCTCCAGGATTCTCCGCCGCACCGGGTCGCCGAGCACATCGAAGGCGTGCACACGGCTCATAGTAACAGTTTTTGCTTATATAAGCCAATACGAAAGTAGTGGGGTCCGAGCAGGCGCAGCCTCTCCGGCCAGGGATATTCCGCGTGATCGGGACACGGCGGGCCCTAATACCACCGATCCCGCTTGACGTAGTGCAAGACACGCGCGTGTAATTTCATCCATGTAGTTTTACGCTCGCCTCCCAGGGGATGGATGCGAGTCGAGGGGGCTCCGATTGGGGTAGGAGGTGCGCTGTGAGCGAGGTCATCATCCCGCTGGCGCACGGCACGTTCAGTTTCGTCGCCGACGACGTCGAGGACCTGGGCTGGCAGGAGCGTGCCTTGTGCGCGCAGACCGACCCGGAAGCGTTCTTCCCGGAGAAGGGCGGTTCGACCCGGGAGGCCAAGAAGGTGTGCCGTGCCTGCGAGGTACAGGAAGAGTGCCTGGAGTACGCGCTAACGCACGACGAGCGGTTCGGTATCTGGGGCGGCATGTCCGAGAGGGAACGGCGCCGGATCAAGCGCGAAGCCAGCTAGCGGTAGCGGGTGGCCTGCCGGATCGGCGGGCTTTGACCACGGGACCGAGTGCGTCCGGCGAGGTCATGGCCTAGAGGACCGCTCCGTCAGGCCACCGGCGTCACCGGCACGTGCGGGCTGGCCCGCGACCCGCGCCCGCGCTCGCCCATCGTTCATGCACGGTCCCGCCGTCTCCCGCCGGAGCGAACAGCATTCGCGACCGCCAGGAGCGTGTAACGTCGAGGCGGCTATCCCCCTGTCAGGTATCCCCCATCAGGCAAGCGGAGCGGTGTCGCCCTACGACGCGCGAGCGAATCACGTTGTCACGGCAGTCATAGTTGCCCACGACGGTGCCAGCTGGCTGCCGGAGGTCGTGGCGGCGCTGCGTGCCCAGACCCGGCCGGTTCAGCGGGTGGTGGCCGTGGACACCGGCAGCAGGGACCGGAGCGGCGCCGTGCTGGCCGAACTGCTCGGGACCGAGGCGGTGTTCGGACTTGACCGCGCGACCGGCTTCGGCGCGGCGGTGACGCAGGCTCTCCGGCACCGTGCCGCGAGCGCCCCGTTAAACCGGCCGGCCGGTTCGGCCCCGCGCCAGGATGCCGTGGAGTGGCTCTGGCTGCTGCACGATGACTGCGCGCCGGATCGCGACGCGCTTGAGCAGTTGATGCTCGTGGCGGGGCTTGGCAGGACCGCGGTCGTCGGCCCCAAGGTCAGGCGGTGGGATGATCCCCGGATCCTGGCCGAAGCCGGATTGCGGATCGATAGAGCCGGCCGCCGTGTCACGGGCCTGGATCCCGATGAGTACGACCAGGGACAGCATGACGGCGAACGTGATGTGCTGGCCGTGGGTAGCGCCGGGATGCTTGTCCGGCGCGATGTGTGGGACAGCCTCGGCGGGTTCGATCCGGCACTGCCCCTGGTTTATGACGACATCGACTTCTGCTGGCGGGTGAACGCCGCGGGGTACCGTGTCCGGCTGTTTACCGGCGCGGCAATACGTCACGCGGAGGCCGCGGCTAACGGCCACCGGGTGGTCTCGGCGTTGGCGCCGCCCACGGATGGTTTTACCGGGCAGTCGGAACCGGCGCCACGGCTGCGCCGGGCGGTCCGCCGCAGTGCCTTGTACGTTCTGCTGGCCAACTTGCCGCTGGTTCCGATGCTGATGTCCCTGCTCGGCAGCACGGCCGGGTCCCTGTTGCGGGCCCTGGTGGCGCTGCTCGTGCTGAAGCGCCCTGCCGCCGCATGGGACGAGGTTGCCGCCCTCGGAGAAGTCGTCGGCAACCCGGTGCGGCTGCTCCTGGCGCGGCGCGGACGGCCGTCCGGGCGGCGCCGGGCGTACCGGATCTTCCGTTCTTCGTTGCCGCGGGCAGGGGCGCTCGCTCTGTTCACCGACATCACCGCACTGGCCGGGCAGCCGGACGGCACGGGGCGGCTCCCCCGCAGCGGAGCGCGATCCGGCCTCGCGGGCGTCGGCGCCCTCAATGCCGCTGCCGGGCAGGCGCGGGACGGCGACGCGCGGCACCGGGCTGCCCGGGGCGGGGATGTGCCGGGCGGTGCCGCCGAAAGAGGGCGACAGCCGGACGACGAGCTGCCCATCGCCGTGCGGCTGGCTCATCGGATCATCAGACGGCCCGGTCTGCTCCTGGCCGCCAGCCTGGCGTTGCTCACGCTGATCGCGGGGCGGTCGCTGCTGGTCGGCGGCCCCCTGGGCGGCGGTGCAATGGTGCCCGCCTGGGGAGGCGCCAGCGGCCTGTGGCGGGAGTACCTATCCGGCTTCCATGACTTCGGCGTCGGATCCGCGTCCGCGGCCCCGCCGTACGTGGCGGTTCTCGCGGCTGTGGCGACCATCCTCGGCGGGAAGCCATGGCTGGCCGTCGAACTCCTGTTGCTGGGGTCCGTTCCGCTCGCCGGAGTGACCGCCTATCTCGGGGCCCGCCGGATCACCAGCTGGATGCCCGCGCGGATCTGGGCAGCCGCGACGTACGCGCTGCTGCCGGCCGCGACCGGCGCGATAGCGGCTGGCCGGATCGGCACATCGGTGACGATTGCGCTGCTGCCGCTGGCCGGGATCCTGGCGGGGCGCATCCTCACCAGCCGGGGCCGGCCGGCGCGGCGCGCCGCGTGGGCAGCCGGCCTGACCGTCGCGGTCGCGGCGGCATTCGTGCCGCTGGCGTGGGCACTCGCGGTCATCCTGGCGATCCTGGCCGTCCCGCTGGTATGGGTCTTCGGCAGGAACCGGCGGGCCACGCTCATCAACCTTGCGATCGCCGCGATCGTGCCTGCGGCGCTGCTCTTCCCGTGGACGTTGGAGCTGTTCGCGCATCCGTCTCTGTTCCTCGTCGAAGCGGGGATTCCGCGGCCGGGCCTGTCAGATCCCGCACTTCCGGCTTCCTCGCTGCTCCTTTTCAGCCCCGGTGGTCCCGGCGCGCCCGCGGTGTGGGTGACAACCGGCATTGCCGTCGCCGGTTTGGCCGCCTTGCTGCGCCGCAGCGGTAGGTTCCCGGTCGCGGGCGGCTGGCTCGTTGCGCTGGTCGGCCTGCTGGCCGGGATCGTCGTGAGCAGACTCAGCGAGGTCGCGCCCGGTGCCGGTCAGGCGGTTAACGGGTGGCCGGGCGTGCCGCTCACGCTGGC
>JBPYFL010000060.1:0-79576 GCA_051986485.1 Streptosporangiaceae bacterium | reverse complement strand
GTTCCGCGCCGCGCTGCCCGGTCTCCCGGTCGGCGGCGCGATACAGCGCCGGAGCGGGCGAGGTGTATATCGCCGGCGGGCCGGGGTGCTGGCCGGCCGCCAGCGCGGGGTGCGGCGACGGTCCGATGGCCGCCGGGTGGCCGTTGCCGAGCGCGCCCCCGGCGTACGCGCCGTGATACGGGGCCGGCTCGGCACCCGCGATCAGCTCCACGTATGGCTGCAGGTGAAGCCCGGCGATCTCGATGATGCCGTCGCATTCCTGCCGCAGCGACCGGGAGATCGTCCAGTTGCCGTCCACGGTCACGTGCAGCAGGGCCACCCGCAGCCCCAGGTCCTGTACGTCCGCGATGATCCGGCCGAGGTCCTCTTCGTCGCTGACCACGATCGCGTCACTGATCGCACCGTTGCGGGCCAGCGTCGTCAGGTCCCGGTGAATCTCGGCGTCGACGCCTTCCCGGCGGCCCGGCCGCATCCGGCTCAGCCGCAGCTTCATGCTCGGCAGGTCCGCCATCGCGTCGTGCTCCGGGGTCCGGCGGCCCTCCACCGTCGCCTCGTACCAGTAGCAGCGCAGCAGCGGCAGGCCGGTCTCCTCCTCGGCCAGGTTCGTCAGCAGCTTCAGCAGTCCGGGATAGTCCCAGGACACGGAGTCGCGGCGGCGGGTGCCGACAGCGGCCATCGCGCCGTCCGCGAGCAGATAACCCGCGTCGACGAACAGCGCACAACGGTCCACGGGCCACCGCCTTCCTACGACCCTTGCCCGACGCGCAGCAACCTACCAGCGCCGGTTTTCGTCGTTCTGGGAGGTCTCGACCAGATCACAGCCGCTCCACCAGCGTAGAGAAGTCCGCCGTCGGCGTACGCGATTCGCGGGATTCGCCGCAGCCCGGCAGAATGCCGGCCATGCGGCTTCTCGTGCTCGGAGGCACCCGGTTCGTTGGCCGCGCCGTCGTCGACGAGGCGATGCGGCGCGGGCACGACGTCACGACGTTCACCCGTGGTCTCGCCGAGCCGCGCCCGGGAACCACCGCACTGCACGGTGACCGCACCAATCCCGGTGACCTCGCCCAGCTCGGCAAACAGGACTGGGACGCGGTGGTCGACACATCGGTGCTGCCGCCCGCCGACGTGTCCGCTTCGGCCGCTGTTCTGGCCGGCCACACCAGGCACTACACCTACGTGTCCAGCCTGCGCGTCTACCGCGACTGGCCGGCCCGGGCCGTGGACGAGGACTCGCCAACGCATGACGCTCCGCCGGATGCTGCCGGGGAACTGGAATACGCCCGGGCGAAAGCCGGATCCGAGCGCGCGGTCGAGAGATCCTTCCCCGGCCGGTGCCTGCTGGTGCGGGCCGGCATCATCGTCGGGCCGTACGAGAGCCCGCCGCGGCTGCCCTGGTGGCTTGCCCGGATCAGCCGGGGCGGCCAGTTCATCGCTCCGGGGCCGCCGGATCGTCCGGTGCGGCTGGTGGACGTCCGCGACCTCGCGACCTGGATCGTCGACAACACCCGGAGGCAGATCCCGGGTGCGGTGAACGTGCCCGGGCCGGCTGGGGAGACGCTCGGCGCGCTGATCGGCGCCTGCCGCGAGGCCGCCGCGCCGAAGGACGGCCGGCCCGCGGAGGTGCTCTGGGTAACCGACGACGTGCTGCGCGACGCCGGCGTGCAGCCGTGGTGGCAGCTACCGATGTGGGCCCCCGATGAACCCGCCTGGGCCGGCACCTGGGACGTAACGGCCGAGCGGGCCGGGATCACCGGGATCCGGTACCGCCCGCTGGCCGACACGGTGAACGACACCTGGCGCTGGCTGCGCCGACAGAGCCGGGCCGCTGGCGAGGACCCGGGCACGTTCCAGCTCGAACCCGGCGCCGGACTCGATCCCGCCACCGAGCAGGCGGTGCTGGACCGGCTAAGCCGGCCCTGACACCGTCTAGAGCCCTGACATCGATGCCGTCGCGCCCGGCGGCGGGCAGGTCCCCGATCCCTGGACCAGATCGCTGCCCAGGCCCGCCGATAGCCCCACGCCGCGGGGGGAGGCACTAACGCCGAGCCCGGCACACGCAACTGACGCACTGGCCCCGGCGCTGAGGCTCAGCCCAGACGGGGCTGGCGATGGCGGTGGCGATGGCGGTGGTGATGGCGGCGCGCCGCCGCCGGACCCGCCACCGGACCCGCCACCGGATCCGCCACCGCCGGAGCCGCTACCGCCGGGGCCGCTGCCGGTCCCGCCGCTACCAGAACCGCCGGGCGCACCGCCCCCGGCCGCCAGCGGCGCAGGCGCCCCGGACGGAACGGATCCCACCGCACCACTTCCACTCCCGGCGCCCGACTGGGCAGCGGGCGAGCTGCCCGCGGACGGCTGAGTCGCAGAGCCGGGCGGCTGCTGCGCCGGCGCCGGCGCCGGATGACGCGGTGCCCCTGGCCGTGGCGCCGGGGACGCGGTCTGCGCGGGCCTGGCGGCAGCGGCGTGCTGGGCGGCGGACGACCCGGTCTGCCCGGACAGGGTCAAGCTGACCACGGCAGCCACCGCCGCCGCCGCCGCGAGGCCGCCGCCGGCTGCGGCCTGCACCGGCTTCGGAGCGTGCCGGATCCGGTACACGGAGACGACCAGCCAGCCACCGGCCTTGCCGGAGGCCAGATACGCTGCCGCAGCCGGGCCGAGGAAGATCGGCGCGATGATCCCCCGGAGCGAGGAATTGACGTCGGTGAGTTCCGCATACACGGCGCGGCAGTCTTCGCATCCCTCCAGGTGCGCCTCGACGGCCTCGGTGTCGCGCTTGGACAGCCCGTTGCGCACGTAGGCGCCGAGCTTCTCCAGGGTCGGGCGGCAATCGCTGCGGGTGACCTCCGACAGGTGCATCTGCAGGTACCCCTGGCGCAGGCCCTCGCGGGCCCGGTAACTGAGCGCCGCGACTCCGTTAGCGGTGAGGCCGAGCAGCGGAGCCACGTCGGCGGGCTTGGCACCCTCGATCTCGGTGTGCCACAGGACCGCCTGCCAGCGCTCCGGCAGGGACCGGAACGCGCGGGCGATCAGCGAACGTTCCAGGCCCTCGACGGCGGGATCGGTGAACGGCCGCCCTGGGTCGAGTTCCTCGATCGCGTCGGTGGTAACCAGCCGGCGCTCGCCCCGGTACCGGTCGTATGCCGACCGGCGCACCGCGGTGAGCAGGTACGGGCGGAACCCGTCCTCGGGTCCCCCGCCGCGGCGCAGCAGGTCGAGCACCTTGGCGAACGTTTCCGCCACCACGTCGTCGGCATCCGACGCGCCGCGCACCAGCTGGCGCGCAAGGCCCTGCGCGGCGGCCAGATGCCGCTCGTACAGCGCGCCAAAGGCGGCGGCGTCGCCCGACCGGGTCGCTTCGAGGAGTTCGGCATCGCTGGGAGCCAGAACGGGCGCAGGTTCGCTCATCACTCATCGTTTCGGATTGGTTGCAGAGAGTTGACTGAAATCATCCCTCAAACGGCGTCATGAGGGAACACCCTGGCCGTTACCCCATCAGGCATGTTCACTCAGCAGAAATATCGCACGCCGAGGCGCCCTGCGGAAGCGTTGCGGGCGGGATGCTCCCAGGAGGGCGCCGGTGACATGGATGGGCGGTCATAAATGGCGCGATCCGCATCGAACCCCCAGCGGGCACGGCAGTCCCGGCAGTTCAGCGGACCGGAGGCGCAACTACGGGAAGAGTGGCGGCAGCACAGTCTCGCGTCCGGCTGGAAAGCGCCGGACGACTGGTGGGCACCCGCGGTGGACGCCGTGACCGCCGCCGTGCACGCGGACGGCGACCTGGCGGAACCGCTCCGCGCGCTCGGCGAGGCGCGCGGCCACGCGGGCGCCGGGATCGCGGAGACCCTGGACGACCTGGACGCGATGCTGACGGTGACGGGCCGGGCCGATTCCGCGCTTGCCCTGGCGAAGCCGCTGGCCGAGGGGTGGGCGGAAGCCGGGCTGGTGAGCATGACGCACGCCACCTGCGAGGACCCGCTCACCGGGATGGTGACGATGCCGTACCTGCGGACCCGGCTCGGCGAGGTCTACCGGGAGGCGCTGCACGACGGCACCTGCCCGGCCGATACCCACCGATTGCTGCTCGTCGCGCTGCCCGGAGGCTCCAGCCCATGGCAGCGGACGTCCCGCGCCATCGTCATCGGGCACGACCTGCGGGGTGCGTTCCCCGGCGGCGAGACCCTGACGCTCGCCGGGCGGGACCGCCTGGTCGTACTGGCCAGCGCCTACCCGGCGCACGACCTGGCCACGGCCAGCCTGCGCCGCACGCTGGCCGACACCTACGCGGCCCGGCTCCGCGTGTTCCGGCTGCCGTCCCGGCACGAGGCGGCGCTGCGCCTCCTCGCCGGGCTGGCGCAATGACGTCGTCGGCGCCGTGTCCCGAGAGGGGCGGGACCGGCGCCGGCGGCACCTCGCACCGCGCGGGCTACCGACGGCATCGCCCGGGCTGCCGGCGGCAGCGGGCGGGCTGAGATCCGCGTCGCGGGGGCGGCCCTTCGACCCCCCAGGGTGCCGTGTCCCGTGTAGGGGACGGGACACCGCACCCCTAGGCTCTGCACCATGGGCGACCGGGAAGAGCTGCTGCGCGCGATCAAGGCCAAGGCGGTTCAGCATGGCGATGTCGTGCTGTCCTCGGGACAGCGGTCGAGTTACTACGTCGACCTGCGCCGGGTCCTGCTGGACGGCCGCGCCGCCCCGCTCGCGGGCCGGATGATGCTGGAGCGCACCGCGGACATGGGCTACGAGGCGGTCGGGGGGCTGACCCTCGGCGCCGACCCGGTGGCCATGGCGATGATGCACGCCTCCGCGGCGCGCGGAGCCCCGGTGGACGCGTTCGTCGTCCGTAAGGCGGAGAAGCAGCACGGGTTGCAGCGCAGGATCGAGGGCCCGGACGTGCGGGGCCGCCCGGTGCTCGCGGTGGATGACACCTCGACCACGGGTGCGTCCGTGCTCGCCGCGGTGGACGCGCTGCGGGAGGAGGGCGCCCGGGTGGTGGGCGTTGCTGTGCTGGTCGAGCGCGGAGCGCGCCAGGCCGTCACCGACCGGGGGCTTGACTACCGTGCGGTGTACGAACTCTCGGACCTTGGCCTGAGCTAGCGGCCCGCGGCCGCCGCTCAGCCGGCGCGTTTGGTGCTGTGCTGGCTCGGTCCGGCGTGCGTCGGGCTCGGCGACGAGTGCCCCTGGCTCTTCGTCGTCAATGCGCTCTTGAGCGCGAACCCGCCGACGACCAGCAAGACGACCACTAGCAGGGCCGCGCCGGCGACTGCGAGGTACCGGCTCATCCCGCGGGGATCGGTTCGATGGCGGCCCATAGACGGCATAGACGGAGAGTAGCCCTAATGTGGGGTTCTATTCGGCGTGTGCGCCACTTTCACCTGTGGCACCTGGATTGTCGGCCGACTGCGCCGGCGGCGTTCTGTTACCGACAGTTACCGGGGCGCTCCGCTCACGATCTTCCCGCCTCAGCTCGCGCAGCCGGTAGAAGACGAAAGCCACGATGGCGAGCACGACGATCACGGCGATGACGTAGCCGGCGTCAGCGATCCCGTGATTGACGCTCTGCCATGCGCTGCCCACGCCATATCCGATGCCCGACACGATCGCCGCGTAGCAGACCGTGCCGATCGCGCTGAGGATGCCGAACCGGAGGGCGGGCATCTCGACCAGGCCGGCGACAAGCGAGACGAATGCCCGCACGAGCGGCAGCATCCGGCCGACCGGGACGGCCCAGGCGCCCCGTCCGGCGAGGAACCGCTCGGCGCGATCGACGTCCGCGCGGGTGATCAGCACGTAGCGGCCGACCCGGTCGACCAGCGGGCGGCCGCCCCAGCGGCCAACGCCGTACGACAGGAGCGACCCGGCCAGCTCAGCCACCGATCCGATGATGATCACCAGGGCGAGGTTGAGATGGCCCTGGTAGGCGAGCACCCCAGCGAACCCGAAGGTGACCTCAGAGGAGATGGGTATACATGCCGCCTCGAGGAAACCCAGGAGGATCAGGGCCGCGTAACCCGCGTGCGTGATAAACCCTGCATAACTCACCGGCCCAAGGTATCGGCCCGAGCGCACCGCGGTGGCCGTCTCCGGAAAGCCTCCGCGATACTGGAAACCGGGGCAGGGGGCACTGCAGCACAACGGCAGCGGGCACAGCCTTGACAGCCAGACGAGAGGGAGCGACGCCATGCCTATCGCGACGCCAGAGACATACGCGCAGATGCTCGACTCGGCAAAGCAGCGGGGGTTCGCGTACCCGTCGATCAACGTAACGTCGAGCCAGACCCTCAACGCCGCGCTGAACGGCTTCGCCGAGGCGGAAAGCGATGGCATCGTCCAGATATCCACCGGCGGCGCCGAGTACCTGTCCGGCCAGGGAGTCAAGGACATGGTCACCGGCGCGAGCGCGCTCGCGGAGTTCGCGCACACCGTGGCCGCCCGTTATCCGATGCAGATCGGGCTGCACACCGACCACTGCCCGCTCGACAAGCTCGACGGTTACATGCGCCCGCTGGTGAAGATCTCCCAGGAACGGGTTTCCCGCGGCGAGGACCCGCTGTTCCAGTCCCACATGTGGGACGGGTCGGCCGTGCCGCTGGACGAGAACCTGCGCATCGCCAGTGAACTGCTCGACGAGTGCGCCAAGGCCCGGATCGTGATGGAGCTTGAGATCGGCGTCGTCGGCGGCGAGGAGGACGGCGTCACCGGCGAGATGAACGAGAAGCTCTACAGCACCCCCGGCGACGCGACCGCCACCGCCGAGGCGCTCGGCCTGGGCGAGCGGGGGCGGTACATCCTGGCCGCCACGTTCGGGAACGTCCACGGCGTGTACAAGCCGGGCCACGTGAAACTCCGCCCGGAGATCCTGAACGAGATCCAGGAGGCGGTCGGCGCCAAGTACGGCAAGACCAAGCCGTTCGACCTGGTCTTCCACGGCGGTTCCGGCTCACGGCTGGAGGAGATACGCGAGGCCATCTCCTACGGCGTGGTGAAGATGAACATCGACACCGACACCCAGTACACCTTCACCCGGCCGGTCGCCGACCACATGTTCCGCAACTACGAGGGCGTGCTCAAGGTGGACGGCGACGTCGGCAACAAGAAGATGTACGACCCACGGTCCTGGGGCAAGGCGGCGGAGACCTCGATGTCCCAGCGGATTACCGAGGCATGCAAGGAGCTGATGTCGGCCGGCCAGCGGCTGCGCTGACACTGGACGGCCGCGGGAGGTACTGAGCACAGATGGAGCACGAGAACCTGCTGGCCGGGCCGGACGCCATGCCGCCGGCCCGGCTGCCCGCGAACCCGGAAGCCGACGCGGCGGCCGACGACGCCCGGAAGTCCGGCACCGACCCGGCCGAGGTCGCCGCGCGGTTCCCGGCGTACGCCGCGGCGTGGGCCGAACTCGCCGAGCGTGCGATGGGCCAGGGCCGGGCGGTCGAGGCGTATGCGTATGCGCGCACCGGCTACCACCGGGGTCTGGACCAGCTGCGCCGGGCCGGCTGGCGCGGCCAGGGGCCGATCCCGTGGGAGCACGAGCCCAACCGGGGCTTCCTGCGCTCCCTGCACATGCTGGGCGCGTCCGCGGCGGCGATCGGTGAGGTGGACGAAGCCGGGCGCTGCGCCACATTCCTCTCTGAGGCCAGCCCCGCGGCGGCCGAGGCACTGCAGCGGACCGGGTAGCCCGCCCACGCTCCGCGGCCACCAGACAGTGCCCGTGACCAGGCAAGCGGACGGCATCCGGTAAGCTCACGGGCGCCAGAACGGCTTGGCGCCCGACAAAGTGCTGGCTGTGGCACGGCGCGCCGGTGGGAGCATCGCCGCGAGCGTGACGCAGCGGAGGAGGACGCCGGCATCCACCGCCTAACCGGGAGCCGCTGACCATGCCCGCGATCGTGCTCGTCGGTGCCCAGTGGGGCGACGAAGGAAAGGGCAAGGCAACCGACCTGCTCGGCTCCCAGGTCGACTACGTGGTCCGGTACCAGGGCGGCAACAACGCCGGGCACACCGTCGTCATCGGGGGCGAGCAGTACGCCCTGCACCTGCTGCCGGCCGGGGTGCTGTCCCCCGGCGTGGTGCCGGTGATCGGCAACGGCGTCGTGATCGACCCCGGGGTGCTCTTCGGCGAGATCGACGGTCTGCGCGAGCGGGGGGTCTCCTGTGACCGGCTGCTCGTGTCGGCCAGCGCGCACCTGATCATGCCGCACCACCGGGCGCTGGACAAGGTGACCGAGCGCTACCTCGGCAACGCCAAGATCGGAACCACCGGCCGCGGCATCGGCCCCGCCTACGGCGACAAGATCGCCCGGGTGGGCATCCGGGTACAGGACCTGTTCGACCCGGGCATCCTCCGGCAGAAGCTCGACCTGGCGCTCCGGGAGAAGAACCAGGTCCTCACCAAGGTCTACAACCGGCGCGGGATCGACGCCGACGCGGTAGCGGCGGAGTACGTCGGCTACGGCGAGCGGCTGCGCCCGCACGTCGCCGACACCGGCCTGGTACTCGGCCGCGCGCTCGACGAGGGCAAGGTCGTGCTCCTCGAAGGCTCCCAGGGCACCCTGCTCGACGTGGACCACGGCAGCTATCCGTTCGTCACGTCGTCGTCGCCGACGGCCGGCGGCGCGTGCGCGGGTTCCGGCATCGGGCCGACCCGGATCAGCAAGGTGATCGGGATCCTGAAGGCCTACACCACCCGCGTCGGCTCGGGGCCGTTCCCCACCGAGCAGCTGAACGCCGACGGCGAGTACCTCCGCACGGCCGGCGGGGAGTTCGGGGTCACCACCGGCCGCAGCCGCCGGACCGGCTGGTTCGACGCCGTCATCGGCCGTTACGCGACCCGGGTGAACGGGATCACCGACTACTTCCTGACCAAGCTGGACGTGCTGTCCGGGCTGGAGACGATCCCCGTCTGCGTCGCCTACCACGTCGAGGGCGAACGGCAGGAGGAGATGCCGTTGACCCAGACCTCGTTCCACCACGCGAAGCCCGTTTACGAATACCTGGACGGCTGGCAGGAGGACATCTCCGGGGCGAAGTCGTTCGACGACCTCCCGCGGGCCGCTCAGGCGTACGTCACCGCGCTGGAGGAGATGATCGGCGCCCAGATCAGCGCGATCGGCGTTGGGCCCGGGCGCGACCAGACGATCCAGCTGCGCCCGCTCGCTTGAACGGGGCCCGCTGGCTTAGACGGGGCCCGCTGGCCTAACGGGTAGGCTCGCGGCGTGCGAGTCCTCGTCCTCGGCTCCGGCGGCCGGGAACACGCCCTGGCCCGTGCGCTGTCCGCGGACCCCGACGTGACCGCCGTGCACGTGGCGCCCGGGAACGCCGGCACCGCAGCCGTCGCGGACAACCACCCGCTGCAGCCGACCGACCCGTCGGCGGTGATCGATCTGTCCCGGCGGACCGCGGCGGACCTGGTGGTGATCGGCCCCGAGGCACCGCTGGTGGCGGGCGTCGCCGACGCGCTGCGGGACGCCGGTATTGCCACCTTCGGGCCGGACGCCGCGGCGGCCCGGATCGAGGGATCCAAGGCGTTCGCCAAGGAGGTGATGGCCGCGGCCGGGGTTCCGACCGCCGCGTCGCGGACCTGCACCCGCCCGGCCGAGGTCGCCGCCGCCCTCGACACCTTCGGGCCGCCGTACGTGGTGAAGGCGGACGGGCTTGCGGCCGGCAAGGGGGTGCTGGTCACCGCCGACCGCCGCGCTGCGCAAGAGCACGCGGACGCATGTGGCCAGGTGGTGATCGAGGAGTACCTGGACGGGCCCGAGGTCTCGCTGTTCGCGCTGACCGACGGCACCGCGGCCGTCGCGCTGCCACCGGCGCAGGACTTCAAGCGCGCCGGCGACGGCGGAACCGGCCCTAACACCGGCGGCATGGGCGCCTACATACCGCTGACCTGGGCCCCGGCGGACCTCGCGGAGACGGTGACCGGTTCGGTCATCCAGCCGGCGGTCGACGAGCTCCGCCGCCGCGGCACCCCCTACCGCGGCCTGCTCTACGCCGGCCTGGCCCTGACCAAGGCGGGCGTCCGGGTGGTGGAGTTCAACGCGCGGTTCGGCGACCCGGAGGCGCAGGTGGTGCTGGACCGGCTCGCCACCGGCCTGGCGGGTCCGCTGCACGCCGCCGCGACCGGCACGCTGGCCGACGCCCCCGCGCTGCGGTGGGCGCCTGGGGCCACGGTGACGGTGGTGCTGGCCGCCGCCGGCTACCCGGCAGCGCCGGCCCGTGGGGACGTCATTGAAGGCATAGAAGAAGCAGAACGGCTCCCGCACGCCTACGTTCTGCATGCCGGCACCGCGGTGGACGGGGCGGGCCAGGTCGTCTCAGCTGGGGGCCGTGTGCTCGACCTGGTGGGCACCGGGCCGGACGTGGCTGCCGCGCGGACGGCCGCGTACCAGGCGGCCGACCTGATCCGGATGCGCGGCGGCTGGTACCGGTCCGACATCGCGGCGGAAGCCGCCGCCGCGGAGCACGCCGGCCCGCGATGAGGCGGCCGGGCCCCGATGCCGGGGTACCGGAGCGGGTGAGCACCCTTGAGCTGTTCTTCGACCTGGTGTTCGCCTTCACCCTCACCCAGCTGTCCGGGGTTCTCGCCCGCCGGTTCGACGGGCCGGGGGTCGCGCAGGTGCTGCTCATCTTCGGCGTCCTGTGGTGGATGTACGGCGGCTACGCGTGGCTGACCAACACCCGGACACCGGACCGGACGCCGGAGCGCCTGCTGCTGCTCACCGGGATGGCGGGCTTCCTCGTGGTGGCACTGGCGATCCCCGGCGCGTTCGGCTCGGACGGCCTCGCGCTGGGTCTCGGCTACCTCGTCGTCGTGCTGGTGCACAGCGGCATGTACTTCCGCCTGAACCGCAACATCGTGCGGCTCGCCTCCTTCAACGTCGTCTCCGCGCTACTCGTCGTCGCGGCGGGGCTGGCGGACGGGCCTGCGCGGTACGCGCTCTGGGTGGCCGCGCTGGCGGTGCAGGTGCTCTCGCCGCTGGTTGCGCACCCACGGGGTCAGTTCGAAATCCAGCCCGCGCACTTCGTCGAGCGGCACGGCGCGCTCATCATCATCACCTTCGGCGAGACGGTGGTGGCGGTCGGGATCGGGGTGTCCGGCCTGCGGCTGACGGCCGGCATGCTGACGTCGGCGCTGCTGGGCCTGGCGCTGACCGCCGCGCTGTGGTGGGCCTACTTCGGCACCGGCGACGACGAACGGGCACAGCGGTCCATGTCGCAGGCCGCACCGCCACAGCGGCCCGTGCTGGCCCTGAACGGCTACTTCTACGCCCACATCCCGATGCTGCTAGGCGTGATCGCCCTGGCAGCCGGCCTCCGCTACGACGTAGCCCACCCCCTCCAAACCGCCCCACCCGGCCGCGCATTCGCCCTGGCAGTCGGCCCAGCCCTCTTCCTGTGCGGCGACGTCCTATTCCGCCACTGGATGCGAATCGGCCCCTCCCGCCTCCGCACCGCCGGTGCTCTGGCCGCACTAGCCACCGCCGCAATAGGCATCTTCACCGCCGCCGAGATCCAACTAGCCGTGCTAGTAGCGATCACCGCCCTGATGCTGGTGACGGAGCAGCGACGGGCGACCGCCAGAATAGACACGTGATCGAGCGATACACGCTCCCAGAGATGGGGCGGATCTGGAGCGAGGAGCACAAGTACCAGCTCTGGTGCCGGGTGGAGGTCCTGGTGCTGGAGGCGCAGGCGCGGGCTGGGGCGGTGCCGTCATCCGCCGTCGAACCGGTGCGCCAGGCGCCGCCGCCCACGCCGGAAGCGGTCGCCGCGGCGGAAGCCGTGACCGACCACGACGTGATCGCGTTCCTCACCGCGTGGGCGGACAACACCACGCCCCGCGAAGCCGCCGCGTACGTCCATCACGGGATGACGTCATCGGACCTGATCGACACCGCTCTCGCCGTTCAGCTCAAAGAAGCCAGTGACCTCCTGATCGGGAAGGCATCGACGCTCACCGGGGTGCTTCGGGCGCACGCGCTGCGGCACCGCGGGACGCTGCGGGTCGGCCGGACGCACGGCATCCACGCCGAGCCGGACACCTGGGGCCACCGGGTGGCCGACTTCGCGTTCGCCCTGGCGCGCTCCCGCGACCGGCTGCGGCGGGCCGCCGAGGCGGTCGCGGTCGGCAAGCTCTCCGGCCCGGTCGGCAGCTACTCCAACATCGATCCCGCCATCGAGGCCGAGGTGATGCCCGCGCTGGGGCTGCGGGCCGCGGATTCCGCCACCCAGGTGGTGATGCGGGACGGGATCGCCGAGTGGGTGGCCGCGCTCGCCGTCTGCGCAACCGTCTGCGAGGCGATCGCCCTCGAAGTGCGGCACGGCCAGCGCACCGAGGTACGCGAACTGGCCGAGCCGTTCCGCCCGGGCCAGAAGGGCTCGTCGGCGATGCCGCACAAGCGGAACCCGATTCGCTCGGAACGGATCTGCGGCCTGGCACGCGTTGTGCGCGCGGCGGTCACGCCGGTGATGGAGGGGATACCACTATGGCATGAGCGGGATATCTCACATTCCAGCGTAGAACGGATCGAACTGCCGGACGTGGCGATCACGACCGACTACCTTCTGCACTTGACTACGCAGTTGGTGGAGAGACTCGAGGTTGACACAGTCCGTATGCGTGCCAACCTGAACGTCACGAATGGGCTGATCTACACCTCAGCGATACTGCTTGAGCTTGTCGAGACGGGAATGTCCCGAGAAGACGCATACGCACTGGTGCAATCGGCTGCGATGGACACCTGGGAGAGCGGTGCGCCGCTGCGGGAGACGCTCCGCAAGAGCGCGGGAGCGGTCGGGCGGCGCCTCGATGAGGAGCGGCTCGACGAGCTGTGCGAGCCGGAACGGTACATCGAGCGGCTCGGACCGGTATTCGAACGGCTGGAACAGCTAACCTAGTCTCGTCGGCCGGGAATCGGCGAGACGACAACGAGCGGGGTTGTCCGGTGGAATACTGGGCACCGTTTATTTTGCTCGTACTCGTGGCTCGGCGAGTGGCGAACTGCTGAGCATCCTTGAGGTTCAACAGGACGAACAGGGGTGTTAACCCATATGGGCACTGATCCGGAAGTCAGTTACCGGGTCCGCGGCGGCGTGCCGCTGCAGGGGACCGTCTTCGTGCAGGGCGCCAAGAACGCCGCGCTGAAGATGATCGCCGCGTCCCTGCTCGCGGAAAAAGGCCGGACTGTGCTCCGCAACGTGCCCGTCATCGAGGACGTGCGCCGGGCAGTGGAACTCGCGCAGGCGGTCGGAGCCAAGGTCAAGTTCCATGAGCGGGAGCAGACCCTGGTCGTGGACGCCTCGGAGCTGACCAGCCCGGTGCTGCCGGGCGAGATCGCGCGAAAGTTCCGCAGTTCGGTGCTGTTCGTCCCGCCACTGCTGCACCGGCTGGGCGAGGCGGTCATCGAGGGTGTTGGCGGGTGCAACCTGGGCAGCCGCAACCTCGACTTCCATTACCGCGGCTTCGCCAGGCTCGGCGCGACCGTGGAGGAAGGCGACTACGAGATCCGCATCCGCGCCGACCGGCTGCAGGGCGCGCACCTGTACCTGGACACCCCGTCGCACACCGGCACCGAGAACCTGATCATGGCGGCCACGCTGGCGTCCGGGACCACGGTGATCGACAACACCGCCCTGGAGCCGGAGGTGCTCGACGTCATCGCGTTCCTCTCCAAGATGGGGGCGCGAATCGGCGGCGGCGGCACCGGTTTCGTCACCGTCCAGGGCGTGCGCCAGATGTCGGCGGTCGAGCACACCGTGATGGCGGACCGGATCGACGCCGGGGTGTTCGCCATCGCAGCCGCCATTACCGGAGGCGACCTGAGCCTGGTCGGCGCGTCGCTGGAGCATTTCGGCGTCTTCCGCTGGAAGCTCGAGCAGATGGGGGCGGAGTTCGCCACCAACGGCGCGATCCTCCAGGTCCACCAGGACCGGCCACCGCGCCCGATCAACGTGATCACCAGCCCGTATCCCGGGTTCGCCACCGACCTGCAGTCGCCGATGATGGCGCTGAGCTGTCTCGCCGAGGGCTCCAGCTACATCCGTGAGACGATCTTCGACGGCCGGTACACGCTGGCGGGCGAGCTGAACAAGATGGGCGCCAAGGTCGAGGTGGCGGACGGTGTCGCGATCGTCCACGGGCCCAGTGAATTGCGCGGCGCCGAGGTGGTGGCGCACGACCTGCGCAGCGGCATCGCCCTCATCCTGGCCGGGCTGGCGGCCAAGGGCGAGACGGCGATCGCGCCCGGATACCTGATCGACCGCGGCCACGCGAACGTGGCCGAGCGGCTGAGCTCGCTCGGCGCCCAGATCGACCGCCAGATCGTCGGGTAGCGCCGCCGCTCCCTCGCTGCGGATCCCGGCACGCCGTTTTGCCGTCCGCGGCCTTTCGCGCGCCGCGAATCCCGGGCCCCGTCTGGCGGTCGCGGGAGGTCAGCCTGGTACCGTTCGGTAACCAATTCCTTTCACGGGGTTCCCGAACGGGCACTTTTGCGTTACGACTGTAACTGGGTGCATCCAATCGCGGACAGAATGGATTTCCAGGAGCGCAGCGATGTTGTCTCGTGGGCATCGGCACCCATGACCACTCAGCGGACGGCGGCAGGAAAACTCACCATCGGGGTCGTCGGCCCCCGCGATCTCGTCGAACGGGTGATGCTGTCGGGGGATCGCGACGCCCCGCCGCAGGCTGCCCGGCTCACCGGCGCGGCCTACCGCGACGAGCAGGAGGCCGCGGAAAAGGTCAGCCGGCTCGGTTCGGCGGTGGACGTGTGCCTATTCGCCAGCCCGGTGCCGTACGAGTACGCGCGGAAGGCGGGGGTTATCCGCGGTCCGGCGACGTACGTCCCGCTGAATGGCAGTGCGCTGCATGCGGCCCTGGTGCGGGCCAGCCTGGACTCGCGGGCCGACCTGTCCCGGATAAGCCTGGACGTGGTGTCCCGGGCCGACGCGGACGAGGTCTTCGAGGAGCTGGGAATCGGCACCGAAAACCTCTACGTGCACGAGGACGCCGGATCCGCGGCCGCACTCGCCGCGTTCCACGAGCGGCACTTCCGCCGCAACGAGACCACCGTCGCCCTGACGTGCATGCACACCGTGGCGAGGCGGCTGAGCGAGGCCGGTGTCCCGGCGGTGATGGTCCGGCCCACCGGCAGCTCGCTGCGGCGCGCGCTGAGAACCGCGGCGCTGATCGGAGCACAGTACCGGCTGGAGGAGGCGCAACTCGCCGTCGTCGTCGTGGAAGCGCCATCGCTGCGCGACAGCGCGCGCGCCAACGCGCCCCGGTACTGGCGGGAAGAACTGCGGCTCGCGGTGCACCGCCTGCTGATCCAGGAATCGCAGCGGATCGGGGCGGCCGTCACACCGGTTGACGGGCACGGGTTCCTCGTCACCGCGACCCGCGGCTCGCTCGCCGCCGCGACCGACGGCTTCCGGGCTCCGCCCTTTGCCGGGCGGGCACGTACGGAACTGGGCGTGAACCTCGAGATCGGGATCGGGATGGGCCGCACGGCCCACGACGCCGAGGCGAACGGACGCGTCGCGCTCGCGCGGAGCCGGTCGGGTCCCGGCACCCCGGGCTTCGCCGTGGACCGGGAAGGCCACGAAGTGGCGCCCGCCGAGACCCGCGTGCCGCGCGCGGCCCCGCCCCGGTCGCCACGGGGTGTGGACACGCTCTCCCGGCTGGCCAAAAAGCTCCCGGTCGGTGACCGCGCCCAGGTCGTCGATGCCGAGACGACCGCCGGGCTGCTGGGCGTCACCCCGCGGACCGCGCGGCGGCTGCTGCGCCTCCTGGTCGAGGAAGGCCTGGCGTGGCCGCTGCCCCCGGACCGCTCGGCGATGCCCGGCCGCCCCCGCCAGCTGTACCGGCTGATCGTCGAGAAGCTCAACACTTCACCCGCCCACTGACGCGCGGCCTAGTTCAGCAGCTGCCCGGCGCCTCACCGGCTTACCCGCCACCTCACCAGCGGAAGTGGACGAACACCCGGCCCCAGTTCTTCGAGTCCTTCTCCACCCGGTGGTAGAGCGCCTTGACGTCCTTGCGGTCGAGGAACCGCAGCACCCGCTTCTTCAGCTGGCCGGAGCCCTTGCCCGGGATGATCTCCACGACCGGCGCCTTCTTCTGCACCGCCTCATCGATGATCGCGCGGAGGGCCCGGTCGATGTCGCCGCCGCGGTTGTAGATGTCGTGCAGGTCGAGCTTGAGTTTCACGGGGCCGCACCTTCGGCGGGCCGGTTCCGCCGCGGGTAGGCGGCAGCCACGGCCAGGAAGGCGTCGTTGGCCGCCGGGTCGGCGACCGTGACCCTGGCCCCCTCCCCTGCGAACGGCCGGACCGCGATCCCGGCCCGATGGCACGCCGCCGCGAAATCCAGGGTGTCGGCGCCGAGGCGCAGCCAGACGAAGTTCGCCTCGGTCGGCGGCACGGTCCAGCCGTCGGCGATCAGTTCGTCCCGCACCCGCGCACGCTCCCCGACCACTGATTCGACCCGGTCGAGCAGTTCCGGCTCGGCCGCGAGCGATGCCACCGCCGCGGCCTGGGCGATGCTGTTCACCGTGAACGGCAGCATCGTCTTGCGCACCGCCTGCGCGACGGGCTCTCGCCCGACCAGGAAGCCCACCCGCAGCCCCGCGAGACCGTAGGCCTTGGAGAAGGTGCGCAGCACCGTGACGTTCGGCCACCGCCGGTAGAGGTCGATTCCGTCCGGGACGGAGGCGTCGCGGACGTACTCGTGGTACGCCTCGTCCAGGACAACCAGGCAGTCGTCCGGGACCCGGCCGAGGAATTCCTCGATCTCCGGTCCGGAGACGACGGTGCCGGTCGGGTTGTTCGGGTTGCAGACGAAGATCAGCCTGGTGCGCTCGGTGACAGCCGCGGCCATCGCGGGCAGGTCATGCGTCTCAGCGGCCAGCGGCACCCGCACGTCCTCGGCGGCGGCCAGGCCGACCAGGGTCGGATACGCCTCGAACGAGCGCCAGCCGTAGACCACCTCCGCGCCGGGCTCACCGACCGCCTCCAGCAGTTGCTGGGCGACGCCCACCGAACCGCAGCCGACCGCGATGTCGGCCGCCGGGACGTCGAAACGCTCGGCGAGCGCATCGATGAGCATCGCCGCGCTGTTGTCCGGATACCGGTTCATACCGGCCGCGGCCTCGGAGATCGCCTTGATCACCGACGGCAGCGGCTCGTGCGGGGATTCGTTGGACGACAGCTTGAACGACCGTCCGTCCGCGGCGACCGCGCGCTTTCCCGGCACGTACACCGGAACCTGGTCAAGCACCGAGCGGAAGCGGGGCGAACTCACCGGCATCACCGTCCAAGCAGGCTCTCAATGGCCGCATCATCACGGCCCACCTGCTCGTACCTTAATGCCGCCGCAGGCGCGGATGGGCTACAGCTACCCGCGCGGCCGCAGCATCGGGGGATGCAGCATCTCGGCCGGGCCGCGCCGGTACAGGCGGGCCGGACGGCCGCCGTCGCGGCTGGTCGACGTCCCGGTCGGGATGAGGAAGTTCTCCGCGCCGGTGACCTTCCGGTGGAAGTTCCGCGGGTCGAGCGGGGTGCCCCAGACGATCTCGTACACCCGGCGCAGCTCCGCGACGGTGAACTCGGGCGGGCAGAACGCGGCACCGAGCGGCGTGTACTCCAGCTTCGACCGCGCCCGTTCCACGCCATCGCGCAGAATCCTTGTGTGATCGAACGCCATCGTCCCGAGGGCGGCATCGTCGCCGAGAACGTCGGTCACCGGCCGCCAGTTCATCTGCGAGGCGGTCGGCGCCGGCAGGTCCGGCGCGATGCCGAGATATGCGACGGACACGACCCGCTGCCGCGGGTCGCGGTCGGGGTAGCCGTAGCTTTTGAGCTGCTCCAGGTGGACCGCCGGGCCTGGCATCCCGGCCCGCTCGGTGAGGACCCGCACGGCGGCGGCCGACAGTGCCTCGTCCAGCCGGATGAACCCTCCCGCGAGCGCCCAGCACCCGAGGTAGGGCTCCGAGTTCCGCCGCCAGACGAGTGCGGCGAGCCGCTGCTCGCGGACGGTGAGCACGACAAGGTCCACTGTGACGGCGATCCGGGGAACCTCCACACCGGAACGCTACTGCCACTCACCGTGACGGCAACGCACCCAGACCTGGTGTCCGGTCGATGTTCCGCCTGCCGCTACCGGCCCGCTGACGCGCTTATCCCCCGTTATGGGCCCGAAGTGTCCCTCAATGACCGATTCGTGACACGTTAACGGGGGACAAGCGGCAGTTGCGGGCGGCGGGGCTAGGCGCCTGTTCGGGTCGTGACCTTCTCGCCGGGAGCGGTCACCGAGCCGGGCGGGGGGATCGTTCCCGGGCCGGTGGCGTCGCAGGACAGGACGCTGGCGTCGGTCGACAGCAGCGGCTGGGCAAGCGACGGCGGGTCCCGGAACGCGGGGCGGCGCAAATCCAGCATGTCCAGCATGTTTCCGGCGTTGGCGTCACGGTAGGTCATCGCCGGCAGGTTCCACTTGGTCTCGACGAGCTTGGTGATGCTGGTGTGGTCGTAGACCCGGTGCGAGACGTAGTCGGCGCGCGCCCACGGCGAGACGACCGCGCACGGAACCCGGAACCCGTACCGGGCGAACCCGTCGTAGACATCCTCGGCCGGGACCTCGGGAGGGATGTTGTCCGGCGCGATCGCGGGCGGAGGCGGCACGTGGTCGTAGTAGCCGCCGTGCTCGTCGTAGGTCCAGATCAGCAGCGACCGCTCCCAGGCGGGGCTCGCGGTCAGCGCCTCGACGATGCTGGCAACGAACGCCTCACCGTGGGCGATGTTCTGCGGGTTCTCCTCGGACCCGGTCTCGAAATGCGGGTCGACGATGGCGAAGCCCGGCAGCGTCCCGGCCTTCGCGTCCGCGTAAAACTCGGAGATGTCCACCACGTTGCCGGGGTTCTTCTCCACCAGCGGCGGGAACAGCAGCGTCGTCGGCAGGCTGCCGGCGAACCAGTAGTTCTTCCAGCTGACCTGATGCGCGTCGAGGCGGTCGAAGATCGTGCCGTTCGGCGGGTAGGTGGCCGCCGACGGGTAGATGTTGCTCACCTGGCCGAACGACGTACCCGCAATCAGGTAGCGCCGGTTCGGGAACGTCTGCCCGAGCATCGAGCAGAAGTAGCGGTCAGCCAGCGGGAACACCGCCGCCAGCGAGTAGTAGAAGGGCAGGTCGGCCTGCTCCCAGTACCCCATGGCCACCGGTCCGCTCGCGCAGCGGACGAAGCCGTCGTTGCGCCCGCCGTCGAACTGGGTGTAGCTGTCCACCCAGGCCTGGCACGGCTGGGCCGGCAGCTGGCAGGTGGTGGGCATCCGGAACGCGTGCTGGATCCGCCCATCGGGATACGGGTTGGTGGCGGTCGGCTCGCCCCGGGGACCGATGCGGAAGCCGTCGGCGCCGGGCCGCCGGAGCATCCCCAGATGCCCGTCGTAGGAGTGGTTCTCCATCATCAGCACGATGATGTGCTCGATCTGCGGGATGGTGTCGGTGCCCGCGGGAAGCCGGGGATCGGGCAGCGAGCCGGGCGTGCGCAGTTCCGGCCCCGAACCGTCGCCGGATATCGCGTCCCCGGATGGCCGCCAGGCGGTCGTCGCGGCGTCGCCGGTCCCGTGCTCGTTCACCCGTCTACTCATCGGCCCTGCTCATCCGATAGCCTCCCCGCGCAACCCCTGCCCGCAGGGAGTTTCTCAAGCGGGCATGCCAGCCACAAGGGGCGACACCCCTTGACATGAGGAACACTAAGGTGGCCACCGTGACCGAAACAGGAGCCCCGGGCGGCGGGGCAGGGCCGCTGCACGGGATGCGGGTCATCGAGCTGGCGAGCCTGGCTCCGGCGCCGTTCGGCTGCATGGTGCTCGCCGACCTCGGGGCCGAGGTGATCCGGGTGGACCGGGCCGGCCAGGCGGGCCAGGCAGCACCGGTGGATCCGCTGCAGCGCGGCCGCCGGTCGGTCGCGCTGAACCTCAAGGACCCCGACGGCCTCGACGCGCTGCTGCGACTGGTGGACGGCGCGGACGTGCTGGTGGAGGGGTTCCGCCCGGGGGTGACCGAGCGCCTGGGACTGGGCCCGGAGGTGTGCATGCGCCGCAACCCGGCCCTCGTCTACGCGCGGATGACCGGCTGGGGCCAGGACGGCCCGCTGGCGCCGGCCGCCGGGCACGACATCGACTACATCGCGATCTCCGGGGCGCTCGACCCGATCGGCCGGGCGGGCGAGCGGCCGGTTCCGCCGCTCAACCTCCTCGGCGATTTCGGCGGCGGGGGGATGCTGCTGGCGGTCGGTATTCTCGCCGCGCTGTTCGAGCGCGGGTCCTCCGGCCGCGGCCAGGTGGTGGACGCCGCGATGGTGGACGGGTCGGCGCTGCTCACCGCGTTCATCCACGGGATGCGGGCGACCGGCAGCTGGAATAACGGCCGGGGCAGCAACCTGCTGGACGGCGGTGCGCCCTTCTACGACACCTACCGGACGGCGGACGGCCGGTACATGGCCGTCGGCGCCCTCGAACCACAGTTCTACGCGGAACTGCTGGCGCGGCTCGGCCTGGACGGCGAGGACCTCCCGGCCCAGCTCGACCGGGACGGATGGCCGGTGCTGCGGGCGAGGTTCACCGAGGTCTTCGGCAAGCGGACCCGCGACGAATGGGCCGAGATCTTCGCCGATTCGGACGCCTGCGTCGCGCCCGTACTCGAGATGGGCGAGGCACCGGACCATCCGCACAACGCGGCCCGTCAGGTATTCGGCACGGTGGGCGGCGTCCCCCAGCCGATGCCGGCACCGAGATTCAGCCGCACCCACAGCGCAGCGCCGGCCCCGCCCGTCGGCCCGGGCGCGGACACCGATGCCGTCCTGGCCTCGGCCGGGTTCACGGCCGCCGAGATCGCGGCCCTCCGCGAGCGCGGGGCGGCCGGGTAGCACGGTCCGCAGCGGCGGACCCGGGTAACAACTGACTGGACCTCCCCAGCCGGGGCGGCTCCGGCGTGAACTCGTCCCGGCCAGGGGGGCGAACATTACGATGCAGCAGCGCGCGGCGAGATTGCAACAGCCGGCTGGCATCTTCCGCCGCCACCACCGCCAGCAGAGCGATCATTCCGAGCAGCCAGCCGCCCACCACGTCGCTGACCCAGTGGTAGTCCATCCGCATCATCGCCGCGGCCGAGAGCACACCCGCGACCCCGCCGGCCAACAGGCAGGCAGAACGACGGCTCACCCGGGGCCGGCCTGGGTCCTCGACGGCACCCAGGGGCGGGCGGACCCCGGCCGCCAGGACCACGAGCCAGGCCATCAGGCCGCAGAGCAC
Source organism: Streptosporangiaceae bacterium (assembly GCA_051986485.1). Classification (GTDB taxonomy): domain Bacteria; phylum Actinomycetota; class Actinomycetes; order Streptosporangiales; family Streptosporangiaceae; genus JBPYFL01. The sequence goes on along the minus strand of JBPYFL010000060.1, from coordinate 58,268 downwards.
CGTGGCACCGAAGGTGTGGCCGGACGGGAACTCGTTGCCACCCGCGAACACGGCGTAACTGCCCGAGTCCGGGCCGGCCCGCCCGGTGGCCGTCTTCATCACCTCGAGGACGGCAGTGAAAACGGCCAGCCCCGCCCCGGCCAGCAGCAACGGCCGGACCGCCAGCCGGCGCAGCCGCCAGCCGACGACGACCGCCACGGCGATGAGAACGGGTACGACGAACCGGCCGTCGCCGAGGTCGCCGAGCGGCACCCACAGCGGGCTGGACCGGTCCAGTCCCAGCCCCTGCACCCACCGGTGCACCGGCATGTCCGCCGCGGTGAGCGGGCCGGCGGCGATCACCTGCCAGGTCAGGATCCCGAGCAAGCACGCCAGCACGGCCGCGGCCGCCGCGGCCGCCCCGGACTTCCTCACCGCGCCAGCCGACCGATCGGGCTGTCCGGAAGTTCCGCGAGCAGGGCGGCCACGTCGTCGTACACCGCGACCGCGCCCGCGGCCCGCAGCCGCTCAGCGGACCAGCCGCCGGTCCGCACGGCGATGCATGGCACGCCGGAGCGGCCCGCGGCTTCCACGTCCCACGCCGTGTCACCAACCATCACGCACTCGCCTGGATCCAACCCGCTCCGTCGCATGGCCACCTGAACCAGATCCGGTGCCGGCTTCGTCTGCTCGGCGTCGCTGGAACTGACGACCGTCTCAATCGCGTCCCCTGCCTGCAGGGTATCCAGCAGGATGTCCACCTCGTCGCTCTTGACGCTGGAGGCAAGCACCACCGCCAGGCCGAGCTGCGCGGTCGCCCGCAGCAGGTCCGCGGCCCGGGGAAACGGCCGCAGACGGCCGAGATACGGCGCGTAGTACCTGCTGTGGGCCGCGCTAACGGACGGGTCCTCCTTGCCGAGGATCCGCTGCATCAGCTTGTCGGAGCCCATCCCGACGGCCTCGTGAATGCCGGCCATCGTGACGTCGTAGCCGCGCTCCCGGAGCGCCTGCCACCAAGCGACCACATGCAGGTAGTTGGTGTCGATCAGGGTGCCGTCGACGTCGAAGAGCACTCCGCGCCGTCCCGGCCCGACTGTCGTCATCGTGGATCAGAGGCCGAGCGCGTCCCGCAGGTCAGCGACGTGATCCTGGGTCTGCTCCAGCAGCGGCCGCAGCGCTTCCGCGACGTCGGGCAGCCCGGCGTCATTCGCTTGCTGCACGCGCTGCCGGTAGCGGTCCAGCTGGCGTTCCTCCAGCTCCAGGTCGGCACGAAGCGCCGACGCCCCATCCGGGCTGTCCGGCACCGGCGGGACGGTGACCGTCGGGGTGCCGCCGAGAAAGTCGATCTGGTTGGCCAGCGTCGTGGCGTGCTGTACCTCCTGGCCCAGGTGGTTCCCGATCTCGTCGACAACACTGCGGTACTCGGCGCCCTTGATCGTCGCGGTGTGCTGGATGTACTGGACGATCGACTGGTACTCGCTGCCGAGATCGGCGTTGAGCTGGTCGATGAGCTCTTCCTTGTCCACTGGTTGCTCCTCCATCTCGTTTTCCTCCGCTGACACGGCAGTGGCGGATGGCGCCCCGGGCCGGCCGGATCAGCGGCCACCCGTGCGTTACCCCGGTTGCCGGCACGAAACCGGGACGCGAAGAGCTGGTTACCGGCTGGATGGCGGTTACCGGTCCGCCGCGGGCATACGGTTCCCTAGAAGGTGGTGCGTATGCGCACCATTTCCCGGCGGCGCCGCCAGCCCCGGCTTACCCGGGCAGCGCCGGCCGTGCCGCCCGCTCGACAGGCCCCGGTCAGGCGGCCATCAGGAGGCGTCAGCGATGAGTACCAGCCCGGCCAGCAGCCCGGCGTCAGATACGGCGAACGGAGAAGGACTGTATCTGTCCGGTCTGTTGAACCGGCCGATCGTGGACCGCACCGGGCAATCGCTGGGGCGGCTGTCGGACGTCATCGTCCGGCTGCGCGGGGCCGACTATCCGCTGGTGACCGGCCTCGTCGCGTCGGTCGGCGGCCGCGAGGTGTTCGTGCCGGTCGAGCAGGTGAGCTCGTTCGACGTGGACGTGGACGTGCTGCGGCTCACCAGCGCCCGGCTGGACCTCCGCCGGTTCGAGCGGCGCGAGGGCGAGGTCCTGCTGCGCCGGGACGTGCTTGGCCACCGGCTGATCGACGTGGAACGCGCCCGCCTGGTGCGGGCAGGTGACCTGCTGCTGGTCCGCGACGACAGCGACGCCGGCGACTGGGTGCTGCGTGCCGTCGACACCCGCTGGCGGCAGCGCCGGTTGCTCGGCCGGTTCGGCCACCCGAGCCAGCACGAGCCGCAGGACGCCCGCGACTGGCGGGAGTTCGAACCGCTCATCGGGCACAAGAGCAGTGCCGTGCTCCGCGGGCCGGTTGCCCGGATCCTGCGGCTCAAACCGGCACAGATCGCGGACCTGCTGGAGGAAGCGTCGAAGGACGAGGAGACCGAGATCTTGGGCCAGGTCCACGCCGACCCGGAGCTGGAGGCGGACGTCTTCGAGGAGCTGGATGAGGAGCTGGCGACCCGGCTGCTGGGCGCGCGCACGGACGCGGAAATCGCCGAGGTGATCGCCCGGATGCGGGCGGACGACGCCGCGGACACGATCGCTGAGCTGCCGCAGAGCCGCCGCCAGCCCGTGCTTGACCTGCTGCCCGCTGGGCAGCGGACAAAGGTGCTGACGCTGATGGGTTTCAACCCGACCAGCGCGGGAGGACTGATGGGGGTCGATTACCTCGCGATGGACTCCGGCGCCTCGGTGCGGGAGGCGCTGGAAGCGGTCGGCCGGGCGCACAACCTTGAGCCGGAGGCGCTGACCAGCGTTCACGCGGTCGACGAGAGCAGGGAACTGGTCGGCGTCACCCCGCTGGTCAGCCTGCTGCAAGCCGATCCCGATACTCAGCTTGCGGATATTTCCGATACCGATCCGGTGCGGATCGGGCCGGACACGGACGTGATGGACGTCGCGGTGCTGATGACCGACTACAACCTCATCACGATCCCCGTCGTGGACGAAGACTGCCACATGCTCGGCCTGATCACGGTCGACGACGTGCTCGAGGTGACGCTGCCCGACGACTGGCGGCGCCGCGAGGCAGCCGTGCCCCCTGACTCGCACCGCGGCGAGCAGAGCCCGCCCGGCGTAGCCGAGGAGGCTACGTGACAGACCAGCCACGCAGGCCGGACGACGCCGCGCGACAGGAGGGAAATCCGAAGCCCGCTCCCGGCAACGCCGGACCCGGGAAGCCCGCCCCCGGCGGCGGCGGGTCTGGCAAGCCCGCTCCATCGCAGGGCGGCCCGGCGCGGGGAGGCCCGGCGCAGGGCGGCCCGGTCCAGGGAGGCCCGGCGCAGCGCGGCCCAGCGCAGGGCGGCCCATCGGAGGGAGGCTCCGCGCAGCGCGGCCCGGCCCAGGGACGCCCGGCACCGGGAGGCCCGGCACCGGGAGGTGCCGGGAACGGACGGCGCCGGAGCGGTAACCCCCCGGCTCCCCCCACCCGGGGCACCACCCGCTCGGCGGGCGCTGGTAGCCCGGGCCGGAGCACGCCCGAGCACTCGCTGTCCGCTCCGAGCGCGGTTCTGGACGAGGCGCACCTCGGCGACATCGAGGGCGCCCTCGGCCGGATCAGGATCGGGGAGGAAGATCGCCACCACGGGCTGCGGCGGCGGCTGATCACGTTCCTGGCCATCGTCGGGCCCGGCCTGATCGTGATGGTCGGCGACAACGACGCGGGCGGGGTGGCCACCTACGCGCAGGCTGGCCAGAACTACGGCTACAGCCTGCTGTGGACCCTGGCGCTGCTGGTCCCGGTGCTGATCGTCAACCAGGAGATGGTGGTCCGCCTCGGCGCGGTCACCGGTGTCGGCCACGCACGGCTGATCAACGAGCGGTTCGGCCGGTTCTGGGGATGGTTCAGCGTCGGCGACCTGTTCCTGCTGAACTTCCTCACCATCGTCACCGAGTTCATCGGTGTGTCGCTGGCACTGGCCTACTTCGGGGTGAGCAAGTACATCGCGGTTCCGATCGCGGCGGTGCTGCTGGTGGCCATCACGGCGAGCGGGAGCTTCCGCCGGTGGGAACGGGCGATGCTGCTGTTCATCCTGGCCAGCCTGGTGCTGATCCCGCTGGCGTTCCTGTCCCACCCGCATTACGTCTCGACCTTCTACCACCTGGTGGTGCCGGGCATCCAGGGTGGCGTCAGCTCTGACGCGATCCTGCTCATCATCGCGATCGTCGGCACCACGGTCGCGCCGTGGCAGCTGTTCTTCCAGCAGTCCAACGTCATCGACAAGCGGATCACGCCGCGTTTCATGGGATACGAGCGCGCGGACACCGTGCTCGGCTCGCTGGTCGTGGTCGTCGGAGCGGGCGCGCTCATGATCATCGCGGACTTCGCGGTCCGCGGCACCTCACTGGTCGGCAAGTTCACCGACGCCCTCGGCGTCGCCAACGCGCTGGGGCATCAGGGCCCGGTGCTCGGCGCCCTGTTCGCGATCGTGCTGCTGGACGCGAGCATCATCGGCGCCGCCGCGGTCACGCTGTCCACCAGCTACGCGTTCGGCGACGTCTTCAATATGAAGCACTCGCTGCACCGCAGCTTCCGCGACGCCAAGACCTTCTACGCGACGTACGCGGCGATCGTCGTCTTGGCCGCCGCGATCGTGCTAATCCCGGGCGCGCCGCTCGGCCTGATCACCACCAGCGTGCAGGCGCTCGCCGGGCTGCTGCTGCCGAGCGCGAGCGTTTTCCTGCTGCTGCTGTGCAACGACCGGGAGGTCCTGGGGCCCTGGGTCAACCCGCGCTGGCTCAACGTCATCGCCACGGTGATCATCGCGACGCTGCTGCTGCTGTCCGGGATTCTGATGGCCACCACCGTCTTCCCGCACATCAACGCCGCGCAGCTCGCCCTCTGGCTGGCGGTCGCGCTGGTCGCCGCGCTCGTCATCATCGCGATCGTGCTGCGCGTCATGCGGGTCCGCCGCGGGGTCGCCGCGATGCCGCCGCGCGTCTCGGGGGAGGACCGCAGCGGCTGGCGGATGCCACCCCTGGCACTGCTCAAGCCGGTCACGTGGTCGCCGGGCGTGAAGATCGGGATGACGGCGCTGCGCGCCTACCTGGTGCTGTCCGCCGTCCTGCTGCTGGTCAAGGCCATCCAGCTAAGCCATTGACGGGTACCGCCGCGGCGCGTGCCAGGCGGCCGGGCTGACGGTGGGCGCAGGCGGGGCAGCGCGGGCAGGGCAGCGCGGGCGCCGAGGTGGCTACCCCCCGGGCGGGGAGCGGAGCTCGTACCGGGGGTTGAAGATCGTGGGGCGTCCGGCGGGACAGCAGAGCCGGCCCTGGACGATGAGGTGGCGGCCGGGTTTGACCCCGTGAATCTCGTCCCGCCCGTACCAGACGAGCGTCACCTCGCCCGTTCCGTCCCACAGGTCAGCCTCTAGCGTTTGGCCCGCACCGTGCGGCCGCAGGGTGACGCTGCGGATTGTGCCGTTGACGTTGACCCAGTCGCGGTCGCGGCAATCGGAAATCGGCGTCGCGTCCGGCTCGCCGGCGTCGGCCCACGATTCATCGGCGTCCAGTGCCTCGGTCCCGGCTACCATCCGCCGTAGCGCGCGGCCCAGGCCCGCACCGCGGGACCTCGGTGGTTCCTGGCCGGTCCCGCTGGAACTCACGCCTTTCCGGCCCATATCTCTATCTTGCTACGCCGCACAGCGTGCGGTGCCATCGGAGCCCAGACATTCGCGCGGTATGCAGGTTCCGGCGGGCCGCCGTTCATCGACCGCTGCGCGTTGCGGCGGATTACGAGGACTCCCGGTCCGGAAGATCCGGGGCGGCGGAACCGGCCTCTCCCCCCGGACCGTCGTGCGCGCCGCCGGAGCCTTGGTGGCTATCGGTCAGCCGGTCGCGGAGGCGCTCGACGGCGGCGCGGGCGAGGCCTTCCTCGGGATAGCCCGGGAAGGTCTGCCGGATCCGGGATTGCACGTCGTAGGGGATGATGGTGGCCGCGGCGGACGGGATCCGGCTGATGACGCGGGCAATGCGGTCGGCGCTGCGGTCGTGCAGCAGCCGGCCGAGCAGCGGCGCGTAGCTGCGGCGGGGCAGCAGCACCGTTACCCCGGCCTGGCCTTTCGCGCCGCGGAGGCGGGCGCTTTCGCGCTGTCGGCTGAGGGACTCGAGGACGAATTCGCCGGCGCAACGGGTGAGCCGCCGGTCCGGGCAGTCGACGATCTTCAGCGGGGTGACGATACCGAGATCGGCCCAGCGTCGGCGCAGATGGTCGGCGTGCTCCGCGTCGATCATGAAGTGCACGGCGGTGAGCTCCGTCGGCCGGAGGCTGCGCCCGTAGCGCAGCGCCTCCACGGCCGCCAGGTCGACACCGTTGACGAACACATATACGTGGTGGGAGCTGTAGTTGGCGGCATGTACGGCTTTCCTGCCCACCCGGTCGAGGATCGCGGCCTCGGCGCGGTATTCGCGGTTCAGCCGCATCAGCACCGCGACGAGGATCGGGAAGAGCACGACGACGATCCAGGCCCCCTCGGTGAACTTCGCGACCGCGAAGATGAGCACCACTGTCGCCGACAGCAGCCCGCCGCTGAGATTGACCCAGAACTTCGGCCGCCACCCGGGCTCCCGCCGACGGCTGTGGTAGCGGGCCATTCCGAGGCCGGCCATGGTGAACCCGGTGAACACGCCGATGGCGTAGAACGGCACCAGCGAGTTGACCTGAGCGCCGGTCACGATGAGCAGCGCCACCGAGGCCACGGTGAGGACGACGATCCCGTTGGAGAACGCCAGCCGGTGCCCGCGCTTGGTCAGCTGCCGGGGAAGGAACCGGTCCGCGGCGACGAAGCTGGCCAGGTACGGGAAACCGTTGAAGCTGGTATTGGCTCCGGTGTAAAGGATCAGCGCGGAGGCCGCCTGCACGATGAGGTAGAGGGCGTGCCCGAAGGCGCTCGACCCGAATACGAGCTTTGCCTCCTGGCTGATCACCGAGGGGTAGCCGGAGATGTATGGCGCGGCGTGGGTGACGTGGGCCAGCCAGGACACGCCCGCCACCAGGAAGCCCAGGGAAAAAGCCATCACGCCGAGGACCTTGCGGGCGTTCACCCCGGTCGGCTCCCGGAAGGCGCTCACCCCGTCCGAGATCGCCTCCAGGCCGGTCAGCGAGGAACCGCCGTTGGCGAACGACCGCAGCACCACCAGGATCGAGGCGCCCGCTATCAAGCCGGAACCGTGCCCGATGGACACCACACCGTGGTAGTGCTCGGGGTGGTACATCGGCAGGTTGCCGAGCAGTTCACGGATGATGCCGACCACGATCACCGAGCCGATCGAGGCGATGAACAGGTAGGTGGGAAGCGCGAAAGCGCGGCCGGCCTCCCGGATACCGCGAAGGTTGCCGTAGCACAGCAGCAGGACCACCCCGATGGTCAGCTCGACCCGGTACGGGCCAATGGCCGGAAACGCCGAGGCGACCGCGACGGTTCCGGCAGCGGACTGCACCGCCACCGTGACGACGTAGTCGATCAGCAGGGCCACCGCGGCGATCTGCGCGATCCGCGGACCGAAGTTCTCCCGGGCCACCACGTAGGAGCCGCCGACCTTGGTGTAGACCATCACCACCTGTCGGTAGGAGAGGGTCATCAGCACCAGGATCAGCAGGATGACGGCGGTGATCGGCAGCACGATCGTGAACGCCGCCAGGCCGGCGTACGGCAGCAGTTCGTACAGCATCTCCTCGGTGCCGTAGGCGGAGGAGGAGATGCAGTCCGGGGAGAGCACACCCAGCGCGATCGGTTTGGACAGCTTCTCGCTGCTCAGGCCCGACGTGACGAGCGGCCGGCCCAGCAGCGCCCGTTTCAGCCCGTACCCGACGGTTTCGGCCAGGCCGCCGTGCGGTTCCACGTCGTCAGGTCGCTCGACCACGCCCACACTCCCTCACGGCCGATCGGGGATCGGCCGTCGGCCAGAGACACCTGCGATGCACACTGCCAGAGGTGTCCGCACGACCAGCAATGTTAGGGGGCCGGCGCGGTGGGCTGAACGCCGGCCGCGCAACCCGCGGCGCGGGCTGGCCGTCAGCCGGCCTGGAAGCGATAGCCCATGCCCGGCTCGGTCAGCAGGTAACGCGGACTCGACGGGTCCGGTTCGAGCTTGCGCCGCAGTTGCGCCATGTAGACCCGCAGGTAGTTGCTCTCGGTCGCGTAGGCCGGCCCCCATACGTCCTGCAGTAGCTGGCGCTGGGTGACCAGCCGGCCGATGTTCCGGACCAGGGCTTCCAGCAGCTGCCACTCGGTGGGTGTCAGGCGCACATTTCCGTCGTCGGCGCGGGTGACCCGCTTGGCGGCCAGGTCCACGGTGAAGTCGCTGGTCACGACGACGGGCTCGTCAAATCCTGGTGATGCCCGGCGTACCGCTGCCCGCAGCCGGGCGAGCAGTTCGTCCATCCCGAACGGCTTGGTGACGTAGTCATCCGCCCCGGCGTCGAGTGCGGCGACCTTCTGGCTTTCCCGTTCCCGGACCGACAGCACGATGATCGGCACGGCGCTCCAGCCCCGGATCCCCTTGATCACGTCACAGCCGTCCATGTCCGGCAGGCCCAGATCGACGATCATCACGTCGGGGCGCTCGCGCGCGGCCGCGGAAAGGCCGGCGCCGCCGTCCCTGGCCGTGCTGACCTGGTACTTACGCGCCGTCAAGTTGATCCGCAGCGCGCGCAGGATAGATTCCTCGTCGTCGACGACCAGCACCCGCGTCATGGCCTGGCTCGCTGACGGCGCAGCGGTCGCCGGCGCCTCGTGGCCCGCCCCCCGTTCCGTGGTCACGGCCCGGCGGATCGCGGCCCGGTCCGCAGCGCGGAACCGGCCCGCGTGCTCGCGACCGGCAGGATGATCCGGATCGTCAGGCCTCCGCCGGCCGAGTCGGCCGCCGTTACCGAACCGCCCATCGCGTCCACGAACCCGCGGGCGACAGCGAGGCCGAGGCCGACACCGGCCGAGCTGTCCCGGTCATCAAGGCGCTGGAACGGCTCGAAGATGCGGGCCTTCAGGCTGTCGGGCACCCCGCAGCCGCGGTCCATCACCTCGAGCACGACGTCGCCGCCATCCTCGTGCGCGGTCACGACGGGCGGCACCCCGGGCGGTGAGTGCCGCAGCGCGTTCGCCAGCACGTTCGCGAGTACCCGCTCCAGCAATCCCGGATCGGTGCGGACGAGGGGCAGGCCGTCCGGCACCGCCATCTCCACCTTCCCGGCGGCGCCGAGCCCGCGAACCGCGACCGGGGCGACCTCGTCGATCGCGGTCGGGCGCAGGAACGGCTCCAGCGAGCCGGTCTGCAGGCGGCTCATGTCGAGCAGGTTGCCGATGACGGTGTCCAGCCGGTCGGCGTTCTCCTCGATGGTCGCGAGCAGATCGGATTCGTCGGCGGCGCTCCATTGGACGTCGGTCTGGCGCAGGCTGCTGACGCTGGCCTTGATGGACGCCAGCGGGGTTCGCAGGTCATGGCTGACGGCGGCGAGCAAGGCGGTCCGCATCCGGTTGCCTTCCGCCAGGGCCTGCGCCTGGGCGGCCTCGGTGCGCAGCCGGTCCCGGTCGAGGGCGGCCGCGGCCTGTGCGGCGAAGCCCTCGAGCAACCGCCTGCCCACATGCTGCCGCTGGCCCGCTGCCACCAGCGCGAGCCCCGGACGGGCCTCGATCCGGGTGGCGGCGGTCAGGTCGGCCGCGGGCGCCTCCCCGCTGACCGCGGTACGGACCCAGCGGCCACCCGCGAGCTCGTACAGTTCCGCCCTGCCGCCGAAGGAGGCGGTGAAATGATCCAGCACCGCGTCGGAGGTATCGCACCCGCCGAGCACCGTCTGCGCCAGCGCGAGCAGCGACGCGGCCTCCGCGCTGCTCCTGGCCGCCTGGACGGCCCGGATGGCGGCGAGATGTACGACGCAACTGACCGTGACGGCGACGGTGACGAACAGCAGCAGCGCGAGCAGGCTCTGCGGCTCCTGGATCGCGAAGGTGTGCAGCGGTTTGGCGAAGTAGAAGTTAAGCAGCAGGCTCGATGCCACGGCCGCCAGCACCGCCGGCCAGAACCCGCCGATGACCGCGACCGCGACCACGGCCACGAGATAGATAAGGAGCTCATCCGCCAGGCTCAGATCCGCTCGGGCGGCGACGAGAACGGCCGTGATCGCCGGCAGCGCCGCTGCGCCGATCAGGATCCCGACCAGCAGCCTCCGGCCGCCGATTGCCATCGCCAGTCGCGGCGCCGCAACGGCACGGCTGGTAGGACGCCGCGGCTGTGTGCCCATAATCCCCAGTCTGCGCCGTTTGGCCAGTATCCGGAACGTCAGGCCGAGGCCAGCGCAGGCAAAAGCGGTCCCGAACATGACGGCGGCGGCCGAACCGCCCAGCGAGCCGGTCAGCCGAAGCTGCGCGTACGGCGGGCGGGAGAACCCGGCGGCGGTGAACCAGCCCATGACCGCCATCGCCGGTGCCGCGAGGGGCTCCGCCACCAGCGAAACGACGGCCACCAGCACGGCCGACGCGGCCAGGACCGCGGCCTCCGGGAGCCGCCCGTGCAGCACCGCGGCCACGGTGCCGACGCTCAGCAGCGCGATGAAGCCCGCGATTAGCGCATAGGGAGCCGGGACGCCGCTGCGGGCCAAGGAGTACCTGCTGCCCTCGGACCGCCCGGCGTCCGGAATGGCGCCGTGCCGGTGATCAACAACCCAGCACGGAAGAGGCGGCCTTCGCCTGCCTGATCGCTCCACGGCATCCAGTCCAGCTATTCAGCGGGCGAATGGAAACGATCTTGACGCGATCCTAACGCCTAGCGGGCCATTCTTAACGCCGCGCTGGCACGGCGCGGTTCGGAATCCACCTAGCGTCGGATGATGTGATCGAAGACAGCGACGGCGCTGACGCGCAGCGGTCGCGCTGGGGCGCCATCGGCGTTCTCCGCCATCGCAATGAGGACGACGTTCCGGAGAGCTTCGGTTACGCGCTGAAGCGGCGGCTGCTCGGCCCGCCGATGGTGAACGAGCAGCTACGGTCGGAGCGGCTGTCCCGGCCGCTCGCATTGGGCGTGCTGTCCAGCGACGGTATCTCCTCGGCCGCCTACGGGCCCGAGGAGATCATGATCGAGCTGGTGGCGTTTTTCGGGGCCGCCGCCTACACGCTGGTGCTGCCGATCACCGGGCTGGTCCTGCTCGGCGCCGCGCTGATGGTGCTGTCCTACCGCGAGGTGGTGACCGCCTACACCAAGGCCGGCGGCTCGTACGTGGTCGCCAGGGAGAACTTCGGCCCGCGGTTCGCGCAGGTGGCCGCCGTGGCGCTGCTGATCGACTACGTGGTCACGGTGGCGGTGCAGATCGCGGCGGGGAGCGCGGCGATCGTGTCCGCGTTCCCGGCCCTCGGGTCGAGCGCCCTCGTCATCATCTCGGTGGTGGTCATCCTGATCACCTGCTACGGGAACCTGCGCGGCATCCGGGAGGCCGGCAAGACCTTCGCGATCCCGACCTACGTGTTCTCGGTGTCAGTGGGCGTGATGATCCTCATCGGCCTGTACCGGGAGGCCTTCGGCGGCGGCCTGCCGCACGTCCCGGTCGGGCCGGGGGTCCTCTCGCTCGGCCATCATTCGCTGTTGTTCAGCGTGGGCGTCATCTACGTCCTCGCCCGCGCGTTCGCCAACGGCGGGTCGTCGCTGACCGGGATCGAGGCGGTGTCGAACGCGGTCAGCGCGCTGAAGCCGCCCGAAGGCCGCAACGCGCGGCAGGTGCTGGTCGCCCAGGGCTCCATCGTCGCCTTCCTGATCGCCGGCATTTCCTGGTTCGCGCACATCACACACGCGACCCCGTACAGCAACGGCTACCCCACCGTGCTCGCGCAAGAGGCCAAGGTCATCTTCGGGCCCAGCATCGTCGGCCACGTGCTGTTCTTCGTCGTCCAGGCCGGCACGGCGGCGATCCTGTTCACCGGCGGCAACACGAGCTTCAGCGGCTTCCCGTTCCTGGCCAGCTTCGTCGCCGAGGACTCGTTCCTGCCCCGCTGGCTCACCAAGCGGGGGCACCGGCTGGTGTTCTCCAACGGCATCATCGTGCTGACCGTGGTGTCGCTGATTCTGGGCCTGGTGACCCGCTTCCGGGTCAACGGGCTGGTCCCGTTCTACGCGATCGGCGTGTTCACCGGGTTCGCCTGCGCCGGGTTCGGCATGGCGAGGTACCACCGCAGGAACAAGGAGCCGGGCTGGCGCCGCCGCCTGGTGATCAACACGGCCGGCGGCGTCTACGCCGCGCTCGTCGTCCTCATCCAGGCGGTGTTCAAGTTCAGCGAGGGCGCCTGGCTGATCGTGATCGTCTTCCCGCTCCTGGTGTACGCGCTGATCCGGCTGAACCAGCAGTACCGGATGGAGGCCGGGGTGCTGGAGGACCTGGGAGGGCAGAAGCCCAGGCCACAGCCAAACTACTCACGGCGCACCGTGCTGGTGTTCGTCGATGGATTCGACCTCGCCACCATCGCGGCGCTGCGCTATGCGCGGAGCCTGAAGCCCACCACGCTGCGCGCGGTGCATTTCGTGCTCGACGAAGCGCGGGCCGAGAAACTGCGCACCCAGTGGCTGGACGCGGGCCGGGGGGTACCGCTGGACTTCGTCGACACCCCGGATCGCCGTATCACCCGCGCCGCGGCGGAAATGGTCAGCCGGGAGGGGAGCGCGCCCGGTACGTACGTGACCGTCGTGCTGCCGCGCCGCAGCTACGCACCGCTCACCGGGCGGTTGCTGCACGACCACACCGCCGACAAGATCGCCCGCGTGATCAGCCGCCTGCCCGACTCGGCGGCCACGATCATCCCGTTCGACGTTCAGAACCGCCTCGAGGTGCTGCAACAGCGTAAAGACCGGAAGCTCGCCAAGGCCTCCGCCCAGGGCTCCGGGACCGCCAACGGCGCGACCGGAACGCCGGCCCCGCCGGACGGGGTCCGGCCGATCGCCACCCTGACCAGCGCGCGCCGGGCCACGGTGCAGGGCCGCATCCATCGCCTGGAAATCCGTCCCGTCAAAAACAGCACCGTCCTGGTCTGCGAGATCGAAGACTCCACCGGCAGGCTGACCGCGATGTTCTACGGCCGCGAGCACATCCCGGGCGTCGATTGCGGGGCGATGATCCGGCTCCGCGGACCGGTCGGCATCCGGGACGGCGCCCCGGTGATGTCCAATCCCGCATACGAGCTCATCTCCTAGCGCCGCCCCGGCGGATGACGACCCGCCCCATGACGATCCGCGCTGATGACGGCGCGGGCTCATAATGGGCTGCCGAGTTGTTTTCATTGAAGGAGGACAACCCGGGAATGGACAGGGCGATGGCACACGGGCACGGCACCGTCACCGGCCGCCAGCGCGGTCGGCTGGCCGCCGTGCTCGGCGTGACCGTGGCGGTGCTGGCCGCCGAGGTGGTCGGCGGGGTTCTGGCCGGCTCACTGGCGCTGCTCGCCGACGCCGGGCATCTGGCCGCCGACGCCGCGGGCATCGGCCTGTCGCTGGTCGCCGCGCACGTCGCCGGCCGCCCGGCCACCAACGCCCGGACGTTCGGTTACGCGCGGGCCGAGATCCTCGCCGCGACCGTCAACGCGCTGCTGCTTTTCGGGGTGGGTGCCTACATCCTCGTCGAGGCGATACTGCGGCTGATCTCCCCGCCCGCCGTCGCGCCCAGGCTGATGGCCATCTTCGGCGTTATCGCCCTGGCCGGCAACGGCGTGTCGCTGGTCCTGCTCCGCCGCGGCCAGTCCGACAGCCTGAACCTGCGCGGTGCGCTGCTCGAGGTCGGCTCGGACGCCCTGGGCGCCGCACTGGTGATCGTGGCGGCCGTGCTGATCGCCGTCACCGGGTTCACCCGGGCCGACCCGATCGCGTCGCTGGTGGTCGGGGCGTTCATCCTGCCGCGCACCTGGCGGCTGCTGCGGGAGGCGCTGAACGTGCTGCTGGAGGGAAGCCCCCGCGGCGTGGACACCACCGAGGTGCGGCGTCACCTGACCGGGGTGGACGGGGTGATCGACGTGCACGACCTACATGCCTGGACCATCACGTCGGGCCGCCCGGTGCTGACCGCGCACGTGGTCGTGGACGGCTCGGTGCTGGCCCAGGGGCGCAGTCCCGCATTGCTTGACCGGTTGCAGGAATGCCTGCGCGGCCATTTCGACGTGGAGCATTCGACCTTCCAGCTGGAGCCGGCCGGGCACGCCGACCATGAGCCGTCGGCCTGCGATTAACCGGGACCGGGAGCTTTCGGAACATCTCCGGACGGCATTCGCGGCGTAACGTAGTGTTATGGTCGGCACCGATGTCGGAAGCGGCTACGGGGAACATCTGACCGACGAGGACCTGCGGCTTCTCGTCTCCGCGTCACATACCCCGGCGGGTGTGAGTGACCTGCGGCGCCATCCTGAGCGAATACCTGGCCTGCTGGATCACCCGCGCGTGTTCGAGGCGGTATTCGGCGCGGTGGACCGGTCGCCCGCGCTGGTGTCCCCGTTCCTCACCTTCAGCGTGGCGGTGAGCCGCGCGGCCAGCGACCTGGCGTCGGTGACCTACGTGCCGGAGCGGTCCGGCCTGCGTGGTCGGATCCCGCTGTTCGACGCGCCGGCCCTGCGGGGATTCCTCGAGGAGCCGGCCCGCCGGCTGTTCCTGGCCGAGCTGCTCGCCTCGTTCACCCGGGTGGCGAGCGGCCGGTACCGGGTACGCCGCGGCAGCAGCTGGCAGACCCGCCGGTTCAGCGAGCTGGATCCGGTGCGGATGGCCGGGCTGCTCGAGGCTGTCCCGGCGGCCGAGCGCCCCGGGGTGTTCCGGCGGCTCGGTGACGTGGCGCTCTTCCTCACCGGTATCTTCCCCGGCTACGCCGCCGCGACGTTCGGCCCGGTCGACGCGGAGCGGCTGTTCCCGGCCGCCCGGGAAGCCGCGGGCGGCGCCGATGCCGCAGCCGACGGCCCGGATGCGGGCGGCCCGGCCGGGTATCCGGTCGCCTACCCCGGTGCCGTGCCGGCCATCGAACTGCTGGAGCGGCTCGGCGCCCGCTGGTATCACAACGCGTGCGCGCTGACCGCCGCACCCACCGACCGCCTCACCGTCGTCGCCGACGTCGCGGACCGCTTCAGCCCGGCACGGCGGGTCCTGAACCAGGTCGCGGACCGGTACCTCTTCCCCGCGGGAAACCCCTGGTTCCCGGCCCCGGCCGGGTAACCACGGCCAACCGGCAAACGAACGGAGCAGACATGGGACAGCCCGTACTCCACTTCGAGATCCTCGGCAAGGACGGGAAGCGGCTCCAGGACTATTACGCCGAGCTGTTCGGGTGGAACATCGACGCCAACAACCCGATGAATTACGGGATGGTGGAGCGCGCAGGCGATGGGATCGGCGGCGGCATCGGCCCGGGACCGGCCGACTACCCCGGCCACGTCACCGTGTACGTCGGGGTTCCGGACGTCGAGGCCGCGCTGGCCAAGGCGGAAAGCCTGGGCGGAAGACGGGTCATGGGCCCGGAACAGGTGACGCCGGACACCCAGATCGGGATGTTCACCGACCCGGAGGGCCACCTGATGGGCGTGCTCAAGATGTGACCCCGACGCCCGGCGGCCCCCGCCCGGGGCGCCGCCGGGCATCCGGTTGGGACCCCGGCCCGGAGCCTATTGACGCGCCCAGCTTTACGCGATAGGCAGTCTTGTAAAGAACACGTTCTTGCCCCCGCGCTCCGGGAGGTCCCCCGTGACGACCTATGACAAGTACTCGATCCCCGTCGAGCCCGGCACCTGGGACGTTCCGGCGGCCGGCGCGGCGCGCTTTACCTGGGAGTACGACGACGGCCGGGACCGGCTGCTCTCCTTGTACCAGAAGGGCAAGGACAAGCAGTGGGACGCGCAGAAGCGCATCAACTGGGACCCCGAGGTGGACACCTGCAACGCCGTCGGCCTGCCCGACGAGTTCAACCCGCTGCTCGGCAGCCCCATCTACGACAAGATGACCCTGGCCGAGCGCGACGAGCTCGGCCGCCAGCAGAGCTCGTGGCTGTTCAGCCAGTTCCTGCATGGCGAGCAGGGCGCTCTCACCGTCTCCGCCCGGATCGTGGAATCGGTGCCGGACCTCGACTCGAAGTTCTACGCCTCCACCCAGGTGATGGACGAGGCGCGGCACGTCGAGCTGTTCAACAAGTTCATCAACGACAAGCTCGGCCTGTACTTCCCGGTGAACCAGGACCTGGCGCGGCTGCTGGAGGCCGCGCTGTCGGACGGGCGCTGGGATCTCCCCTACCTCGGCATGCAGGTGCTGATCGAGGGCCTGGCGCTGGCCGCCTTCGGCGTGTACCGGGACATGGCCACCAACCCCCTGGTCAAGCAGCTTCTCGCGTATGTGATGCAGGACGAGGCGCGGCACGTCGCGTTCGGCCGGCTCGCGCTGCGGGACTACTACGACCAGCTGACCCAGGCCGAACGTGACGAGCGGGAGGAATTCGTCGTCGAGGGCTGCTACCTGATGCGCGACCGGTTCCGCGGCCAGGAGGTCTACGAGCGGATGGGCCTGCCGGTGGACGAGTGCGTGGAGTACACCGACAACTCCGTCGTCTACCAGACGTACCAGTCGCTGCTGTTCAGCCGGATCGTCCCGTGCGTGCGCGACATCGGCCTGTGGGGGCCGAAGGTGCAGAAGGCCTACGAAGAAATGGGCGTGCTGGACGCGGCGAAGGCCGACCTGGGCGAGCTGATGCGCCGCGACGAGGAGATCGCCGAGGAGTACGACCGCGAGCTTGCCGGCCGGCAGGCCGAGGTGCAGGCCGCCATCGCCAACGGCGCCGCCGAATAGCGCGCCCTCCCGGCAGCCCGGGCCTCAGGCGAACAGAGACCCCCGGAGCACGGTCACCGCCCTGCCCGCCAGGGCGACCCGGTCGCCGCGCAACGTCAGCCGCACCAGCCCGCCGCGCGGCGACGCCTGCTCCCCGGTGAGTACCGCCCGGCCGAGCCGTGGCGACCACCAGCAGCCCAGCGTGCAGTGCGCCGAGCCGGTGACCGCGTCCTCGTCGACTCCCGCCGACGGGTAGAAGCACCGGCTGACGAAGTCGGCCCCGTTCCCGGCCGCTTCCCCCGGATCGCCATCCGCGGATGCGCCGTCCATCGCCGCGGTGACGATCACTCCCCGGCCCGGCACCGCCGTTATGGCGGGAAAATCCGGCCGCACCCAACGGACCTCAGCGGCCGATTCCGCCTCGACCAGCACGTCGGAGATGCCGCGCGCGACCGCGCGGATCGTCACACCCGGGAGCGCGGTGGCCAGTGCCGACCACAGCCCGTCGTCGGCCGCCGGGGCAGGCGGGTCGGCGGGGAAGTCCATCTCCACCCGCCCGTCGCCGGCCGCGGTGCAGGTCAGAACGCCGGAACGGGTGCGGAACCGCTGGCTGCCGCCGAGCACGTGCGCGGCCGCCAGCGTCGCGTGCCCGCACAGGTCGACCTCGGTCGTGGGGGTGAACCAGCGCAGCGGGCGGACCCCGGTGGGGTCCGGAGGCTCGGCGAACGCGGTTTCGGCATGCTTCAGCTCCGCCGCGACGGCCTGCATCCACTGCTCGCCGCGCGGCCCGTCCAGCAGCACCACGCCGGCCGGGTTGCCGCCGAACACCCGCTCGGTGAAGGCGTCGACGACAAACGTCTCCAGGCTGGCAGCTCCCATATCGGGAGCTTAACGGCGCGGCGGCGCCCCCAGCGGCCCGCATCTGCGCCCAAAAGGGGCCGGCCGGGGTTCCGGGGCCGTGCCTGGGTAGATCACGGTCATGAAGGTGGGTGCGACCGCCGCGGGGGCGCGGCCGGAGACCCGGAACGACCCTGCGCAGTATGAGGAGCTCGCGGAGGAGTGGTGGAAGCCGCGCGGCGCGTTCGCCGGGCTGCGCTGGCTCGCGGTGGCGCGCGCGGCGCTGATCCCGCCCGCGCCGCGGCCGGGGGCGCTGCTGCTGGATGTCGCGTGCGGTGGCGGGCTGCTCGGACCGCACCTGCAGGGCACCGGCTACCGGCACATCGGCGTGGACCTGTCCGCGTCCGCCACCCGGATCGCCCGCGAGCACGGGATGGATTTCGTGGTCCGCGGCGACGTGACCGCGCTCCCGTTCCGCGACGCCTTCGCGGACGTGGTCGTCGCCGGGGAGATCCTGGAGCACGTCCGGGATCTCGGGGCCGTCGTCGGCGAATGCTGCCGGGTGCTGCGGCCCGGAGGGACGCTCGTGATCGACACGATCGCCGACACCCGGCTCGCCCGGGTGCTGGCGATATCGGTGCTGGAACGGCTCCCCGGCGGACCGCCGCGGAACCTGCACGATCCGGCGCTGCTGGTGAGCCGGCAAGCGCTGCTGGACGAGTGCGCCCGCCACCGGGTCAGGATGAACCTGACCGGTCTGTGGCCGAGCCTGCCGGACGCCATGATGTGGTTCGCCGGGCGGCGGCTGGGCGTGCGGATGGTGCCGATCAGGTCTACCGCCGTCCTGTTCCAGGGCGTCGGGGTGAAGGAGGGCCGCAATTCATGACGCCGGACGAAGCCATCGCCGCCGCGCAGAAGCTGGTCCCGGGCCTCGCCGGGCGGGCGGCAGGCTACGACGCGGGTGCCACCTTCCCGTCCGAGGACTTCACCGAGCTGTCCCGCGCGGGCCTGCTCGGCCTGATGGTGCCGCCGCACCTGGGCGGCGCGGGGGCGTCCTTCGCGGAGTACGCGGAGGTGGCGATGACGCTCGCGGCGGGCAGCCCGGCGACGGCGCTGATCTACAACATGCACGCGTCGATCACCGGCGCGCTCGCGATGACCCCGGACGACCTCGCCCGGGAGTTCGGCGCCTCCGGGGAGTTCTTCGAGATGCGCGACCAGGTGCTGCGCGACGCCGCGGAGGGTGCGCTGTACGCGGTGGCGATGTCGGAGCGCGGGATCGGCTCGCGGCTGTCGCAGGTGCGCACGTCGTACCGGCCGGTGCCGGGCGGCTGGCACATCCGCGGGGAGAAGGCGTTCTGCTCCGGCGCCGGGCACGCCGACGGCTACCTGGTCGCCGCTCGGCGCGGCGATGACCCGCCGCCGCAGACGCCGGTGATCAGCTATTTCCTCGTCCCCGCCGGAACCGGGATAACCGTGCGACAGGCCTGGGATCCGCTCGGGATGCGCGCCACCGCCAGCAACGACCTGCTGCTCGACGTCACCGTCCCGGCCGGCGCGCTGCTCGGCGGGGTGGAGGGGCTCGTCCTGCTGCTCGCGCAGCTGATGCCGCAATGGCTGGTCGCCTCGTACGCGGCGGTCTACGCGGGAATCGCCCAGGCCGCGGTCGAGGCCGCAGCCGCCGAATTGAGCTCCCGCCGGCTGGGCGGCATGCCCGCTGTGCGGGCCCGGCTCGGCCGGGCGGACGCCCAGGCGGCCGCGGCACGCGAGGTGATGCGGCAGGCGGCGCGGCGGGTGGACGCGGATCCCGGCACGCCGGATACCGCCCGCTGGATCTGGCGGGCCAAGCTGGTCACCGGCGACACGGCGCAGCAGGTGGCGTCGTCGGTTCTGGAGGCGTGCGGCACCTCGGCCACCCGCCGCGGGCACCCGCTGGAGCGGCTGTACCGGGACGCGAGGTGCGGCGCCCTGCAGCCCGCCACCAGCGACGTCTGCGCCGACTGGCTCGGCTGCGCCGTGCTCGGGCTCGATCCCGACGCCGAGACGCCGCGCTGGTAAGCGGGCTGGTCAGCGGATGGTTAGCGCGATGAGCGCTGGGACGGGCGGCGCCCAGGTGGCCGGGCTCGGTCACGCGGTCCCGGCCGCATATTGCCAGCAGGACCTGTGGGACGACTACTTCCGGGCGCACTACGGAGGCGACCGTCGCGCGGAGCGGCTCTGGCGCGCGACCGGGGTCCGCACCAGGCACGCGGTGGCGATGCCGCCGGATCAGGACGTCTCCCAGTGGGACACCGGTGCGCGGATGACCGCGTACGCCGAGGCGGCGCTGCCGCTCGGCAAGGGCGCGGTTTCGGCCGCCCTGGACGCCGCCAGCGTCCAGGCCGCGGAGATCGGGCTGTTCGTGGTGGCCTCCTGCACCGGATACACCACACCGGGTCTGGACATCCTGCTGGCCCGCGACCTCGGCATGTCGCCCGGCGCCCAGCGGCTGCTCGTCGGGCACATGGGCTGCTACGCGGCGCTGCCCGCGCTGGGCGCGGCCGCCGACTTCACCCGCGCTCACGGCCGGCCGGCGGCCGTGCTGTGCGCGGAGCTGCCGAGCCTGCACCTGCAGCCGCGGGTGGCCGGCCCGCCGGATCTCGGCCAGGTGACGGCGCACGCCCTATTCGCCGATGCCGCGGCGGCCGCGGTCCTCACCCCGGACGGTCCTGGCCCCGGGAACGGATGCGGCAACGGGTGCGGCCCGCCGCTTGAGTTCGCCGGGCTGGCGGCCGCGACCGACACCTCCGCGGCGAGCTACATGACCTGGGAGATCACCGGCACCGGGTTCCGGATGGGGCTGTCGCCACAGGTGCCGGCCGTCCTGTCCCGGCACGTTCACCGGGTCGCCACCGGGCTGCTCGCCGAGCATGGCCTGGAGGTCGGCGACGTGGCGGGCTGGGCGGTCCATCCGGGCGGGCCGCGCATCCTCGACGTGGTCGCCGACCGGCTCACTCTCCCGCCGGCCGCGCTGGCGGTCTCCCGGGGCGTCCTCGCCGACTTCGGCAATTGCTCCTCGGCCACGATCGTGCTGCTGCTGGAGCGGATGCGCCCCTCGCTGTCGCCCGGGGACCACGTGGTGGCGATGGCGTTCGGCCCCGGCCTGACCCTCTACGCGGCGTTGCTGCGGGCAACGGGCTGACCGCGCCCAGACCGGGAGCGCATCGCGGAAGCCCGGCGGCGGATACCGCCGTCAGGTTTCCGCGATCTCGGGCCGGTCGCCCGTCAGGAGCGGCCGTTCTTGGCGGCGAGGCGTTCCAGCCGGTCCCACTGGTCGCCGCTGTGCCGGGCGAGAAGCCGCGTTGCCGCCGGCGCGAACCTCGACATCGCGTAGCCGATGTGGGCCTCAGCGTTCACCGGGACGACCGGCCGGTTGCGGCGCACCGCGCGCATCACGGCCAGCGCGACCTTTTCCGGCGGGTAGCGCCGCATCGCGATCGCCCGCGACGCCCCGGCGCGCAGTTTCGCCTCGCGATCGGAGTCGGTACCCACGTAGTGCGCCGACCCCCCGATCGCGGTGTTGGTGAATCCGGGGCAGATCGCGCTCACCCCGATCCCGGCCGGTGCCAGTTCCCCGCGCATGCAGTCGCTCAGCATCTTGACCGCGGCCTTGGTGGCGGAATACGCGGGCAGCATCGCGGTCGGCGCGAACGCCGCCGCCGAGGCGATGTTCACGATGTGGCCGCCTCCGCCCCGCTCGACCATCTGGTTGCCGAACAGCCGGCTGCCGCGGACCACGCCGAGCAGGTTCACGTCGACGATGCGCCGCCAGTCGTCCTCGGTGTGCGCGAGGGACGGCCCGGAGACGGCGATCCCGGCGTTGTTGACGACCACGTCCGGCACGTCGTGCTCGTCGCGCACCCACGCGGCGAAGCGCTCCATCTCGTCCGGCTTGGTCACGTCCACCTGATAGGGATGCGCCGTCCCGCCGCGGCTGGCGATGATCTTGCTGGTGTTCTCGGCGGCCGCGAGATCGATGTCGGCGGCCACCACCTCGGCGCCGTTGGCGGCGAAACCGAGCGCGGTGGCTTTCCCGATGCCGCTGCCCGCCCCGGTAATCACGACCAGGTAGCCGCCAAACGGCTTGGCCGCGTGGCTCGCCTCAGCCCGGCGCAGCGCCGATGAGGCCGGGCCACCGTCAATGTGGTCGGCGAACTCGGCGATCCATTCGGCGACCTGGTCCGGGTGGCTGCGCTGCACCCAGTGACCCGCCCGGATCCTGCGCCGCCACAGCCGGGGTACCTGCCCGATCACTGACTCCTGCGTGCTCTGAGCAATGAACTTGTCCTGGGTGGTCACCACCAGCTGGACCGGGACGGTGACAGGCTTCGGCTCGCGGCCGGGCCCCGCCAGGCCGAGGCTGCGCGGTCCCGGGTTCATGTTCGCCCGGTACAGCGCGATGCCGTTGACTGCGTCGCGGGTGATCGTTTCCGCGGGATGGCCCGGGCGGGGGCGGATCCGCTCGCCGGCCGCCAGCGCCTGCCCCCAGATCCGGCCGAGCCCGCTCCGCCAGATCAGTTCGGGAACGGCGGGCATCTGGAAGAAGCCGACGTACCAGGACCGGGCGGCCTGGTTGACGACGTCCGCCACCCCGCGCGGGCCCTGCCGGACCCGGCTGCGCAGCCACTGGGAGACCTGGTCCAGTGGCGGTATGCCCAGTGCGGTGAACGACGCGACCCTGGCGGCAATGCCGGGATCGCTGATGGCCGCCCAGCACTGCAGCGCTCCCCAGTCGTGGCCGACCAGGTGCACCGAGCGGTCCGGGCTGACCTCGTCGATGACCGCCCGCATGTCCGCGACCAGTTCCGCGAGCTTGTATCCGTCCGGGCCGGAAGGCGCGGTGGACTGCCCGGCGCCGCGGACGTCGTAACTGAAGACATGGAACCGGGCGGCGAGCAGCGCGGCGACCTCGTCCCAGACCGCTCCGGTGTCCGGGTAGCCGTGTACCAGGAGGACGGGCGGCCGGCCCACCTCACCACGTTCCGTGACCGCCAGCCGGGCCTCCCCGGTATCGACGGTCCGCGACCTCAGAGCCTGCCCGGCCTGCTCCTGTGCCATGCCGCCCTCCTTAATTGGACACGAAGTCTAACAAGGATGGCAGCCCCGGAACGGCGATCGGGCCCAGTTCCGCGGCTGCCGCGGAAACTCCACCCGATCATGACATGCCGTCCCGCCGCGGCGCGGCGGCCCGGCCTACCCCGCCGCGGTCCGCCTATTCCGCGGGCAGCCGGAGCCGGGTTCTCCGCCGCGGTCCGGGCCCGCGTGCCAGCCGGCCGGCGCTGGGCAGCCCGGAGGCAATGCAGGCAGGATTGCGAGACATGTCGGACCTGAACAGGCAACTGGAGTTCGTGCTGGAACTCGACCGGCTGAAGGGGGTCCAGCGGCAGACGCTGCTCGCCGACCGGTCCCGGCGGGAGAACTCGGCCGAGCACTCCTGGCACCTCGCGGCCATGACCCTCGCGCTCGGCGAGCACGCGCCGCCCGGAACCGACCTGGGCCGGGTGATGACGATGCTCGTCTTGCACGACATCGTCGAGATCGACGCCGGCGATCTGTACCTCTACGAGTCCGAGGCCGCTCAGGCGCGCTACCACCAGGCCGAGGCCGCCGCGGCCGAGCGGATCTTCGGGCTGCTCCCGGCCGCGCAGGGCGAGCCACTGCGCGCCCTGTGGCAGGAGTTCGAAGACCGCCGCACAGCCGAGGCCCGGTTCGCCCGCGCCCTGGACCGGCTGCAGCCGATGATGCTCAATTACCACACCGGGGGCGAGACCTGGCGGGCACACCGCGTGACCTCCAGCCAGGTCCTGGACAAGGTCGCGCTGATCGAAGACGGCTCCGCAGCACTCGGCCGTTACGCCCGTGAACTGATCGAATCGGCGGTCGCACAGGGGTTTCTGCCGCGATAGGAGGGCCTGCCGCGGCTATTTTCTTGGTACTTCCGGGTAACATTTAATTCTACTCTTGAGTAACATTTCCGCCGGTATCGCGGACCTGTCGCTCGGTAACCGAATTTCCGCATTCCGTTATCCCGGTAACGTCCATCCGCGCCGGTCACACGTGCTCTGACCTGGTCTTTTACAACTTTTCCGCGTTTCCGCCCCGGCCGTCGTGATCCTCAGTAAGCTACTTCTGACCTCGTGGGTGCGAACGTGAGAGGGTCACATTCAAGTGGACGCCCAGCGTCTAAAAGACAACTTTGCTCAGGTTGCGCAGCATGGCGACGCAGTCGCCTTGTTCTTCTATTCGGATCTGTTCCTACGCCATCCGGAAGTGCGCGAGTATTTCCCGGTCTCGATGCTCCAGCAGCGCGACCGGTTGCTTGGCGCGCTCGGCCGGATCGTGTCGCAGGTGGACCGGCTGGAGGAGCTTGCGCCCTTCGTCCAGCAGCTCGGCCGCGATCACCGCAAGTTCGGTGTCATCGGCGAGCACTTCCCCGCCGTCGGCCAGAGCCTGATCGCGGCGCTGAAGTACTTCTCCGGACCGAGCTGGACACCCGACCTCGAAGCCGACTGGGCGGGCGCGTACCAGCTGGTGGCGCAGGTCATGATCGACGCCGCCGAGGCGGACGCGAACGACCACCCGCCCTGGTGGGTGGCCACGGTGATCGAACATGAGCGCCGCACGTTCGACGTCGCGACGTTCCGCGTGAGCACCGACCGGCCGTTTGAGTACGTTCCCGGCCAGTCCGTCTCGGTCGAGAACGGGATGCGCGCGAAACTCTGGCGGTTCTACTCGATGGCCAATGCGCCGCGCCGCGACGGCACGATGGACTTCCACGTCCGGATCGTGGACGGCGGGCCGGTGAGCCCGGTCATGGTCCGGACGCTGGCGGTCGGTGAGAAGCTGCGGCTCGGACCTCCGGTCGGCCAGATGGTGCTGGACACCCAGTCCCCGCGCGACATCCTGCTGGTCGCCGGGAGCACCGGGCTGGCTCCGCTGAAGGCCATCCTGGAGCACATCACCACCCAGCCGGCCCCCCCCAAGGTGCACCTGTTCTTCGGTGCCCGCGATCCGGATGGCCTCTACGACCTGCCCGACCTGGAGAAGCTCGCCGCGAGCTATCCGTGGTTCACGCTGGTGACCGCCGTGTCCGAGGACGACACCTTCACCGGTGAGCGCGGGATGATTCCGGACGTGGTGGCCCGGCACGGCCCGTGGAACCGCCACGATGCCTACATTTGCGGGTCGGCCGGCATGGTCGGAGCGACGACCCGCAGCCTGGTTCAGCAGGGCGTGCCGCCGGCACAGATCCGCACGGATGAGTACGGGTAAATCACGATGACCATCCGGAACCCGCTGAACCCAGCCCGCTGCCCGACGGCGGCGCCCTGGCCCGGCAACCACAGCCGGAGGCCGGTGCCGACCGCCGCGCGCCAGCGAGGCAATCACCAGACCAAGCTGACCCGCCGACCGCATGGGGTGACGACATGCGCCTGACTCCCGCCGAAGTCCAGATAACTAGCTTCAGGAAGGCGCCGTTCGGGCGGCGCGGTTTCGACGAGGAACAGGTACAGGACTTCCTCGTCCGCGTGGAGCAGGAACTCGTGGAACTGCTGAACGAGAAGGCCCAGTTCCAAGACGAATGCACCAGGCTGCGCAAGCGCGTCCTGGAAGGAAACGGCGCCAACGGCGGCGTGCGGCCC
The DNA here is from genome assembly GCA_051986485.1 of Streptosporangiaceae bacterium. GTDB lineage: Bacteria > Actinomycetota > Actinomycetes > Streptosporangiales > Streptosporangiaceae > JBPYFL01. Next base: position 32,931 of record JBPYFL010000060.1, on the reverse strand, counting down.
GAAGACGCGCACGTGCAGTCGGTGCACATCCTGTCCCGGGCACAGCAGACCGCGGACCAGTACGTCGCCGACGCGGAGCGCTACTCCCGCGAACTGGCCGGCGAGGCGCGGCGGCACTACGACGAGGTACTGACCGACGCCAGGTCCCGCGCCGTCATGCTGCTCGAGGAGGCGCACAAGCGCGCCTCCGAGGCGGCATCGGCGGTTGGCATGCAGAGCATGCAGGACTACTCGGGGCCGATGTCCGCCGAGCGCCGCCGCGACCTGGAGGGCGAGGTCGCCTACCTCCGGACGTTCAGCCAGGTGTACCGCACCCACCTCAAGTCCTACCTTGAGGCGCTGCTGCAGAACGTCGAGCAGTGGGAACTGTCCGAGCAGAGCTCCATCGGCCACGTGTCGCGCGGCGCCCTGTCAAACGGCGTCCCACACGCGTAACCCCGGCCGCCCTTCCCGCGTTGCGCGGCCGCGACCCCTCCGGCGGCCGCTCTGCCGGGAAGGACTGGCCGCCGCCACACTGAACCCGTCGCCGCGACACTGAAACTGGCCGTGCCCGCCATCAGGCGGGCACGGCCAGGCTTTTGGGACGGTCAGGCAGCGGCGGGAAGGAACTCGTCGGCGAAGATCTCCCGGACCGGGATGCCGGCCATGAACAGCGCTTTGCGCATCCGGCGCACGCAGCCGCTCCCGCCGCAGAGGAACGCGCGCGGTATTCCGGCGCCCGGATTCCCGGCGATCGCCCGGACCAGCGCGAGGCGTGCCTCGCCGAGGGCCGGCTCCACGATGTCGCCGGTGTAGACGCCGTCCGTCTGTCCCGACCGGACGCAGCCGCGGTACCGGACACCGGGGTGGTCTGCCGCGAACTGTTGCAGTTCGTCGTGCATGTAGAGGCCGCCGGGGCTGGCCGCGCCGTGCACGATGCTGATCGGACCGGTGTGGCCGTTCAAGATCGCGTCCCGGGCGACCGCCGCGAGCGGTGCTATCCCGGTGCCGGTGCCAGCCAGCACCAGTGGCCGCTCCGGCTGGCCAGGCAGGTAGAAGCAATTGCCCAACGGGCCGCGGATCCGCAGCGGAGTCCCGGGGGGCGCCGATGCCAGCCAGCCGCTCATCGCTCCGCCCCGGCGATGCCGGACGTGCAGCTCGACGGGCTGGGCTGCGGCTCCGGGGCCCCGCTGAGGAAGGTTGGCGATCGAGTAGCTGCGGCTCAGCCCGTCGGCTCGCAGCAGGGTGATGTACTGGCCGGCCCGGAACGGTAGCGGCCTGTCCGGCTCTAGCCGGACTCGGAGCACGTCCTCCGCCCAGACGGTAACGGGGCCGAGCCTGGCCGGGACCGACACCTCGTCTTCGGCTGCCAGCGTCACTGCCAAGTCGCCTACCGGGCGGCTCGCACAGGCGAGGAAGTAGCCCTGCGCCCGCAGTGTGTCCTTGACCTGGTCCTGCGCGGCAGCACCCGGCTCACCGGCGACGACCCTCATCATGCAGGTCTGGCACACTCCGGCCCGGCAGGACGAGGGCAACCGAAGGCCGTGCCGGGAAAGCCCGTCGAGGACGGACTCGCCCGGCTGAAGCCGGTAATGGTGGCCGCCTAGTGTGACGACCACCGGTCAGTAAACCGGTCGGCCAAGAACGTCAGGCCGCACGCCTTCCGCGACATCCGCAACGGACGCGATGTCCTCGTCTTGGACACCGAGTTCCCGCAGAGTCGCGGCCAGGTGCTCCATCACGGCGTCGAAGTGCTGATCGGTCAGGCCGCGGTCTACGAGGCTTGCGTGCGCAGTCCGCATGTCCTTTCCGTTATAGCCGTTCGGCCCGCCGAGGACCATGGAGAGAAATGCGGCCTGTTTCGCCACCTGGCGATCCATATCGACATCGTCGAAGAAATTCGCGATCCGCGCATCCACAAGAACTCTGCGGTAGAACAACTCCGCTGCCGCGGTGACCGCGGGAGCACCGCCCAGCTTCTCGTAGAGGCTGGTCGGAGCGGGCGCAACCATGGTCATGTTCCCGCCACGCATCTTGCTCATAATCGCGCTAAGCACCCTGCTCATAATCGCGCTACGCACCCTTCGTGAAGCAAATATTAGCTTTCAGGTGCCCGCCCGGCGGGATCATGGCAGCGGTGGGTTCCCCTTGGGGCCCACCGCACGTCCGGACGTGCCGGACCCGTAGCGCGCGCACCCGCTTAGATAGTGGCGTAATACGTAGATCCGGGCAGTCAAAGTCGTTCGACTTTACCAAACTGTGATATGACTCGCGGGAAACTTGTACCGTCCGCAATCGGCTGTTAACTCATGGTCCGCGCATACGCGATTTGGCCGGTCCGCGAGTGGTTTCCCCGAAGCCGGCACCCGTCACAGCGCGATGCGCGGTCACCTGACGCCAGCGGTGTAACCGGCGGACGGCCACCCAGACGAGCTACCGCCGGAAGGCGGCCCAGACGACCTTTCCGCCGGTCGCCACCGGGTCCCACCCCCAGTGGTCGCTGCACGACTGGACCACCTGCAGGCCGCGGCCACCTTCGGCGAGGTCGCGTGGCTCGGTCACCGCGGGGGTGCCGGTGCCCGGGTCGGCGACCATGCAGACCACGTCACTCGGCCGGAGCAGCAGCCGGAGCTCGATCGGGGCCGGTGACCCGTCCCCGTCGGCTTGGCCGGGCGGGGCGGGCCGCATCTCCAGCGCGTTACTCACCGCCGGCGACCCGGCCAGCCCGTAAATCAGCGCGTTGGTAACGAGCTCGGACACCACCGACATCACGTCGTCGCACAGATGCGGTAGCCCCCAGCCGCAGACGATGGACCGCGCGAAGTCCCGCGCCCGCGGGACCGAGCCCAGCTGGCCGGTAAGCGCGCAGGTGCGCTCGCCGCCTGAATCGCGAACCTCCGGGCCGCGCTGGCCCGCGGCGGACGGCGAGACCATCCCCCGGGACCACCCGTCCGGCCACCCGGTCCCGCATGGCACCTGGCCGACCGCGGCAAGCGTGGCCGCCGTCGCGTGTGCCCCGAGCGCATCGGGTCGGCCATCCGGCACCGCCGGGGCTTCAGCGCCGGCCGCCGGGAAACGCGCGACCGGTTCTGCCTCCTCCAGCGTGGTGCCGGAGCCGGGCGGGGCGCCGCCGGAGGGGTCTCCCGGCGTCAGCAGCCCGACCGGTCCGGCACCTGCTATGGCCGGCGCACCTGCATCAATGACCGCCATCTGGCCCGTCGTTATCTCCTGCCCCGTCAGGGGCAGGGGGTCAACGACTCGCCAGAAAGCTGGGTCCACTCGCGCTATGATGCCGTGTAAGACCTTGCTGTAGCAAGGGAAGATGCACGTGCAGATGCAATCTGCATCGTGCGTCCGGTTCGGGGGAAGCGGTTTGGGGGGTACGTGACCGAAGCGCCGCCGGAGAGCGGCCCAACGGTTCTCCGGATCTTGCTCGGCACCCGTCTGCGCCGTCGGCGTGAGGAACAGGGGATCAGCCGAGAGGCAGCCGGCTACCAGATCCGTGCATCAGGATCGAAGATCAGCCGGATGGAACTCGGCCGCGTCAGCTTCAAGTACCGCGACGTGGCCGACCTGCTGACGCTCTACGGGATCGACGAAGGTGCCGAGCGTGACACCCTGCTCGACCTCGTCACCCGGGCAAACTCACCCGGATGGTGGCACCGTTACAACGACCTGGTGCCGGACTGGTTCGAGCCGTACATCGGCCTGGAGGATGCCGCTTCGCTCATCCGCAGCTACGACGTACAGTTCATCCCGGGGCTGCTGCAGACCGAGGAATATGCGCGGCAGCTCTTTGCGGCGGGCCATCCGAGCGCAAACGCCGACGAGATCGAGCGCCGCGTCCGGCTGCGAATGACCAGGCAGCAGTTGCTCACCAGGTCTGCCCCGCCCCGATTGTGGTCGGTGGTAGACGAGACCGCCCTGCGGCGGCGGATCGGGGGGCAGGAGGTGATGCGGGCGCAGCTCAAGCGGCTTATCGACGCGCTGGCCCTGCGGAACGTCACGCTGCAGGTCCTGCCGTTCCGGGCCGGCGGGCATGCCGCCGAGGGCGGGCCGTTCACGCTGCTCCGCTTCCCGGAGCCGGACCTGCCGGATGTGATCTACGTCGAGCAGCTGACCAGTGCGCTTTATCTCGACCGCCGGGACGATGTGGACAAGTACACCGAGGTCATGGAGCGGCTCGGGGTGGAGAGCGACCCGCCGGAGCATACGGCGGAGATCCTCGGCCAGTTCCTGGCGGAGATCTAGGCCCGCCGCGATCTACGCCCGCCGCGATCTACGCCCGCGGATCCGGGCGCGGTCAGGTCAGCAGCTTGACCGCGGCGATGACTCCGACCAGCACGACGATGCAGCGCAGCGCAACCGGCGGTAGCCGCCGGCCGATGCGGGCACCGACGAGCCCGCCGATGGACGACCCGGCGGCGATCAGCACCACGAGGACCCAGTTCACCTGCGCCAGCGCAATGAACAGCACGGCTGCCGTCAGGTTGTTGGCGGCCGCCAGCACATTCTTGGCCCCGTTGATGCGTTGCAGGTTGTCCTCGAGGAACGTTCCGAGCAGGCCGATCAGCAGCACTCCCTGCGCCCCGCCGAAGTAGCCGCCGTAAACACCGGTGCCGAAGACACCGGCCAGCAGCGCGGGGCCCCCGTGCGGTGGCCGGCCGGACTCCTCCGCGTGCCGCCGTGACAGCCAGCGGCTGACCCACGGCTGGGCGACGACGAGCCCGCAGGCCGCCAGGATGAGCACCGGAACGACCGCACGGAACGCGTTCGGCGGCAGCCGGAGCAGCAGCAGGGCGCCGGCCACCGACCCCACCACCGAGACGGCGCCGAGGCGGATAAGCCGCTGTCGCTGGCCCGCCAGCTCCGCGCGGTAACCGGCAACCGCGGTCACGTTTCCCGGGACGATGCCGATGTTGTTGGAGACGTTCGCCAGCACCGGCGGATAACCGAACGCCAGCAGCACCGGGAACGTGATGAGCGAGCCCGACCCGACGACCGAGTTGATCGCCCCGGCGCCGGCCCCGGCGGCGAAGATCGCCAGTGCTTCAACCGGCCCCAATCTGCTACGGCACCCCCTCTCTTAGCGCGGCTGCGCCGCCCGGGCGGTCCAGCGGGTGTCGCGGTGCTCGACGATCAACGGCACCCCGAAGCACCGGGACAGGTTCTGCTCGGTGAAGACCCGGCTCAGCGGACCGCTCGCCACGACCGCCCCACGGCGTACCAGCATGGCGTGGGTGAACCCGTCCGGGACCTCCTCGACGTGGTGCGTGACCAGCACCGTCATCGGCGCGGACGGGTCGTGTGCGAGCTGCGAGAGGCGCCGCAGCAGATCCTCGCGGCCGCCGAGGTCGAGGCCGGCGGCGGGCTCGTCCAACAGCAGCATTTCCGGGTCGGGCATCAGCGACCGGGCGATCTGCACCCGCTTGCGCTCGCCTTCGGACAGGGTGGCGAACCGGCGCCGGATCAGGTGCGCGCAGCCCAGCGCGTCGAGCAGCTCAACGGCCCGGGTGACGTCGGTGGAGTCGTAGTCCTCCCGCCACCGGCCGAGGATGGCGTAGGAGGCCGTGAGCACCAGGTCGATGACCTTTTCCGATGCCGGGACCTTCTCCGCCACCGCCGCGCTGGCGAAGCCGATCCTCGGCCGCAGCTCGAAAACGTCCACCTGGCCCAAGCGCTCGCCGAGGATGTCCACGACACCCTCGGTGGGGAACAGCAACGTGGCCGCCACCTGCAGCAATGTCGTCTTGCCGGCACCGTTCGGGCCGATCACCACCCAGCGCTCGTTCTCGTGCACGGTCCAGTCGATGTTCCGCAGCAGCATCGTTCCGTCGCGGCGGACCCCGACGCCACGCAGCCGCAGCACCTCGTCGGACATATTCAGCGGCCCCTAACCTGCCAACGCTTTGGCACTGACCCTGCCGAAGAACCTACTCCCGCCCCGTAGTCGCCGGGCCACGACATCTCGCCTTCCCCCTTCGTCGATGAGCCGTCCCAGCCCGAGCAGCCGCCCATGCCTCAATCAGCCGTCCAGGCCGTGCCGCACAGCGTAGACGGCCGCCTGGGTGCGGTCCTGCACGCCCAGCTTGGCTAGAACGGAACTGACATGCGTCTTCACGGTCTTCTCCGACACCCCGAGTGATCGCGCGATCTCCCGGTTCGAATGTCCCCGGGCCACCAGCCCGAGGACCTGCTGTTCCCGCCCGGTGAGCGCGGCCGGTCCCAAGCCGTATTCCCGGTTCGCGCCGCTCCCGGCCGCCTGGCCCGGATCTGACAGCGCGCCCGCCGCGTCCGGCGCCAGCACCAGGTTCCCATCGTGGACGGAGCGGATCGCGCGCACCAGGGCAACCGGGTCCACGTCTTTGTAGAGGTATCCGGCGGCGCCGGCCTGCATCGCGGGCGCGACCGGCTCTGATCCCAGCACGCTGGTCAGGACGAGGGTGCGGGCGCTGACCCCGCGGGCGTGCAGCTCCTTGAGGACCCCGACCCCGTCCAGTCCCGGCAGCTTAAGGTCGAGCAGGATCACGTCCGGCGCCAGCCGCTGCGCCTGCTCGACGGTCCCGGCGCCGTCCGCGGCTTCCCCGGCGACGACAATGTCATCCTGCACGTCGAGAAGCGTTCGGAGGCCCTGGCGCACCACCGGATGATCGTCCGCGATCAGTACCGTGATCGGCGCCGCCACATCGCCTCCCGTGGTCCACCGCGATTCCGGCCGCGCTGCAGCCACCCTACCTGGACGTACCCCGGGAGAGGGGAACGCTGAGCCGGACCATGGTGCCCTGGCCCGGCGCGGAGGTGACGGTCAGCGTCCCGCCGGCGGACGCCGCGCGATCGTGCATCGACGCGAGCCCGAGCCCAGGACCGGTGACCCCGCCGGCGCCGGGCTGGCTTGCCGCCGGAGGCCCGGGCCGGAATCCGCTCCCGTCGTCGGACACCTCCAGCAGCACCCGGCGGGACTTGCGCGACAGGGTCACCAGCACCTGCCGGGCCCCGGAGTGCCGCAGCGCGTTGTGCAGGGCTTCCTGCGCGACCCGGTAGATTACGGTCTCGGTTTCGGCCGGCAGCGGCGGCAGCGGGCCGGCGGTGACCGACACCGGTATCCCGTGTGCCCGCCCCGCGAGCGCGGCGTAGCGGCGAAGCGATTCGGCGAGGCCGCGGGAATGCAGGTCGGGCGGGCGGAGACCGTCGATCACCGCCCGCAGTTCCGCGTGTGCCTCGCCGCTCAGGTCGGCCACGCTCTCCAGTTCGGCCGCGGCCCGTCCCGGGTCCCGCGGGATCAGGATCGCCGCCGCGCTGGCCTTCGCCCGGATGCTGAACAGCTTCTGCGAGACCGCGTCGTGCAGGTCCCGGGCCAGCCGGGTCCGCTCCTGCACGGCCGACAGCTCGCGGCTGCGCTCGTACAGCCGCGCGTTGATCAGCGCGATGGCGGCGTGCGCGGCCAGCAGGGAGAGCAGTTCCTCGTCGCGGGCGGTGAAGCCGCCGGGCACCCGCTTGTTGGCGAGGAAGATGATGCCGAGCACCTCACCGCCGTCGGCGATCGGCATTCCGAGGAAGTCCACCAGCACCGGATGGGCGGCGGGCCACCCTTCGAAGCGCGGGTCGGCGCGGATGTCGCTCAGCCGCTGCGGACGGCCGTCGCGCAGCAGCGCGGCGAGCATGCCGTGCTGACGGGGAAGCGGCCCGATCGCGGCCCACTGGCTGGCCGATATCCCGTCCACCACGAACTCGGCGAACGAACCCTGATCGCCGGGAACGCCGAGGGCGGCGTAGCGGGCGCCGAGCAGCGAGCGCGCGGAGCGGACGATCATCTGCAGCACGTCGCGGGTGGACAGCTGCCGGGTGATCGCGAGGATGTCCTGGCTGACCGCATGGAGCACCTCGTCCAGCTGCGCGCCGCCCATGAACCGCACGCTACCTCCGGACGCCGCGCCGCCGGATCGGCCGCGGGACCAGCGTGCGTTCACCGGAGGTCCTAGGACCATCTGCCTAGGACCCGGTCCGGCCGCGGCCCGATGTGCGGCCGCCCCGCAGCGCCTAACGTCCGGAACATGAGCACAGACACCCGAACCGCACTGATCACCGGCGCGTCCCGCGGCCTCGGCCTTGCGCTCGCCCGCGGCCTGGCAGCCGAGGGCTACGCGCTTATCGTGGACGCCCGCGACGCGCGGGCGCTAGACGCGGCGGTCACCAGCCTCCCGGCCGGAACGCTCGTGCACGCGATCGCCGGTGACGTGACCGACCCGGTGCACCGGGCCGCGCTGCACGCCGCGGCGGCCGGCCTCGGCGGCATTGACCTGCTCGTGAACAACGCCGGGACGCTCGGCGCGCACCCGCTCCCCGCTCTGGCCAGCTACCCGCTCGATGAGCTGCGCGCGGCCGTCGAGGCCAACCTGATCGCCCCGGTGGCCCTGACCCAGCTGCTGCTGCCCGTGCTGCGCGAGCACGGCGGGGCGGTGCTGAACGTCACCTCCGACGCCGCCGTCGAGGCCTACTCGGGATGGGGAGCATACGGCGCGGTCAAGGCGGCGCTGGAACAGGCGTCGAACGTCCTCGCCGCCGAGGAGAACACGGTGCGGGTCTGGTGGGTGGATCCCGGCGAGATCCGGACCAGGATGCACCAGGACGCCTTCCCCGGCGAGGACATCTCGGACCGGCCGCTGCCCGAGGAGGTCGTCCCCGGGTTCGTGCGGCTGATCACCGAGCGGCTGCCGAGCGGACGGTACCGGGCCGGGGACCTGCTCCCGGTCACCGGGGTGCCGGAAGGGATCAGGGCGGCGAGCCCTGGCCGTTGAGGATCGTCTGGAGACGCACGCGATGACCATCGAGTTCACGCTCACCCCGGAACGCGAGGCGCACCAGCCGCCGGAAGCGCGCGGCACCCCGAGGGGCGGGGTGCGGCTGCTGGTCAGCAGGGGCCGAACCGGCGAGATCACCCACCACGCGTTCGGTGACCTGCCGGAGGTGCTGCTGCCGGGCGACCTGATCGTGATCAACACGTCGGCGACCCTGCCGGCCGCGGTCCGGGTCACCGGCAGCAACGGTCACCGTCTCGCCGCGCACTTCTCCACTCCGCTGCCCGATGGCGCCTGGCTGGTGGAACTCCGGGCGCTGCGGGCCCCCGGCGCGGGCGGCAGCGCGCCGTATCCCGGCTGCGATCCGGGGCAGGTGCTGGAGCTGCCGGCCGGGGCCTGGCTGACCCTGGTCACCAGGGAAACGAAACGGCTGTGGCGGGCCCGGCTGTCCACCGCGGTCGTGCCGTACCTGCTCCGGCACGGCAGCCCGATCCGCTACTCCTACGTCGGCCGCGACTGGCCGCTGCAGGCTTACCAGACCGTGTTCGGCCTCCGGCCGGGGAGCGCCGAGATGCCGAGCGCGAGCCGGCCATTCACCGCCGAGATGGTGACGCAACTGGTCAGCCGCGGCGTCGTCTTCGCGCCGCTGCGGCTGGACACCGGGGTCTCGTCGCTTGAGGGTGACGAGGACCCGTACCCGGAGCCGTTCGACGTTCCGCCGGTCACCGCGCGGCTGGTGAACCTCACCCGGGCCAGCGGGGGCCGGGTGATCGCCGCGGGCACCACCGTTGTGCGCGCGCTGGAGACGGCCGCCGGACCGGACGGCCTGGTGTCGGCGTCGGCTGGGTGGACGTCGCATGTCGTCACGCCGGAGACCGGCCTGCGCACGGTGGACGGCCTGCTCACCGGCTTCCACGAGCCACGGTCGACGCACCTGCTGATGCTGCAGGCGTTCGCCGGCGCCGGGCTGCTGCGCCGCTGCTACGCGGCGGCGGTTGATCACCGCTACCTGTGGCACGAGTTCGGCGACGTGCACCTGCTGCTGCCCTGACCCGCCTGATGGATTCATAACGGGTGACCCGGCGCACCCGGGACCGGCCGGTAACCGGGAGACGGTAGCGTTGCCTGCGCGATGAACCGCGTCACAGAGCCTGGTCCCGGCAGCCCGCATCCGGGTCTGCTGATCACCCTGACCGGCCGGGACCGGCCGGGGGTGACCTCACGGCTGTTCTCGGTGCTCGCCGCGCACCCGCTGACCGTGCTCGACGTCGAGCAGGTGGTGATCCGCGGGCGGCTGGTCCTCGGGGTACTGGTCGGGCTGTCCGGTGACGAGGCGGACCTGGCAGCGGTGGATGCCGAGATCCGGACGCTCGGGGCCGAGCTGGGGCTGGAAGCCGAGGTCACCACCGGAACCGGGAACGGGCCGAGACGGCGCGGCGGCCTGCACGTCACGGTGCTCGGCAGCCCGCTGCAGCCGCGGGCGATCGCGGCGATAGCGGGCCGGATCGCCGCCGCCGGGGCGAACATCGAACGGGTCGGCCGGCTGGCGCAGGACCCGGTGACGTGCATCGAGTTCGACGTGTCCGGCGCGGAGGCGGGCCCGCTGCGGGCTGAGCTCGCCGCCATCGCCGTCGACGAGCAGGTCGACGTGGCGGTTCAGCCGGGTGGGCTGATCCGGCGGGCGATGCGGCTGATCGTGATGGACGTCGACTCGACGCTGGTTCAGGACGAGGTGGTGGACCTGCTCGCCGCGCGCGCCGGATGCGCCGCGGAGGTCGCGAAGATCACCGAGGCCACGATGCGCGGCGAGCTGGATTTCGCCGGGTCGCTGCGGGAGCGCGTCGCGCTGCTGGCCGGGCTGGACGCCGCCGTGCTGGACAGCGTGCGCGGCGGCCTGCGGCTGGCGCCGGGGGCGGAGACGCTGATCCGGACGCTGAAGCGGCTGGGGTACCGGTGCGGCATCGTCAGCGGCGGCTTCACCCAGATCACCGACGTGCTGGCGGACCGGCTGGGCATCGACTACGCGGCGGCCAACACGCTGGAGATCGCCGACGGGAAGCTCACCGGGCGGCTGACCGGCACGCCCATCGACCGCGCCGGGAAGGCTCGCGCGCTGGCCGAGTTCGCTGACCGGGCGGGGGTCCCGCTGAGCCAGACGGTCGCCGTCGGCGACGGCGCCAACGACCTGGACATGATCGCGGCCGCGGGCCTCGGAGTGGCCTTCAACGCCAAGCCCGTCGTCCGCGATGCCGCCGATACGTCGGTGAGCGTCCCCTACCTGGACGCGATCCTCTACCTGCTCGGCATCTCCCGCGACGAGGTCGAGGCCGCGGAAAACGGCTGACCCGGCGCTCTGGCACCGGTCTATGACGCGCTGAGCTCCCGTTCCCGGACGTCCATGCCGGGCACGTCGCCAATCGCTGTCCGGATGGAGCGCTCTCGCACTCAGGCCCGGACGGCAACGCGTCCCCGGCTCGGCGAGCCGGGGACGCGTTGCACCGTCGGGTCAGATTCCTAGGCCCGGTCAGGTGGTGTCGGAGGACGAGCCCGACGTCGATGCTGACGACGCCTTCCCGGCGCTGGAGCCAGCGGTCTCCGCGCCGGCGCCACTGCCGTCGGACGCAGCGACCTCTCCGGCCGGGGCTGCGGCGGACCCCGCCACCCCGGCGGTTTCCACCTCATCCACCAGGCTGATGGAACGCCGCTTGGAGATCACGATCGAGGCGACCACGATGCCGATCGCGACCAGGGACACGACCACCCGCAGGACGGTGTTGTGGGCATAGGTCACGACGGTCGGCGCGATCAGCAGCGAGACCAGGTTCATCACCTTGATCAGCGGGTTGATCGCGGGGCCGGCGGTGTCCTTGAACGGGTCGCCGACGGTGTCACCGACAACCGTCGCGTCGTGCGCCTCCGAGCCCTTGCCGCCGTAGTTGCCGTCTTCTACCAGCTTCTTCGCGTTGTCCCAGGCGCCACCGGAGTTGGCCAGGAACACCGCCATCAGCGCGCCGGCCGCGATCGCGCCCGCCAGGTAGGAACCGAGGGGCGCGTACCCGATGGCGAAGCCGACCGCGATCGGGGTCAGCACGGCGAGAACTGCGGGGGTGGCCAGTTCGCGGAGCGAGTCACGGGTGCAGATGTCCACCACGCGGCCGTACTCGGGCTTCTCGGTGAAGTTCATGATCCCGGGCCGGGTGCGGAACTGCTCCCGGACCTCGACCACCACGCGCTGCGCGGCGCGGCCGACGGCCATGATCAGCAGGCTGCTGAACAGGAACACCACCGAGGCGCCGATCAGCACGCCGACCAGGACGTTCGGGTGGTCCACCGACAGGCTGAAGCTCCCGGCCGCCTTGCCGAGCGCGGTTTCCACCGTGGTGCGGAAGGAGCCGAACAGCGCGGTCGCGGCGAGGACCGCCGTGGCGATCGCGATTCCCTTGGTGATCGCCTTGGTGGTGTTGCCGACCGCGTCCAGCTGGGTGAGCGTCTGCGCGGCGTCGCCCTCGACGTCACCGGACATCTCGGCGATGCCCTGCGCGTTGTCAGTGACCGGGCCGAACGAGTCCATCGACACGATCACGCCGACGGTGGTGAGCAGCCCGGTGCCGGCCAGCGCGACCGCGAACAGCGCGATGGTCGCGTTCCCGGTGCCGAGCAGGAAGGCGCCGAAGACCGCCCCGCCGATCAGCAGGGTGGAGTACACGCCGGACTCGAGGCCGGTGGACATTCCGGAGAGGATCACGGTCGCGGCGCCGGTGACCGAGCTCTGCCCGATCTCCTTCACCGGCCTGCGGTTGGTCTCGGTGAAGTACCCGGTGAGCAGCTGGATCGCGCTGGCCAGCACGAGGCCGATGACCACGGCGCCGATAGCGATCCATTGCGGGCTGCCGCCGTGCGACAGGATGCCGCTGTCGGTCACTCCGGTGAGCGCGCTGAACTTGGACGGCAGGTAGACCAGCGAGAGGATGATGACGCCGATCAGCGAGACGACCGCGGAGATGAAGAAGCCGCGGTTGATCGCGGTCATCCCGCTGCGGTCGCCCTTGCGCGGCGCGACCACGAAGATGCCGATGACGGCGGTGATCACACCGATCATCGGTACCAGCAGCGGGAATACCAGGCCCGCGTCGCCGAACGCGACCTTGCCCAGGATCAGCGAGGCCACCAGCATGACCGCGTAGGACTCGAACAGGTCGGCGGCCATGCCGGCGCAGTCGCCCACGTTGTCGCCCACGTTGTCGGCGATCGCGGCCGCGTTGCGGGGATCGTCTTCGGGGATGTGCTGCTCGACCTTGCCCACGAGGTCCGCGCCGACGTCAGCGGCCTTGGTGTAGATCCCGCCGCCGACACGCATGAACATCGCCAGCAGGGCGGCGCCGAATCCGTAGCCCTCGAGCACGCTGGGCGCGTGCGACTTGAAGATCAGCACCACGAGCGCCGCGCCGAACAGGCCGAGGCCGACGGTGAACATGCCGGTAACGCCGCCAGAGCGGAACGCGGTGCGCAGCGCGTGACGCTCACCGGTGTCCCGTGCGGCGGCTGCGACCCGGACGTTCGCCCGGACCGCGAGCGACATTCCGGTGAAGCCGGTGGTCGCCGAGAACAGCGCGCCGAAGAGGAATGCCACCGAACGGCCCCAGCGGACGCCCGGCGAGTCGGCGGGAAGTGCCAGCAGCACCCAGAAGATCACGAAGACGAAAACGCCGAGCGTCCGGAACTGGCGGCGAAGATACGCGGCGGCGCCTTCCTGCACGGCGCGCGCGATCTCCTGCATCTTCTGGGTCCCCTGGCCCTCGGCGAGCACCGAGCGGATAAGCCAGGCGGCGACCCCGAGCGCGAGCAGTGCGACCACCATGACAAGGACGACCAGGCCCAGGTCGCCGCCGCTGAGTGAGATCCCGCCGCCCGCGGCAGCGAGTATCCCGCCGGTGCCCCCATGCGTGGGCAATGTCATCCGTTCTCCTTCACACGGTGCACGAAGGTCTGCCCGGCAGCCGAGGCTCGCGCACTGGGCGGGCTGCCCCTACCGCGTGCGGCGGCAGAGCGCCCTCCCCACGTGCGTGAACACGCCAGATACCGGCTGCGGGACTATCCGGGCAGGCGTTTGGCACTGCCACAACCGCAGTGGCGGGGAGTCTACGCATGGCCGCAACGTAATGCCGAAACGGCCCTTTTCCAAACACTATCGTGACCCGAACGATATCTAGTCGAGCCCGGACCGCGACGGCACGTATCGAGCAGGGCGATCAGCTGCCCGGTACCGGCCAGCTCATCCGGATACTGACGCCCTCGCTCGTCGCCGAGATCTGCACGTCGTCGGCGAGACCTGAGATGACGGCCAGTCCGACGCCCGGCGGAAGGCCGTCGCCGAGGTCGGCCAGCATGCCACCGTTGCCGGCCCCGGTTCCGGCATCCGCCGCGTCGCCGGCCTCGCCGGTTCCTGCCGCCGGTGGCGACAGCCTCGGCACCACCGGCTCCGGCGGGGACTCTGCTGGGTGCTGCGGCGGCAGCGGCGACGACGCAAGCGGTTGCCCGGCCGGCGGAAGGGGGTGGCCGTTGCCCGGCACCGTGTCGCTCACGATGACCTGGAACCGGCCGCCGTCGTTCGACAGCTCGATGCGCACGGGCTCGGCCGGGCAGTGCTGCCGGTGCGCCTCGACCGCACGGGAGCAGGCCTCGCCGACGGCTAGCCGGACCTCATCGAGCAACGGCTCGTCGACGCCGCTGCGCCGCGCGACCGCGGTCGCGACGAGGCGGGCGGTCCGTACGTGCGCCGGGAGCGGAGTGAAGCTGAGTTCGACAGTGGCCATTTCTCCGAGCCAGCCAGCTGCTGGCTACTTCTCCGCCTTCCGCGCCGATATGGCGTCGTCCACGGTGTCGTGGATGCCGAAGACCTTCGTCAGGCCGGTGATGCGGAAGATCTTGAGAATCCGCTCCTGGGTGCAAACGAGGTCCAGCGAACCGTCGTGTGCCCGGACCCGCTTCAGCCCCCCAACGAGAACCCCGAGGCCTGTCGAGTCCAGGAACTCGACCTTCTCCATGTTCACCACCAGCTGGAAGTGCCCCTTGTTCACCAAGTCGATCAGGAGCTCGCGAAGCCGAGGCGCCGTGTATACGTCGATCTCGCCCTCGACGTCGACGACTTCGATCCCGTCCTTGGTGTGGTGGTCAAGCTGCAGCTCCACAAATCCTCCAGCCGCCCTGCTGTGTTTTCTGAATTGCCCGGCCCTGCGCACCGCGTCCGCACATTACCTGCGCTCGTCGCGTCCCGCTGCCTGGTCTCGCGCCCGGCGGGCCACCGCCCGCATTCAAGCACGCTCCGACACTGTGTCTATACCAAATCACGATACGGGCCACGCGTGCCCGCGGATGACACACTGAAACGAGTGGTCTTCACCCAGCAGCACCAGGCGGACCGGGCGCCGTCCGCATCGCCCGAACCTGGTGTCCCCCCGGCCAGCGGAGCCTCGGACGACGCGGCGCCGCGATCGGAGGCTGCCCCGGTAGCGGGCGCCGCCGGGGCCGTCGACCTGCTCAGGCGCCGGCCCGGCGCGGCCGCGCTGACGCACGTCGAGCACATCCCGGCCCGCGCGGGCCGGCGCGCCCCCTGGCCGGCCTGGGTACCCGGGCCGTTCGCGGAAGCCCTCGCCCGCGCCGGGGTGCCCGAACCATGGGAGCACCAGGTCGCCGCGGCCGAGCACGCCAGAGCCGGACGGCACGTGATCATCTCA
Organism: Streptosporangiaceae bacterium; assembly: GCA_051986485.1. GTDB lineage: Bacteria > Actinomycetota > Actinomycetes > Streptosporangiales > Streptosporangiaceae > JBPYFL01. The sequence continues at coordinate 17,423 of JBPYFL010000060.1, read as the reverse complement.
ACCGGGACGGCCTCCGGGAAGTCGCTCGGGTACCTGATGCCGGCGGTGGCCGCGGTCGCGGACGGCGGCTCGGTGCTGTACATCGCTCCGACCAAGGCGCTCGCTGCCGACCAGTTCGCCGCCGTGACGCGTCTCGGGCTGGACGGCGTCGATGCGGCCGTGTTCGACGGCGACACGGTGGCCAGTGAGCGCGACCGGGCCCGCGCCCACGCCAGCTACCTGCTGACCAATCCGGACATGCTGCATCACACGCTGCTGCCGCAGCACGAGCGCTGGGCGGGGTTCTTCCGCCGGCTGCGCTACGTGGTGGTGGACGAATGCCACCGCTACCGCGGCGTCTTCGGGTCCCACGTCGCCCAGGTGCTGCGCCGGCTGCGGCGGGTCGCGGCCCGGCACGCACCGCCGGGATCGGCGGGCCCGGTGTTCGTGCTCGCCTCGGCGACGGTCAGCGAGCCGGCCGCCTGCGCCCGCCTGCTCACCGGCCTGGATGCGGTGGCGGTGACCCGTGACCGCTCCGCCCGCGGGCCGGTCACCTTCGCGCTGTGCGAGCCGCCGCTCACCGCGCTGCGCGGCGAGGGCGGCGCGCCGGTACGCCGGGCCGCCACCGTGGAGGCGGCCGACCTGCTGGCGGAACTCGTGGGGGGCGGCTTCCGCACGCTTGCGTTCGTCCGGTCCCGTCGCGCCGCGGAGACGGTCGCCCTGTCCGCCGGCCGGCGGCTGGCGGAGGCGGATCCCGGCGGCGCCTCCGGGTGCCCGCCCCGCATCGCCGCCTACCGGGCCGGCTACCTGGCCGACGATCGGCGGGCCGTCGAGGCGGCGCTGCGCAGCGGCGCGCTCACCGGCCTGGCTACCACGAACGCGCTGGAACTCGGCGTGGACATCTCCGGGCTCGACGCCGTGATCCTGGCCGGATGGCCGGGGACCCGGGCATCGCTGTGGCAGCAGGCGGGACGGGCCGGGCGCGCGGGACGCGAAGCGATCGCCATGCTGGTCGCCCGTGATGACCCGCTCGACACCTACCTGGTCCATCATCCGGAGGCGATCTTCGGCCACCCGGTCGAGGCGACGGTGCTCGACCCGGATAACCCCTATGTGCTCGGACCGCATCTGTGCGCCGCCGCCGCCGAACTGCCACTGACCGAGACCGACCTGGCACTGTTCGGGCCGACCGCGGCCGGCGTGGCGGCGGATCTCAGCCGTCACCGGATGCTCCGCCGCCGGGCGGCGGGCTGGTACTGGCCGCACCGCAGCCGGGCGGCGGCGATGACCAGCATCCGGGGAAACGGTGCCGACGCCGTTCAGGTCGTCGAGCGGCCGACGGGCCGGCTGCTCGGTACCGTCGACGAGCCGTCTGCCCACACCAGCGTGCACACCGGCGCCGTCTACCTCCATCAGGGCGACACCTACCTGGTGTCGCGGCTCGACCTGGCGGACGGCGTCGCGCTCGTCAAGCCGGGCGACCCCGGCTATTCGACGACCGCCCGCGAGACGACGGACATCGAGGTCGTGGCGGCGCTCCGCACCGCCCGCTGGGGACAGGCGACCCTCTGCTTCGGTGACGTGTCGGTGACACGCCAGGTCGTTTCGTATCTGCGCCGCAGGCCGGACACCGGCCAGGTCCTCGGCGAACACGGGCTGGACCTCCCGCCGCGGACGCTGCGCACCCGGGCGGTGTGGTGGACGGTGTCGACGTCCGAATCCCGCCGGCTGGCCGGCGCCGGAGTCGACCTGGCCGGTGCCGCCCACGCGGCCGAGCATGCGTCGATCGGGCTGCTGCCCCTCTTCGCCAGCTGCGACCGTTGGGACATCGGCGGCGTATCCACGGAGCTGCATTCCAGCACCGGCCGGCTCACCGTTTTCGTCTACGACGGGAATGAGGGTGGCGCCGGGTTCGCCGAGCGCGCGTTCCACACCGCAGCAGACTGGCTCCGGGCCACCCGACGTGCCATTGACAGCTGTGAGTGCACGGACGGCTGCCCGTCGTGCATCCAGTCACCCAAATGCGGGAACGGCAACCACCCGCTGTCCAAGGCAGGCGCGCTGGTCCTGCTGGATTCCCTGCTATCCCGCGCCGATTAGCCCGCGAACACGAGGCGGGGCGGTTATGGTCTGCTTGGGCCGGTTACGAGCGGGACGAGACCATGTGCCGCTAATGACGCGGTTTGTGAGACTCGGGTAACACGGGAACAGAAACGGTCGCAGGCAACGGGGAGACCGGGAAGGAAGAGGTGCGAGAGAATTGATCTTCCTCGGGATCATCCTCGCGTTGATCGCCGCCGTCAGCGCCGTCGCCGCTGTCGCGGCAGGCGCCAACCACCACGTGGCGGTGGCGCTCTCGATGTTCGGGAAGACGCTTCCTTCCACGAGCGCGGCCGGAGTGTTCCTGGTCGGCGCCGCCACCGCCTGCGTCTTCCTGCTTGGTTGCTCCATTACCGCCGCCGGGTTCCGCCGCGGCAGCCGTGTCCGCCGTGAACTGCGCGACCTCCAGGACGAGCGCGACGAGAACCTGCACGCGCTCGCCGAGGAGAAGGCGCAGCTGGAGCGTCAGCTCGCCAGGGAACGCCGGATGGGCGGGCAGCCAGGCGTCCACCCGCAGCCAATGCCTGGGCGGCAGCTCCCTGGCCCCACCACCGGCCCGCAGCCGTATCAGGGCGGGACCATGGCCTCCAATCCGTTTGGACCGGACACCGGCCCCATCCCCGGCGGCCCGGGCCGGGTCGCACACTCCGGACGGCCTTACCCCGGCCCCGAAGGCCCGCCCGACGCGCTCACCGCGGAGAGGTTCCGCCGCCCACAGCGCTGAGCCCGCAGCCAACCGGACCCAACGCGCCCGGCCCCATAGCGGACCAGGCCCTCAGCCGAGCGGCCCCCTCAATCGACGGCCCCCAGCCAACCGGCACTCAATCGACGGGCCGCACAGCAAACGGGCCGCACAGCCAACCGGGCCGTCAGGCCGTCAAGCGATCCGGGGCATCCGGCCGACCCTTCCGCCGGGGCGCGCCGGGTCTCATCTGCCTGGCATGCGACCGGTGAGGGCCAGCGGGATCTGAGCCCCGGCCAACGCTAACGGCCTATCGGAAACCCGGCCGAGATCCCTCACAGGCACTCGATGCGCCGAGCGGGTCCGTTCGCGGCCGGGTGGCTCGCCTTGACCGGGTGGAAGTTCCGGGCACACCCGCCCGGCCTGCGGACGCGCCGCCCACAACGGCAACCGGTGAACCGCAGAACCCGGAGGCGCGGTACCGCACGAAGGCGACGCGGGCGCGCGGTGCTGCGGAAGGGAAGCCGACCCGTGCGTGACCTTGGCGCGGGCGCCGACGTGACCCGGACTAGCGCCGGTGGCGCGCCTGCGCTGGGGCGCCGTCAGCCTGGGAGTCCGGCCCGCCATTGCCGGCGCTGCCGGACGCGACGCCGCTCATGACGGCAGTGGGCGCGACGTCCCCGCCGCTGCCTCCGCTGCCAGCCTCCGCCGTTGTGCTTGGGCCGCCGCTGGCCTTGCCGCCGCTGGCCTTGCTGGCGCTACCGCCGCTGGCCTTGCCAGCGCTACCGCCGCCGATGGCAGCGGCTGCGCCCAACTGGTGGCGCCTTCTCGCCCACCGACCGGTGTGGAGCGCGGTGAGCAACATGATGAACCCGAGCGCCAAGCCAATCAGCCACGTGGCGGCCGTCAGCGAGTTACCCCGTGCCGGGGAGTCCGCCAGGTTCGCCTGCTTGTCCGGCTTGATTGGAAGCTGGAACCCGCCCTGCTGCGCGACGTTCGGCAGCACCAGCGAGGAACTGCCGGCCAGCGCATCCATCCTGCTGTAAGCGCTGCCGAACCCGGTGCCGCCGGCCCCCGGGGGGAAGTAGCCGATGCCCGCGGGTGCCGCCGCGTTGCTCGCGGCCAGGCTCTGCGCACTGGCCCCGCTGGCACCGCTGGCACCGCTGGCACCGCCCGCCGAACCATTGCTGACCGTGCCGGAATGGCCCGACTGAGACCCGGACCCACCGGACCCGGCGCTGGAGCCCCCCGTTACTTGCGTCGGGAGGCGGATCGTCACGTACCCAGTTGCCGTGTGCGTCAGCGGGCTGAGTCCGGCCGTCTTCTCAACCACCTCGACGGGGTACGTGCCGTTGCCCACACCTGAGGAACTGAAGCTGTAGGACAGCGTCCTGCCGATCCCGGCAGGGCTGTCCAGCGACGCTACCGGCGAGCCGTCGAAGTACAGCACCGCGGTGTTCAGCGGATCGACGTGAGCGGTGATGCCGACCGTCTCGGGAATGCTGATCAGCGTGTTGCTCAACGAGACGTTCGGAGAGGCATCTGCCGCCGGCGCGCCGACCGCGAGCAGGATGCCTCCCGCGCCGGATGCCACTGCTCCGAGCGTGACCAGCCGGCTGAAGGTCTTCACGGTGCTCCCTTTCCCGCCGCTCTCACTCGCGGGGCCGGGGCCTCGAAAGTGATGCTGGTGAGCAAAACTCAGCGTTTGGTAAGTCGGTGTCGGTGAGCTGATCCTGCGCGTCGGTGCCGATAGGGGTTACGGGCCGGGCGAAATGCCTGGCGGGGCCTACAGGATAGGCATGTCATGCGGCGTTCGTCAGGTGGTTGCTACTGGATCGTAACCTAACCGGCACACCGGCGGGAGCGTTTGCCGGACAACGCGAGTCGCTCGGTTACCCTGCGCCGGCGGGTGCGTGCGGGTGCCCAGGGCGGGGTGTGCCGACATAAGGCGGCCCCCGCCGGGGGGGAGAGCGGGGGCCGCCGGGCGAGTCCGGCTCCGGGGGGGTAGAGCCGGACACGTTATCCAGGAAAGCCTAGTTGCCTGCCATTCCTGCCGCCTGGTTCATGGCGCGGCTTCCTTGCTGCCGGTTACGGGAACGGCGTCGTTGACCGTGTCGCCGCCGGTTCGCCGTATCCCACCATATGGTGCCTGATCCGGATACCCATAGCTACCGTATGCGTTCACCGGGTGGAAGACTTTTTGCGGAACTGTTGTGCAGGACCGGCACTGTCACGACGCGCCGGATGCCTGGGACGTTCGGTACGAAACCTCGTCGGCCCCGGCGCCCGAGCCAGCACCCCTGCACCCATCTAGCGGAACAGTATGACCGTTTGGTACGTGAAACGGACAATCGATTGAGATAACGAATCCGTCACGTTCGGGGGTTTCCAACCGGGGCATTCGGTCGTACAAAGGTGTCAAGGACTCAGATGTCCGGGCACGGCAACCGGGCACCCACGCGCGACCAGCCGCGGGAGGCTGCCCAAGGCAGGCGAGGCCGAGATATCCGGATGGCACTGTGACGGCCAGCGGTTCCGCTGGCGGCCGCCGGGCTTTCCGATAGCCGGGCCGCCTGCCCGGCAAATAACGTGCACGCCTGGTAACCCGGGCTGACGTGCCTGGTGACGGCGCCCCTGTGAGGGGGCGCCGTTCCTTTTGCGCACCGCGACGTTCCGCGCCGGTGCCGCCGCCTCTGGTGCCCGGTCTGGTGGCTCCGGTCTGGTGTCGCTTGTCAGGTGCCGCGCTGCCACGCCTCGCACACGGCGAGCGACTCCTGTGCTCCAAGCGAGATGGCGCGAGCGCAGTGCAGGATCCATCCGGCCACCCCGTCGCGCGTCCCGGCCGCATAGCCGCGCAGCGCGGCGGCGTAATCGCCGCGCTGTTCCAGGTGACCTACCTCCGGCATGGTCAGCCCCTTGGAATCGAGCCCGCACGTCATCAGCGTCAGGCGCTGCGCCGCCCGCGCAACCACGCCATCGGCCAGGCCAAACGGCCGGAGGACCAGCAGTTCGCCGTGCACGACGGCGGCCAGCACCAGGGCTGGCGGATTCGATCGGGTGGTCAGCAGTTCCGCCAGCAGGCCGAGGCGCGCCGCGACCTCCCCGGCATCCGGCGCGGGCGGCGCGGCAGCCGGCCCCGCGTCCGGCGCCGGCGGACCTGACCTGGGCCTGCCGAGACGTTCCGGTCCGGCCAGGCCGGCGGCCGCAAGTGTGTGCAGCCGGGCGAGCACCTGACCAGGCGCACGGTGCCAGGTGTCCATCAGCCCGGGCAGCGCCCCGTTCACCCGCAAGGCCCCCTGGAGCACCGGAGCGTCCGGCGGCGCGGCGTCATCTCCGCGGAGCCGCTCGAGCGGGACGTCCTCGCCATCGAGAGCGGCGGATGACCGCGCGCCGCGCAGCGCGGACTCGGCCGAGAGCCGCGACACGACCGAGCGGGGGCCGCGCAGCATCCGGTGCCGGAGCAGCCGGTCGGCGGCGTCCCTGGTCTCCGCCACAGCTTCCGGCACACCAGGCAGTTCGGCGACGCGCGCCAGTGGGTCAGTCGGCACGGGCACCGACTCTAGCTGCCGCTCGGACCACCTCTCCCCGCTCGCGCCAGCAAGATCGGCCAGGCGCGGAAGGCCGACGCCGTGGCCGATTTCACGCTCTGGGAGCAGGTGCGCCATGATAACGGGACAGGGGATGTCGAGGGGACAAGCGGGGAGTGCCACCGGTGAAATGGAGATCTTCTGATGGCTGACACGGGAATGCCGCAGCAGCGTGATGCCGCCGGAACCGGAGACTCGCACACCGACTCGCTGGGTGAGCTCGTCTCACTGGCTGTCCGGGATGCCTCCCAGCTGGTCAAGTGGCAGATCGACCTGGCCAAAATGGAACTGCGCGACGATGCGAAGCGGTACGGCATCTCCGGCGCGTTGTTCGGGATCGCCGGGTTCGCCGGCCTGCTGATCCTGGTGCTGTTGTCGTTCGCGCTCGCCTACGGCCTGATCCAGGTGGGGATCTGGACCTGGGCGGCGTTCCTCATCGCCGCCGGCGTGTACGCCGTCGTCGCCGGGACGGCCGTGCTGATCGGCATCGCCAAGGCGAAGCACCCGACCGGGCTGCGCCGTACCCGGGCGACGGTCCAGGGAGACATGGCGATGCTGAAGCACAACAACTCAGCGGGCAAGTCCGGCTAGCAGGAGTAACCGATGCCTGTTCCCGGCGAATCAGCGGTCCACATCGCCGGACCGTGGTCGCACCGGACGATCACCGCCAACGGGACCCGGTTCCACATCGTGGAGTCCGGCGACGGCCCGCTGGTCCTGCTGCTGCACGGGTTCCCCCAATTCTGGTGGACCTGGCGGCACCAGCTCACCTCGCTGGCCGCGAGCGGCTACCGCGCGGTCGCCGCCGACCTGCGCGGCTACGGCGGCAGCGACAAGCCGCCGCGCGGGTACGACCTCATCACCGCCGCATCGGACGCGGCCGGGCTGGTCCGCTCGCTCGGCGAGGCCAACGCGGTCGTGGTCGGTCACGACTGGGGCGGCCTGGTCGGCTGGACGATGGGCGCGTACTTCCCCAAGGTGGTCCGCCGGCTCGCCGCGGTGTCCGCGCCGCACCCTCGCCGGATGCGCGCCTCCGTGGTCGCCAATCCGGCCGGCCAGGGACGCAGCGCCGGCTACGCGTTCGCGTTCCAGGTCCCGATGATCCCGGAACGCAGCCTGGTCCGTGATGACGCGGAGCGGATCGGCGAGCTGCTGCGGCAATGGTCGGCACCGGGCTGGCCGGATGCGGAATCTGAGCGGCGGTACCGGGAAGCGTTCCGGATCACCGGCGTCGCGCACTCGGCGCTGGAGTACCACCGCTGGCTCGTCCGGTCGCAGTTCCGGCCGGACGGGCTCCGGTACGCGCGGCGGATGCGGGCACCGATCCAGGCCCCGACCCTGCACCTGCACGGCGGGCTCGACCGGTGCGTGCTGCCCCGGACGGCGCAGGGCTCCGGACGCTACGTGGACGGTCCGTACCGCTGGCGGCTGATGGACGGCACCGGTCATTTTCCGCAGGAGGAACGGCCGGACCGGTTCGACGCGGAGCTGCGCGGCTGGCTGGCAGATCCGGAACCAGAGAGGTGAGCCCACGCCATGGAAGCGCCGCGCAGCGGGGAGCCCACCGTCCATAGCCCCGGTAAGCAGGCGGAAAGCCAGGTCCCGGGCACCGGGCGCGAGCGCGACGCGACCGGGCGGCCGCGGAACGCGCGCCCCCGCGACGCGTCGGGGCGGCCGATGCCGCGCGGGCAGTCCGGTGAGGACCGCGTTCCGGACGATCTGTCGCTGCCGCCGGAAGGCGCCGTCGCCGAGGCGCAGCGGCTGATCGATTCAGGCCGGCCGTTCCACGCCCATGAAGTCCTCGAGGCGTCGTGGAAGGCTGATCCGGGACCGGAGCGGGACCTGTGGCAGGGCCTGGCGCAACTCGCCGTCGGCCTGACGCACGCGCAGCGCGGGAACGCACGCGGCGCGGTGGCGCTGCTGCGGCGCGGCGCGGACCGGGTGCGCCCGTTCTCGGCCGCGGCTCCGCACGGGGTGGACGTCGCTGCAGCCGTTATGTATTCACAACGGTTGGCACAGCGGATCGAGGACGACGGCCTGAGCGACGTGAGCGCGTCCGACCTGCGACTGCCGTTGCAGTCCCGCTGAGCCGTCAGGCGCAGGCGTCGGTGGAGACGCTGGACGTGGCATTGGCGCCGGCGTTTGCGTCCGGCGCGACCTGGCGCGCCGTCAGCGCGTAACCGGTGTCGGACTGCCCCACCGCCGCCGCGAACACGACACCGTACACGCCGCCGCGGGCGGACAGCAGCGGCCCGCCGGAGTTACCCGGCTCGACATCCGAGCGGATCGCGTAGATCTCCCTGGTCACCTGGCTGGACTGGTAGATGTCCGGGCCGGTGGCCTCCTGGGTTCCGCCGATCCGGGCCGGTACCGCGTGGAAGGGCTCATCGTGCGGGTAGCCGGCCACCACGGCGTCGACGCCGCTGCCGGCCGGGCCGGTGAACGACAGCGGTCGCTGGCTGAGCCCGGGCACGTACAGCACCGCGATGTCGGTCTTGTAGTCGTAGAGGACCACCTTCGCCGGCAACTGGTTCCCCTGCTGGTCGGTAACGGTCGGACCGTCCTGCACTCCGGCCACCACGTGCGCGTTCGTGATCACGTGCTGTGGCGTGTAGACGAAGCCGGTGCCCTCGACCCGCCGGGAGCATTCCGGCGCGGTGCCGAGCACCTTGACGATGCTCGGGGCATCGCGCCGCAGTCCGGCCGTGTTGAGGACGCTGTTGTCCGGCGGCGGCACGTTGGTGATGCCCTCCGCGCCGAGGCCGCCGAACACCTGCGGGAACGGGCCGTTGGCGACCACCCGCCGGAAGCTGGAGAACAGGTCGCGGGCGGAGTTGGGCATCATCCGGTCGACCGTTTGCAGCACCGCCGAGTTATTCACCTGGCGTGCCAGCAGCGGGAACGGCGAGTGCACCGCGGTCGAGGCCACCGCCCATACGATCACCAGCACGGACAGCCCGCTTACCACCGCGCCGCCGGCCGAGTCGACGACCGCCGCCGAATGCAGCGTCACGTGCGACCGCATCGCTGCGCCGATCGTGGACGCGGCGAACTGGCCGATCATCGCGACGGCGAACACGATCACGATCGCCAGCAGCGACTGCTGCGCCTGGCCGGAGAAAACCCTCTGTGAGATCGGCGGAGCGATCAGTGCGCCGACCGCGGCCCCGCCGAGGAAACCGCCGACGCTCATGATCCCGATAATGAAGCCCTGCCGGTAGCCGGACACGGCAAAAGCGGCAACAGCCACAATCAAGATCAAATCCAGCAAGTCACCGGGCACCTGCACACGCTATCGGAGCATTCCGAGTACTACCGTTCACTCCGCAACCCCCGCCCGTCCCCCGCGATGCAGAGACCTCAGCCCCCACCCCATACCCTGCACCCAAAACGCAGCGTAGCGATCAGCCCACGCATAACGGCGCCGGGAGTTTAGTGTTTCCGGTGCGCCAGCCGATACCCCAGGAGGCTGAGGGTCCCGAACCCCTATCCCGCGGTCTGCCCCAGCACGTCGGGCGGGAGGTCCCGGACCCGCTGATCGTCCCACGGCCGCTCCCACCCACTGAGCGCCAGCAGCCGGTCAACGATGCCCGCCGTGAAGCCCCACACCAGCAGGCCGTGCACGTCGAAGGCCGGCCCGGCCCGCCCGGACGGATGCTGCGCGACGAACCGGTTCGCCGGGTCCGCCAGATCGGCAAGCGGCACCCGCACCACGGCCGCGACCTCCACGGGGTCCGCCGCGGTCACCGCGCACGGCCGCCGCCACCAGCCGATGATCGGGGTGACCCGGAAGTCGCTGCGTGGAACGAAAAGCTCCGGGAGCACCGCGAGCACGTCGACGCCGGACGGCTCCAGGCCCGTTTCCTCGGCTGCCTCGCGGAGCGCCGCCGCCACCGGCCCGCTGTCGTCCCGGTCGACGGCCCCTCCGGGAAACGCGGTCTGCCCGGCGTGGCGGCGCAGGTCAGGCGCGCGCTGGGTGAGCAGCAGATCGGGCCCGTCGTGCCCGGAACCGACGAGGATCAGCACGGCCGATTCCCGGCCCCCCTCGGGCGGCGGCCGCAGCGGCGCGGCGACGGGCATCTCCGCGGCCCGGGAACCGAGGTCGAGCAGCCACCGCGGGGCCGGACCGGCGTCCCCGTCCTCGCCACCCGGGACGCCGTCCCCGTCCTGGCCGCCCGGGCCCGGTGGGCCGGAGCGCTCGCCGTCGGCGTAGGTCAAGAGAACGGCCCCGGCTTGACGAGCTTGCGAGCGGTCTCGTAATCCACCGGCCCCTCGCCGAACGAGGGACAGAGATGACCCACGCCGCACGCCCCGCAGGCCGGCCGCCGCGCGTTGCAGACCCGGCGCCCGTGCCAGATCACCCGCTGCGACAGGTCCGTCCAGTCTTTGCGGGGGAAGAGCTCGCCGACCTCCTGCTCGATCCGGTCCGGATCGGTCTGGGTGGTCCAGCCGAACCGCCTGACCAACCGCGAGAAGTGGGTGTCCACGGTGATCCCGGGGATGCCGAAGGCGTTCCCCAGCACGACGTTCGCCGTCTTCCTGCCGACCCCGGGCAGCGTGACGAGGTCTTTCATCCGTGCGGGCACCTCGCCGCCGAACCGCTCGCACAGCGCCTGACCGAGGCCGATCAGCGAGTTGGTCTTGGCCCGGAAGAACCCGGTCGACACGATGATCTTCTCCATCTCTTCGCGGTCCGCCGCGGCGTAATCGGCGGCCGAGCGGTACCGGTCGAAGAGAACCGGGGTCACGAGGTTCACCCCGTGGTCGGTCGACTGAGCGGACAGGATCGTGGCGACGAGCAACTCCAGCGGGGTGGTGAAGTTGAGCTCGACGTGGGCGTCCGGATAAAGCTCCGCCAGCTCGCGGTTGATCCGCCGGGCGCGCCGCACCAGCGCCGTCCTCGATGTGGACCCCCGCGACGCCGGTCCGGGCCTACGCGTAACCGCCGATGCCTTCGCCACGGGTGCCAGCCTAATGTGACGGCCCGGCCGGCAGGCCGGACACCCGCGACGCACGTTGCTAGCCGCTGATCAGGGTGATCATTGGCGCTTCAGGCCGGCCTCCGCGCAGGCGACGGTGAGCGCGTCGCGGCCGAACGCCTGCGCCGGGCCGAGCGCGCCCCGCAGCGCTTCGAGGTCGCCCGCCGCCGCACGGGATGCTGCCCAGGCCAGCATCTGGCCGGTGAACGTGTACGGGTCGCCGCCGGTCAGGGTGACCTCGGCCAGCGGGTGGCCGGCCGCGTCGGCGGCCACGGCGACCACGTCCACGTGCACGGGTTCGGCCGGGTCCGGTTCGGCGCGGCTGCGCAGGATGCGCGCAGCGAGCGCGTCGGTCAGCGGCCGCAGCCCGGGTACGTGGCGCACCACGGGTGTGACCACCGACAGCCGGTGGACGGTGCGGGTCGCGCCGCCGAACCAGCCGAGGAACACCCGCACGTCGCGCAGCCCCGCCGCGGCGGCACCGGCAGCGGCCGCGGAACCCGTTCCCGCGCCGTCCCCGGAGTCCGTGCCCAGATGCGGGAGCGTGAACTGTTCCGACGCGCCGACCGAGATGGCGTCCAGGGCCTTGCCGCCGACCTGGAAGGTCTTGAGTTGCGCGGCGGGACGCTCAGCGACCAGGCGCCCGTCGCGGAAGGTGTAGCCGGGCTCCATCATCACGCCGATCGCGGAGGCGCGGGTGCCCGCGCTGGAACCGCGGCGCATGTCTCCCCGGGCGAAGTAGCCGATGTCGATGCGCGCGGCGCGCGGCCCAGCTTCGGCCAGCGCGAGCGCGCCCGCCAGGTTGCCCGGCACGAAGTCGTGACCGAACGCGGTGAGCAGCAGCGCACCAGAGCGCTCCGCCTGCGGCCCGAACTCCCGGAATACCCGCCAGATGAAGGGCGGTTCGCCGGTTGAGTCCAGGTAGACGGCGCCGGCGTCGACCGCCGCCTGGACGGCCGCGGCACCGGCCTTCATGAACGGGCCGGCGGTCGAGATCAGCACGTCGCCGGGGCCGATGAGGGCGCGAATCCCCTCGGGCCCGCTGGTATCGGCGACCGCGGTTTCCAGGTCGCCGCCGTTTTCCGAGCATCGCGCGAGCCGTGCGGACACGGCGGAAAGCCGGCCTGCGTCCCGGCCCGCCAGCACCGGCCGCTCGCCGCGTGCCAGTAGCGCCTGGGCGGTCAGCCGTCCGGTGTAACCGGTCGCGCCGTAGAGGACAATCCGTGCGGGCATGGGCTTAACCTACTGGGCCGTAACGCGCCCGGGGGGTGGACAGCGCAGATGTCCGGCACGAATCCCCGGCCGCCGAGCGCCCGGCCGAACGGCTGTCCGGTGATGGCCGCCGGATTGAGATGGCGCCCGAGCACGATGATCACAACCCGGCGGGCGCCGACGAGCTTCGCCGCCGCGGCCGCCGACTGCGCCCGCGCGCCGGTGGTCCAGGTGTCGTCGAGCAGCAGCACCCGGGCCCGGTCGAGCCGGCCCTCCGCGGCGAACAAGCCGGGATCGATTTCCCGGTCGCCGGGCTCCAGCGGATCCGGCGGCGCCGGTGCGCTGGTGAGCCTGGCCTGCGGCAACCGGAGGCACCCGCCGAGTATCCCGGGCAGCGGATGCGGGCCGGGGCGGCCGCGGGTGCTGGGAACCGTGGCGACGTGGGTGGGCGGGTCGGATCCGGCCGCCCGCCACGCGCACCGGCCGTGGTCGCGGAGGAACACCAGCAGCAGCGATAGCAGCGCGGCCCGGGCCGCGCCAGCGTCCGGCTGCTCCGACTTGTACCGCCACAGGTTCCCCGCGTGCTCGCCGCCCTTCATGGCGTATGAGACCGGTACCACCGCGTCGGCGAGCAGGCCCGGCGCGGCGCTGACATGCTCATCGCATTGGAAACAGCGGGCGAAGCCGGGATCGGCGGGACCGCGGCAGGTCCGGCAGACGCCCGGCCCGGCGGGCAGCGGTGAGCAAAGCCAACCCGCCTGGCCGGCCACGCACGCGCGCAGCCGCTGCCACGCCGCGGCCGCGCCCGCCGGGACCGGCTGGACCGGTTCAGCAGGAAGCATGCGGCGATGGTAAGAGCAGCCTCCGACACGCCTGGCGGCTAGCGCCGCCAGGCGGGCGGGCCGTGGTCCAGCAGTGGCATCGAGCGGATCCGCTGCCCGCTGGCCGCGAAGATCGCGTTCGCCAGGGCGGGGGCGACCGCGATGAGCGGCGTTTCGCCCGCTCCGGCGGGCGGCAGGTCCGGCCGGTCGATCAGCTCGACCTCGATGGCGGGCGTGTCGGCGAACCGCGGCACCCGGTACCGGGACAGCGCGGGGTTGCGGATCTGGCCCGCGGAGAAGTGCACCGCCTCGAACAGCGCCCCGCCGATCGCCATGATCGTGCCGCCCTCGACCTGCGACCGGACCGTGCCCGGGTTGACCTGTGCTCCACACTCGTACGCGGTGACGATCCGCTCCACCCGCGGCCCGTCGGCGGCGACCGTCACCTCGGCGCAGGTCGCAACCCGTCCGCCCTTCTCGGTCCCGCAGGCGATGCCGATGCCGCGCCGACCGGCGGCAGAACCCGGAGCCGGATCGGGACCTGGGCCGCCCTGCCACTGCGCCCACCCGGCGCGCCGAGCGGCCGCCTGCAGGACTGCGGCGAGCCGGTCGTCGGCCAGGTGCCGCAGCCGGTACTCGACCGGGTCGATGCCGAAGTGCGCGGCCAGCTCGTCGATGTGCGATTCGCGGGCGAAGGTGTTGGCGGTCGCTGCGAGGCCCCGGTAGGCGCCCTGCGGCAGCGGGGAGCGCGCGGGCTGGAACTCCACCCGCTGCGCCCCGATCCGGTACGGCGGCAAGATGCCCGGCGAGCCGGAGTTGATGTTGGTGAACTCCCACGCGGCCAGGGTCCCGTCCGCGTCAGCGCCGCTGCGGACGTCGATGACCGCGGCCGGCCGGAAGTATCCCCAGCTGAACTCCTCCTCGCGGGTCCACATCACCCGTACCGGCCGGCCGGCGGCGCGCGCGAGCCGGGCGGCCTCGGTGGCAACACCGCCCGCGTGCTTGCCGCCGAACCCGGTTCCGGACGGCGGGACGATGACGCGCACGTCCCGCTCCGGTATCTCCATCGCCGCCGCGACCTCACGGCGGACGCCAAACGGCACCTGCGTGGCGGTCACCACCGTCAGCCGCCCGCCGTCCCAGCGGGCCAGCGCGAGCCGCGGCTCGATCGGAACGTGCGCGATGTACGCGGCCGTGTAGGTCTCCTCGAACCGCGAGTCCGCGGTCCGGAGCGCCTCCCCGACGTCTCCGGCCTCGTGCAGGAACGGTCCCCACCGGCCGTCGGATTCGGCCGGATGGGCGCGAAGGTACTCGTCGAGGTCCGCCTCGGACGGCTGCGGCTCGCGGTCCCATTCGGCCCGGATCGCCGCCCGCGCGCGGTCCGCGGTGACCGGGTCGGGCGCCGCGACGCCCACGAACGAGCCCTCCCGCAGCACCGTCACTCCCGGCATCGCCTCCGCGGCGCTGACGTCCGCCGACCGGAGCACCGCCCCGTACGCCGGGGCCCGCAGCACCGCGCCGTGCAGCATGCCCGCCACCCGCAGGTCGGACGGGAACAGTTTCGCACCGGTCACGGCGTCGGCGGCGGACTGTTTGCGCACGGCCCTGCCCGCGGTGCTCCAGTCCTCCGCCGGGGTGAGCGCGGCATCCGCGGACGCGGACACGGTCCGGCGCACGCCATTCACCAGTTCCGCGTACCGAGCAGAACGGCCGGAGGCGGCGTGCCAAACCGCGGAATCCGCGGCCGCCAGCTGGGCGGGATCGACCTCCAGGCTGGCCGCCGCCATCGACTGCAGCGCCTCCCGGGCGGCGGCCGCCGCTGCGCGCAGCGCTCCCCCGGCGTCCGGCATCGACCGGCTGCCGAACGTGCCGACGTCGAACGGGCAGACGTCGGTGTCGCCCATCACCAGACGGACCGACCCGTACGGGATCCGCAGTTCGTCCGCGACGAGCATGGACAGCGCGGTGCGGTTGTCCTGGCCGACGTCCACCTTCCCCGTGAACGCGGTGACCACCCCGTCGCCGCCGACGTGCAGCCAGGCGCCGCCGTTGGCCAGCCAGGGCCCGCCCCCGGGCGGCCGGAAACCCGCGGCTGCGGGCACCTCGCCGGGTGGGAGCACCGAGATCAGCCCGTCGCCCAGGACGCCGAAGTAGTCGCGGTCGCCGGCGTCGGTGAGGTCCCAGGGCACCCGTTTGGCTGTATCCCCGGGGGAACCCGCTGGTGCGGCGGGGCCGGCGGGATGCGCGGAACCGGCCGCGGGGGTGGCATCCGCCGATGGGTCCGGGGCGCTGGCCAGTTCGGCGGCGCGGCGGACGGCGCCGATGATCCGGCGGTAGCCGCCGCACCGGCAGATGTTGCCCTGCATCGCGCCGGCGATCTGCGGCTCGGCGGGGTCGGGGTGCTCGGCGAGCAGCGCGGACGCGGCCAGCACCATGCCGGGCGTGCAGTAACCGCATTGCATCGCGTCCAGTTCGGTGAACGCCTGCTGCACAGCGTGCGGCGTGCCGGGTGCGGCCAGGCCTTCAATGGTGGTGACCGGCCCGGTTACCTCGGCGGCCCCGGTGATGCAGGCCTTGACCGGCTGTCCCGCGACGAGCACCGTGCAGGTGCCGCACTCGCCTTCGCCGCAGCCGTATTTCGCTCCGGTGAGCCCGATCTCCTCGCGGAGGACGCTGAGCAGGCTGCGCGCCGGCTCCGCGGGGATCTGGTGCGGACTGCCGTTGACGGTCAGCTCGATGGAACCCGACATGCCTCACCTACCTTGCCGACCTGGGTTTCACGGACCTGGCTTGGGCCCGTTTCCCAGCATGGCGGAAGCGGCGATCGGGCAGACCGCTTGGGTGAGGCTTCCGGAACAGGACGCGCGGGACCGGCTGCGGAGCGAGCCGGTGATCCGGCTGGCGACGGCGGACGCGGCCGGTCGGCCGCACCTGGTGGTGGCGACGTTCGCCGTCGACTTCGCCGCTCCGGGGGCCGGGGGCGACCGGATCTACACCGCCGTCGATCAGAAGCCGAAGGACAGCCGCGACCTGAAGCGGCTGCGGAACATCGCCGAGAACCCGAGGGTCGCCGTCCTCGCCGACCATTACGAAGACGACTGGGAGACGCTCTGGTGGGTGCGCGGCGACGGGAACGCCACCGTGATCGACGACCCCGCCGCGATGGCCGGGCCGATCGGGCTGCTGGAACGCCGGTACCGGCAGTACCGGCGCAACCCGCCGGCCGGCCCGGTGATCGCGATCAGCGTTGAGCGGTGGACCGGCTGGGCATTCCGGTAGCTTCACCTGCAGACCCCTGGCCCCGCTGCGCCTCACCCGGAGTGGCCCCGATGCCGATCATCGACGCCCACCAGCATTTCTGGAACCTGGAGCGGGTCTCGTACCCGTGGCTGACCGCCGCTGGCGGGCCGATCTGCCGGAACTTCGAGCCGCCGGACCTGATTCCGCAGCTTGCCGCGGCCGGGGTGGACGCGACCGTCGTGGTGCAGGCGATGGACTCCGCCGACGACACCGCCTACCTGCTGGAGCAGGCCGGGAAGCATCCGTTCATCGCCGCGGTGGTCGGCTGGGTCCCGCTGGACCGCCCGGACGACACGGCGGCGGCGCTGGAGCGGTACCTGTCCCGCGAGTATGGGGGCGCTCGCTTCGCTGGTGTCCGGCACCTCATCCACGAGGAACCCGACCCGGACTGGCTGCTGCGTGACCGCGTCATCGACGGGCTCCGGGTGCTGGCCGAACGGGACATCAGCTTCGACGTCGTCGCCCAGGTCCAGCACCTCCGGCACGTTCCGGTACTCGCCGAGCAAGTGCCCGGCCTGCGAATGGTGATCGACCACCTCGGCAAGCCGGAGATCGCGGCCGCCCATTGGGAGCCCTGGGCGTCGCTACTCCGCGCCGCGGCCGAGTGCCCCGGCGTGCACGCAAAGATCTCCGGCCTCGGCACCGAAGCCAACCCCGATACCTGGACCGCCCCGGACCTCCAGCCATACGTCGATCACGCAATCGAGCTATTCGGCCCCCACCGCCTCATGTTCGGCAGCGACTGGCCAGTGTCAGTGCTGGC
>JBPYFL010000059.1:0-52375 GCA_051986485.1 Streptosporangiaceae bacterium | reverse complement strand
GAGTGGTACAAGGCCGACCGGCTCGCCGAGGCGGTTGGGCACCCGCTGCCGCTGGCGCAGGCGAACATGTCGGTGTCGGCCCGGGGAGTGGTGCGCGGCATCCACTTCGCGGACGTCCCGCCCGGGCAGGCCAAGTACGTCACCTGCGTCCGCGGCGCGGTGCTGGACGTCGTCGCCGACCTGAGGACCGGCTCACCGACCTTCGGCGAGTGGGAGGCGGTCCGGCTGGACGACGACGAGCGCCGCGCCGTCTACCTCTCCGAGGGCCTCGGCCACGGGTTCTGCGCCATCACCGCGGACGCGACGCTGGCCTATCTGTGCTCCGAGGGGTACGCCCCGCAGCGGGAACACGCCGTCCACCCGCTCGACCCGGACCTGGCGATCAAATGGCCAGCCGATGAACCCGTGCTCTCGGAGCGCGATGCCGCCGCACCAGCGCTGGCGGCGGCCCGGAGCGACGGCCTGCTGCCCCGGTATGAGGCGTGCATGGGATGGACCCGTACGCGGCCTGGACGGTAGATCTGCCCCGCGACGCGGCTGCCCCTCACCCCAGCAGCCCCGGCACCACGACGATATGGGCGACCCGAGCTCTCAGCACCGGATAGTCGGCAAGCGCCTTGCGGGCGTTGGCCGCGTCCCTAGCGTTGGCCACGAGCAGGCGCAGCGGGACGGTACTGACGCCGACGGTTTCCTGGATCTGCTGTCGTACCTGGCTCAGCCGTACCTTGCCCCGGGAACTCGGGTCAGGCTGCACCGCAATGATCGTTTGCAGCAGTGCGTTCATCCCCCCGAGGTCGTGGTTGAAGACAGCGGCGAGTTGGGTGCCGTACAGCTCCTGCAGAAAGCCGCCGCTGAGCACCACGGTCGGGACGCCGTCACCCAGCAGGCGGCTCCGGCCGAGGACCGCCAGCGACGGAATCCCGTACTGCACGTCCTGCCGTCCATCCCAGGTGCTCAGCGAGGAATGCGGCCAGATAACCGGATTGCTGCCGGTCGGATTCAGGCTCGACGGAAACCCGACGGCCAAGATCAGCACGGCGGCAGCCAGTACGGCGGCCACCGATCCCTCCCGCAGCCGGATCCGCCGCCGGGAACCCCGGCGGGCCGTGACCGGCACGGCACGCAGGAACGTGCCGAGAGCTCCGACACCGGCCAGGCAGATCACGTAGTCGGCCAGCAGGAGCTTGCCGAAGTAGTAGCCGGTGCCGCCGCTTTCGGCTACCTGATAGATGGCGAACCCTGCGGTCACCGCGAACGCGGCGGACAGCTGCGCGACCATCGCCCGCCAGCCCGGCTGCCGCCGCGCCGCCGGAAGCACCATGGTTGCCGCGATCAAGAGGGCGAGACCCGCCGTGGCCGGACCGGGGATCGAGACCATCCACCCCTTGGCGGCCAGCGACAGCGTCTGCGCGCTGAATCCCGACGCCAGCGCGATGGCGGGCGGCACCAGCGCGACACCGGCCGCCCCGGCGATCGCCAGCACGTTGAAGACCCACCTGGTCCGCAGCCGCCTGCGGTAGATGACCGCTCCCGCTGCGATTACGGCGGCGGCAATAAACAGGTAGAGGCTGTAGGTGTAGGTGACGGCGATCAGCAGCGCGCCGGCGATGAGGACGTGCTCGGATCTGCCGAGCGGCGGCCGAGCCGTCACCGCGACGAGCAGCGCGAGCATCGCGAAGCTGAGGAGGTCGGGGTCCTGGCCAAGCACCACCAGTTGCATCAGCGGCCCGCCGAGCGCCAGGCCTGCGGCGGCCGCGCAGACGACGGTGCGCCGCCAGCCGGCCTGCTGCGGGCCGGCGATCCACCGCGCCGCCCAGACAATGGCCATCACGCAGAACGCATAGGCCACCAGCACGTAGGTGAAGTACCGGCCGTACTCCGGCAGGACCGGCACCGGCTGCCCGGCTGGGTGCAGGAACGTGTCAACGAGCGCGTAGAGGAAGTGCGACCCGGACGGGTAGACGGTTTGCATCGGATCCGGGAGCGAGGCACCGGTGGCGGCTGGGTGCAGGAAGGTGTAACCGCCGAGCCGTCGGATCGTGTCGAACAGTGCGAAGTGGTTGAACCGGTCGGTGGTGATCGACTCCTGCACGAGACGCTGCGTCAACGACTGCCCGGCGAGGGGGGCGCGTGCCGCCAAGAACGCGAACACGCCGAAACCGGCGACCAGCGCGTCGGATCCGAGCAGGCGCCACGGCAGCCTCGGTTTCCGGCACGCCGCCCAGCCCGCGAGGGCGACCACCGACAGCAGGGTCCCGCCGACCGGAACAGGCGCCAGCCGCCATGGCCAGAGCGAGAAGACCAGCCCGGCGACCAGCACCGCACCGATCAGCAGGCCGGCCGCAAGCATCAGCCGGTCGAGCAGCGCCGTCCCGGATCGCAGCACCGACGCGACGGCCGCCAGCAGCACCACGAATATGACGACGTCGAGTCCCAGCGCATGCAGCACGACGGGAACCAGCCAGGAAGCGGCCAGCGCCACCGCCAGCCAGCGAAGCCGGCGGGCTGGCCGCGGCTTCCCCGGAGCCCCGTTGCCCTCCGCGGCGTCCGGCAGCGGCGGCCGCACCGGCGCCCATCTACTGCTGGCGACGATCGTCTTCTTCAGTGATGCTCTGCCAGCCCCCGTCATAGGCATCCCCCGTCACTGGCGGTCAACCTATCGTGACTTCCCCTTAACCGCCAGTATCGGGGGTTCCTGATCGTCGGTGAACGGGGCCGGCGAACGGTGCCGGGGAACGGCCGGCGGGGGACGGCGTAGACTCGGTTGCCGTGAGTACCAAGATCCTTCCAGAGCATGACACCGAGCGCGATGTCACGCCTGACCTCTCGCACGGTGACGGCGACCACGAGCGGTTCGCCCACTACGTGGTGAAGGACAAGATCATGGAGAGCGCGGTAACCGGCACTCCGGTCGTCGCTCTGTGCGGGAAGGTCTGGGTGCCGAACCGCGATCCGAAGCGCTTTCCGGTATGCCCGGAGTGCAAGGAGATCTACGAGTCGATGCCCGAGGGTGAGCCCGAAGGCACCAGCTGAAGCGCGGCTTCGAGGGACCCCTTTTCCCGTGCGGTCCGGCCTACTTCGGCTGGCCGATGGTCTTCGGGGCGCCGTACTGGTGCAGCACGTCCGGAACGGCGACTACACCGGTCTCGTCCTGGAAGTTCTCCATCAGCGCCAGTAGCGCACGGGCGGTCGTGCCGGTGCCGTTGAGCGTGTGCACGAACTCCAGCTTGCCGTCGCGGCGGAACCGGACGTTCAGCCGGCGTGCCTGGTAGTCCGTGGTGTTCGAGCACGACGTGATCTCCCGGTACCGCTCCTGCACCGGAAACCACGCCTCGATGTCGTACTTCTTCGCTGCCGGTGCGCCGAGGTCGCCGACGGCGATGTTCATCACCCGGTACGGCAGGCCGAGCTCCCGGACCAGTTCCTCCTCATACGACAGCAGCCGCTGGTGCCACTCGCCCGATTCCTCGGGTCGGCAGAAGACGAACATCTCCACCTTGTCGAACTGGTGCACCCGGAACATCCCGCGGGTGTCCTTGCCCGCCGCGCCGGCCTCGCGCCGGAAGTTGGTGGAGAACGCCGTGTAGCAGGCGGGAAGCTGGTCCTCGTCGAGCCGCTCGTCCATGTGGATCGCCCCGAGTGCGACCTCGGAGGTGCCCGACAGGTACAGGCCGTCCTTGTCGAGGATGTACATGTTGTGCTCGTCGGTCGGCAGGTAACCGGTGCCGTACATCGCGCGCTCGTTCACCAGCACCGGCGGGAGCACCGGGAGGAATCCCTTCGCGGCCAGGCGGTCCAGCACGAACCGGAACAGGGCCATCTCGGTGAGCGCGATGTCGCCGAACCGGTAGGCGAACCGCGATCCGGACGTCCGCGCGCCGCGCTGCATGTCGATCCAGCCCGCCGGTGAGCCCAGCTCGAGGTGGTCCCTCGGCTGGAAGGTGAACGTGGGCAGTTCGCCCCAGGTGCGGACGAGCTCGGCGTCCTCCTCCGTCATCCCGTCGGCGGCGGTGGGATCGGGGAGGTTCGGGATTTCGTCGAGCAGTTCCTGGCGGCGCCGGTCCGCGGCGGCCAGCTCGTCCTCCGCCTCGCCGAGTTCGGCTTTGAGCCGCTTCAGGGCCTCGATCTCGTCCGGTGTCGGGGCGCCCTTGGACGACCGCTTCTGCTGCGCCCGCAGGGTCTCCGCCCGTTCGGTGTGCGCCCGCCAGGCACGATCCGCCTCCAGCAGCGCATCGAACTCTCGTTCGGCGCCACGGCGGGCCAGCGCGGCCCGGTAACGTTCCGGCTCCTGCCGGGCAGCCCTGAGGTCAATCACCCTGCGAAGTGTAGCCGTGGCGGTCGCGCGGCTGCGCTACGTGACCCGCCCCGCCGTGGCACCCGCAGCATGCTGTCAGCCCAGCGCCATTGGGACGCCGTCCATCTCGACGCTTGCCGCCTGGAGTGCCTCCAGCGCCCGCTGCGTCGTCGCCGCGGATACGCCGGCGGTCATCCCGAGGAGCACCCGGGTGCCGAACCCCTCCCGGGCGGCGTCCAGAGCGCTGCTGCGCACGCAGTAGTCGGCCGTCAGCCCGGCTACCTCCACGTCGGTGACCCGCCGGGCGCGCAGCCAGTCGGCCAGGGCCGTGCCGTCATCGATGACTCCCTCGAAACCCGAGTAGGCCGCGGCACGCTCGCCCTTGCTGAAGACGGCCTCGACGCCGCCCAGGTCAAGGTTGGGGTGGAAATCCGCCCCCGGGGTTCCGGCCACGCAGTGCGGCGGCCAGGTATCCAGGTAGTCCGGGTGATCGGAGAAATGACCGCCGGGGTCGATGTGGTGGTCGCGGGTGGCCACGATGTGGTCGTAGCGGCCGCCGTGCGCGGCGACATAGACGCTGATCTCGCGGGCAACCTCGGCGCCGCCGGCCACCGCCAGGGACCCGCCTTCGCAAAAGTCGTTCTGCACGTCAACGATGATCAAGGCGCGCATATCACGACACTACCGGCGAGGTTCACATGCTGGCAGCCCGGATGCCGGTACCCGCCGAGAGTTGCCGCGCGCCCCCGGGATCAGCGGCCGTCCGGCTGGAAGATCGTCGGGATGGCGGGCTCGCCGCGGGATAGCTGCCGTGCCTGCGGCGGAAGCTCCGCGACCGATGCCGCGTGCCGCTCGCGGGCGCTGGCCAGCGGCTCCCGGCCGACGATCTTGCCGCCGCGCACCAGCGGATACAGCAGCGGGCGGTCGTTCGGCCCCGGCTCGGGCGGCCCGAAGCCGATCACCTCGGCCAGCGCGGTACCGTCCTCGTCGCGGTGCCGCACCGGCCACTTACGGCCGCCGCGGCCGGGCTTGCCCACCGACCGCTTCGCCACCGGCCGCAGCGGTCCGCCAGTGCCGGATTCATCCGGCCCGTCGGACCGCGCCACCAGCTTGTAGACCAGTGCCGCCGTCGGCGCACCCGATCCGGTGACCAGCGCCGTCCCGACGCCATAACCGTCCACGGGGGCGACCCCCAGGCTGGCGATCGAGTGCTCGTCCAGGTCCCCGGTCACCACCACCCGGGTGCCGGTCGCGCCCAGCGAGTCCAGTTGCGAGCGGACCTCGCGGGCGCTCACCAGCAGGTCGCCGCTGTCGATGCGGACCGCCCCGAGTTCCGGGCCGGCGAGTTCGACCGCCGTCCGCACCGCCCGCGCCACCTCGTAGGTGTCGACGAGCAGCGTGGTGCCCGGCCCGAGGGCGCTGAGCTGGGTGCCGAAGGCATGCCGCTCGCTGTCGTGGACCAGGGTGAAGGCGTGCGCGCTGGTACCGGCGCTGGGGACGCCGTAGGCCTGGCGCGCGCGCAGGTTGGACGTCGACCCGAAGCCCGCGATGTATGCCGCCCGGGCGCTGGCCACCGCCGCCTGCTCATGGGTGCGGCGGGAGCCCATCTCGATCAGCGGCCGCCCGCCCGCGGCCGTGACCATCCGCGAGGCAGCCGAAGCGATGGCGCTGTCGTGGTTGAGGATCGACAGGGTGATCGTTTCCAGCAGGACGGCCTCACCGAACGGCGCCTCGACGACGAGGATCGGCGACCCGGGGAAATAGCAGTCGCCCTCCAGGTAACCCCAGATGTCACCGCTGAACCGGAAGGCTTCCAGGTACTCCAGGGTCCCGTCGTCCACCACCTCGGCGCGCCGGAGGAAGTCGAGCGACGCCGCGTCGAAGCGGAAGCCCTCCAGCGCGTCCAGCAGCCGTCCGGTGCCGCCGACGATGCCGTACCGGCGACCGTTCGGCAGGTGGCGGGCGAACACCTCGAATACCGCCCGCCGGTCAGCGGCTCCGCTTCTCCGGGCCGCCTCGAGCATGGTTAGCTCGTAGTGGTCAGTCAGCAACGCGGTGGAGGCCGCCGCCGCGGCCCGGTCCGGTGATGCCGCGCGGGGCGGAACAATGGGCGCAGTCACGGGTGGAAGACTAGACGCATGACCGGGAGGTGATTAAACCGTGAGCGTCGCTCCGGCCGAGGTCGAACGACCGGAGACCGGTGAGGACATCTCGGCGGACCGGCCGTGGGTCACGATTGTCTGGAACGACCCGGTCAACCTCATGTCATACGTGACCTACGTGTTCCAGAAGGTTTTCAGCTACCCGCGGCCCAAGGCGGAGAAGTTGATGCTCGACGTCCACCACAAGGGCCGGGCCGTCGTCGCCGCGGGAACCCGTGAGGAGATGGAACGCGACGTGCAGATCCTGCACGGCTACGGGTTGTGGGCCACGCTGCGTCATGACTGAGAACACAACCGAGCCCGCGACCGAGCCCGCGACCATGTCCCTGACCGCCGGTTCGCCGGTCCGCGGCCGATGAGCGGGTTCAGCCGGGCGCCGTTCGGGCGCGGACGTGGATCCGGCGATTCCGCCCGGTACATCGCCCGGTTCACCTCGCAGGAAGCAACGGTCCTGCGCGATCTGACCAGCCAGGTCGCCGAACTTGTCGGCGGGACGGCCGGGGGCGGGGAAGCCAGCGGAACCCGCGCGGCCGACGCCCCGGATTCCGGGGGCCTCGACGCCCCGGATGCCGGTGCGCTCGACGTCGGCGCGGAACTGGGGATCACCGAGGAAGCCGGCCCGCCGGATGACCCGGTCCTCGCCCGGCTGCTCCCGGACGCCTACCAGCAGGACCCGGATGCGGCCGGCGAGTTCCGCCGGTACACCGAACGGGACCTGCGGTCCGGGAAGGCGGAGGCCGCCCGGACGATCCTCGGCACCCTGCCCGACCGGGGGGGCCGGGTCACCCTGTCCGAGGATCAGGCGCAGGCCTGGCTGCGGGCGCTGAACGACATCCGGCTCGCCCTGGGGGTCAGGCTCGAGGTCACCGAGGAGGTGCACGAGGAGATGGCGCGGATGGATCCGGCCGACCCCCGGTACGGGCCGCTGACCATCTACGACTGGCTCACCGCCGTGCAGGAGAGCCTGGTGAACGCTCTGTCCTGAGCGGCCGACAAAGTGAGCACCCGGAGCGGAGCGAGGCGCGGAGCGGCGGAGGCCGCGGGCCAGCACAGTCCTGACGGGGGATTGGCGCGGGGGGCGCCGAAATCCTCAGCGCGGGTAGCCTCTGGTGCATGCTGACGATCGACCGCGCTCTGTACGACAAGATCGTCGCGCATGCCCGTGCCGACCACCCGGATGAGGCGTGCGGGGTGGTCGCCGGGCCGGCCGGCACCGACCGGCCGGAACGGGTCATCCCGATGGCCAACGCGGAACGGTCGCCGACCTTCTACCGGTTCGACTCGATGGAGCAGTTCCAGGTATGGAAGGAGATGGACGAGCGCGACGAAGAGCCCGTGGTGATCTACCACTCGCATACCGCGACCGAGGCGTACCCGTCGCGCACCGACATCTCGCTGGCCACCGAACCGGGCGCGCACTACGTGCTGGTGTCCACCCGCGCCGATGACAGCACCGAGTTCCGCTCGTTTCGCATCATCGACGGCGAGGTCTCGGAGGAAGAGGTCAGTATCGTTACCGCCAGTACCGCGGAATGAGCGGCGGCCGCTGCCGGTTGCCACGCTAGAGACGTATCTCCCTGGAGGTTCCCAGGGAGACCGGAGGAGCTGGAGAGTTACTTCATGGCCATCGAGGTCCGTATCCCGACGATCCTGCGCAGCTACACCGAAGGGGCGAAAACGGTCGAGGGCAGCGGATCGACCATCGGCTCGCTGATCGCCGATGTGAACGCGCGTCACCCCGGCCTTTCGGAGCGGCTCACCGACGACGGTGGCCTGCGCCGGTTCGTGAACGTGTACCTGAACGACGAAGACGTCCGGTTCCTCGGCGGCCTCGAGACGCCGGTGAAGGACGGGGACACGGTGACCGTTCTCCCTGCGGTCGCCGGCGGCTGACCGGGCAGGACCTCGGGCTGGTATGCGCTTCGACTCGCTGCTCGCGTCGCTCGGCCACACCCCGCTGGTCGGGCTGCCGCGGCTGTCACCGGAGCCGGACATCCGGCTCTGGGCCAAGCTGGAGGACCGCAACCCCACCGGCTCGGTCAAGGACCGCCCGGCGTTCTTCATGGTCGAGCAGGCGGAGAAGGACGGGCTGCTGTCGCCGGGCTGCACGATCCTGGAGCCCACCTCGGGGAACACCGGCATCTCGCTGGCGATGGTGGCCCGGCTGCGCGGCTACCGGATGGTGTGCGTGATGCCGGAGAACACCTCCGCCGAGCGCCGCGAGATCCTGCAGATGTGGGGCGCCGAGATCATCTCCTCGCCCGCGGCGGGCGGGTCCAACGAGGCGGTCCGGATGGCCAAGCAGATCGCCGTCGAGAACCCGGACTGGGTGATGCTGTACCAGTACGGCAACGAGGCGAACGTGCGCGCCCACTACGAGACGACCGGCCCCGAGATCCTGGAGGATCTGCCGACGATCACGCATTTCGTTGCGGGGCTCGGCACCACCGGGACGCTGATGGGCGTGGGCCGGTACCTCCGGGAGCGGGTACCCGGCGTGCAGATCGTCGCGGCCGAGCCGCGCTACGGCGAGCTCGTCTACGGCCTGCGCAACGTGGACGAGGGCTTCGTCCCTGAGCTGTATGACGAGAAGGTGCTGACCTCGCGGTTCTCGGTCAGCTCCGCGGACGCGCTGCGGCGCACCCGGGAGTTGCTGGCGGCCGAGGGCATCTTCGCCGGGATCTCCACCGGCGGCGCGCTGCACGCGGCCCTGGGCATGGCGAAGAAGGCAGCCGACGCCGGGCAGCGCGGCGACATCGCGCTAATCGTCGCCGACGGCGGGTGGAAATACCTGTCCACCGGCGCGTACGGCGGCACCCTCGAAGACGCCACCGAGCGGCTCGAAGGCCAGCTCTGGGCCTGAGCGGAGCCCGCCACCGGCAGCCGCGGCAGGCCCCTGGCCCACGGATACACAGGATGCACGCGTACCCTTACCTGTTGTGCGTCTCACGATCATCGGCTGTGCTGGAAGCTTCCCCGGGCCGGACAGCCCCGCGTCCTGCTACATGCTGGAGGCCGATGGCTTCCGGATGCTGCTCGACCTGGGCAACGGCGCCCTCGGAGCGCTGCAGCGGCATGTCGGCCTGTTCGACGTGGACGCGATCTGCCTGAGCCACCTGCACGCTGACCACTGCCTCGACCTCTGCTCGTACTGGGTGGCCCGGTCGTACGCGCCGGACGGCGCCAAGCCGCCGATACCGGTCTACGGGCCGCAGGGAGCGGCGGAACGGATGGCACGCGCCTACGACCTGGATCCCGACCCCGGCATGACCGGCGCCTTCGATTTCGTGACGCTGAAGCCCGGCGAGGTGCGGATCGGCCCGTTCACGGTGACCACCGACCGGATGAACCACCCGGTGGAGACGTTCGGCTTCCGGATCGCGCACGGCGGCCGGGTGCTCGCCTACTCCGGCGACACCGGGGAGTCGGACGCCCTGGTCCGCCTCGCCGAGGGCGCCGACGTCCTGCTGTGCGAGGCGTCGTTCCTGGACAAGCCGAACCTGCCGACCGACCTGCACCTGACCGGGCGGCAGGCCGGTGAGCACGCGCACCGGGCCGGGGCCGGCCGCCTGATCCTCACCCACCTGGTGCCGTGGAACGAGCAGGCGCGGACGCTCGACGAGGCGGCCGCCGAATTCACCGGCCCGGTCTCCCTCGCCGTCAGCGGCGACGTGCTCGAACTGCCCTAGCGGCGAGGCCCGGCCGCGCCCGCCGGAAACCGGTGCATGGACGGTAAGGTAGCGCGCATGGCCAGGCCCGATGGACGTACCGCAGACCAGCTCCGCCCCGTGCGCTTCACCCGCGGATGGCTGGACCACGCGGAGGGCTCGGTCCTGGTCGAGTTCGGCCGGACCCGGGTACTGTGCGCGGCCAGCGCGTCGCACGACGTGCCGCGCTGGCGTCGGGGCAGCGGGCTCGGCTGGGTGACCGCCGAGTACGCGATGCTGCCCCGCGCGACGAACAGCCGGAACGACCGGGAGTCGGTCAAGGGCCGGCTCGGCGGGCGCACGCAGGAGATCTCCCGGCTGGCCGGCCGCGCGCTGCGGGCCTGCGTGGACATGAAGGCGCTGGGGGAGAACACGATCGTGATCGACTGCGACGTCCTCCAGGCCGACGGCGGTACCCGGACGGCGGCGATCACCGGCGGGTACGTGGCGCTCGCCGACGCCCTCGGCTGGCTGCGCGGCCGCCGCAAGTGCCCCGGGGATCCGCTCGTCGCATCGGTCTCCGCGGTCAGCGTCGGCATCGTCGACGGCGAGGCCCGGCTCGACCTGTGCTATGAGGAGGACGCGGCGGCGCAGACCGACATGAACGTGGTCTGTACGGGCGACGGGTCGTTCGTGGAGATCCAGGGCACAGCGGAGCAGGAGCCGTTCGACCGCGCGATGCTGGACCAGCTGCTGGGCCTGGCGGTGGGCGGCTGCGGCGAGCTGACCGGGCTGCAGGAGGCGGCCCTCGCCTCGTGAGCGTTTCCGCAGCGCCGCGGCGCAGTGAGGCCGGCGCCCTGCGGATCGTGCTCGCCACCCGGAACCCGCACAAGGTCACCGAGCTGACCCGCATCCTGTCCGCCACCGGCCTCGACGTGGACCTGGCCAGCCTGGACGCCTACCCGGGCGCCCCGGAGGTCGCCGAGACCGGCGTCACCTTCGAGGAGAACGCGCTGCTGAAGGCCCGGGCTATCGCGGCCTTCACCGGCCTGCCCGCGGTAGCCGACGACTCGGGCGTCGGCGTCTCGGTGCTGAACGACATGCCCGGCCCGTTTTCCGCGCTGTGGTCCGGCCGCCACGGTGACGACGAGGCGAACCTCGACGTTTTGCTCGGGCAGCTTTCCGAGATCCCGCCCGCGCGCCGGGCCGCCCACTTCACCTGCGTGGCCGCCCTGGTGATCCCCGGTCCCGGTGGCACCGAACGGACGGTCGAGGGCCGGCTGGACGGCTGGCTGGCCCAGGCGCCACGGGGGAGCAACGGCTTCGGCTATGACCCGGTGTTCGTGCCGGACGGGTACGACCGGACCACAGCCGAGATGGCGCCGGAGGAGAAGGACGCGATCAGCCATCGCGGCCGGGCGTTCCGCGCACTCGCCGGCGTGATCGCCGACCTGCTCGCCGGGGAGCGGGCGCTCCCCGGCGAGGGCCGTTAACCTGCGCCTGCTGCTAGCCGCCCATCCCGGACAGCATGCTCGGGGGCGCCTGGCTGACCTGGCTGGTGGGCGGCTGCTGGATATTGACCGGCTGGTTCAGCCCGGTAATGGTGAAGGAGATGGTCGCCTTGCCGCCCTTGCCGCTGATCTGCTCGTCTACCTGGCGGACCTGGTGATGTGAGTCCACCGCGGCGGTGAAGGGGATCGTCCTGATGCCCTGCGAGGCGAACTGCTGCTGGGCCTGCTTGCGCAGCTGCGGGTTGAGCTTGGTGAGGGCTTGCTGCACCGAGATGACGCCGCTGTAGCGGGTGACCGGCACGCCGGCGACGGTCCCGGTCCCGGTCTGCTTCACGTTCTGGGCGGCGGCCAGCATCTGCGCCGACGACAGCGGGTTCTGCTGCTGTGCTTGCTGTGCGAGCTGGTTGAACGCACCGCCGGCCGCCTTTTTCAGCTGGGACTCGGGGATCATCATCCACGGCTTGCCCGTCGCCTGCCGCAGTTGCGCCATCTGCATGTACAGCCCCTGGCTGGTCAGGATCTCGTGCATGCCGCCGGGGATGCTCTGGCCGCCGAACGCCGCGTGGCTCATGTCCAGATCCATCTCCAGGCTCGGCCGGGAGCGCATCGTGATGGTTCCCTGCATGACGCCCGCCTGCGCCCCGGACGTCTGGAAGCTGAGATCCGCGTTCACGGAGTTGACCTGGCTGGCCTGATTGGCCGCGAGACTGATGGCCTGCTCGGGGGAAAGCCCGTGCGCTGCCTGGGTGGTGGAGGTGCCACATCCGGCAGCGAGCGCGGCGGCCGCGCCGAGTGCGGCCGCCCAGCGGAACCGGCTAGTTGTCAGGTGCATCTATTTCCTTCGGTACGGGAAAAGCGGCCGGATCACCGGGACCTTACCGGAAGGTAGGGCCTGCTCAAACGGGATTTCGCCATTCGGCGGATGCAGCCGGTACGCCGTCATCCCGGCCGGAGCCGCGCTTGCGCGCCGTGTAGGCGGCCGTCCAGGCCGCGACGGCCGCCGCCACGGCCGCAAGGGCCGCGAACGTGACCGTCCGGCCGAGCACCGGGTTCAGCCAGTCGACGAGGTACGGTGCGGCGAAACCGACGTAGGTGAGCACGTAGTAGCAGGCCACCACGGCGCCATGCTCATCGCCGCCCGCCAGGCGCTCCACCTCACGCAACCCGGACACCAGGCTGCACCCGTACCCGATTCCGAACGCCGCTGCGCAGGCAAGCGCGAGCGGCTGGCTCGCCGCCGCCACCGCCGCGACGGCCAGCAGCCCGGCCGCCGCAGAGCAGGCCATCCCGGCGATGGTCCCGCCGAGCCGACGGCGGGCCTCGATCCTGCGGGCGAGCGGCTGGACCGCGATGCCCATCCCCAGCGTCAGCGCGCACGCCACGCCCGCGAACGCCGCCGAGATGCTGCGCGCGCTGGTCACCTCCTCCGGCAGCACGGCGAACGACAGCGCGGTGCAACAGAACACCCACGGCGCCGCCGGCGCGACGGCCAGCCAGAACCGAGCGGTCCGGACCGCCCGCGGCGGCCATCGGGTGCCCCGGCGCGGCGGCCGTTGGGTGCCCCGGCGCGGCGGCGCGGCATCGGTACCCGGGCCGTCCGCCAGGCCGTTATGCCGTTTCGCCGTTTCCGCCGTGGGCAGCACCAGCACGAGCGCGACCAGGCCGATCAGCACGTGCGGCAGGTACGGCAGCACCAGCGGATCGGCGGTCCATTGCGCGACCAGCGCGGCCACCAGCGGACCGAGCCCGAAGCCCGCCGACAGCGCGACCGCCGCGCGCCGCGCGCTCGCCGCCGGGTCCGCGGACAGCTCCTGGATCCACGCCGTCGCGGCGCCGAACACCACGCCCGAGCACAGCCCGCCGAGCGCGCGCCCGGCGGCGATGACGGGCAGCGAGTGCGGCGCGACCATCAGCGACAGGCTGGCGACCGGGGACAGCGCGACGAACGGGATCACCACCGGGCGGCGACCGGACCGGTCCGAGGCCGGGCCGCCGAGCAGCAGCCCGGGGACGAGCGCCGCCGCGTAGATCCCGAAGAGCCCGGCCAGCGCCGCGGCGTCCAGGCCCAGCTCATGGCGGTACACGATGAGCATCGGGGAGAACTGGTTGGCTCCCCAGGCCACCGCGAACATCGCGAACGCGACGCGCCGCCAGCTCGTCGGGTTCCCGGTCAGCGGAAGGTTCCGCCCGGCTCGCGCGGCGACCACGGCCCCCACGCTAACCACGCAGCGCATGATCAACGACCCGCCGACCGGGTGATAGTAAGCACACGACGTTGATGGCGGCCCGAGCCCGGAACCACGTCAGAGCAGTGCGCCCGCATCCGTGCCGTGGCTCTTGAACACCTGGACCTGGTGCCAGGAGATGTGGACGATATCAACTGCCGGTGTACGAGGACGCGGTGTCAGCAGCGGTTCGCCCGCGAGCGCGTCCACGGCTCGTCCCGCACCGTTTCGTGCGACGTACAACCGGGACACGCGGATCCGCCGATCTTCGCTGATTCCGAGGACCCCCAGATCGAACAGCGTGTGGTGCAGTGCGCACAACGCCAATGCGTTGCCCAGGTCGTCGGGTCCCTGCTGGCTGTGCCAACGCACGTGTGCCGCCTCAATCCCGACTGGATGACGTCCTAGCGCACCGTCAAAACCGCACATCGCGCACTGGTAGGCGTAAGCGCGCAACACGTCCTCTGCGAATCCCCGGCGCCGCTCCCGCGGGCGGTGCAACTGGTCCGGCCGAGCCTCCCCTGCCAAATCCAGAGCGGGAACGTCCAGGTCCACTGCCGAGCAAATCAGCTCGGCGAGGGTCGGCGTGAAGTGTTTTTCGATCAGCAAGCGGGCAGCAGCCGCCAACGTGCCCGGATGCGCCAGCAGTCGTTCCACCGGCGGCACCAGCCGACCGGCCGCTCCCCGCTCAACCAGCCAGGCACGACGCTCGGGTGCATCTGCACCGATCTCCCGGCCGTTCGCGTCCCGGAGGTCCCACAAGTCACGCTCCAGGTGCACGAACGGCATGGCTGCCCGCTGCAGGGCGGCGGAGGGACTGGCAACGGGAGGGCCGAAGTCGTTGATTAGCCGGCTAACCGGTTCTTCCGCCTCCTGGTAGCTGGCCGCGCTACTTCCACTCATCGCGAACCGCCCGAACAGCCAGAGCAACAGCAGTGGCTTATGCGGCACCCTGACACCGCCGACCTGTGCTCGTCGTAGACCGGCCAGCTGCACGAGCAACTCATCGCGAGTCATCGCGGACCTCCCAGACCGTCTCACTCCCGGCGCAGAGGCCAACCTCCCGAGTCTGTGGGGCGGCCACGGAAGCCACGGCGCGCAGCTATCGCGCCATCATGCCGGATTTGCGCGGATACGTCGTGGTGCCACACCGGGGGATGGGCCTCCGAACGGGCTGACCTCGCCGGGCCTGATCAACGGCACGCAGCGTGCGTGATTATGCACACAACCGGTCACGGCACGGCTATCTGGCGGCTCGGCTGGCTGTGACCTGGTTTTTCGAATTTCATTGCCGGCTCCGGTCGGGGCATGCTCCGTTACCCGATGAATATGAGCCCGAGAGCTCACATCCATTTGATGGCCCTTACCAGTGAAAATGGTCGTTCCTCGCGGCGCCGCGGCCGGTATCGGCGCCATGCGGCGCGGTCGCGCCCACCGGTGCCCGGCGGGGCTGTAGCTGACGGAGATGGCCCGACCTGCTTACCGAGCGTGGCGGCAAGCCGGCAGAGCAGCAGGCCGGATCGCTGTGACGTATGTCTCGAATTCGCGGGGGACACTGGGACGGCCCGTCGAACAGCGTGTTTAACGGCTGGCCCAGGTGAGTTTAGTCATGTGGCATAGCAATTCGGGCGCGCGGTCCCGTAGCCGTTCCTACAATTACAACGGCGCGAGGGTGAACGGGCGCGCCGGGAAACGGGGCCGGAATTTTAGTTAAAATGCTGGCCCATATTATTGAAAGGGCTGAGTTCCAGATGGGCTTTCCAGCGGGTGCGACGATGCTGGGGTACACGAGACCTGGTCCGCTGACACCGGCGGGTAGCGTGGCCATGCGCCCGATTAGCGGTTGGCAAGTGAAGGGAGCGCTGGTGGTTCCACGGCTTGCGGCTGGTGACGCCGCGCCCGATTTCACCTTGCAGGACGCGGACGGCAAGCCGGTGAGCCTGGCGTCGTTCCGCGGGCGCCGGGTGGTGCTGTACTTCTATCCGGCCGCGATGACGCCCGGCTGCACCACCGAGGCCTGCGACTTCCGCGACAACCTGCGCGAGTTTGAGTCCGCCGGGATGGCGGTGCTCGGCATATCGCCGGACGAGCCGGCCAAGCTCGCCCGTTTCCGCGACAAGGAACACCTCACGTTCCCGCTGCTGTCCGACCCGGAGCGCGAGGTGCTGGACGCCTACGGCGCGTACGGGGAGAAGACGATGTACGGGCGGACCAGCATGGGGGTGATCCGCTCCACCTTCGTGATCGGACCAGACGGCCGGGTGGAGAAGGCGTACTACAACGTCAAG
The DNA here is from genome assembly GCA_051986485.1 of Streptosporangiaceae bacterium. Classification (GTDB taxonomy): domain Bacteria; phylum Actinomycetota; class Actinomycetes; order Streptosporangiales; family Streptosporangiaceae; genus JBPYFL01. The sequence goes on along the minus strand of JBPYFL010000059.1, from coordinate 36,248 downwards.
GCCACCGGCCACGTGGACCGGCTGCGCAAGGACCTGGCCGCCTGATCCCCGTCCGGCCGCTCACTGCGGGAGCCGGGCGGCCGCCGACCGGAGGGCGTCGCCCGCCTCCCGGGCGAAGCGGGCGACGACGTCCGCCGCGGGTTCGGCCCGGGCCAGTTGGTGCGCCTGTCCCGCCCACAGGTTGACCTGGTCCGGGTCGCCCGACTTGCGCGCGGCGGCCCGGATCGGCGCGGTGAGATGGTGCACCTCGGGATAGGCGGCGGGTGCATGCCCATCGTGCTCGCGGATGAAGCGGTTGACGATGCCCCGCGCGGGCTTGCCGCTGAACACCCGGGTCATCGCGGTCGGCGCGGCGCTGGCGAGCGCTTCCCGGTGGACCGGCGCCGTTCCGGCCTCCGGGCAGAGCATGAATGCGGTGCCGACCTGCCCGGCGGCCGCGCCCGCGGCGAGGGCGCCCGCCAGCCCGCTTCCCGAGCTGAGCCCGCCGGCCGCGACGAGCGGCACCGCCGTTGCCGCCCGGACCAGTTGCAGCAGCGAGATCAGGCCGTAGGCCGGCTGGTCGTCGCCGAGCGCTGAGCCACGGTGACCGCCCGCCTCATAGCCCTGGACGACGAGACCGTCAGCCCCGGCGCCGGCGGCCTCCGCCGCCTCCTCGGGGGTGGTCACGGTCACCAGGACGAAGCTGCCCGCGTCGCGCAGTCTGCCGATGACCTCGGACGCCGGGCAGCCGAACACGAACGACACGACCGGGGGCCTGGTTTCGAGCAGCACCTCGATCTTCGCGCCGAACTGGTCGTCGTCGAAACGCGGCGTCCCCACCGCGGTGCCGGCCCGGTCGGCTTCGGGTTGCAGGCGCTCCTGGTACGGCGCGTAGACCGCCGGATCGGCCGGGGCGGACGGCGGGGTGAACACGTTCACGCTGAACGGCCCGCCGCTTCGCGCCCGGAATCCCGCGATGTCCCGCTCAACGGTGTCGGCCGTCTTGTATCCCGCGGCCAGGGAGCCCAGTGCGCCGGCCTCGGAGACCGCTACCGCCAGATCCACCGTCGCCGGCCCGCCCGCCATCGGGGCAAGGACGATCGGCACGCGCAGCCCGTCGAGAACGTTCATCAGCCCACCACCTTCCCACCAGGTGCGGAGCGCGGAAACACACGGGTGCGGGCGGGGGGACTCGAACCCCCACGGTGTTGCCACCAACAGGACCTAAACCTGCCGCGTATCCCGATTCCGCCACGCCCGCTCCGGGCGGAACGGCACCAGTGCCCGTTGCCGGGGCGATGGCGCCCGCACGCCCGGTCATAACCTACCGGCCCGGCCCGCGCTGCCGCCGTCGCACCGGCCCGGAGGGCCGCGGGATCAGGAAACCGGCGTGCGGTACAGGCGCAGGTCGTGGGCGCCGTCCGCGCGGCTCAGCTCGTAGTAGATCCACCACTCGCCGTCGACGGCGACGGCGTCGAAGTAGCGTGCCGAACCGGTGCCGGAGGGGCCCTGAACCCACGGCCCGTCCGGCGTGAGCCGTTCCCACTGCCACAGGTCGGGCGAGTAGGCGACGCCGCAGCGCTCCTCGTAGTTCTCCTCGGCGCTCGCCGATCCGTCGTAGAACCCCAGGTAGCCCGGGCCGAGCGGGAGGACGCAGCTCAGCCGGGCCTGGTAGCGATCCCACCCTCCGCCGACCGCCAGCACGGTGCCCAGCCAGCTGAACCCGGCGCCGTCGACGCTGACGGCCAGGCCGGTGGGATGAGTGGTGAGGCCGGTGGTGTAGATGTCCGCGGTGGCATGGGCACGTTCCCGCTCGCCGGGGCCGAACGGCCGCTCGGCCGCGAAGCTCGCCACCAGGTTCGTCACCGGGCCGGTGCGCAGCACGCACGGGTCTTTGACGCCCTCGGTCCCGGTCTGGCCCGCGGTCAGAACCGGACGCGCCGAGGCGATGTCGAAGCCCGCCGGGTCGCCGGCGTCCATCGCGTCGATCCGCCAGCGGTTGTCGGACGGATCGACGTAGCTGATGTACAGCCGGTACCGGCCTCCGGGCCCGGGCACCAGGCAGAAGCGTTCCATCGAGGGTGTGTCGAGCTCGCTGGAGCGGACCTCCCAGATGTCGGTGAATCGGACACCGTCGGTGCTCTCGGCGAGGGCGCACCGCCAGCCGCGCTCCGGGGCCATGCCGCGCGGCCGCCGCTGCCGGTAGGTCATCAGGAAACGTTGCCGCTCCGGCTCGTACAGCACGGCGGGCGCGCCGGTCCAGAAACCGGCCCCCGCTTCCTCGGGCTCTTTCACGACCAGGCCTTGACCTGGGTCGAACGGATCGATCGGGCGCAGCGAACGGTGCTGTGACGCAGGCACGGGTCTCCTCTACGGTCCGGTGATACCGGCGAGCCGGCATTGCCGCTGGATCGCCAGCGCGTTCTGGTCGTGACGGCCATCGGCGTTGTGGCACATCGCGCGGGCAGCCGTGCCGCACGCGTGCGCGACCGCCCCGCCGGTGGAGCTCGGCAGGTTGACGCTGACGCAGCCGGCGCGCGAGCGGTCATAGCTGCCCGGATGGATAACCGCCCAGGCGCTCACACCCGCGATCACCGCGATCAGCAGCGCACCGGCGACCGCGAGCACCCGCTTCTGACGGCGGTTCAGCGGCGCGGTGCTCCGCCGGGTCCTGCTGTACATGCCCGGAGGCTACCGGCTCACATCGGCGGGGCGATCTCGCCGGAGCCGCGGATCACCAGCCGGGTGCGCAGCACGATTTCGCGGGGCGCAGAGGTGTCCCCACCGATCCGGGCGAAAAGCAGCTGCGCCGCGGTGGCGCCGAGCGCGACCGGGTCCTGCGCGACCACGGTGATGGGCGGGTCCAGACGGCTGGCCAGCGCGAACTCGTCGAATCCGATCAGGGCGACCTTCTGCGATAGCTCGGCCATGCCCTCCACCGCGCCCATCGTGATGACGTCGTTGGCCGCCAGGATCGCCGTCGGCGGCTCCGGCAGGCTCAGCAGCCTCACGGTGGCGCGGGCGGTCTCCTCTGCGGTGTGCAGGTCATGGCGGATCAGTTCCGGATCGGCCCGCAGGCCGCGGTCGGCGAACGCCCCGGTGAAGCCGGCGAAGCGCTCCTGCAGCGTCCAGATGTTGCGGCGCTCGCCGAGGAACGCGACGCGCCGGTGGCCCTGATCGAGCAGATGGCTCACCGCGTTGTGCGCGCCGTGCCGGTTGTCCACCACGACCGTGTCTACCTCGAGGTTCTCGGCTGGCCGGTCCACGCACACGACCTTGGTTCCCATGGTGAGCTGCGTCTTGAGGTAGCGGTGGTTGCCACCGACCGGCACCACGACGAGGCCGTCGACGCGCCGGGCGCCGAACGCGGACACCACCTCGCGCTCCCGGCGCAGGTCGTTATTGGAGCTTCCGATCAGCACGACGTAGGAGCGCAGCCGCGCCTCGTCCTCCACGGCGCGGGCCAGCGCGGAGAAGAACGGGTTGGCCAGGTCGTCGACCAGCAGCCCAATCGTCTGGGTGAGCTGGCCCTTGCGGCGGAGCTGGCGGGCGGCGTCGTTGCGCTGGTATCCGAGCCGCCGGATCGCCCGCTCCACCCGTGCGGCGGTCTCCGGCAGCACCCCGGGCTCGGCGTTGACCACCCGCGACACGGTCATCAGGCTGACGCCGGCGGCGGCGGCCACGTCGCGCATGGTCGGACGGCTGCTCACCCCGCGCCCCCCGTGCCGAGTTCGCCTGGCTGGGCGGTCGTTGTGGGAACGTTATCACATTGTGTCAATGACGACGCTCCCTCTGATTGGCGCAGCTTGTAACAGTGAACTAGGGGGCTTCGTGCGCGCGCCCTGGGCAGGCAGAGTCTCCCACCTGCGAACGTACTGATTATTAAGGGGTAGGCGGCAAATCAGCAACGTCGGTGGCCGAATCCGGCGCCACTCTTGACTCACGACAGGCGCGCTCTCAGACTCCACTGTCATGTGATCGATCTCAATCGACGATCCGCACCGTAGTGCTCGCACGGCCCGCGGGGCCGGAGGAAGGACGACCGGATGGCGGAACCACTGCTTGAAGCGCGAGGCGTGACCAAGCACTTCGGCCACGTGCTCGCTCTGGACAGCGCGGACTTCGCCGTCTATCCGGGCGAGATCGTCGCACTGATCGGCGACAACGGCGCAGGCAAGAGCACGCTGGTCAAGACCCTGTCCGGGACCATCCGGCCGGACGGCGGCCAGATCCTGGTGTCCGGGAAGCTGGTGCATCTGAGCAGCCCGCTGGATGCCCGGCGGCACGGGATCGAGACGGTGTACCAGGACCTGGCCCTGGCGCCCGACCTCGATGCCGCGGCGAACCTGCACCTGGGCCGCGAGATCTACCTGATCCCGGTGCTGAAGGTGCTCGACCGCCGGACGATGCGGAACCGCGCGACGGCCGCATTCCGCGAACTGGGGATCCAGCTTCCCGACGTGGCCGCCCCGGTCGCCACGCTGTCCGGGGGCCAGCGCCAGTCGGTGGCGGTCGCCCGTGCGGTCGCCTTCGCCAGCCAGGTGATCTTCATGGACGAGCCGACTGCCGCGCTCGGCGTTGTGCAGCGCGGCCGGGTGCTGGAAACCATGCGCCGGGTACGCGAGCGCGGCGTTTCCATCGTGCTGATCAGCCACAACATGCCCGAGGTGCTCGCGGTCGCCGACCGGATCGAGGTGCTGCGCCTCGGCCGGCGGGTGGCCCGGTACCGCGCGGAGGAAACGTCGGTGGAGGAACTCGTGGGCGCCATGACCGGCGCGCTCGAGACCAACGGCGGCGCCGCGGCCGAACCGGGCAGCACGTCCGACGGGCAGGACGCGCGTAACGGTGATGGCCCGGCCGGCGGCGGAGACGGCCTTGGCCCTCCGGGGGGCCTACCGGGGGGCCCAGCAGGGGAGGAGGGCTGATGAGCACCGGCGGACGCGCCACCGGCCAGAGCGCGCCCGAGGCTCCCCCACCCGGCGGGCCGGGCGGCCCCGGGGGGCGGTGGGGGGCGCTCCCCAGCGCGCCGAAGATCGCGCGGCGGCTCGTCACGGCCAACTCGTCGTGGACCCTGCTCGCGCTGATCATCCTGGTGGTGGCCTTCAGCATCTGGGCGCCCGGCCGCTTCCTCACCGGAACCGACGCGTCGCTGATCGCGACCAACGCCGCCACGCTGCTGATCATGGCGGTCGGCGAGACCTTCGTGATCATCACCGCCGGCATCGACCTGTCGGTCGGCATGGTCCTGGTGCTGTCCGGCGTCGTCGCCGGCGAGTACTACCAGCACAACGGCTCCGCGAACGCGGGCTGGGGCGTGATCCTGATCGGGGCCATCATCGGCCTTGCGGTCGGTGGCGGCTTCGGGACCGTGCAGGGCTTCATGGTCGCCAAGGCCAAGGTGCCCGCGCTGATCGTGACGCTCGGCGGGTTCGGCGTCGCCGAAGGGCTCAGCTACCTGATCAGCGGCGGTTCGGACCTGCGCACCGTCCCGAACCGGCTGGTCAACACGATCGGTTTCGGCAGCTTCGCCGGGCTGCGCTGGCTGATCATCATCGCGTTCCTGATCGCGATCGTGTTCGGGCTGATCCTCGCCTACACCCGGTTCGGCCGCTACACCTACGCGATCGGCTCCAACCCGGAGGCTGCGCGCCGGGCCGGCATCAACGTGGACCGTCACCTGATCAAGGTCTACGGCCTGCAGGGCCTGCTCTCCGGTGCGGCGGGCGTACTGTCGCTGGGCTTCCTCGAGACGACCGGGATCGCCAGCCACCCGACCGACAACCTGACGGTGATCACCGCTGTGGTACTGGGCGGCGCCAGCCTGTTCGGCGGCCGCGGCACCATGATCGGCACGGTGATCGGCCTGTTCATCCCGGCGGTTCTGCAGACCGGCCTGATCATCAAGTCCGTCAACACCTACTGGCAGTACGTCGCCATCGGCATGATTCTCGTCGCCGCCGTCTACCTCGACCAGTTCCGCCGGCGGCTTCGCCAGCGAGCCTGAGCGGCGCAGGGGAGCGCCGCAGGACCCATCACAGGAACACAGGAGGAACGAATGTCGCGTAAGACATCCGCCGCGGTTACCGGGGTGGCAGTCGTGGCGCTGGTGGCCCTCGGGGCCAGCGCGTGCGGCAGCAGCAGCGGTAAGAGCAGCAGCACCAGCGGCACCAGCACCAGCAAGAAGAACCTCGAACTGATCGTCGGGAACGCGAACGACGACTTCTACGTCACGATGAAGTGCGGTGCCGAAGCGGAGGCGTCCAAGCTCGGCGCGCATCTGACCGCCAATGGGCCCTCGGACTTCACCATCCCGCTGCAGAAGCCGCTCATCGACGCGGCGGTCACCAGCAAGCCGGACGCGCTGCTGGTTGCCCCGACCGACACGACGGCGCTCGACCCAGACCTGCACCAGGTGCAGGCCAACGGCACCAAGATCGTGTTCGTGGACACCGACTCGACCAACACGTCGCTCGGCGTGTCCCGGATCACCTCGGACAACACGGCCGGCGGCAAGCTCGCGGCGGACCAGCTCGGCGCGGCGATCGGCGGCAAGGGAGCGGTGGCGATGGTCAGCGTGCCCAAGGGAACCTCCACCACCGACGCGCGGATCGCGGGCTTCCAGCAGGAGATGAAGGCCAAGTACCCGGGCGTGCAGCTGCTGCCCGTCAACTACATCACCGGCAGCTCGTCGGCTCCGGCGGCCGCTGACGTCGGCGCGGACATCAGCGGGCACCCCAACATGACCGGCGTCTTCGCGGCGAACCTGGGCACCGCCGAGGGTGCGGCGACCGCGCTGCGGAACGCGGGCAAGGTCGGCACCATCAAGGCCGCGGCGTTCGACGCCGAGCCACCGGAGGTCCAGGCGCTCAGCCAGGGCGTGTTCCAGGTGCTGATCGCGCAGGAACCCGCCTATGAGGGCATGGTCGGCGTCGAGCAGGCGCTGAATTCGCTGCAGGGCAAGTCGGTCCAGGCGAACATTCCCAGCCCGACGGTCGCCATCACCAAGGCGAACATGAACGATCCGAACGTCAAGCAGTTCATCTACAAGTCAAGCTGCTAGGACGCGGGTCGTGGGTCCCGGCGCGGTCGCGCCGGGACCCACGCTTGTTTTCTGTCGCGTGCAGACCGCCACGCCGCCCCGATGACGCCGCAGTGATCGCCGGCCTGAGAGACTGATCGTTCACAGCCGGTGCGGGAACCGCGTTTCCCGGGAAGGTTCTCGCAGAGGAGGAAGGCAATCATGGCTTCAGGCGGAGCTGACAGGTCAGCCGAGGTCGCGGCGCGTAACGGCCACGCGCCGGACCGCCGGGCTGCCCTTGCCCCGAGCGGACATGCGCCGGGTAACTCCCGGGTGGCCATCTCGGATCCGGAGACGCTGGTCCGGGAGATCGAGCGCACCCGCTCCGAGCTGGCCAGGACCGTCGATGCGATCGCGGACCGGGTGAGCCCGTCCAACGCCGCCCGCCGGGCGGCCGCGCAGATCCGTTCCCGGGCGGCGCAGGTCGACCCGCCGGTGGCCGCCGCGGCCGCGGTGGTCCTGGTCGTCGGCACGACGGCCTTCTTCGTCTGGCGGCGCCGCCGGCGCTGAGCGCGTCCGCGCGCGGGTAAACGTCCGGGCGCGGGTAACCCGCCCGCGCCGTTACGCAGGAATCACCGTCCCGCCCTCGCGGCGGTGGGGCGTTATTCCTTGTCCTCGGCGGTCAGGGCGGAGTACTCGTCCGAGGACAGCAGGCCCGCGGGCTCTTCGGCACTCAGCTGGACCTTGAACAGCCATCCCTCGCCGTACGGGTCCGCGTTAACGATGCCGGGGTCCTCCTCGACCCCCTCGTTCACCTCGGTGACCTCGCCGTCGACCGGCGAGTAGATGTCGCTCACCGACTTCACCGATTCCACCTCGCCGCACGGTTCTCCCGCCTGCACCGACGTGCCGGAGGCCGGAACCGAAACGTAGACCACGTCGCCGAGTGCCTCGGCAGCGTAGGCGGTGACGCCGACGGTCGCGGTGTTGTCCTTGATGGCGACCCATTCGTGTTCTGCCGTGTACTGCAGGTCGGCCGGAACAGTCATGACTGGGTGTGTCTCCTATGTCTCTGTCTCGCGGTGATAGAAGGGCAGCTTGACATAGTCGGCCGGCTCTGCCCGGCCCCTGATGTCCACGGCCAGGCCCGGCGGGCCGGTGGCCGCGCCGCCCGGCGCGGTCGCGCCGGCAGGTGCGCCGGGGGTTCCGGCGGTGATGGTATCGGCGGCCAGGGGTTGCACATATGCCATGGCGATCGGCCTGCCGAGCGTCGGAGAGGGCGCGCCGCTGGTCACCGTCCCGCACGGCTGGCCGTCCAGCAGTACCGGGTATCCGTGCCGCGGCACCCGCCGGGACCGGCCCGTCAGGCCGATCAGCGTGCGGGCAGGCCGCTCACGGGCGCGCGCGGCCAGCGCATCGCGCCCGACGAAGTCACCAGGTTTGTCGAACTTGACCACCCGCCCCAGCCCGGCCTCGAACGGCGTCGTGTCACGGCCGAGCTCATTGCCATATAGCGGCATGCCCGCTTCGAGCCGCAGCGTATCGCGGGCGGACAATCCGGCTGGGATCAGCCCGTCGTCTTTGCCCGCCTCGGACAGCGCCTCCCAGGCCGTCACCGCGTCGCCGGGCCGGCAGAACAGCTCGAACCCGTCCTCGCCGGTGTAACCGGTCCGGGCGAGCAGCACCGGCAGCCCGCCGGCGCCGGATCGCCCCGCGGCGAGGGTGGCGGGCACGCTGGCGTAGTACTTCAGCTCCGCCAGCGGCGCGTCGGTGAGCCTTCCGACGATCGAGGCGGCCCGCGGGCCCTGGACGGCGATCAGCGCCTGCTCGCCGACGGCGGCGGCGCTTCCTGCCGCCGGGGAGCCGGTGATCTCGGCGTCGAAGCCCTTGGCCCGATCGCGCAGCGCGCCCCGCACCGTGTCCGCGTTGGAGGCGTTCGCCACCACCAGGAACTCGGCCGGGTACTCGGCCGCGTCCAGCCGGTAGACGATCAGGTCGTCCATCACCCCGCCGTCCTCGGCGCACATCATCGTGTACCGGGCGCGGCCGACTGCCAGCCGTGACAGGTTGCCCACCAGGGCGTAGTCGAGCGCGTCCGCAGCCTGCGAGCCGCGGACGCCGATCTGGCCCATGTGCGACAGGTCGAAGATCCCGGCGGCGCTGCGCACCGCGTTGTGCTCGGCTGTCTCGCTGCGGTAGCGCAGCGGCATCAGCCAGCCGGCGAAGCCGGTGAGCGTCGCTCCGAGAGCCTCATGCACCTCACGCAGCGCGGTCGGCCGGGGTTCCGTCCGGGTGCCGTCGCCGTGGTGCTCCGGGCCGTTGCTGTTGCCGTCGGGGGTGTCTGCTGCCACCTGCCTCATTCTCCGCTGGGCTGCTGATCGTTCTCCCGGACCATCTGCCGGAGCTTCTTCCGGTCGAGCTTGCCGACGCTGGTCATCGGGAGCATGTCGAGCACGCGAATCTCGCGTGGGTACTTGTTGGCCGCGAGCCGTTCACGGGCGAACGCGGCCAGTTCGCTGACCTTACCCGTGGCCCCCCACCGCGGCATAACGAAGGCGACGATCTCCTCGCCGACCTTGGCGTCGGGCCGCCCGACGACCCCGGCCATGTTCACGTCCGGGTGCTCGGTCAGCGCGTCCTCGACGTCCCGGGGGTAGACGTTGAAGCCGTTGCGGATGATCAGGTCCTTCTTCCGGTCGACGATGTAGAGGAACCCGTCGTCGTCCAGCCGCCCGACGTCGCCGGTGTGCAGCTCACGGACGCCGTCGGTCTCCGACAGCGCCGCGGCGGTCTCCTCCGGGGCGTTCCAGTAGGACCGCATCAGGCTGTCGCCCCGCACGCAGATCTCGCCGTCCTGCCCGGCCGGGAGCTCGTTGCCGCCGTCGTCCCGGATGACCACCTGGTAGCACGGCAGCGGCCGCCCGACGCTGCCGATCTTGCGCTGGCCGGGCGGGTTGACGGCGGTTACCGCGCAGGTCTCGGTGAGGCCGTACCCCTCCAGGACCTGCACCCCGGGGATCCGGCGCTCGATCTCGTCGCGCACCTCGCCGGGCAGCGGCGCGGCGCCGGAGGTGAGGTAGCGCATCTCCGGCAGCTTCGCCTCGTCGAGCGCGGGCTCGGCCAGCAGCAGCTGGAGCATCGCCGGCACCACCGTGCCCTGCTGGACCTCGTGCTTCGCCGCGAGGTCCAGCCAGTCCTTGGCGTCGAACCACCGCTGCAGCACGCTGACGCCCACTTCCTCGGAGTGCATGCCGACGAGGGTGACGATCAGGCCGTAGGAGTGCGACAGCGGGAGCGGCACCAGCACCCGGTTGATCCCCGGTATGTGCGCCTGGTCGTAGCTGGCCTTGCCGACCCGCCACAGGCCCTCGTTGGTGAGCATCACGCCCTTCGCCCGCCCGGTGGTCCCGCCGGTGTACATCAGCGCCGCGAGGTCGTCCGGCCGGCGGTCTACGACCGAGCCCTCGGCGGCCCGCTCCAGGTCGGACAGGGCGACCCGGCGCCCTTCCTTGGGCTGCTCCGCCGGCAGGTCGCCGGCCACCACCACGGTGAGGTCCAGGCCGGATCCGGCGGCCTCCACCTTGCTGATCCAGTCGGGTGTGGTGATAACGACCTTGGTGCCGCTGTCGGCCAGCACGTGCCGCAGCTCTTCCTCGCTGACCAGGAACACCACCGGGGTGACGATCGCGCCGGCCCGCCACAGCGCCGAGTACGCCAGGCCCACCTCCGGGCAGTTCGCCATCAGGACCACCACCCGGTCGCCCGGCAGCACGCCCAGCTCGATGAATCCACCGGTGATCCGGCGCGCCCGCTCGGCCAGCTGGTGGCTGCGGTACCAGGTTCCCTCGAAGAACAGCGATTCGTGGTCGTCGTGCCGTGCCCACGCGTCCTCGGTGAGCTGGCCCAGTGTGTAACGGTCCGTCATCTCCGCCGCCTTCCGCCTCGGCCCGCTCGCGCCGCCGATCCGCTCACCCCGGCGCGATGGTTGCCGGACACTCTAGACCGAAGTTTCCTGCCGGGTAACTTCGGTCGGGTGACGTGCCCGTTCTGTGAGATCATCGCCGGCCAGCGGCCGGCGCACGTGGTGCTCGACGACGCGGTGGCCGTCGCCTTCCTCGATGCCCGGCCGGTGTTCAAGGGCCATCTGCTGCTCGCGCCCCGGGAGCACGTGGAAACCCTGCTGGACCTGCCGGAAACTCGGGTCGGTCCGTTGTTCACCCGGGCGCAGCGGCTCGCCCGCGCGATGGAGGAGGGGCTGGGCGCCGACGGCTCGTTCGTGGCGGTGAACAACCGGGTGAGCCAGAGCGTGCCGCACCTGCATGTGCACGTGGTCCCGCGCAACCGCAAGGACGGGTTGCGCGGGTTCTTCTGGCCGCGCACGCGCTACGACAGCGACGAGGAGGCCGCCAGCTACGCGGACCGCATCCGCGCCGCGCTCGCCGCCCGGGGCGAGGATGCCCACGGCGAGCCGGAAGGCGGGGGGCCGGAAGGCGGCGATTCACCGGCGGGCGCGCCGTGATAGAGCGGAGCCATGGACCGACTGAGCGAGGATGCGATCACCCGCGAACTGGCCGATACACCCGGGTGGACCCGCAGTGGTGACGCCATCACCACCACCGTGCAGCTGAAGGACTTCTCCGCGTCGATGTTGTTCACCGTGGCGGTCGGCCACCTGGCCGAGACGGCGAACCATCACCCCGACGTCACCATCAACTGGAACAAGGTGACGCTGACGCTGTCCACGCATTCGGCCGGGGGGCTCACCGAGGCGGACTTCGCCCTGGCGCGCCGCATTAACACCCTCACCCCGTAGCCGAGCGCGGCGGCCCGGCAGCGGGTTTCCCGCAGGATCCGGGCATCCCGGGGGCTATGCCGACAGGATTTCCGCGGGCGCGGTGCATCCCGAGGGGCGGTGCGGCGGGTTTCCCCTCGGCGCAAGGCATGATGCCCGCCAGAGGGGTAAAGAACCTCCGGAGTTCTCTCCGGAGGTGACCCTTCATGGCAAACACAGCCCCGCCGGACAGCCCGGCGGCTGGCGGCGGGGGTGACGCCCTCGCAGCGTTGGACGCGCGGCCGACAAGCGCTTTCTACTGGCAGCTCACGCTGCTGGCGACGCTCGGCGGATTCCTCTTCGGCTACGACACGTCGAACATCGGGTCGGCGCTCAACTTCGTCCCCTATCACGTCGGAAAGCTGGCGCTCGGATACCTGGTGTCCGGTGCCTCGCTGGGGGCCGCGGCCGGGGCGCTGCTCGCCGGGCCCGCGGCCGGCCACTTCGGGCGGAAGAAGCTGCTGGTCGTCGACGCGGGAATCTACGCGGTCGGGGCGATCCTGTCGGCGGTGACGTGGAACGTCGCCGTGCTGCTGGCCGCCCGGACGCTGATCGGCCTGGCGATCGGCGCGGACTCGGCCATCGCCACCTCCTACATCGCCGAATACGCGCCGAAGAACCGGCGCGGTTCGCTGAGCATGCTGCAGCAGTGGATGATCACCATCGGGATCCTCGCCGCCTATGTGGTCGCCTGGATCATCTACGAAGCCCTGCCGGGCAGCGCCGCGTCGCTCGACTGGCGGCTGATCCTCGGCATCGGGGCGGTGCCGGCGCTGATCGGCCTGGTGCTGCGGACCCAGATGCCGGAGTCGCCACGATGGCTGCTCCGGCACGGAAAGCTGGACGCGGTGAAGAAGGCCATGGCGGTTCTCGGCACGGACGTGACCGACGAGCAGGTCCGCCAGGCGGCGACCACGATGGCCGTGGCCGAGCGGGCCGAGGCCGGCAAGAGCAGGTTCGCCTCATGGACCCCCGGGGTGTGGAAGGCCCTCGTCGTCGTCTGCATCTTCTTCCTGTTTCAGCAGATCACCGGCATCAACGTGCCGCTGTACTACGGGCCGAAGCTGCTGGGGCCGTACTTCTCCGGAGCGCACTCCACCCTGGTGGCCACCACCGTGGCCGGCGTGGAGGTCACGTTGATCATCACCCTGTTCAACGTCGGCGCTACCTACTTCGGCTTCCGCTGGATCGACAAGTTCGGCCGGCGCGCGCTGTCCATCGGCGGCTACACGGGCATGATCGTCTTCGCCCTGGTCGCCGCGGTGGGAATCACCTGGGTCGGCGGCCTTTGGCAGCTGGCCGTCATCATGCTCGGCCTCTGTGGTTTCATCTCGTCGTTCGCGATCGGGGTCGGCGGAACCGGCTGGACGCTGCAGGGCGAGGTGTTCCCCACCGCGGTCCGCGCCGAGGCCGCCTCCATCGCGGCGACCGTGGACTGGCTGGCCAACTTCGCGCTGATCGAGGTCTTCCCGGTCTGGCAGGGCGCCGTCGGGCTGGCATGGGTGCTGGTCGGCTTCGCCGGCCTCAGCGTGCTGGCGATCGTGTTCATCTTCCGGTGGCTGCCCGAGACAAAGGGCCGCTCGGTGGAAGACACCATCCAGCTGTTCGAGCCCGGGCGATCCGCGCGCGCTCCGGTCAGCGTGCGATGACCGGCTGACAAGAGGACCCGGCCGTACCCGGGCCGGCCCGCGGCGGGCTCGGGTACGGCCGCTGCCATGCCGCGGGGATGGCACTACTACGCTCATGGTCCGTGAGGACGAGGATGAAGGCATCGGCGGCCCGCGCGCGACGGCGCCCGTTCCTCGCGGCGGGCGCGCTCGCGGTGACGGCGTTGCTGGCGTTCGCCACCGCGTGCTCGAGCAGCGCTGTCCATACCGCCGCGACGCCGGCCGCGTCGATCGGAACCGGCGAGGGGACGCTCCGGCTGCTCACCATGCCCGGCTACCTCGAGGACGGCGGCACCGACCCGCGGGTGGACTGGGTGAGCTCGTTCGCGAAGCGGACCGGCTGCCATGTCAGCTACACGCAGGTCAGCACCGAGAGCCAGCTGGTGCAGAAGTTCGAGTCCGGCAACGGCAGCAACTACGACGGCGTGGTGGCCCCGGCCGACGTCGGCGGCCGGCTGATCTCCAACGGCGATGTCTCGCCCCTGAACACCAACCTGCTGACCGGCTACACCGCCATCGACCCGCGGCTGAGGACCGCCGCCGGACTCGCTTCCGGCGGCAAGGTCTACGGCGTCCCGTTCGTCTGGACCCCGTACATGCTCGGCTACAACACCTCCGCGGTGCAGACCGCACCGACGGGCTGGGGCGCGTTGTACGACCCGGCACAGTCCGCAAAGCACGCCGGGCAGATCTCGCTTCCGGACGACCCCTTCACGATCGCGCAGGTGGCCCTCTACCTCCGGTCGGCGCAGCCGGGCCTGCAGATCAACAACCCGTACGAGCTGACCGCCAAGCAACTCGGCGCGGTCCAGAACGTGCTGCAGAGCGTCAAGACCGATGACACCCGGTTCTGGAAGGCCGATCTGGACGCCGTCGGGCAGTTTGGTACCGGCCAGACGGTGCTCGGCTCGGTCCTGCCGCAGGCGGTGAGCGCGCTGGCCAAGGCGGGCCAGCCGGTGGCGAGCGCGTCGCCGTCCCAGGGCACCACCGGCCAGCTGTACTCGTGGATGATGAGCGCCAACCCGCCCGACCCCAACTGCATGTACCAGTGGCTGTCGTGGTCAACGACCGAGTTCGTGCAGCGGCTCGTCGCCGGGTGGCTGGGGGTCGCGCCGGTCAACCCGGCGGCCTGCGACGCGCTGGGCAGCCGGTTCTGCAGCCTGTACCACGCCAATGATCCGGCCTTTCTCGGCACCGTCTCCTTCCAGCAGCTCCCGGTCGCGGACTGTGGAAACGGCAAGAGCGACTGCATGACCTGGGCGGACTGGCAGAACGCCTGGAACAAGTTCCGGAGCTGATCCGCCGCCTGCCGGCGTCCGGGTTTCCCTTGCCTGGACGGGCAAGGGAAAATGGCCGCGTGCAGCTCCAACAGACCGGTCAGCTTGCCGGCCGGCAAACCAGCGAGCGCCGCGGCGGACGGCGCGATGTGATCATTCTCGGCTCGACCGGGTCGATCGGCACCCAGGCCATCGACGTCATCAGCCGCAACCCGGGCCGGTTCCGGGTGGCCGGCCTGGCGGCGGGCGGCGGCCGGGTGGATCTGCTCGCGCAGCAGGCGCTCGAGCTGGGTGCCGAGGTCGTCGCGCTGCAGCGGGCCGGCGCCGCGGAAGACCTGCAGCTTGCCATCTATACGGAGGCGAAACGGCGGGGCTACGCACGCGGCGACTTCCGGCTGCCGAAGATCCTGGCGGGCCCGTCCGCTGTCGCGGAGGCCGCCGGGTGGCCGTGCGACGTGGTGCTGAACGCGGTGACGGGGGCGGCGGGCCTCGCCTCCACCCTCGCCGCCCTGGACGCCGGCCACACGCTGGCGCTGGCGAACAAGGAGTCCCTGATCATCGGCGGTGAGCTGGTGACCGGGCGGGCAGCGCCGGGGCAGATCGTGCCGGTGGATTCCGAGCACTCCGCGCTGGCGCAGTGCCTGCGCGGAGGCCGCGCCGACGAGGTGGCCCGGCTGGTCGTCACCGCGAGCGGCGGCCCGTTCCGGGGCCGCAGCCGTGAGCAGCTCGCCGGGGTCACCCCGGAGCAGGCACTGGCGCATCCCACCTGGACGATGGGCCCGCTGGTGACGGTCAACTCGGCGACGCTGGTCAACAAGGGCCTGGAGGTCATCGAGGCGCATCTCCTGTTCGGGATCGGCTTCGAGGCGATCGATGTCGTCGTGCACCCGCAGTCGGTGGTGCATTCGATGGTGGAGTTCACCGACGGCTCGACGATCGCCCAGGCCAGCCCGCCGGACATGCGGATCCCGATCGCGCTCGCCCTCGGATGGCCGGACCGGATCGCGGGTGCGGCGCCCGCCATCGACTGGACCACGGCGCACAGCTGGACGTTCGAGCCGCTGGACAGCGACGCCTTCCCGGCGGTCGCCCTGGCCAGGGCGGCGGGCGCGGCCGGCGGCACCGCGCCGGCCATCTACAACGCAGCGAACGAGGAATGCGTCGCCGCTTTCCTCGCCGGGAGTATCCCGTTCTCCGGGATCGTTGACACTGTCGCGCGGGTAATGTCGGAAAGTGAGCCGGGGGCCGGGCAGGAACCGGCCCGGAGCGGGCCGGGCAGTCCCGGACGGCACGGCTCCGGCGGCGGCCACGGTGCTGCGCGGTCGGTCGAGGAGGTCCTGGCGGCGGACGCATGGGCACGCGCCAGGGCACGTGAGCTGACGACCGCAGCGGAGCCGGGGCCGAGCAGGGACGGTGCCGGGGTGCCGAGCGAGGGGAGTACGGCTGGATGAGCCTGCTTTACGGCTGGATCATCTTCCTTGCCGCCCTGGTCATCTCGGTCACCCTGCATGAGGCGGGGCACCTGCTGACCGCGAAGAAGTTCGGTATGAAGGCCACCCAGTTCTTCGCGGGATTCGGCCCGACGCTGTTCTCCCGGCAGCGGGGCGAGACCGAGTACGGAATCAAGATCCTTCCATTCGGCGGCTTCGTCAAGATCATCGGGATGACGTCGCTGGAGGAGGTGGACCCGGCCGACGAGCCGCGCTCGTTCCGGCGGCAGGCGGGGTGGAAGCGCCTGATCGTCCTGGCGGCGGGCTCGTTCATGCACTTCGTGCTCGCGTTCGTGCTGCTGATCGGGTTGTTCGCGGCAATCGGCCAGCCCAACTCCAACAGCAGCACGGTCGGGCAGGTGCTCAGCTGCGTGCCGTCGAGCGCGCAGGCAGCGTGCAAGCCGGGCGAGGCCACGTCGCCGGCCGCTGCGGCCGGACTGCGCACCGGCGACAAGATCGTGGCCTTCAATGGCAAGCCGGCCGGCTCCTGGACCGCGCTGAGCAACCAGATCAAGGCTCAGCGGCCCGGCAGCACGGCCACGCTCACGGTCCAGCGCGCCGGACGGGACGTCACGCTCAAGACCAAGCTCTCGCAGGTGAACGGCCGGCCCGGCGGGTACCTCGGCGTCTCACCGGCCATCGTCTACCAGCGTGCCGGGCCGATCGGGGCGGTCACCTCGGCCGGCTCGTTCTTCGGCCAGGTGGTGACGGGGTCGGTCGCCGCGGTCGGCCAATTCCCGAAGGCCGTGCCCAACCTGTTCTCGCACAACCGGTCGAGCACCGCCGGCGGGCAGGTGACCAGCATCGTCGGCGCCGGCGACTTCACCGGGCAGGTGCTCGGCGCGAGCATCGGCTGGCAGACCAAGGTCAGCTTCGCGGTGCTGATCATCGTGTCGCTGAACATCTTCGTCGGCCTGTTCAACCTGCTGCCGCTGCTGCCGATGGACGGCGGTCACATCGCGGCGGTGGCGTATGAGCGATTGCGCGCGTACGTGGCCAGGCTGCGCGGCCGCGCCGATCCCGGACTCGTGGACATGAAAAAGCTGCTCCCGGTTAGCTTCGGGGTGTTCGCCATCATCGTCTTCTTCGGGCTGATGCTGATCTTCGCCGACCTGGTCAATCCCGTGAACATCATTCAGTGAGGAATGCGCATATGACTGTTGACCTGGGTTTCCCCCAGCCCGCGCCGGAGCCGCTCGCGCCGCGCCGGCAGTCGCGCCAGCTGATGATCGGGCGCGGAAAGAACGCGGTCCCGGTCGGTGGCGGCGCGCCGGTGTCGGTGCAGTCGATGACCACCACCCTGACAGCGGACGTGAACGCGACGCTGCAGCAGATCGCGGAACTCACCGCGGCCGGCTGCCAGATCGTCCGGGTCGCGGTGCCGAGCCAGGACGACGCGGAGGCGCTGCCGGCGATCGCGCGCAAGTCGCAGATCCCGGTGATCGCCGACATCCACTTCCAGCCGCGGTACGTGTTCGCGGCGATCGAGGCGGGCTGCGCCGCGGTGCGGGTCAACCCCGGAAACATCAAGGCGTTCGACGACCGGGTCGGCGAGATCGCGGATGCGGCCTCCGACGCTGGCGTTCCGATCCGGATCGGGGTGAACGCGGGTTCGCTGGACAAGCGGCTGCTGTCCAAGCACGGCTCGGCGACCGCGGAAGCGCTGGTGGAGTCCGCGTTGTGGGAGTGCTCACTGTTCGAGGAACACGACTTCCGCGATATCAAGATCTCCGTCAAGCACCACGACCCGGTCGTCATGATCAACGCGTACCGGAAGCTCGCGGAGCGCTGCGACTACCCGCTGCACCTCGGGGTGACGGAGGCGGGTCCGGCGTTCCAGGGCACGGTCAAGTCCGCGGTCGCGTTCGGCGCGCTGCTGGCCGAGGGCATCGGCGACACCATCCGGGTATCGCTGTCTGCTCCTCCGGTGGAGGAGGTCAAGGTCGGCATCGCGATCCTGGAGTCGATGGGGCTGCGCGATCGCAGCCTGGAGATCGTCTCCTGCCCGTCCTGCGGCCGGGCACAGGTGGACGTGTACAAACTGGCCGACGAGGTCACCGCGGGGTTGCAGGGGCTGGAGGTGCCGCTGCGGGTCGCGGTGATGGGCTGCGTGGTCAACGGGCCGGGCGAGGCCCGCGAAGCCGACCTCGGAGTCGCCTCCGGCAACGGCAAGGGGCAGATATTCGTCCGGGGCAAGGTCATCAAGACCGTTCCCGAGGCGCAGATCGTGGAGTCGCTGATCGAGGAGGCCGCCGTGCTGGCCGAGGAAATGGGCACCCCGGTCGGCGAGGCGGAGGGTGGCCGCTCCGATGACGGCGGCGGTCCGGCCGGCGGCCCGCAGGTGATCGTGGCCGGCTGAGAGCCGTTCGCCATAGTGGCCAAATGTGGCCAGGCTCCGTCAAGCGGCACGGCCGTACAATGGCGCCGGAACGCGGAATGTCCCCAAAACGGTCATTGTGCACCGTCGCGGTGCGGAACCGTCGGGGCTAATTACCGATAAGTAGGGTCCTGGCAAAGGCTTTTCGACCGGCCCGGTGGCTCCGCACTGGCATGCTTCCGGGTTCCCGCGCAGGTCACGCATGGTCTCAGAGTGGTCTCGGTGCGGTCTCAATGCGCTGACGAGGTCTTGTCCGGACTATATATGTTAGCGCTAACATGCGAACAGCGGTTTCATCGGTGGCGCCGAATAGCACGAGGCCATATCGGTGCGGCTCAGCGGGACGATGGTCTCTTGACACACGATCATCGGCAGCCTTAACGTCAGGCCGCGTTCTTGCAAAACGGAACCCGATCCATCAAAGCTCAACATGACGGATGGCACAGCAAGACCATGCAGCGAGCGGTAACCAGAGCCCATCCAGGGGGGCACTCGCGCGTCGGCGGCGAATCACGCCGACCGGGCCTGGTGCTGGGCGGGTCGCCGATCGAGTTCGCAGCCTCCGCCGGCACCGGCCTGGAGGGGGAATCCTCCGGCGGGCCACCTCGCCCCCCGTGTCCGCACACCCGTGATGACGACGCCGGCCTTGAGCACGTCGGTGCGGCCTGCCGCTTCGGCCGACGCGACGGCCCGGTGTGGGCCAGGGCCGTGCCCTGATCCACGGAACTATCCCCAAATCTGGAGGTCCGTGATGACAGAGATTCATCCGAAGGTCGAAGAGGCCATCGAGACCCTGAACATGAAGGATGGCCCGACGCGCCGGCGGCTGCTCAAGGGCACCGGGCTGGTCAGCGCCACCGCTGCGGCCTCCGCGCTGCTCACCGCATGCGGCTCCAGCAGCGCTAAGGGCAGCGGCGGCAGTGCCGTCGGGGACTTCCCGTCCACGCCGAAATGGAAGTTCTGGTTCGTCAACCACGTGTACACGAACCCGTTCTTCGTGCCGACCCAGTACGGGTTCGCGGACGCCGCCGCGCTGCTGAACCTGGCCAAGCCCAACTGGGGCGGATCGGCGTCGACCTCGAGCGTCCCCGAGATGGTGTCCTACTTCAACACCGCCGTCTCCGCCAAGGCGGACGGCATCGCGACCTCGGTGATCAGCGCCACCGGCTTCACCACGCCGGTCGCCAGCGCGATGAACGCGGGCATCCCGGTGGTCAGCTACAACTCCGACGGAACCTACGTCAATGACAAGCCCGTCATCGGGACGAACCGGCTCGCTTACGTCGGCCAGTCGCTGTTCCTGTCCGGCCAGCAGATGGGGCAGAAGATCGCGTCGATCCTGCCGAGCGGCGGCCCCATCGTGATCTTCATCGCGACCCCGGGAACCGGGAACATCCAGCCGCGCTACGACGGGGCGGCCTCGGTGCTGAACCCGACGGGCAAATTCCAGCTGACCGAGATCGCGACCGGCGCGGCCACGTCCGGCGAGCTCGCGGCCGAGAAGGCGTTCCTGGAGGCGCACAAGGACGTCAAGGGCGCGTTCGCGGTCGACGCCGGCTCCACCTCGTTCCTCCCGCAGGCGCTCTCGGCCACCGGCCTGAAGATCCCGGCGGGCGGCTTCGATGTGCTGACCCCGACGATCGACGGGATCAAGTCCGGTGCCCTGAACTTCAGCATCGACCAGTCCCCGTACCTGCAGGGGTTCCTGCCGGTGCTCTACCTGTACCTGTTCAAGCTGTCCGGCGGCCTGGTCCACCCGCCGAACACCGACACCGGCCTGACCTTCGTGACCTCGACCAACATCGCCCCGTACACCCAGTCGACCAGGTTCGAGGGCTCCGGGACCGCGCAGAAGCTCGTCCCGCGCAGCGGGCCGATCCAGGAGCAGCAGGCCACGACGAGTACCTGATCAGCGAGGTCCAGATCGGGATAGGGACGTCGCGCCGACGGTGTTACGGTCAATCACAAAGGGGCCCGTAGCACCGTCGGCGCGGTACCTGACCAGGTGAAACGAGGGCCTGGCCGGGCTTTCAAAGGGTCGGCGTTCGGCAGGACGGAGAAACACGTGAGTGAGACGGCCGAGCAGCGCGCCAAGGTAGGCGAGGCGCGCCACGGCCCGGCAGGCGGGCCGGGCGGTCGCGGCACCGTCTGGGATTACCTCCGCTCGGGCGGCAGGCTCTTCCTGAAGCAGCGCGAGGCCACGGTGCTGGTGGTCCTGGTCGCCCTGGTGCTGTACTTCGGCCTCACCACCAGCACATTCTTCTCATCGTCGAACGCCAGTACGTTGCTGTCCGGGGTGGCGGCGCAGTACATCATCATCTCGATCGGCGAAGTGCTGCTGCTGATCTGCGGGGAGATCGACCTGTCGGTCGGGTTCGTCTTCACGCTGTCCCCGTTCCTGCTGCATTACCTGGTCGACTTCTGGGGCGTGCCGGCCTGGCCGGCGGTGATCATCACGCTGCTGATCGGCGTCGGGATCGGCTGGGTCAACGGGTTCATCACGGTCGCGCTGCGGGTGCCCTCCTTCATCACCACCCTCGGCACCGGGTTCGTGCTGCTCGGGATCGTGCTCACCACCTCGCACGCCGAGCCGGCGACGATCTCGCCGAGCGTGCAGAGCATCGGGAAGTTCTTCGGCGCGCAGACCGGCGCCGCCTCCTGGTCGATGTTCATCTGGGCGGTCGTCCTGGTGGCGATCTTCCACGTCGTACTCACCAGCACCCGGTACGGGCTGTACACGGTCTCGGTCGGCGGTAACGCGCTGGGCGCCCGGGAGGCCGGGATCCCGATCAGCCGGATCAGGTACGGCAACTTCATGATCACCAGCTTCCTCGGCGCGCTGGTCGGCGTTCAGATCGCCTTCTACAACAGCACCATCGACCCGAGTTCCGGCGGGTACACGCCGATGTTCTACGCGGTCGCCGCGGCCGTGCTCGGCGGCACCGCGCTGGCCGGCGGTTCCGGGACGATCATCGGCGGCGCGCTCGGCGCGCTCGTGCTGTCGGTCCTGCTGAACGGGGTGCAGATCAAGGGAGTCAGCGCCAACCCGCTGAACATCATCTTCGGTGGTGCGATCCTCGTCGCCATGATCGCCAACATGCAGCTAGCCCGGCTCCGGGCAGCAGGGAGGTCCTGATGACCAGCACCGCCGCGGAAGGCCAGGCGGCGCCGCCGGACGCGGGCGACGCGCTGCGGACCGAGCACGTCTCCAAGCGCTTCGGCGCGGTGGTCGCGCTGCGGGACGTGAGCCTGCGGCTTGGCCGCGGCGAGGTGCTCGGCCTGATCGGCGACAATGGGGCGGGCAAGTCCACCCTGATGAAGATCCTCTGCGGCTTCCACCCGCCGGACACCGGCCGGATCATCCTCGACGGCCAGCAGGTCAACTTTAAGTCGGTGGACGACGCCCGGGCACGCGGCGTCGACGCCGTATACCAGGACCTGGCGCTGGTGAACCAGCTCACCGTCTACAACAACATGTTCCTGAACCGGGAACTGGTGCGCTGGCCGCTGCTGAACAAGCGGGCGATGAAGAAGCTCTCCCGCCAGCACCTGGACGACATGGGCGTGAAGATCGCCTCGGTGGACGTCCCGGTCGCGTCGCTGTCCGGCGGGCAGCGGCAGGCGATCGCGGTCGCCCGCTCGGTCTACTCCTCGGACGCCAAGGTGCTGCTGCTGGATGAGCCGCTGGCCGCGATGGGCGCTAAAGAGGCGGCGATGATCCTGGACCTGATCCGGGACCTGAAGAAACGCGGCGACATCTCGATCATCGTCATCGCCCACAACTACGCCCAGGTCCTCGAGGTGTGCGACCGGGTGAACCTGCTGCAGGGCGGCGAGATCACCCTGGACAAGCGCAGTTCCGAGACCTCGGCCCAGGAACTCACCGACATGGTCGTGGCCGAGTACCGGAAGGCGCTCGAGGAGCGGCAGCGGCAGCAGCAGCAGAACGCGTGAGCCGCACCGCGCCCGGCCGCGGCGAGCACGGCGTTCGCGGTCAGGTCCGGCGGACCGGCCGCTATGCTGACCCGGTGGCAGAACGTGTCGGCCCCCCGACGGCCCGCCGCCGGACGGGCCTGATCGTGGCCACCCTGGCGACCCTGGTTGCGGCGGCCGCGGCGGGCTGCTCGGCGGCGCACTCGCAGCCCGCGCCATCCAGCGGGCCCGGCCATGCCTCGCCAGCGGGCCAGCGGCAGCCGTCTCCCGATGCCGCCGCGGTCGGCCGGCTGGGCTGGCATTCCTGCGGCTCCGGCCTCAACGGCCTGCAGTGCGCAAGCATTCAGGTGCCGCTGGACTACCAGAATCCGCAGGGCCGGAAGATCACGATCGCTTTGTCGCGGGTTCCCGCCACCGCGCCTGCCGGCAGGTACCAGGGCGTGATGCTGGTCAACCCGGGAGGGCCGGGCGGCAGCGGCCTGAGCCTGGCGAGCGACGTGGCGAACGGGCTGAACAAGTCGGTGGCATCGGAATACGACATCATCGGCTTCGACCCGCGCGGCGTCGGGTCCAGCGTCCCCGCCCTGCACTGCGACCCGTCGTTCTTCGCCGGGGTCCGCCCCGATTACGTTCCCGCCAGCGCCAGTGCCGAGCAGGCGCTGGAGGCGCGGGCCCAGACGTACGCCAACGACTGCGAGCAGCGGTACGGGTGGCTGCTGCCGCACATAACCAGCGCCGACACCGCCCGCGACATGGACAGCATCCGCTCCGCGCTCGGCCAGCCGCAGATCACCTACGTCGGTGACTCCTACGGCACCTACCTGGGCGAGCTGTACGGCACGCTGTTCCCCAGCCACGTGCGGCGGATGGTCCTGGATAGCACCGTGGACCCGAAAGGCGTCTGGTACCAGGACAACATCGACCAGGACTATGCCTTCCAGAAGCGGATGACCGCCTTCTACGGCTGGGTCGCCGCCAACAACGGCAGCTACGGCCTGGGCAGCACGGCGTCCGCGGTGCAGCAGGTGTGGTACCGGGTCCGGGCCTACCTCGCGCAGCATCCGATCACCGGCCGCAACGGCCCGGAGGTCGGCCCGGACGAGCTCGATGACACCTTCCTCCAGGGCGGATACGACAACCAGCTCTGGCCGGACCTGGCGTCGGCGCTCGCCCAGTTCGCACATGCCCCGGGCGCGACCCGGAACCAGGCCGGCAGCGCCCTGGTGAGCCAGTACCAGCTGTACGGCACCCAGAACGAGAACCAGTTCGCGGTCTACAACGCGGTGCAGTGCAGTGACGTGAACTGGCCACGGGACTGGGCGAAATGGGACTCAGACACCCGGACCGTCTACCAGACGGCGCCGTACCAGGCATGGGACAACGCCTGGTTCAACGCGGCGTGCGCGTTCTGGCCGGTACAGGGGCCGTCCACGCCGACGCAGATCAAGGGCCAGGGCCTGCCCGGCGTGCTGATGCTGCAGAGCACCGGTGACGCGGCCACCCCGTACGCGGGCGCGCAGGTGGCGCACCAGCTGCTGCCCTCCGCCCGGATGGTGGTGGTGGAAGGCGGCGGTAACCACGTCCAGTCGCTGCAGAACCCGCCCAACACCTGCGTCAACGGCTACCTGAACAACTATCTCGACACCGGTTCGCTGCCGCAGAACCCGGGCGCGGTCAACGCCACCTGCCCGGCCCCGCTGGCCCCGTCCCCATCCGCGGGATAAGGCGAGGCGCCGACAAAGTGAGCATCGCAGGGCGCGGAGCGCACGAGGAGCGGAGCGGGGGAGGCGCCGGGGGATTGAGCACGAGCGCTGCCGCGGGGTTCGGCGTCGGGGGATGAGCGCGTGCCCGGTTCCCGTACCCTGAAGTCGTGTTGCGCAGCTCGGCCCTCCGGTACCCCGGACCCCGGACCCGGCCGGTGCGGATGCTGGACGACCGCGCTCGTGACGCCGTCGTCGAGCTTTGTGACCGGGATCCGGTGACCAACGTCTTCGTCAGCTCACGGGTGCGGGCCTCCGGCCTCGACCCCCGGCGGCTGGGCGCGCAGGTGTGGGGTCATTACCGCGGCGGCGAGCTGGACTCGGTCTGTTATTCCGGCGCCAACCTGGTCCCGGTCGCGGCGGATGCCGAGGCCATCCGGGCCTTTGCCGCCTGCGCCCGCGACCAGGGCCGGCGCTGCTCGTCGGTGGTCGGCCCCGCTGAAGCCGTTAAGCAGCTATGGGATCTGCTCTCGCCGGCCTGGGGGCCGGCTCGGGTGGTGCGCGCCCGGCAGCCGGTGATGACGATCTCCGGGCCGCCGCGGGTGGAACCGGACCCGCTGGTCCGGCGGGTGCAGCCGACGGAGCTCGACACCCTGCTGCCTGCCTCGGTGGCGATGTTCACCGAAGAGGTGGGGATCTCGCCGTGCTACGGCGACGGCGGCGCGATGTACCGGGCCCGGGTGGCCGAGCTGATCGCCACCGGCCGGGCGTTCGCCCGCATCGAGGACGGCGAGGTCGTGTTCAAGGCGGAGATCGGAGCGGTCACCCCGCACGCGTGCCAGGTGCAGGGCGTCTGGGTCCGCCCCGGCAGCCGGGGCCGCGGCCTCGCGTCGGCCGGGATGGCGGCGATCGTGGAGGTGGCCAACCAGCTGTACGCGCCGCTGGTGACGCTCTACGTCAACGATTTCAACGCGGCGGCACGTGCCGCATACCGCCGCGCCGGCTTCAGCGAAGCCGGTACTTTCATGTCGGTGCTGTTCTAACCGCACGGCCGGCCGGCCCCCCCTGCCGGCCGGCCACCGGGCCGCGCCCTGTCCCCGCGCCCCCTAAACGGCCCGGCTACGCCCGTTCCCCGAGGAGGTGTCAGTCATGAAAGGCTTCAAGAAGTTTCTGCTGCGCGGAAACCTCGTGGAGCTGGCCGTCGCCGTGGTGGTCGGCGCGGCGTTCAGCGCGGTGGTCACCGCGCTTGTCCGGGACCTGATCACTCCGCTGATCACCGCGGTCGGCGGGAAGCCGAACTTCGCCGGGCTCTACTTCACGGTGCACAACAGCAAGTTCAACTACGGCGACTTCGTGAACGCGGCGGTGGCATTCATGGTGATCGCGGCGGTCGTCTACTTTCTCGTCCTGTCGCCGGTCAACCGGCTGGTGTCTTTCTCCCAGCGGCACAAGCTCGCCACCGAGCAGGACTGCCCCGAGTGCCTGAGCAGCATCCCCGTTGCGGCGCGGCGGTGCAAGTTCTGCACGGCCATCCTCACCCAGGACGGCAGCTCGTCCAGCACGGACAGCGAATCCAGCACCAACGGCGAATCCAGCACGTGGGAGACAGCCGGGCGACGGTGATGGCGTGGCGAAGGACACCGGCGGCCGCGGCGCAGCGGGTCCCCGGCGGCGGTCGTGGCTGAGCCGTTCCAGGTGCGGGTCCAGGTTCGCGGGTACGAGCTCGACATCAACGGTCACCTGAACCAGGCCGTCTATCTGCAGTACGCGGAGCACGCGCGCTGGGAGCTGGTGCGGGCCGCCGGGGTCGGTCAGGAGAAGCTGCTGGCCGCCGGAGTGGGCCCTGTCGTGCTGGAGACGACCATCCGGTATCACCGGGAGCTGCGCGACGGGGACGAGGTGGAGGTCTCGTGCGCGTTCGAGTGGGGCACCGGCAAGACCTACCGGGTGAGCCAGGAAATCCGGCTTGCGGACGGGGTGCTGGCCGCCGAGGTGCGGGGGGTGGGTGGCCTGCTCAGCCTGGACGAGCGCCGGCTCGTCACCGATCCCGCCCGCTGTTTCCGCGAACTGGCCAGCCAGCCCGCCCTGCTGGGCCTGGACGAGGCACCGGGCTGAGCGGCATTCAGCGGAATATAAGCCGCCGCGCAGCCATTATCCAGGCGAGCGTGTTATTGATCAGGCGCAAGCCCGGAGCCTTCTCCAGCGATGGCGCGACAATAGCGTGCGGTCGCAACCCGGGGGAATGAACACTTCGTCTACGGGTACGGGGGCTCACTTGGCTTGCCGGAAGCGGGTATACCCATGGCGAACGCAGTCCGCGTCGTGACCGCGACCGAGAGCAGCTAGGCTTACCCTGCTGGGATTTCAGGAGGTGCAGCGTGCGGGGCATAGAGACGCTGGCAGCCCACCGGAGGGCATCTGTCGTTACCGCTCTTATCGGGGCATTGGTGCTGCTCGCGGCCGGATGCTCGGGGGCCGCGAAAGCAGTCGGGAGCAAGGACAACCCGTCCCCCCCGGCGTCGGCCGTCACGGTCAACCCCGGCAACGGCGCGAAGAACGTCAAGCCCAATGATGCCCTCACCGTCACCGCGACGCGCGGCACGCTGCACAGCGTGACCGTGCAGGCTGGCAGCAGCAGCGTCGGCGGCAGCTACAACTCGGACAAGACGGTCTGGCAGAACACCTGGGACCTCGCGCCATCGACCACCTACACGGTGACCGCGGTCTCGGACGGCGACGGCGGCAAGCCGGTCACCACGAAGACCACGTTCCAGACCCTGAACCCGCAGAACACCTTCAGCACCCAGATCTTCGAGGCACAGGGTGGCACCTACGGGGTCGGCATGCCGATCCTGCTCAAGTTCAGCCAGCCGATCTCGGACAACGACAGGGCCGCCATCGAGCGATCGATGGTGGTGACGTCCTCCAATCCCGTGACCGGGGCCTGGTACTGGGATGACAATCAGACGATGGTCTTCCGGCCCAAGGACTACTGGCCCGCCGGCACCCAGGTAGCCCTGGACGCGCATCTGACCGGGGTCGAGGGAGCGCCCGGGACCTACGCCACCGCCGACCTCACCCAGAACTTCAACATCGGCGACTCGTTGATCGCCTATGTGAGCCCGGCCAGCCACCGGGCCCTGATCTACAAGAACGGCCAGCAGATCGACAACTGGCCGATCAGCACCGGGCAGCCCGGAGATGACACGCCGAACGGGAACTTCCTCACCATCGACAAGGGCAACCCGGTGCTCATGACCGGGCCCGGCTATACGAACGTCCCGGTCTACGAGTCCGTGCGGTTCACCTGGAGCGGGGACTACATGCACTCGGCGCCGTGGTCGGTGGGCGAGCAGGGTTCAACCAACGTCAGCCACGGCTGCGTGAACCTCCCGCCGGACGCTGCCACGACCTACTACAACATGGAGGTCCCGGGTGACCCGGTGGTCGTCACCGGCAGCCATGTCCAGGGGACCTGGGATGACGGCTGGACCTACTGGTTCCTGAACTGGAACCAGCTGCTGCAGGGCAGCGCCACCGGCGACGCCGTCGAGGCCGGCCCGAGCGGCAGCCAGTTCGTCAGCCCCGCCTCGCTGAACAGCCCGTCGCCGGCGCCGTCCGCGTCGCCGAGCGGGCAGGGCAGCGCGTCGGCCCACCCGACCCCTTAGAAAACCGGGTAGCGACCCTCAAACGGGCACCGGGCTACCGGAGGACAGTCACTCCGGGCAGCCCGGTTCGCTTCCTCGCCGCATCGGTGACCCGCCCGGTCTGCGACCTGGCGTCCCCAGGGTCGGAATCGGTGTAACAAATTGGCAACGGGGGTGCGTTGCCGGTTTCTGAGCGTTAAAATTCTCACTCATTCGGCGATGTGCGTCGCGTTTTACCGGCATATATCGCTGTCGTCCATATCCCTCCGGATTAATGCCGTTTGCGACCGTGCTTTTTTGGTACGGGAGTCAAACGCGCGCTTTTCCGCGCGGCGCCACTTGTCCCGCGCGGAAGGGCCCCGCCGGGCACATCGTGCCGTTTCGGTGGCCGCTGACTGGCTTTTTCCGGAAACCGGTCCGGGGAAATTCGGGCTGCTCCCGCGCCAGCGTCGCCGCGGGGCTGATGCCTGGCCCGGCGGCTGATGCCGGGCCAGGCATCATGGTGTGCCCGGACCCGGGAAGGCGCCGTCCCCAGCCAGGGAGTCCGGGGTGCTCCGGTGCCTACGGCAGGCACCGGACGGCAGCCTCTAACCTCGTTGTCATGCCTGATGACAAGCTCGGCGCGCACGATGCCGCGAAGGCGGTCGCGGCCTGCGGGGAGGCCGCGAACCAGGGAGCCGGCAGCCTGGCGGCCGCACCCGCGGCCGTGATCGACCGCGCGCTTCGGGACATCGCAGGACGGCTGAGCTCCCGCGAACGGGTCCTGCTCGAGGCGAACGCCGCCGACGTGGCGGCCGCCGAATCGGATGGGCTGGGCCGGGGGCTGCTGGACCGGCTCCGGCTGGACCCGGGACGCCTCGGCCAGATTGCGCGGCAGATCGAGTTGCTGGCGGATGTCGAGCCGCCGCCTGAGGCCGCCCCGCTTCGTGAGCTGGACGGCGGGCTGCGGCTGGAGGAGCGGCGCACGCCGATCGGCGTGGTGGGCGCGAATTTCGAGGCCCGGCCGAATGTGACCGTGGACATCGCCTCGCAGCTGCTCAAGTCCCGCAACGCCGGGGTGCTGCGGACCGGCGCGGCGGCGCTGCGGTCGTCTGCCGCCCTGTTCGACCACGTGATCTCCCCGGCCCTGGACGCCGCAGATCTCGACGGCGGTGCGCTGCAACTGGTGCGCACCCCGGATCGCCAGGCGGCGGTGGAGCTGGTCCGGCAGCCGCGCCTGATACCGCTGGTGATCCTGCGGGGCAGCGGCGACACCACCCGCGCGCTCGCGCTGGAGGCCGCCCGCAATGGCGTCCGGACGCTGGCCCACGCCGACGGTGGCGGCGTGCTGTACGTCGACCGCGCCGCGGCGCCTGCCGACACCACCCGGCTGATCACCGAGAGCCTGGACCGGCTCGGCGTGTGCAACCGGCTGAATCTCCTGCTGATCTGCGAATCGGCCTGGGAGACGATGCTGCCCGTGGTGCAGGCCGCGCTCGATGGCGTATCGGTCGCCGCGTCGCTCCCGCCGCACCCGCATCCGCGCGGCCAGGAATGGGCGCTGGAGGCCGGTCACGAGGCGACGGTCACCGTGGACGTGGTGCCCGGGCCCGCGGAGGCCGCCGCCATCGCCAACGCCGAAACCTCTGGCCTGGCGGCTGGGATCGTCACCGACGACCCCGCGGCGGCACGCACCTTCCTCGGCGCCTACCGCGGGACCGGGGCGTTCTGGAATGCGACCACCCGGCTGCTGGACGGCTTCAAGCTCCGCGGCGTCCCGGAAACGGGCATCAATGTGGACCACGTCCCGGGCCCGCGCGGCCCGGTGACCTTCCTGGACCTCTACCTCCGGCAATACGTGGTCACGCCCGTCAGCCCGCCGCGCGGTACCGCGGGCTGACCGCTGCCGGAACCGGCCCGGCCGCGCCCGCCACCTGGAGCAGCCATGCTGGCGAGGCGGGGCCCGGGGCGGGGCCCGACGCGGGCGCGGCCTGCGGGCAGGCCCACGCGGTGAGCACGGCCGGAACCGGGGCGTTTCCCCGACGCTGGGCTGTCGCGTACTTCATGATCGGCCCATGACATGGCGGCCGCAGGTGCGGTGCGGGCGGCTTGCCGGCCGCGGCCTGGCTGCCGCATCCGGTCGCGCACAATCCGGCCATAACGGCGGCCGCCATCATCCGGAACAGGGTCACTCGTCGCCTCGGCGTCGCGGCTGGAAGAGCAGCCGCGCCGGGCGCGGCCACGGCGTGCCGTCGGGTCATCGCCCGGGCGCCGGCCAGCGTGAGGGGGGAGGTTTAAGGGTGGCACCCCGGGTGCGGGCCGGGATGAGGGAGCCAGGGATCGTACCCGAGGTGCCATCCGGGATAAAGGAGCTGCGCAATGCAGCCATGTCTCTCTGACGCTACGCGGCCCCGATCGGTTCCACCCAGTTTCCTCGAGATCCTGGTCACATCGGTTTTCAGATCAGGCCGGGAGTTCCCGGTCAAGCCGGCGGAGCCCGTCGCCCCTACGGTGGCTGGCGTTCTGCCCGCGGCTGCGGCCCGGCCGGACCCGTCTGCGTGGTGCCCGCGGGACCGGAACCGGACGGCCGAACGGGGTGTGCATTCGCACAGTGCATGGACATATGTACCGATCCGTAGTGAAATCTCCGCTACGACGCGCTACCTTTCAATGGGTTAGTGGTGGTGAGGGCGGTTGATGGAGACCCCGTACGATGCGCGACCGTGGCTGAAGTTCTACCCGGAGGGTGTGCCCGCCGAGGTAGAGGTGCCCGTCGTCCCGTTGACCAGGCTGCTCGACGATGCCGCGGCGTCCTTCCCGCACAAGCGGGCGGTTGCCTTCCTCGGCTGGACCAGCACGTACCGGAAGCTCGCGCGGGACGTGGACCGGTTCGCGGGCGCGCTGCGCGGCCTCGGCGTCCACCGTGGCGACCGGGTCGCGCTGATCCTGCCGAACTGCCCGCAGCAGGTCATCGCGTTTTACGCGGTCCTGCGGCGCGGCGCGGTGGTGGTGCAGCACAACCCGCTGTACACGGCGTCGGAGCTGCAATACCAGCTCGCCGACTCCGGCGCCCGGGTCGCGATCGTGCTGGACAAGATGTACCCGACGCTGGCCGCGGGCCGGCGCGGGACCTCGGTGGAACACGTCAT
Organism: Streptosporangiaceae bacterium; assembly: GCA_051986485.1. Classification (GTDB taxonomy): domain Bacteria; phylum Actinomycetota; class Actinomycetes; order Streptosporangiales; family Streptosporangiaceae; genus JBPYFL01. Next base: position 5,201 of record JBPYFL010000059.1, on the reverse strand, counting down.
CGTCACCTCGCTGACGGAATACCTGCCGCTGTCCAAGCGGCTTGCCCTGAAGCTGCCGGTGGAGAAGGCGGCGGAGGCGCGGGACGAGCTCGCGGGGGAGGTGCCGGAGGAGGCCCCGGTGCTCTTCTTCCAGGACCTGCTCAGCAGGTCCAAGAGCCACCATCACCAGATCCCGGTCGATCCCACCCGTGACCTCGCTTGTCTGCAGTACACCGGCGGCACGACCGGCCGTCCCAAGGGCGCGAAGCTGACGCATTACAACCTGGTGGCGAACGCGTACCAGGTACAGGCGTGGGACCCGGCACGCCGGCCCGGCCAGGAGGTCGGGCTGGGAGTGCTCCCGTTGTTCCACGTGTTCGGGCTGACGCTGGGCCTGGCCACGTGCGTCCTGGTCGGCGGGACGCTGGTGCTGGTGCCGAAGTTCGACCTGGACCTGGTTTTCAGCGCGATCCGGCGCTGGAAGCCCACCATCTTCCCGGGGGTTCCGCCGATCTATCAGCAGATCGCCGAATCCCCGAAGGCGCGTTCGGTCCGGCTTGACTCGATCCGCACCTGCGTCTCGGGTGCGATGGCGCTGCCCAGGCAGACCGTCGACCAGTTCCGCCGGGTGACGGGCGGCGCGCGGGTAGTTCAGGGCTACGGGCTGACCGAGGCGTCCCCCGTGGTGATGGCGAACCCGCTCGACGGCAACGCCCGGCACATCTCGGTCGGGCTGCCGGTGCCGAACACCGACGCGCGGATCGTGGACGAGAACGACCCGCGGCGCCCGGTGCCGGTCGGGCAGGCCGGCGAGCTGATCGTCCGCGGCCCGCAGGTTTTCGCCGGCTACTGGAACCAGCAGCGGGAGACCGAGGAGGTACTGGTCAACGGCTGGCTGCGCACCGGCGACATCGGGATGATGAGCCCGGACGGCTTCTTCACCCTGATCGACCGCAAGCGGGACGTGATCATCTCGGACGGTTTCAACATCTACCCGTCTGAGGTCGAGGAAGTCCTCAACGCCCACCCGGCGGTCAAGGACTGCGCGATCATCGGCGTCCCGGACTCGCGGCGGGGCGAGGTGGTCAAGGCATACGTGATCCCGGCGCCTGGATACGAGCCGACCGTCAAGGAACTGAGCAGGTTCTGCCAGAAGCGGCTCACCGGCTACAAGGTCCCGGCAATGATCGAGTTCCGCGAGGATCTCCCGCGGAACATGATCGGGAAGATCCTCCGCCGGGTGCTGCGGGATGAGCACGAGCGGAGCCAGGGAGAGGCCCGCGCGCTCCCGCCGGCCCCGGCGGGCGACGGCGGCTTCCGCGGCTGACCCGTTCCGGCTATGGGCGGACGGTCTTGCGAGCCTGCGGTGAGCTGATCGCGCTGGCGGGCAACCCCGGGAAGGCGATGGTGCCTCCCCGCCAGCCGACCGCGCGGGTCGCCGCGTCCTGCATCGCCGCCGCGCCAAAGGAGCGCAGGCCGGCGTCGGGCAGCGCAACGAGCCCGAGGTAGGCAGCGGTCACCCGGTCCTCGATCAGCAGCGCCAGCGAAACGGCTTCTGCCGGCCCGTTCACCGGGTGCGGCAGCCGGTACGCGGGAAGGGCGGCGGCAGGCTGGGCTCCGCGTGCCCGCAGCATTGCCTCGAGCTGGTCGCGCCCAGCCCGGTGCTCATTCCATCCACGGGTGATGGCATCGAGCTGCCCGCCGGAAAGGTGCGCCCCCGCCACCCCGCAGCCGTAGATCGCGGCGTTCTCCGCAGCCAGCGCGGCCTGCAGCGCGGCGACCGCTGGGGTGCCGGTCGTCGGGCCGGTTGTGGGACCGGTCATCGGGCCGGTCATAGGGCCTCCAGGGCCGTCGCGTGCGTCGCTTCGCACGCGGCGATGCTGGCGAGCAGCTGGGCGAACGACGGGGTGACCGAACGCAGCTCAGCGACCAGCCGCGCGGCGGCGGCCCGCTCGGCCGAGATGAGGGCGGACACCGCCGCAGCATCGCCCGCCGGCACCTGCGGTGCGGGCTCGGTGCCCGGCCGGGCGGACGGAGCCGCCGCCGTCGGCACCGCCGGGTTCGGCGGCACCACCAGGCGGTGCTGCAATTCGGCCAGGTGAGCCTGATGGTCGCCGAGCAGCGGACCGAGGCCGGACCGCAGCCCCGGGCGCGCGGCGGCCGTGGCCGTGTACCGGGCGATCATGGCGGTCTCGGCGGCGATCGCCGCGCGCAGCGTGGTGACGTCCGGCGACACCCTCGCCGCGGCCGACGCGGCGTTCAGCGTGGCGCAGCCGGCCGTTCCGAGGAATGCTGCGGCGAGCGTGGATGCGGCGAGCACGGCTCGCCGGGTAGGTCCTGGCGGCACCCGGAAAGCATCGCATGGGCGGTGTGAGCTTTGCATGATCCCGGCCGTTGCGGTCGTTGGTCCAGCCGCGGCAGCACGCTTTGGCCGGGAGGGATCTCTCGCGGCCCGGCCCGGTTAGGCTGGAGCAGGCAATACCCAGCGTAAGTGGTGGGCGAGGAGGTCATGATGCGCGCTGGCTCCGGTCACGCCCGGCAGCGCCCGGACCCGGCGGGTCGCGGTCCCGCCGCTGCCCGCCGCGCGGGTAACGGGATCGGCCCCGAGGAGCACGAGCGCCTGACGGGCCTGGCTGGCCACGTGGTCCGCGCCGGAGGCATGGACCTCGAATCGGTGCACGTCACTCCCGCCGGGCGGCGGCGCGTGCTGAAGGTCATCGTCGACGCCGACGGTGGCGTCGGACTCGACGAAATGGCGGAGATCAGCCGCGCCCTGTCCACCGAGCTGGACGCCTCTGGGGCAATGGGGGACTCCCCGTACACCCTCGAGGTCTCCTCCCCCGGCGTCGACCGGCCGCTGACACAGCCGCGGCACTGGCGGCGAGCGGTCGGGAGGCTGGTCAGCGTGCCGCTGACCGCGGATGAACCCGAGCCGGAAGCCGAGCGCAACGCCGCTCGTGCCCTCCAAGGCCGGGTCGTCACGGCGGGTGAGGATGGTGTTGTCCTCGACATCGATGGTGAGCACCGCACGTTCGGCTACAACGAGCTCGGCACCGGCCGGATCGAGCTGGAGTTTGGCCGCGGGGACAGGGGGGAGCGCGATGGACATTGACATGAACGTCCTGCGCGGCATGGAGAGCGAGAAGGACATCTCGATGGACCTGGTCATCAAGGCCATCGAGGACGCCCTGCTCGTCGCCTACCAGCGCACCGACGGCGCCGCGCCGGTGGCCCGGGTCGCACTGGACCGGCAGAGCGGCCACGTCACCGTCTGGGCGGCCGAAACCGGCCCGGAGGGCGAGGTCGTCCGGGAATACGACGACACGCCGACTGGCTTCGGCCGTATCGCGGCGACGACCGCGCGGCAGGTGATTCTGCAGCGGCTGCGGGACGCCGAGGACGAGCTCACGTTCGGCGAATACGCCGGGCGGGAGGGCGACGTCGTCGCCGGCGTCATCCAGCAGGGCAAGGACCCGCGCGCGGTGCTGGTGGACCTCGGCAAGATCGAGGCGATCCTGCCGCCGCCCGAGCAGGTTCCCGGCGAGCGGTATGCGCACGGCGAGCGGCTGCGTTGTTACGTGCTGCACGTCCGCAAAGGCCACCGGGGCCCGTCGGTCACGTTGTCACGTACCCACCCGAACCTGGTGAAGAAGCTGTTCGCGATGGAGGTCCCGGAGATCGCGGCCGGCGCGGTGGAGATCGCCGCGATCGCCCGGGAGGCCGGTCACCGGACCAAGATCGCCGTCAGCTCGCACCAGCCGGGAGTGAACGCCAAGGGCGCGTGCATTGGCCCGCTGGGCCAACGGGTCCGTAACGTCATGGCGGAACTGCATGGCGAGAAGATCGACATCGTCGACTACTCCGATGACCCCGCCGAATTCGTGGCGAATGCGCTCTCGCCCGCCCGGGTGACCCAGGTGGAAATTGTCGATCCAGAGGCCCGCGAGGCCCGGGTGGTCGTTCCCGACTACCAGTTCTCGCTGGCGATCGGCAAGGAGGGGCAGAACGCGCGGCTGGCGGCGCGGATGACCGGATGGCGCATTGATATCCGCCCGGACCGGCCGCGGCCCGAGGGTCCCGGACAAGGAGGTCCCGAAGGTCCCGGTCAGGGAGATGATGTTGCCGGGCCGGTGCCAGGGCCAGCGGACGCGCCAGCGCGGTAGACTGCGGGTGAATGGCCGAGCGGTCCCGTCGGGCACGGTACGCACCTGTGTGGGATGTCAGGTCCGTGCGGCCAAGCCCGACCTGCTCCGGCTGGTGGTGATCGGGAACCAGGTGGTGCCCGACCACCGGGGCCGGATGCCAGGACGGGGTGCCTACGTGCACCCTGCCCAAAGGTGCCTGCAGCGAGCGATGCGGCGCCGGGCGCTTCCGCGGGCCTTTCGCCTGCCGGGGCCGCTCGATGTCAGTGCGCTCGCCCATGACCTTGAGGTTTGGGAGCATAGAGGCCAGGCTTGACGACATGAACAGCAGTAACGGTCAGTAATGACGAACCACAAGTCGGGAAAGCGGGTCGAGATTGCGATGACCGCCCGATGAGCACGCGGCGATGAATACGACAGGCTGACGCCGGTCCGGAGCATGCTCGCTCCCGGGTCGGCCGTCCCGGTAGAGGAGAGCAGTGGCGAAGGTCCGGGTTTACGAACTCGCGAAGGAGTTCGGTGTAGAGAGCAAGGCCGTAATGGCCAAGCTCCGGGATATGGGCGAGTTCGTTCGTTCGGCGTCCTCCACGATCGAGGCGCCGGTGGTCCGTCGGCTTACCGAGGCCTTTACGGCCGAGCAGGCGGCGCGCAAGCAGGACACCAAGCAGGCGAAGCGGCCCGCAGCCGCCCCGTCCGGCGCGGACGGGAAGGCGGCAGCGCAGCGCCCGGCTCCGTCGCCCGCACGGCGGCCGGCCGCCCCGGCGGCTCCCGCCGCCGAAGCCGCGGAACAGGCGCCCGCGACCCCAGCACCGCCGACGCCCGCTCCGGCGGACGGCCAGGCCCGCTCGCCGATCCCGGCTCCGCCGGACAGCGCGGACGGGGCCGCAGCCGGGCCGGACGCAGGAGCCCGGCAGCCGGCGGCGGGAGAGCCCGACCAGGCCGATGGGTCCGCCGGCCCGGCACGGCCGGCGGCGCCGCGGCCCGGAGACGCTCGCGGCGGACCGGGCACGCGTCCGCCAGTGCCATCACCAGCCAACGCGCGGCCAGGAGCGCCCCGGCCCGCCGCACCACGGCCCGGCG